>CAYXAA010000005.1:0-180916 GCA_964462985.1 uncultured Hyphomicrobiales bacterium | reverse complement strand
GCGATGTGGCGGCGGCTACCCGTCACGTTGCGCCTGGCTTCCAGCACCGCCGCCCCGCCGGTACGCTGAACGCCCTGCAGTCTCATGTCGCAACAGCGGCGGGCAGCTGACAACCTCCAGTACCTTACAGGCCTGCAATACTTTAGGTCTAAAGCATTTTCGATCCCATCAAGCATGCGCTACACTGCTCAGCATCCGGCCGCAGGCTTGCGGCAAACCGCAGGAGTGGTTTCGTGGCAGAAGTGGTTTCGTGCAAGGTCGTCGCCGGGATAGCAATCATCACGGTGGACAACCCCCCGGTCAATGCAATCGGCCAAGCTGTGCGCCGGGGCCTCATCGAAGCGCTTGCGGCAGCGGAGGCCGATCATGAAGTAAAGGCCGTGGTGGTCTGCGGGGCCGGGCGAACCTTCATCGCCGGCGCCGACATTCGCGAGTTCGGCAAACCGCCGCAACCGCCGCTCCTGCCGGAAGTGATGGCTGCCTTCGATAGCTCGCCGAAGCCGGTTACCTGTGTCTATCACGGCACGGCCCTCGGCGGTGGTTTCGAGCTCGGCCTTGCCTGCACCTTCCGCGTTGCGGTAGCGGGCGCAAAGCTCGGCCTGCCGGAAGTCAATCTCGGCATCATTCCAGGAGCGGGGGGCACGCAGCGGCTCCCACGGCTGATCGGGGCCGACAGGGCGCTCGAGATCATCACCTCGGCGCGCCAAATTGCGGCGCAGGAAGCCCTCGAACTCGGCATTGTCGACGCAATCGCAACCGACAGCGATCCCGCGGCGGCAGGGATCGCCTTTGCCCGTAAGGCACTCGCCGAGAACCGGCCGCTTCGCCCTGTCAGTGCGCTCGAAGACAAGATCGCCGCTGACCGCGCCAACCCCGAGCTGTTTTCGCGCTGGCGCGAAACGCTGAAGAAAAAGGCGCGCGGCCGGACCGCGCCGCTGCGCGCCATAGACGCCGTCGAGGCCGCCGTCATTCTGCCGTTCGAGGAGGGCGTGAAGCGCGAACGCGAGATCTATCTAGAATGCCAGGCGTCCCCGCAACGCGAGGGCCTGGTCCATGCCTTCTTCGCCGACCGCGAGGTCACCAAGATTCCCGGCCTCGAGGGCGTCTCGCCGCGTATCGTGGAAAGGGTCGGCGTGATCGGCGGCGGCACCATGGGCGCCGGCATCACGGTGGCTTTGCTCACCTCGGGCCTGCCCGTCGCCATGATCGAGCGCGACGAGGATAGCCTTGCCCGTGGTCGCGCCAATGTCGAGCGCATCCTCGCCGGCAACGTCGCGAGCGAGCGCATGCGCGAGGACGAGAAGGATCGGATCCTCGCCGAGCGGTTTTCCGGATCGACCGACTATGCCGCATGTGCCGAGGTCGATCTCGTCATCGAGGCCGCCTTCGAGGACATGGAGGTGAAGACCGAGATCTTCCGGACGCTCGATGCGGTCGCCAAGCCCGGCGCGGTTCTGGCCACCAACACATCCTATCTCGACATCGATGAGATCGCTGCCGTCACCAGCCGTCCGCAGGACGTTATCGGCCTGCACTTCTTCTCGCCGGCGCACATCATGAAGCTTCTGGAAATCGTGGTGGCGGACAAGACCGCGCCGGAGCTCACCGCCACGGGCTTCGCTCTTGCCAAGCGGCTCCGCAAGGTTGGCGTGCGCGCCGGGGTCTGTGACGGCTTCATCGGCAACCGGATTCTCGCCGCTTATCGCAAGCAGGCCGACTATCTGATGGCAGACGGCGCCTCGCCCTATGAGATCGACGCCGCAATCCGCGCCTTCGGTTTTCCGATGGGTCCGTATCAGGTCGCCGACCTCGCCGGCCTAGACATCGGCTGGGCAACTCGCAAGCGCCTCGCTCCGACTCGCGATCCGCGAGAACGCTACGTTGCGATTGCCGACCGGATCTGTGAACGCGGCTGGTACGGTCAGAAAACGGGCCGTGGCTTCTATCTCTATCCCGACGGCGCACGCGCCGGCACGCCGGATCCGGAAGTCGATGCGATCATCGCCGAAGAGCGCGAGTCCGCCGGTATCACGCCGCGCCGCTTCTCCGAGGACGAGATCATCCGACGCTACCTGGCGGCAATGATTAACGAGGGCGCGAAGGTGGTGGAGGACGGTATCGCACTGCGTCCTCTCGACGTCGACGTCGTGTTGCTCTACGGCTACGGCTTCCCGCGTTACCGGGGCGGCCCGATGAAATACGCCGACATGGTCGGACTGGACCGGGTGCTCGCGGATATCCGCGCGTTTGCCGAAGAAGACGGGTTCTTCTGGCAGCCATCGCAGCTTCTGATCGAATTGGCGCAGTCCGGACGCAAATTCGACGATCTCAATCGCAGGGACCGTAACAGCTCTTAACGCTTCGCCCTCGCGATCACCCGCTTCAGCGCCTCAACAAGAATGCCGGTCTCCTTGATGCCGATCGCCTCGGTCAGGCGCTGCTGGTGCCGGCGCGCGGCGGTCGTAAGCTCGTCAGCGGTCACCTGTCCGTGTTCGGTAAGGGCAACGAGCACCCGGCGGCGATCGCCGCTGTCTGCCGTGCGCGCCACCAGGCCCTGGCGCTCCATCTTGTCGAGCGTCTTGCTGATGGTTGGCTGGTTGGCAAGACAGATCTCGGCGAGATCGCCGACGGTGAGCCCCCCGCTGCCGTAGAGCGACGCCAGCACGCGCCAGACCAGGATCGGCAGGCCGCGACGCTTGATCTCCTTGTGGAATTCCGCACTCGCCTCGCTGGAGGCGCGGGCCAGCAGATAGAGCAGATAGTCGTCGACGAAGCGGCCGGTCGTCGAACGCGGGTCGTCGCTCGCGTCGATCTTTCCTGCGGCCATCTCAAACGATCCCGCGCGCCAGCGCTGCATAACGGCCGCCGTGGTAGATCAGTGGCTGGCGCTCGTCATGGGAGAAGGCGGCAACGCGGCCGAGAAAAATCATGTGGTCCCCACCCGCGACCCGGGTTTCGTTCTCACACTCGAACACGGCCGCCACATCGGCAAGCACCGGCACACCCCCGGTCCCCGGTCGCCAGGAAACGCCGGCGAACCGGTCATCAACCGACCGAGCGAACCGGTCAGAGAGTTCGCGCTGATCTACCGCGAGCACGTTGACGGCGTAGCGTTCAGCCCGTTCGAACACGGCAAGGTTCTGCGACCGGCGCGACAGGCTCCACAGCACCATCGGCGGGTCGAGCGAAACCGAATTGAAGGAGTTGGCCGTCAGGCCGACGGGACGGCCATCGTGATCGAGCGTGGTGACGATGGTAACCCCGGTTGCGAAACGGCCGAGGGCGTCACGGAAGTTCCGTGCGTCGATCATCATCGCTTGTTCCCTCCGCGGCTGACGGTTCCTTCATGTCTAAAAATATTCCTTTTCATATAATAATGATATTGCTACGATCCGACAAATTCTTTTCGCATCATGCGCAGAAGGGCCGTTTGGAGAACCTTCGCGCACACCGGAGGGGATACGCGATGCTCGCGGACCGGATCGAAGCGAAGTGGATCGACGCCTTTGAAGCGGTCTTCCGCCTCTGCAAGGTCGCATCCGGGGAAACCGTCGCGCTGCTGTCGGAAAGCCAGTCGCGCGCCCTCAACGTCGACATCGCCGAACTGGCCCTCGCCCGGCTCGGCGCCCGAACATTTCGCGTCATCGTCCCCTCGCCGCGGCAGGATGCCCCGGTTCCGGTGCGCTCGACCGGCGCCTCTCCGGCGCTCGGCGGACAGAAAGCAGCGATTGCCGCGCTCAAGGCGAGCAGTCTCGTGGTCGACCTGACTGTCGAGGGCCTGCTGCATGCACCAGAACTGCCCGAGGTGATCTCCGAAGGGGCCCGTGTGCTGATGATCTCCAATGAGCACCCGGACGCACTGGAACGACTGGTGCCGAAAGAGACGGACAAGGATCAGGTCAAGCGGGCGATCGGCCTCGTCAAGTCGGCGCGCACCATGAGCGTGACATCCGCGGCCGGTACCGACCTTGGCATCAACATGGTCGACGCCTCGACTGTCGGAATCTGGGGTTGGTGCGACCGACCAGGAACAGTCGCCCACTGGCCGGCCGGGCTCGTCGTCTCCTTCCCCAAGTCCGGCTCGGTGAACGGCACGCTGGTGCTCGACGCGGGCGACGTCAACCTCACCTTCAAGCGCTATCTCGAGCGGCCGGTACGACTCACCATCATTGACGACTATGTCACCGCGATCGAGGGCGATGGCACCGACGCCGAACTGATGCGACGCTATCTCGCCGCCTGGGGCGATCGCGAGGCCTACGCCGTTTCTCATGTTGGGTTCGGCATGAACGAGCACGCTCGATATGAGGCGCTGACCATGTACGATCAGCGCGACACCAATGGTACGGAAATCCGTGCCTACGCCGGCAACTTCCTGTTCTCTACCGGCGCCAACGAGTTTGCCGGCCGTTTCACCAAAGGCCACTTCGACATACCGGTCCGCGGCTGCACCATTAGGCTTGACGACGCGCCGGTGGTGATCGACGGCGCCCTGGTGGAGGACCTGCGGTGAGTGCGGCTGGACTCAGCGTGAGCTTCGTTGCGAAGGGTGAGGGCCCGCGCACGGTGATGCTCCTCCATGGCATCGGCGCCGGCGCTGAAATGTTCTCGCCGCAGATCGACGGACTGTCGGACCGTTTCCGCGTAGTGGCCTGGAACATGCCGGGCTATGGCGGCAATCCGCTGGGACTGCCAATGACCTTTGAGGGACTCTCGGCAGCACTGCTCGGCCTTTGCGACCGGCTTGGCGTTTCACGGGTCGACCTCCTCGGTCATTCGATTGGCGGTATGATCGCCCAGGATTTTGTGGGCCGGCACCCGGAGCGAGTCCGCACATTGGTGCTGTCGGCAACCACCGCCGCCTTTGGCAGCCGCGACGGCAATTTTCAGAAGCGCTTCGTCGCGGAACGGCTCGCGCCGCTCGATGAGGGGCGCTCCATGGCGGCGCTGGCCGAGGCCTTCGTCCCCGGGTTGGTCGGCTCGCGCTCCGAGCCGTCCGCGATCGCTCTCGCCAAAGCCGGCATGAGCGCCGTGCCGGCGAACACCTATCGCGAGGTGATCCGCTGCCTCGCAACTTTCAATGGAAGGGACAGCCTGCCGAAGATTGCCGTTCCCACACTCCTGATCGCCGGCGACGAAGATCGAAACGCCCCAGCGCCCACCATGCAGAAGATGGCAGCGAAGATTACCGGCGCTCGCTTCGAGTGCCTGCCGGGTGTCGGTCACCTGGCGCCGCTGGAGCAACCCGACGCCTACAACGCGCTGCTCAAACGCTTCTTCGACGACCATCCGGGAGGAGAGACGCAATGAACGCTCTGGATCTCGACCGGGTCGACCTTGATCGGCCGCTGTTTGATCCGCAGGCCTTCAGGCTTACCGAGCAGGAGGCGGACCTTGCAACCCTTGCCCGGCGGATCGGCAAAGCGAAGTTCGCCCCACGGGCCGAACGCTACGACCGCGAGGCGATCTTTCCGACCGAGAACTACAAGGACATGCACGAGGCCGGCCTGCTCGGCATCTGTGTGCCAAAGGAGGACGGCGGCCACGGCGCGCCGTTCCGCACCTATATGATGACCGCTGCCGAGATCGGCCGCTATTGCGGCGCGACCGCGCTGACGTGGAACATGCACGTCTGCTCGTGCCTTTGGACCGGCGCGCTCACCGATGATCTCGACATGCCGGACGAGGACCGCGCCACCCACCGTCGCCGCCGGGCGATCCATTACCGCCGCATCATCGAGGACGGCGCGATCTATTCGCAGCCCTTTTCCGAGGGCGGCGCTGCCGCGGCCGGCGTCGTCCCCTTCTCCACAAGCGCCAGGCGCGCCGACGGCGGTTGGATCATCAACGGCAAGAAGATCTTCGCCTCGCTGTCCGGCCATGCCGATTATTACGGCATCCTCTGCGGCGAGATGAAGCCGGGCGAGAAGCCCTCGCGCCGCGACACGATGTATATCGCCGTGCCGGCCAAGGCCGAGGGCGTGAAGGTGGTCGGCGACTGGGACCCGCTCGGCATGCGCGGCACCGTCTCGCGCACGCTTCTGTTCGAGGACGTCTTCGTCGCCGACGACGAAGCCCTGATGCCGCGCGGGGTCTACTATCAGGCCGCCACACGCTGGCCGCACATGTTCATGACGCTGTCGCCGACCTACATGGGCATCGCCCAGGCGGCCTATGACTTCACGATCAAATACCTGCGGGGCGAATGGCCGGGCCTGCCGCCGGTCAAGCGGCGCATGTACCCGACCAAGCAGATCGGTGTCGCCCAGATGCACCTGATGCTGGAGCAGACCAAGGCGCTGTGGTTCCAGGCGATCACCGAGGCCGGACCCGACCCGTCGCGCGAGCAGATGCTGCGCGCCTGGGCGGCCCATTACACGGTGATGGAAAACGCCAACGAGATCTGCCAGCTTGCGATCCGCACCTGCGGCGGCCAGTCGATGCTCAAGAGCCTGCCGATCGAGCGGCTCTATCGCGACAGCCGCTGCGGCGCGCTGATGCTGCCGTGGACCGCGGAGATCTGCCTCGACCGGATCGGCCGCGAGAGCCTCTATCTCCCCGGGGAAACTGACGACCCATGAGCATCGACCGCTGGATCGTCCGTCACGCTGCTTTCACGCCCGACAAGCCGGCGCTCCGGTTTGCGGGCGGTGACCTGAGCTATCGCGCGCTCGAGGCCGCGATCGGGCGCACGGCATGGATGCTTCGTGAGCGTTATGGCGTGGCACGCGGCGACCGGCTCGCCTATCTCGGGACCAACGCACCGGACCTCGTCATCCTGCTTTTTGCCGCCGCCAGACTCGGTGCGATCCTGCTGCCCCTGAACTGGCGGCTGGCGCCGCCGGAGCTCTCATACGCGATCGAGGACAGCGGCGCGACGCTGCTTATCCATCAGCCGGGCTATGCTGACGTTGCCGAAGCGATCGCCAGAACGGCAAAGCGGCTCGTCAGTGACCCCGAGCGCGGCGGCCTTGCAGAGATGCTGGTGGACGCGCCACTCCTCGACCACGGCCCAGGGGCCGAGGACGATCCGGTTCTTCTCGTGTACACATCCGGCACGACAGGCCGGCCGAAGGGTGCCCTGCTGACCCAGACCGCGCTGCAGATGAATGCCCTTAACGCCCGGCACATGCACGACATGTCAGCCGACGACCTCGTGCTCACCGTATTGCCGATGTTCCACGTCGGCGGCCTCAACATCCAGACCACGCCGGCGCTTTATGTCGGTGCCACGGTGCTGCTACACGACCGCTTCCATCCCGGCGCCGCGCTATCGGCGATCGCCTCCGAGCGACCGACGCTGACCGTGCTCGTACCGGCGACGCTGGCCGCGCTGATCGATCACCCAGAGTTTGGCACCACCGATCTCTCCAGTCTGCGTGCGATCGCCACAGGCTCCTCGGATGTGCCCGTGGATCTGATGCGCGCGTTTATCAGCCGCGGCGTCCCCGTGATCCAGATCTACGGCTCGACAGAAACGGCGCCTGTCGCAATCTATCAGCGTGTCGGCGACGACCCGGCGGAGCTCGGCGCAATGGGTCGGGCCGGACTGCACTCTGAGGCCCGCATCATGCGCCGTGACGGCACGCCGGCCGCTATCGGTGAGGTCGGCGAAATCGAAGTCCGCGGGCCCCACGTTACCATCGGCTATTGGAACCGGCCGGAGGCAACGGTGGAGGGCCTGCGCGACGGCTGGTTCCGCACCGGAGATCTTGGTCTTTGCGACGACAGAGGCGTATTCTGGTTCAAGGACCGCCTGAAGAACGTCGTCATCTCCGGCGGCGAGAACATCTATCCGGCCGAGCTGGAGCGCGTCTTACGCGAGCTGCCGGGCGTCAAGGAAGCCGTGGTCGTCGGCCGTGCCGATCCGCGCTGGGGCGAGGTGCCGGTTGCCGTGGTCGTGCCGCAACCAAGCGCGGAGTGCGACGCCGGGACCATCCTGCGCGGCTTCGAGGGTAAGCTCGCCCGCTACAAGCATCCAAAAGCTGTTGTTTTTGTCGAGGAACTGCCGCGAAATGCCCTCGGCAAAATTCGCGTGGATCTGGTGAAGGACCTGGTTTCGAACGGGAGCCGGATCAGGTGAAGTGAGGAAACCCTGCGCCGGGTTGGACGTAGGCACGACGAAAAGAGGGGAAGTCACATGCGTCGGTTGATCACAACACTCGCCATCACCGCAAGTCTCGGCTTTGCAGCCGAAGCCGCCGCTCAAACCACGCTTCGTGTATCGAACTGGCTGCCGCCGTCACATCCGATCGTGGCGAACATCATCGAACCCTGGGGCAAGATGGTTGAGGAAGCGACGGAGGGGCGGGTGAAGGTCGAGGTCATGGCCGCAGCGATCGGCAAGCCGCCAGCGCAGTTCGACCTCGTCAAGGCTGGCGCTGCCGAGATCGGCTACGGCGTTCACGGCTACACGCCCGGCCGCTTCAAGCTGACGCCGATCGTCGAAGGACCGTTCCTGTCCGACAGCGCCGAGACGCTGTCGGTCGCCTATTGGAGAGTCCACGAGGCCATGCTGGCCAAGGCCGACGAGCACGCCGGCGTCCATGTTCTGTCGGTGTTTACTCATGGCCCGGGGATGATCTTCACCGCGTCCAAGCCCGTGACCAAGATCGGCGATACCGACGGCTTGAAGATGCGCATTGGCGGCGGCGTGGTCGCCGAGGTCGCCGAGCGCCTCGGAATGGTCGGGGTGCAGGTGCCCTCGCCCCAGGTCTATGAAGTGCTGGCCAACGGCGTCGCCGACGGCATCCTGTTCCCGCCCGAGTCCGTGCCCTTCTTCCGCATCGACGACGTCGTCAAGCACGGAACATCAGTGCCCGGCGGGCTCTACAACACTTCGTTTTACATTGTCATGAATCAGAACGCCTGGAACGCACTCTCCGACGACGACAAGGCGGCGATCGACAAGGTCTCCGGCGAGGCGCTGTCGCGGATGGCCGGCCAGGCCTGGGACGCCGCCGATGCCGCCGGCATGAAGATCCTGACCGAAAAGGGCGTTGCCTTCGTGGAGGCTGATGATGCCTTCATCGCCGCGCTGTCGGAGAAGCTCGCCGGGGTGGAGGACGGCTTCCTTGCCGCCGCCGAGGAAAGCGGGATTGACGGCCAGGCGGCTCTCGAGATGCTGAGGGCCGAAATCGCCGCCGCAAAATGACGCCGGCCGGCACCCCGCGCCAGGATTCAGATCGTTCGGGGCCAAGCGGCCTCGAACGTCTCGGCAATGGCGTCATGCTGGGGCTGCGTCTCGTGGCGGCCTGCCTCCTGCTCGTGATGATGGCACTTACCTTTATTGACGTGATCGGCCGGTATGTCTTCTCGGCGCCCCTGCCGGGCGCCTTCGAACTCACAGAGATCCTGCTCGGGCTGGTAATCTTTGCCGGTTTGCCGTTGGTCACGCTGCGCGGCGAGCACGTTTCTGTGGACCTGGTGACATCGCGGCTGTCTCCGCCGATGCGCAACTTTCTGGCGCGCGCAGCCGCCGTGATCACCCTCGCCGTTCTCTCCGTCCTGGCCTGGCGCCTGTGGGTGCTTGCCCTCGACCTCACAAGCTACGGCGACGCCACGGTGTTCCTCCGCATTCCCCTCGGACCGGTCGCCGCCGTCATGGCCGTGCTTGCCGTCGGTGGCGCTCTGACCGCATTGATCGTGGCCGTACGACGTTGACGCTGGTTGACGCGAAGCGAACGCTGAAACGCCCAATTCCAACACGGACGGATCATTGATGGAAACTTGGCTCGTCGGCCTCGTCGTTCTCCTTGTCGTCATGATGGCGGGCGTGCCGATCGCCATGGCGATGGCGGCGGTCGGGGCCCTCGGCCTCGCCGCGATCCTCGGCTTTGGCCCGGCAATGGCAATCGTCGGCCAAACCACTTTCGATACCGGCCTATCCTATTCGCTCTCCGTCGTGCCGCTGTTCGTGCTGATGGGAAACCTCGTCACCCGCGCCGGCCTCTCCGACGAACTCTATCGCGCCTGCCACGCCTGGCTCGGCCATAAACCCGGTGGACTGGCGATGGCAACCGCTGTCGCCTGCGGTGGATTTTCCGCCGTCTGCGGCTCATCGCTGGCCACCGCCGCGACGATGGGCCGGGTCGCATTGCCGCAGATGCGTACCTACCGCTACGACGATGGCCTGGCCACCGGCGTGATCGCGGCCGGTGGTACGCTCGGCATTCTGATTCCGCCAAGCGTCATTCTCGTTCTGTATGGCGTGGCGACGCAGCAGGATATTGCCAAGCTGTTCATCGCAGGCATCATCCCGGGCGTGCTCGGAATCCTCGGCTACATGGCGGCGGTGCGCGCCGTGTGCCTGTTTCGACCGGACGCCGGACCGCGCGCCGAAGCCATGAGCTATCGTGAGCGCTTCACCGCCTTGAAGGGCGTTCTCGGCGTGCTCGGTCTCTTTTTCCTCGTGATCGGCGGAATCTACCTCGGCGTCTTCACCGCAACTGAGGCCGCCGGCATCGGCGCGGCCGGGGCCTTCTTGATCGCGCTCCTACGAGGCAGGCTCACGGTTTCGGCCCTGCTCGAGGTGCTGGCCGACACGGCGATCACCACGACCATGATGTTCATGGTCCTGATCGGCGCGCTGATCTTCTCCAACTTCATCAATATTGCCGGCCTCCCGGCGGCACTCTCCGATTTCGCCCGCAACTCCAACCTGCCGGCGCCGGCGATCCTGGCCCTGATTCTGCTCGTCTATCTGCTGCTTGGTATGGTTCTGGAAAGCCTGTCCATGGTCCTGCTCACCGTACCGATCTTCGCGCCGGTGATGGCGGCGCTTGGCTACGACCTCGTCTGGTTCGGCATCGTCGTCGTGGTCATAACCGAGATCAGCCTGATTACGCCGCCAGTCGGCCTGAACGTCTTCGTGCTGAAGACGGTTCTGCCCGACGTGCCGATCGGAACGATGTTCCGTGGCATCCTGCCGTTCCTGGTCGCCGACATCATCCGCCTTGTCGTGATCGCGGCCTTCCCGGCACTCGTTCTGCTGCTACCGCGAATGATGGGATAGGATCTCCTGCCGAGAGGCGCACCGACGAGCAAATAAAAGGGCCGGCACGTCAGACGCCGGCCCTAATCATTCCCCGGTCAACTGTTCTCGGCCCCGAGGCATCGCCCTCGGGGCCGTCTCGTTCAGTTGCTCATCTGGTCCAAGAACGCCTTGGCATCTTCGAATAGCATCTTGCCGTCGATGCCCTTGCTGTTCATGTCCTCGATCCAGGCGTCGATCACCGGCGTGGCGGCCTCGCGCCAGCGAGCGGTCTCGGCCTCGTCGAGAGTGATGATGTTGTTGCCGGCCTTCTCGGCGATTTCGAGACCGACCTTGTCGCCGTCGTCCATCGCCCGACCGAACATAGCAGCCGTCTCGATGCCCGAATTGTCGTCGATCACCTTTTTGAGGTCGTCCGGAAGCCTGTCATAGGCGTCCTGGTTCATGGCGAACACGAAGGTTGCCGTGTAGAGCCCGTTCTTTCCCGAGAAGGTGGTGTGATTCCGGACGAGTTCCGAGATCTTCAGCGACGGCGTCACCTCCCAAGGCACAGTGGTCGCGTCGATCACGCCCTTCGACAGCGCCTCGGATACGGCCGGGACCGGCATGCCCACCGGCGTCGCCCCTAGCTTCACGAGCATATCGTTGACGACGCGCGTACCGCCGCGAATCTTCAACCCGCTCATGTCCTCAAGTTTGTTGACCGGCTCCTTGCTGTGGATCAGCCCCGGCCCATGCGTATGCCAGGCAAGCACCTTCACATCCTGAAACTCGTCCATGCAGTGCTTCTCGCAGTAGGCATGGAAGGCCCTCGACGTCTCCTCGCCGTTTGTCATCAGGAAGGGAAGCTCGAACGCCTCCGTCTTCGGGAACCTGCCCGGCGTGTAGCCGATCACAGTCCACATGAGGTCGACGACGCCGTCGCGCACCTGATCGTAGAGCTGCGGCGGCTTGCCGCCGAGTTGCATGGTCGGGTAGTGATCGACTTTGATACGACCACCGGATTCATTGGCAACCTTCTCCGCCCACGGCACCAACGCCTTGGCCGGAATTGTCGCCTGTGGCGGCAGCATCTGGTGCAGCCGGAGCGTCACTTCCTGAGCACTGGCCTGACCCGACAGAATGACGGCGGTCAAAGCCGCCCCGATCCATTTCAATCTCGAATGCATCTTGCGTCCTCCCGATTTGTCGATCCCCTCAGAGCGATCGAGACAACCTGCCTCCACCGCCTCGATCGATATCATATCGCGCCATATCGATGCACGTCTGCAATTTCCAACCTACTGAAAAATAAACATAACCAACGCAACGACTCACATGAGCGACCGCGAATGAAGACGTATGTGCCGGGCGATCATTACTCTTCGACGGTCCCGGCGCCTCCACCTTCTGAAGTCCAACCTTCATATTAGCCGAACGACGGCTTCCGCTTTTCCAAGAACGCTTGCAAGCCTTCCCGCGCATCAGCTCCGGACTGCGATAACGCCGCCGCCAGGCTTTCCGTGTAAAGCCCGTCCTGGCGCGACATGTCGGAAATCCGGGGAATGGTCTGGATGACCAGGTGATTGATCAACGACGCGTTCTCCGCGATCCGCTGCGCCAGTTCCGTTGCCTTTGCCAATCCTTCGCCGCTCTCCACCAGATAGTGCGCAAGCCCAAGGCCGTGACCTTCTGCCGCCTCATAGACGCGTCCTGTCAGCATCATCTCGGTCAGACGATCGGGTCCCAGAATCCGGCCGACGCGAACCGTGGCACCGCCGCCGACGAAGATGCCCCGCTGTCCCTCAGGGAGCTGAAATCGCACGTTCGGCTCGGCGACGCGAACGTGGCAAGCGCAGGCGATCTCGAGACCACCCCCCATCACCGCGCCCGTCATTGCTGCGACCACCGGCAGACCCCCGAACTGGATCAGGTCCATTACGGCGTGCCAATTGCGCGAATGGCGCATCACAGCTGGCGCCTCGCGCTGCACCTGCTCGGAGAGATCGAGTCCCGCTGAAAAATGACCGCCGGCGCCCGACAGCACCGCCACGCGTACGCCGGAAGGTGGCGCACGAAAAAAGGTGGCGAGCGCGTCGATGGTCGCGTCGTTGATGGCGTTGCGCTTGTCCGGCCGACTAAAGGTCAGGAAGGCGATCCGGCCGTCCACGGCGATGGTGAGAGGACCGCCGGCGGGCAGCATTTCCTCTCTGGATTGGCTCGACGGCGTCGTCATCGCTCCTCCCGTTGCGGCGCCGGTGTTGCGCGCCAGCGTCTGCCATGTCGATTGTTTCCTTATATAACAAATTTGATGTATCCACCAAGGACAACTGGTACCGGTTGCACACAGAGAAAATCCTTGCCATCGAAGATGGCCTCGACCGCCGCAAGCGACGACCGCGGTGATCGAAGTTCGGGAGGATAGCCAAGTGGGTCGATCGCTATCGAACGGCGGTGCCGACGGCGAGGGTTCGCCTGTCGATCTGGCGCCGCTCGCCAATGTCATCGGCTATCGGCTGAGACGTGCACAGCTCTATGTCTTCCAGGATTTCCTGAGTTCCTTCTCCCAACTCGATATCCGGCCGGCCGAGTATTCCGTGCTGATGCTGATTGAGAAGAACCCCGGTATGAAGCAATCGGAAATTGCCGCAGCACTCGGTATTAAGCGGGCCAATTTCGTCCGGTTGATGGACGCGCTGGAAGAACGCGGGCTGGCCGAGCGGCGGCCTTCCGCCACCGACCGCCGGTCGCATGCGCTCTATCTGACGGAAGCCGGGGAGGATTTCATTGTCCGCATGCAGGAGGTCTGGCGCGAACACGAGGATCGGCTGGTTCAAAGGATCGGCGGCACCACCGCCCGCGATCAGTTGATCGAGTTGCTCGATCGAATCATCGGACCGTGACCCGCAGTCTACGGGTCAACCCGCCAACAGCGCCGCTCTCACCTCCTCCGGGATCGGCACACCCGTGAGCTTTTCAGGATTCTCAGGGTCACGCCCGGTCCAAACCCGAACCTCATGGCCTTCGACCGCAACGACGTTGTCCTTGAGGAGACGATGGTCGATCCGGAATGAAGAGCGCCGGATCTCGGCAACCCTTGTCTCGATCGTGACAACGTCGCCATAGCGAGACGGCACAATGAACTTGGCA
The DNA here is from genome assembly GCA_964462985.1 of uncultured Hyphomicrobiales bacterium. Taxonomy (GTDB): domain Bacteria; phylum Pseudomonadota; class Alphaproteobacteria; order Rhizobiales; family Stappiaceae; genus CAYXAA01. Next base: position 166,794 of record CAYXAA010000005.1, on the reverse strand, counting down.
CCGGTGTCGACCATGGGAATCCCAACGATGCCGAATTTCGCCGCCCAGGCGATCTTCTTCATTCCAAGCGCCATCTCGAACAGCCGCCCCGTGGCGGCGTCGAAATAGGAGAAGTAATTCGGATAGAACACGATGCCCGCGGCATCGCAGTCGCCCCACTCGATTTCCACCTGGTGCCGGTTGACCAGCATCGCGCTCTCCTCGCATTGGGTTGAAGTGAGCCGATCAGGAGAGCAACGTCCTGACCTTCGTTACGATCCCGCCCTACCAGTCACGACAAGCACATGTGCCGGCGGCGGATCGGTATAGAGATCCTCCACCAGCGGCGCGCGGGCGGCAAGCACGGCGCGCTGGTTGATCGAGCCCTTGTCGGTCACCTCATGCGCATCGATCGAAGGCGGTGTGTCTAGCACGATCGCCCGGGCGACGAGGGTCGACGAACCGGTCGAGGTCGCCGCAAGCTTTTCGAGCCGGTCCTGGATATGCGCCCGCAAGCCGGTGTGATGGGCAAGCTCGCTCTCGCCCGCATTCGGTCCAAGCTCGGGGGCAGCCTTGCGAGCGGCGTCGATATCGAGCAACAGCAGCGCACCGATGAAATTGCGGTCAAGTCCGGCAAGCACCACATCGCGAACATAGGGAGCACAAGCGCCAATGACCTGCGAGCGCACCGCTGCCAAATTGACCCAGGTTCCGGTTGCCAGCTTGAAGTCTTCGGATGTCCGCCCGTCGAAAACAAATCCCTTCGAGATCACGCTGCGATCAACGAACTTCAGGGCGTCGCCGATCTTGTAATAGCCTTCCTCGTCGAAGGATTCCGCGGTCTTGTCTGGTTGGCGCCAGTAGCCCGGCGTCACATTCGGCCCCTTGAGCCGAAGCTCGAGTTTTCCGTGGTTCGGCACCAATTTGACCTCGAGGCCCGCTGCAGGCAGTCCGACCTCGCCGGGACGGTCCACCGCCCAGGTCGTGGTGAAGGCGAAGGGAGCGGTTTCGGTCGACCCATAGCCGGTGATCATCATGATGCGCTCACCGACGGTCTCCTGGGCAACGCGTTCAAGGCCTTCCCAGACATGGGCGCTGAGGCCCGCCCCGGCGTACTGCAGCAGTTCGACTCGGCTGAAGAATCTCTCCCGCAGCGCCTCGTTCGTCTCCAGGTGCTCCAGCAGCGCTTCGTAGCCTTTAGGAACGTTGAAGTAGAGGGTTGGCGCCACCTCCATCAGGTTGCGCACCGTCTGATGAATTCCTTGCGGCGTCGGCTTGCCGTCGTCGATGTAGAGGGTGCCACCGTTATAGAGAGCGATACCGAAATTGTGGTTGCCGCCGGCCGTGTGGTTCCACGGCAACCAATCCACCATGACAGGCGGCTTGTCCTTCAAGAATGCAAGCGCCGTGGCAATCATCTCCTGATTGCAGGTCAGCATGCGCTGGGTGTTGATGATCGCCTTCGGCATGCCGGTCGATCCGGAGGAGAACAGGAATTTGGCCACCGTGTCGGATGTCACGGCTGCCGTGGCGCGTTCCAGGGTCTCGCCAGGCTGGTTTGCCATCAGGTCGTCGAATGTCAGACAACGTCGACCGGGGACCGGGTTGCGACGAACGAGCAGCGTGGCTTCGGGCGAGACAACGTCGAATGCCCTGGCAAACCGCGCGCCGTCATCGGCGAAGATCAACCCTGGCGTAACGAGATCAAGGACGTAGCGCAGTTTCGCGAGATCCGAGGACACCAGCGAATAGGCGGGCGAAATCGGGGCGATCGGAATCCCGGCGTAAAAGGCGGCGAGCGCGAGCAGACCGTGCTCGATGTCATTGCCGGATAACACTGCGATCGGCCGCTCCGCGGAAAGACCGAGTTCAATCAGACCCTGCGCCAGCGCCCGTGCCTTGCTGCGCGCTTCTGCATAGGTCACCTTGCGCCAGTCGCCGTCGCCGCCGCGATCGGCCAGAAAGATGCGCTCCGGCGCTTCGGCGGCCCAGCGGTCGAGACAGTCGGTGATCCTGTCCGGATAGGCATCCAGCGGCACCTGGGAGCGGATATAGACCGTTCCGTCCCGCTCCGCGGCAATCTCCGCACGCATGTCGCCCATGTGGACGGGCCGCATGCCCGGTACCCGTATGACCGGCATAAACGCTCCTCCCCAGGATTGTTATCCGGCATAACTAAATGAAATCGGAAGGGCTGGCAATACACTGCTCCGTCAGGTTTCGGGTGCGTTGCCCGGCCCACGCAATTTCCCTCGACGTTCACAATCGCCGCTTGATCGCTCAGCACTTTTCCGGAAACATAGGTATGACAAATGCAAGAATTCAATCGATTGAAATCTCATGGGAGGACCTGCATGACCATTCGCATCAACCGGCGCACCCTGCTCGGCACCGGCGCCGCCCTGGCCGCGACCGCTGTGGCCCCGAAAAGCTTCGCACAAGCTGGCAAGACCTTGAAGTGGGCCCATGTTTATGAAGCCAGCGAGCCCTATCACACCTGGGCGCTCTGGGCTGGCAAGGAGCTGGCCGCGCGGACCGACAATCGATACGCGATCGAGGTCTTCCCTGCCTCCTCGCTTGGCAAGGAGGTCGATATCAACGAAGGCCTCGGGCTCGGCACTGTTGACATCATCTACACCGGTCAGCTCTTTGCGGGGCTTGCGTACGGGCCGGTGGCGATCGGCGGCGCACCCTATATGTTCCGCGACTTTGCTCATTGGGAAAAGTTTCGGGATTCTGACCTATTCCAGGAACTGGCTCAGGGATATCTCGACGCATCGGGCAATCACATCGTCACCACCACATATTATGGCGAGCGCCACGTCACCTCGAACAAGCCGATCCTCAAACCCGAGGACATGAAGGGGCTGAAGATCCGCGTGCCCAATGCGCCGCTCTACATGATGTTCCCCAAGGCGGTTGGCGCAAATCCGACGCCGATTGCTTTCGCCGAAGTCTATCTCGCCCTGCAGCAGGGCACGGTCGATGCTCAGGAGAACCCGCTGCCCACGATCCAGGCCAAGAAGTTCTACGAGGTCCAGTCGCACCTCACCCTCACCGGCCACATCACGGACGCGCTGCTTACCATCATCGGCGGCCCCACCTGGGACAGCATGGATGAAGCCGATCGCAACACGCTGCAGGAGATCCTGAAGGAGGCAGCGAAGAACTGCACCGCGGATATCCAGAAGAACGAGGCGATGCTCAGCGAGTGGTTCCGCGAGCAAGGCAACACGGTCAACGAGGTCGATCGCGGCCCGTTCCGCGAAGCGACAGTCAAGCTCCACAACGGCCCGGACGCCAGTTGGCCGCAGGACATCTACGACCGTCTCCAGGCCCTCTAGCAGCATGCGCCGGCCCGGAGATGCGCTGGGCCGGCGCGGCGCTTGCCGGTCCATGCCGTTCCGGTTGCGCCGCGCTTTAATGCTCCCTCATAGCCTTGCCGGTCGCCCGGACGATGCTCCAAGGCGGTCGGCCGCCTCCTTCAATCCGTCAGGAGCCCCGAATGACCGGTTCTGCGCCCCGGCAGCCGGAAAACGACGCGGACGACACTCCGATCGATCTCAGTGATCTCAGATGGGAGGACGGGCTGGTCCTCGTTGTGTTCTGGATTCTGTTCGCCGTCGTTTTCCTTCAGTTCTTTACTCGATACGTCCTGAACGATTCCCTCGGCTGGACCGAAGAGATCGCCCGTTTTCTGCTGATCGGGGTCACCTTCATCGGCGTCATCACAGCTGTGCGTAAGGAAGGGCAGATCGCCGTCGAGATTTTCTACCGCTGGATGCCACGCACCCTGCGCCGTTTCGGGCAAACCTTTGTCGATGTCGTTGCAATCCTGTTCTACGGGACGATGGCTATGACGTGCGCCCGTCTCGCTCTGCGCACCAAACAGAAAATGGTGTCAATTGCAGTGCCGAAGTCGTTGGTCTACTGGGGCGTAGCGGCGTGTTTCGCGGTCATGTGCCTTCTGGCGATCTGGCTGTTCGTCAAGCATTTGAGATCAGGCGGAGGACCGCTGGTCGACCCTGAATTGCGGGCGGAAACGACCCCGAGCTTGGAGTAGCCCGCATGATGATCCTGATGCTCTTCCTGCTTCTGTTCGGAATGATCGCGCTCGGCGTGCCCGTTGGGATCGCGCTCGCCGGCTCCTCGCTGATCTTCGTTCTGATAACGGGCCAGGTTCCCGATGTCGTTGTTGTTCATCGCATGATCAACGGCGTTGACAGCTTTCCCCTTCTCGCCGTGCCATTTTTCATCCTGGCCGGCAACCTGATGAACACGGCCGGCATTACCAACCGGATCTTCGACTTCGCCCGCGCCGTAGTCGGCTGGATGCGCGGCGGCCTTGGCCACGTCAATGTCGGCGCCTCGGTGATTTTCGCCGGCATGTCGGGGGCCGCCGTCGCCGACGCTGGCGGATTGGGCGCGATTGAAATCAAGGCAATGCGTGACTCCAAGTACGACGTCGATTTCGCCGTCGGCATTACCGCTGCCTCTTCCACCATCGGCCCAATCATTCCGCCATCGCTGCCAATGGTGATCTACGGCGTGATGACCGGTGCCTCGATTGGGCAGCTCTTTGCCGCGGGCTTCATCCCCGGCCTGCTCATGGCGCTCGCATTGATGATCATGGTCGCCTGGTATGCTCGCGCCCGCAACTATCCCCGTGATCAGGCCTTCGCATGGCGAGCGCTCGGCGAGACGTTCAAGCGGGCGTTTCTGTCGCTGATGACCCCCGTCATTATCGTCGGCGGAATTCTGTTGGGCATCTTCACCCCGACGGAAGCGGCGGTTGCCGCCTGCGCCTGGGCCCTGATCCTTGGCCTCGTGGTCTACCGCACGCTCACGCCGCGCCGGTTCCTCCGCGTTTCCTTCGACACGATCGAGACGACAGCCGTCGTACTCTTTATCGTCGGTGGCGCGTCGATCTTCGCCTGGATTTTGACGTCGAACCGCGTCACGGAGCAGTTTGCCTCACTGATTTTGGCATTTTCCGACAACCCGATCGTGGTTCTGCTGCTGATTAACCTCATACTGCTGATCATCGGCTGCTTCATGGAGACGGTGGCCGCAATCACCATCCTGGTGCCTGTGCTGCTACCGATCGCAATTCACATCGGAGTCGACCCGGTTCATTTCGGCGTCGTGATGGTCCTCAATCTGATGATCGGGCTGCTCACGCCGCCGGTCGGGATGGTGCTCTACGTCCTTTCACGGGTCGCAAAGATCCCGTTCGAGCGTTGCCTTGCGGCGACCGTGCCATTCCTTGTCCCGCTCGTGATCGTGCTGCTGCTGGTCACCTTCGTCCCGCAGCTCTCGATGTGGCTGCCGACCCTGATCTACCGCTGAACGACAAAGGGGCGCCGGTGGCGCCCCTCGTCTCACATCGTCGCGCCGACGGTCCACGGCACGAATTCGGCATCACCATAGCCAAGTTGTTCAGATTTGGTGCGCTTGCCGGAAGCGACGTCGAGGATGTGGTCGAAGATCGCTCGGCCCTTTTCCTCAATCGACACGCCGTCGATGATGTCGCCGCAGTTGATGTCCATGTCGTCCGTCATCTTCTCGTAGAGCGGCGTATTGGTGGCGAGCTTGATTGACGGCGTCGGCTTGCAGCCATAGGCCGAACCGCGGCCGGTGGTAAAGCACAGCACGTTGGCGCCGCCGGCGACCTGACCCGTCGCCGACACCGGATCGAAGCCCGGCGTGTCCATGAAGACAAAGCCCTTGGCCGTGACCTTCTCGGCGTATTCGTAGACGGCCGTTAGCGGCGTCGTACCGCCCTTGGCCGCCGCGCCCAGCGATTTTTCCAGAATGGTGGTCAATCCACCGGCCTTGTTGCCGGGCGATGGGTTGTTGTTCATCTCCATCTTGTTGCGCGCGGTGTAGTCCTCCCACCAGCGGATACGTTCGACGAGCTTTTCGCCGACGTCGCGGGTCACGGCGCGCCGCGTCAGCAGGTGCTCCGCACCGTAGATCTCTGGCGTTTCCGACAGGATCGCCGTGCCGCCGTGGCGTACGAGAAGATCGGCCGCGGCACCGAGAGCCGGATTCGCCGTGATCCCGGAATACCCGTCGGAGCCGCCGCATTGCAGCGCCAGCACCAGCTCTGACACCGGCACCGTCTCGCGGCGGACGTTATTTGCTCTCGGCAACATCTCGCGGATCGCAGCGACCCCTGCCTCAACGGTCGCCCTGGTGCCGCCGCTACCCTGGATTGTGAAGGAACGGAAGCGGTCGCTCTCTTCGATCCCGTAGATCTGCTTCCATCGGTCGATCTGGAAACCCTCACAACCGAGACCGACCATCAGCACGCCGCCCATATTCGGATTGGTGGCATAGCCCCACTGCGTCCGCTTCAGGAGCTCGTAGTCCTCACCCTTGACGTCGATCGCACAGCCGGTGCCATGGACAAGCGCGATCACGCCGTCGACGTTAGGATAATCTTCAAGCAGCCCCTCGCGGCGCACCACCTCGGCGATGTAGCGGGCTACCGTCGCCGAGCAATTCACGCTGGTCAGGATGCCGATGTAGTTGCGTGTGCCGACTGATCCGTCCGCGCGGCGATAGCCCTGGAATGTCGCGGGTGTGGCGACCGGCTCCACCGCCCGCGCCTCCTCGGCGAAACGGTAGTCGCGGTCGAAGGCATGCACCGCTACATTGTGCTCGTGTACCCAGTCGCCCGGCGCGATATCTGTCGAGGCGAAGCCTATGACCTGTCCGAACTTGCGCACGGCCTCGCCGGTCGGGATCGGTCGGACGGCAAGCTTGTGCCCGCGCGGGACCCTGACGTGGACCGCAACTCCTGCTGCCGGTTCACCCGGCTGCAAGGTCCGGGTGGCCACGACGACATTGTCGTCGGCGTGGAGGCGAATGACCGAGGCTTCGGCCGCGAGGGCTGGCATGACGTTGAACTCCCAACAGGCTGGCATTTTCTTGCGTTGACGTAACGCCGCGAGCTGGCCTGCCCGCGGATTGCTCTTGCGCCACCATCTCCTTCGACATGTCTGAGCTTCGTCCCAGCACACCTATGCCGTCGGCAAACAGTATGAAATGGGTTGCCGGATGGAGCCGGAATGCTGGCGGAAAGGATGGCATGTGATCTCGCGGGCCGGACTCGCCGGCCCGATTTAAGAAATCTCCTACGCTATCCCCGACCAATGAACGGCATGTTGGTCGCCATCACTGTCATGAACTGTACGTTGGCCGAGAGCGGCAGGCTTGCCATGTGCAGCACGGCGTCGACCACGTGCTTGACGTCCATCACAGGCTCCGGCCGCACCGAACCGTCGGCTTGCGGCACCCCCTTTGACATCTGCTCGGTCATGTCCGAGGCGGCATTGCCGATATCGATTTGGCCGCAGGCAATGCTGAACGGGCGGCCGTCCAGCGACAGCGAGCGGGTAAGGCCGGTGACCGCATGTTTCGACGCTGTATAAGCGGCAGAACCGGGCCGCGGTGCATGAGCCGAGATGGAGCCATTGTTGATGATGCGCCCACCCTGAGGATCCTGGTCGCGCATCATCCGAAAGGCGCCGCGGGCGATCAGGAAGGCACCGTCGAGGTTGACGGCCATGACCTGGCGCCAGACGGCAAAATCGTAGTCGCCTGCGACAGCTGACTGGCCGAACATGCCGGCATTGTTGAACACGACATCGAGCCGGCCGAACCGGGCACCAATTGCGCCGAAGAGCGCATCGACGGCGGCAGGATCTGAAACGTCGCAGGCATGGACCAGCGCCAGATCGGGGTCTGCGCCGCTCGCGCCGACCGCCGCACCCAGAAGCTCCGCACGGCGGCCGACGAGAACCGTTCGATAGCCTTCCTTAAGAAAGGCGAGCGCGGTTGCCCGGCCGATGCCGGAACTCGCCCCCGTCACCAGTGCGACACTGTCCGCTCCTGCCATGCGGCAACCTCCCGATGATCCAAGTATTTGCAGGACAATAGCGAGACCGGCACTCGACAAGCAAGGCCGACGCCGGGACGGCGGTAGGGCTTATTTCGCCTTGCGCTTTGGCCTGACCTTGTCCTTCTTCGCCTGAGGACCAGCCGAGCGCTTGCCGCCGGTGACAACCGCCGATTTCTCCCTCAACCGCCGCTTTGCGCCGGCCTGACGCCCTGGCTCTGCCGCCCTGCGCGACGGTTCCTCATACGGATTGCTGCTTTCGAGCGGCACGATCACGACAGACTTCTCGCCGGTGCCGTCGCGACGGATGGTGCTCCAGAACTGTTTCGCCACCTGCGGCGCAATTTCAAACCGACTTTCGGCCTCGAGAATGCGGATTGAGCCGACTTCGCGCCGCGTGACATGCCCCGCCCGGCAGATAAGCGGCAACAACCAGCGCGGTTCCGCGCGGTGCTTGCGCCCGAGTGACACCTTGAACCAGACGCCCCCTTCGAAATCCTGGCGCGGCGCTGCTCCATCGTCGGAACGGTCGTCTCTTCCGGTGCGCGCCTTCTCGCGCGGTCGCTCGAACACCGGCGCCTCGATCAGGTCCTCCGGAGCCGGCAGGCCTGCGAGCGCAAGACGGACGTAGGCGGTCGCCAGCTGTTCCGCACTATGGCGCGACACGAGTTCGGCGACGATAGAACGCTCATCCTCCTCGACCTGCGCCTTGAGCGCCGGATCGGACAGTAGGCGATGCTGATCGCGCGCGATGATCTCCGCCGCACTCGGTGGTGGCGCCCAGTTGGCATCAACGCCGGCGGCCGACAGGAGCCACTCCGCCTTGCGCCGACGGGTTATCGGAACGATCAGCGCGCAGACGCCCTTTCGACCGGCTCGGCCGGTACGGCCGCTGCGGTGTAGAAGTGTTGCCTTGTTGATCGGCAGGTCAGCGTGGATGACCAGGTCGAGATTGGGCAGGTCAATGCCGCGGGCTGCAACGTCCGTTGCGACGCAGACCCTCGCCCGCGCATCCCGCATCGCCTGGAGGGCATGGCTGCGCTCGTTCTGAGTCAACTCGCCCGACAGCGCCACCACCTGGAAGCCGCGGTTGGCGAGCCGCGCCGTCAGGTGCTTCACTGCCTCACGCGTGGAGCAGAACACGATGGCATTCTGCGCCTCGTGGAAGCGCAGCACGTTGATGATGGCGTTCTCGCGCTCGTTCGGGGCGACGGCAAGCGCTCGATATTCGATGTCGCCATGCGGTTCACGCTCCTCGACGGTCGAGATCCGGAGCGCATCGCGCTGGAACCGCCTGGCGAGCGCCACGATCGGCTTCGGCACGGTCGCGGAGAAAAGCAGCGTCCGGCGCTCGGACGGTGCAGCGTCAAGGATGAATTCGAGATCCTCGCGGAATCCGAGGTCGAGCATCTCGTCGGCTTCATCGAGTACGGCCACCCGAATGGCGCTCAGATCGAGACCGCCGCGCTCGATATGATCGCGCAGCCGGCCGGGCGTGCCAACGACAATATGGGCGCCCTGATCCAGAGCGCGCCGCTCCTTGCGCGGGTCCATGCCGCCGACAGAGGTGACGATCCGGGCTCCGGCCTCGCCATAGAGCCAGGACAATTCACCCGCCACCTGCAGCGCGAGTTCGCGCGTTGGGGCGACGACCAGCGCCAGCGGCGCGCCAGCAGCTTCAATCGTCCCATTGACGGTCAGGAGCGTCTGCGCCATGGCCAGACCGAAGGCCACTGTCTTGCCGGAGCCGGTCTGCGCCGAGACCAGAAGGTCTGCGTTCTCCGCCTCCGGGGCCAGCACGGCGACCTGCACCGGCGTCAACGCCGCATAGCCACGTTTCGACAACGCGGCGGCAAGCGCCGGGGCGACGGAATCGAACTGTTCCATAGCTGTCTTTCACGGAAAGGCCGGCACCCGGCGCTCATCCATTGGGCGCCATCGTCAACGCATCGTGCGCGGCATTGGGCGGCAGCCTATAAAGATCGCAGGCCCTTCCGTCAATTGCGCGGCGCATTGCAACCGGCACCATGCGTCGTTGTTTCGGTTGCAATCTCACCCGAATGGCTTAGTTTAGAATTCATCTAAACTATTCCGCCGGTGCCGGCCTCATTTGAACCAGGAGTAAAGCCATGAAGGGTAGCGACGTTGTCATCGAACGGCTGAACGAAGCTCTGTTCCTTGAGCTCGGTGCGGTCAACCAGTACTGGCTGCATTATCGCATGCTCGATGACTGGGGCTTCACCAAGCTCGCGAAAAAGGAGCGGGAGGAATCCATCGAGGAAATGCACCATGCAGACAAGCTGACGGCGCGTATCCTGTTCCTGGAAGGTCTCCCCAATCTGCAAAAGGTCGCGCCCCTCCGCATTGGCCAGAACATCAAAGAAGTGCTGGAGGCCGACCTCGCCGGAGAATATGACGCGCGCACGGCCTATGCCAAGTCCCGCGACATCTGCCGGGACGAGGGCGACTACGTTTCGATGAAGTTGTTCGAAGACCTCCTCTCCGACGAGGAGGGCCACATCGACTTCCTCGAAAGCCAGTTGCATCTCCTCGAGCAGATCGGCATCGAGCGCTACGCGCTGCTCAACTCCGGGTCGGCCGACGACGCTGACTGATAGGTGCGCGAGCGGGCGCGGCCGTTCTGAACGGCGTGTCCGCTGCCCGGTCGATGGACGCTATTTCTTCCTTTTGTTGAGCGCCGCCGCCAGAGCTGCGGCCATGGCGTTGTTGCCGTCGCTGCCGGCCTTTTCCGGACGGGCGCTGCTTCGCGGGGCACCATCGCGGGGTGAACTGCTCCGTGGACTGTCATGGCGCGGCCCCTTGCCACCCGCCGCCGGCCTGCCACGCGAGATCTCTGCATCCTTGCGCATCGTGAGCGCGATGCGCTTGCGCTTCAGATCGACCTCCAGGACCTTCACCCGTACGATATCGCCGGCCTTCACCACCTGGTGCGGATCGGCGATGAAACGGTCGGCGAGCTGTGACACGTGGACGAGCCCGTCCTGGTGCACGCCGATGTCGACGAAGGCGCCGAAATTGGTGACGTTGGTGACGGTGCCCTCGAGCGCCATGCCGGGCCTGAGATCGGCCATCGTCTCGACGCCCTCTTGCAGGGCCGCCGTCTTGAACTCCGGACGCGGGTCACGGCCGGGCTTTTCCAGCTCGGCCAGGATGTCCTTGACCGTGGGCAGGCCGAATTTTTCGTCGGTGAACTCTGCCGGATCGAGATCCTTCAGCAGCTTGGAATTGCCCATCAGCTCGCTGAGCGGCCGGCCGCAGGCCTTCACGATGCGCTCGGCGACCGGATAGGCCTCCGGGTGCACCGAGGACGCATCGAGCGGGTTGTCGCCCCCGGAAATCCGCAAGAAGCCGGCGCATTGCTCGAACGCCTTGGGGCCGAGCCGCGGCACCGACAGGAGATCCTGGCGGCTGCGGAAGGCACCCGCCGTTTCGCGCCGCGCGACAATCGCTTGGGCGAGACTCTCCGATAGGCCGGAGATCCGGGCGAGCAGCGGTACCGAGGCGGTATTGAGGTCTACTCCGACGGCATTCACCGCGTCTTCGACCACGGCATCCAGCGCACGGGCGAGCTTCACCTGGTTGACGTCATGCTGGTACTGGCCAACACCAATCGACTTTGGCTCGATCTTGACGAGCTCTGCCAGCGGGTCCTGCAGGCGCCGTGCGATCGACGCCGCACCACGCAAGCTGACGTCGACATCGGGCATCTCCTTGGCTGCCAGCGCTGAGGCCGAATAGACCGAGGCGCCCGCCTCGTTGACGATAACCTTCACCGGCCGGTGCTCGGCCGGAATCTCCTTGAGCAGGTCGCCGGCAAGCTTGTCGGTCTCGCGGCTGGCCGTGCCGTTGCCGATCGCGATCAGGCCGACCTCGTGCCGCGCGATCAATGCCTTCAGAGTTGCCAGCGTACCGACGACGTCCATCTTCGGCTGGAATGGGTAGACCGTGGCGGTGTCCACCAGCTTGCCGGTTCGGTCGACGACGGCGACCTTGACGCCCGTGCGAATGCCGGGATCGAGCCCGAGCACCGCCTTGGCTCCGGCCGGAGCGGCGAGCAGCAGGTCCTTGAGATTGCGGGCGAACACCTTGATCGCCTCTTCCTCGGCCCTCTCGCGCAGGTCGTTCATCAGGTCGAGCTCAAGATGCAGGCCGATCTTGACCCGCCACGCCCAGCGCGCGGTCTCGGTCAGCCACTTGTCGGCCGGTCGGCCCTTGTCCTCGATACCGGCAGCAGCGGCAACCATGCGCTCGACGGGCTTAAGGAGCGAGGGATCGTCGGCATCGGCGACGAGCTCAAGCGACAGCACGCCCTCGTTGCGCCCGCGTAGCAGCGCCAACGCCCGGTGGCTCGGGATCGCTGCCCACTTCTCCTCATAGGTGAAGTAATCCGAGAACTTGGCGCCGGTCTCTGCCTGACCGTCGACCACGCGCGATCGAACAACGGCATTCTTTGCCAGATACGCGCGCAGCCGACCGACCAACGCGGCGTCCTCGGAGAACCGCTCCATCAGGATCTGGCGGGCGCCGTCGAGCGCCGCCTTGCCGTCGGCCACGCCCTTCTCGGCGTCGACGAAGGCCTCCGCCTCCCGCTGCGGGTCGCGCCCGGGATTACCGAGCAGAAGGTCGGCGAGTGGCTCCAGCCCTGCCTCCTTCGCGATCTGCGCCTTGGTCCGCCGCTTCGGTTTGTAGGGCAGATAGAGATCTTCGAGCGCCGCTTTGCTGTCGGCGGCGTCAATCTTCTTCCTGAGTTCCTCGTCGAGCTTGCCCTGCTCGGCGATCGATTTCACGATCGCTGCGCGCCGATCCTCCATCTCACGCAGATAGGTCAACCGCTCCTCGAGTGTGCGCAGCTGCGTGTCGTCGAGTCCGCCCGTCGCCTCCTTGCGGTAGCGCGCCACGAAGGGCACCGTAGCGCCACCGTCGAGCAGTTCGACCGCCGCCGCCACCTGCGCCGGCTGGCAGCCGATCTCCGTGGCGATGCGCCGGGCGATGCGAACCGCGGTCTCCGGCGGCAGGGCGGCGGTTTTCTTCGGAGCGGACGGCGCGGCGGTGGCGAGGTCGGACAGGTCGGTCATGGCAAACTCGTATGTCGTCATCCGCGGAGTGCGGCGGGCGCCGCGCGCGGGGTGCAGACCCTAGGGGAAGGAAGACGGAGAAAAAAGGGCCGAATGCCGGAAGCGCACAGATCGATGAGAGCCGGCGCCGCACCGATCACCGCACCACCACGATCCGCTCCGCCGCGCGGGTAACCGCCGTGTACAGCCAGCGCTCACGATGCTCGCGGAACGCGAAACTCTCGTCGAAAAGCACCACATCGTCCCATTGCGAGCCCTGCGCCTTATGCACCGTAAGTGCATAGCCGTAATCGAACTCATCGGATCGCCGGCGCAAGGTGTAGGGAATCTGATCGGCACCATCCTCGAACATCGCGGGCAGCACCCGTGCCTTCACCACCGTCTTGCCACCGATATCGTCCTCTGGCACGACGTCGAAGCGCAGCGTGTTTCCCCTGGGCGGGCGCAGGCGCTCGACGGTCCAAAGACCGCCGTTGAGGAGTCCGCGCGCCTTGTCGTTGCGCAGACAGACCAGCTTGTCACCCACGGCCGGCATCGGCGTGGTAAAGCCTTTCAGCTCGCGGATGCGGCCGTTGTAGAGCCGGCGCGTCCGGTTGGTGCCGACCAGCACCTGGTCCGCGGAAAGAATTGTCTCGGCGTCGATGTCGCGGCGCGAGATCACGCGGCTGTCGCCGTAGCGACCCTGCTCGAGCTCGCCGCCGGCGCGGATCGTCATCGACATCTGCACGATCGGGTTGTCGCGGGCCTGACGATGCACCTCGGTCAGCATGACGTCGGGCTCCGCCTCGGTGAAGAATCCGCCGCCTTTGACCGGCGGCAGCTGCGCCGGATCGCCGAGGACCAGCACCTTCTTACCGAAGGACAGCAGGTCGCGGCCGAGCTCCTCGTCGACCATGGAGCACTCGTCGATGACGATGAGCTCCGCCTTGCTCGCCGCGCCGTCGCGGTTGATGGCAAAGGTCGGACCGCCGTCTTCCTCGTCGTCCTCGTCCTTCTGGCCACGCGGCCGATAGATCATGGCGTGGATCGTCGAGGCGCCAACGCAGCCCTTCTGACGCAGCACATGCGCCGCCTTCCCTGTGAAGGCGCCGAAACAGACCTCGCCATCAATGCCTTCGGCGAGATGACGCGCGAGCGTCGTCTTGCCGGTGCCGGCGTAACCGAACAATCGGAACACCTGGGACCGGCCTTGGCTCAGCCAGCGCGCGGTCTCCTTGAGCGCCTGGTCCTGTTGCGGCGACCACTCCATTCGTTCCGGCTCCGTTCTCCTCGTGCGGACCGGTCATAGCCGATTCAGGACGGGAAGGCCACGGCCAGCCTCGGCCATTCAGCCGTTCGGTCGCGGATAACGCTTGACGCCGGTGCCGGTGACCGAAAAGCCGGTCATGTACGGATCACGCTCGTCGAGCGTGATCGTGTTGGTGCCGGTGCGGATCGCCCAACCCTCGATGGTCGGCACGATTGCCGGCCTGCCGCCGACCGCCGTCTCTTCGGCGATGCCGCCGGTGAAGAGCGAACCGATTACGCTCTCGTGGACAAAGCTGTCGCCGGCCTTGAGCCGGCCCTTGGCATGGAGCTGCGCCATCCGAGCCGAGGTGCCGGTGCCGCAGGGCGAACGGTCGATCGCCTTGTCGCCGTAGAACACGGCATTGCGGCCGTCGGCGCCCTCGACCGTCGCCGGCCCGGTCCATTGGATGTGGCTGATGCCGCGGATCCGCTCGTTTTCGGGATGGACCATGGTGTAGGCCTCGTTGAGCGCACTCCGCAGGCCCGGGCTCAGCGCCACCAGCGTGTCCACCGGGATCGAGCCGACGCCCGGGAAATTCTCCTGCGGCTCGACGATCGCATAGAAATTGCCGCCATAAGCGACGTCGACCGTCAGCCGGCCGAGTCCCGGACAATCAATCTCCAGCCCCTCGGCGGCGAGGAACGACGGCACGTTGGTAAGTCGGACGCTGACGACGCGCCCATCCTCCTCCGTGTAGTCGGCGATCACGAGACCGGCCGGCGTGTCGAGCCGGACCCGACCCGGCGTCTTCGGCCGGATCAACCCCTCCTCCAGCGCCATCGTCACCGTCCCGATCGTGCCGTGCCCGCACATCGGCAGGCAGCCGGAGGTCTCGATATAAAGCACGGCGACGTCACAATCGGGCCGCGTCGGCGGATAGAGGATCGAGCCCGACATCATGTCGTGGCCACGCGGCTCGAACATCAGCCCGGTGCGGATCCAGTCGAAGCGCGCGATGAAATCGGCTCGCCGCTCGATCATGGTGGCACCGTCGAGCTGCGGTCCACCGCCGGCGACCAACCGCACCGGATTGCCGCAGGTGTGTCCATCGAGGCAGAAGAACGTGTGGCGTGCCATGGAAAGCTCCGTCAGAAGCGGTCGACACGGAACGGGCTCATATCGATTGCCGGCGTCCGTCCTTCGATCAGATCGGCCATCAGCTCGGCGCTCGCCGCGGCCTGCGTCAGCCCGTGGTGGCCGTGTCCGAAGGCATAATAGACGTTGGGCGCGGTCTTTGCCCGCGACAACACGGGAAGGCTGTCGGGGAGCGAGGGCCGGAATCCCATCCAGCGTTCGCCTTCCTCCGCCCGAAGTCTGGGGACGATCCGCTTGGCCCGGGCAACGAGCGCATCGACCCGCCGCCAGTTCGGCGCCGCCTGGAGCCCCGCGAACTCCACGGCGCCGCCGATCCTGAGGCCCGCCGAAAGCGGAGACAGCACGAAGCCATAACCCGGCAGCATGATGAAACGACGGAAGGAGACGCCGGGATCTGGCACGGTGATGTTATAGCCGCGCTCGGTATCGAGCGGCACGTGATCGCCAAACGCCTTGGCGAACGGCCGAGACCATGCCCCGCAGGCGAAGACGACGCGCTCCGCCTTCAGAGCCTGCCCGGACCGCAGGCGCAGGCACACACCCTCCTCGGTCGAAGTGGCGTCGACGATCTCGCCCTGCAGCACCTCCCCACAAGCCCGAATGACATAGGCCTCGAGATCACGGCACAATTCGTGAGGATCGTCCACATGCATCCAGCCGGGCAGAAAGGCCCCGCCGACCACGCCCGCCCCCAGATCGGGCTCCATCGCCCGCATCGCATCGCCGTCCAGTTCCTCGACCGCAATGCCATGGTCACGCTGCTGCTGCCATCCCGAACGGGCGCGGCGCAACTGGCCCGGATCGTCGAAGACATCGAGACAACCTTCTCGGCGCACCCGGGATGTCGATCCGCTGGCGCGCCACAGCGCCTCCCACGCTGGCAGTGCAATCCCATTCAGAGCGGCAATCGCCGTCATGGACCGGCGCATCTGCTCCGGTCGGGCAGCCGCGACGAAGCGCAGCATCCAGGGCAAGATCGTGAAGGCATAGGATGGCCGCAGCGAAAGCGGGCCAAGCGGATCAAGCAGCCAGCCCGGAATCTTGCGCCAAATACCCGGCGAGGCCAGAGGAGCGACGTCGGTCCAGGCAATGGCAGCGGCATTGCCGCGCGAGGTCTCTGAGCCAGGCGCGCCGCGATCGATGAGCGTCACGGCATGGCCACGCTGCAGCAGCACTGCGGCAAGCGCCAGCCCGACAACGCCAGCGCCGACGATGTGAACCGACGGCCGCCCCATCAAAGCACCGGGATGGCCGGCCTCGTTTCCATGGCCTTTCGTATCACTGCCTCGACCCGCGCCCGTTCCGCGCCGGCAAGCGGTTGGCGCGGCGGCCGGCAGCGGTCGTTGGAGCCAATGGCGAGCACCTCGGCGAGCTTGATGTTCTGGACGAGGTTGGTGGAGACGTCGAGGTCGAGCAACGGGCGGAACCATCGGTACAGCGCGCGTGCCTCTTCAAGCCGACCCGCCCGAACCAGCTTCCAGATCGCCACCGTCTCCTTCGGGAAGGCGACCACGAGCCCGGCGACCCAGCCGCAGGCACCCATGACGAGGCTTTCGAGCGCGAGATTGTCGACGCCGGTGAAGACGTCAAACCGGTCGCCGAAGCGGGAAATCACCTCGGTGACGCGGCGGATGTCGTCCGTCGATTCCTTCATCGCAACGACCAATGGCTCGCCCGCGAATTCGGCAAACAGGTCAAGCGTAACGTCGACACCATAGGCGACCGGGTTGTTGTATACCATTGCCGGCACGCCGCCGGCCCGGATGGTGGCGAGAACGTGGGCAACGGTTTCGTGCGGCGCCGACTTGTAAGGCACGCCCGGCAGTACCATCAACCCGGCGGCGCCGGCCTTCGCAGCGGCTTCCGCGGCGCGCGCGGCGCGGCGGGTCGAGCTTTCGCACACGGTCATCAAGACCGGCCGGCCGCCGGCCACGGAGCGCGCAACCGACAGGATCTCGAGCTTCTCCTCCGGCTCCAGCGTCATCGCCTCGCCGAGCGAGCCACACACGATCAGCCCGTCGACGCCAGCGTCGATCTGCAGTGCAAAACAACGCTCCATTTCGGCAAGGTCGAGCCGGTCATCCGCCGTGAATTTGGTCGTAACTGCCGGAAACACTCCGCGCCACATGGTAACCTCCTGCCGTGATATATCAGTCGCGCACAAATGTTTCACGCGGCTTCCCTTCTGTCAACGACTGATATATCAATGGTTGGTGTGTTGTGGAGGCTTGGGTGCCCGCTGCATTCGAAACGACGGCTGCGTCAAGGAGTGTCCGCGAGGGCGAAAGTCTGGCTGCAACGGCCTATCGCCTGCTCGAGGAACGGATCGTCACCCTTACGTTGCCGCCCGGTACAGCGCTCACGGAAAGCCGGCTTGCCGAGTCGCTCGGCATGGGCCGCACGCCGATCCGGGAGGCGATCCAGCGCCTGTCCTGGGAGGGGCTTATCGTTATCCGGCCGCGGCTCGGCATCGTCGTGTCGGAAATCAATCCTTCGGACTTCGCCCGCGTGCTCGATGCCCGGCACGCGCTGGAGGTGCTGCTCGCCGGTGCTGCGGCCCGGCTCGCCAGTCGAGCCGAGCGCGACCAGCTCTCCACTTGCGCCGACACGATGAAGCAGACGGCCGCCGACGGTGACGTCCTCGCCTTCCTGCGCCTCGACAAGACATTCGACGAAATCGTTGCCGTTGCCGCCTGCAATCCATTTGCCGCGCGAGTCGTGGCCCCGCTTCAGACCCATTCGCGTCGCTTCTGGTACCGATATTTCGGCGAGACAGATCTTAATGCGGCCGCTTGGCATCACTTGGAACTCATGCGCGCAATCGGCTCCGGCGACGAGTCGCGTGCGGCGGCCAGAGCCGATGACCTGATGCACAACCTCCGGCGTCTGGCGACGTCACTGACTGACAGCGCAGGTTCCGCGATCTAGCGCACCCACGGACATCTGTGCAGCGCAACATTTCCCCACAGCGCAATTGTTGTGTTTGGACCCAAAAGCTGCTCAAACTGGCGACCGACGGTGCTTCATTCGGAAGTGAAACGGGAACCCGGTGCGAAACCGGGGCCGCCCCCGCGACTGTAAGGGACGAAGAGCTCCAAGACGCCGCGCATTCGCGCCACTGGCCGGAACGGCTGGGAAGGTCGCGTGGCATCGAAAGTCCCGAGCCAGGAGACCGGCCGTCGCAACGGAAACCTTTGTATGGGGCGGGTTGGCCCCTGGAGATTCTGACATGCGCTTGAGACTTGCCGCCGCTGCCGTCCTTCTGTCTGCAACCGCTGCCTCTGCCCACACTGGGGCCACGCCGTCCTCCGGCTTCTTGCACGGTTTCCTCCATCCGATCGGCGGTCTCGATCACATCCTGGCCATGGTCGCGGTGGGTCTGTTCGCCGCGCTCCTCGGCGGGCGGGCGCTCACTCTCGTGCCCGCGGCCTTCGTTGCGGCCATGGCGGCAGGCGGCGCGCTCGGCGTCTTCGGCGTCGGGTTGCCCTCCGTCGAGATCGGCATCGCGCTTTCGGTGGTCGTGATCGGCGGCGCTGTCGCATTTGGGCGGCCCGTACCGACGGCGCTCGCCATGGGCATCGTTGCTGTCTTCGCAGTATTCCACGGCCATGCTCACGGCGCCGAAATGCCGGCCGCGGCCTCGGGCCTCGCCTATGGCGTCGGCTTTGTGCTGGCGACCTCCCTGCTTCACGTCGCCGGCATCGCCCTTGGCTTCGGCGCCGCACACCTCGGCCGCGCCCAGGGTGTGGATGCCACCCGCCTCGGCGGCGCCGCGCTGTCGCTCGCCGGCCTTGTGCTGTTGTCTGCCGCGGTCTGACACGGCTGCCCCGATGAAAAAGGACCTGACCAAAGCGATCAACGGTCGGCTTTGGTCAGGCCATTCCCGCCATGGTCATTGCCCCGCATGACCAAGCCACCCGATCTGGGTGTTACGCAATGCCGCATGCATTCGGGCAGGGTTCGGGGAACAGGAACGTCCGCCGAAGAGGTCGTCTGCCTGGCTTGACGGGAACAGCTTTGCCGGCAACCTGCCTTACGCCGCCTTGCGCGCCAGCCGAGCCCGGATGCTCTCGACGTCCGCTCGTGGCGTCGCCGCAAACAGCGTCTTCGTATAGTCGTGCTGGGGTGAACCGAATACGGCGTCCCGCGTGCCGTATTCCACAGCCTCACCGTAATACATCACCATCACCATATCGGCGATGTAGCGCACCACCGACAGGTCGTGGCTGATAAAGACATAGGTGAGCTCGAACTCGTCCTGCAGGTCGGCAAGCAGATTGAGGATCTGAGCCTGAACCGAGAGGTCAAGCGCCGACACCGGTTCGTCAAGCACAAGCAGCTTCGGCCTCAGGATGATCGCCCGGGCGATCGCGATCCTCTGGCGCTGGCCACCGGAGAACATGTGTGGATAGCGACCGTAGTGCTCCGGCTTCAACCCGACCTTCTCGAGCATCGCGAGCGCCGCATCGCGCCGTTCTGCCGCCGGCATGCCGGTATTGAGAAGCAGCGGCTCCTCTAGAACAGCCCCGATCTTCTGCCGCGGGTTCAGCGAGCCATACGGGTTCTGAAACACGATCTGCACCTTGCGGCGCAGCTCTTTCGATATTCTCCCCCGCGTAACATCGATTGGCTCGCCGTCGATCTCCAGCGCGCCGGCCGTTGGCGGGTCGATCATCGTCAGCATCCGGGCCAGCGTCGACTTGCCGCAACCGCTCTCGCCGACGACAGCAAGCGTGGTGCCGCGGGTGACGTCAAAGCTGACACCCTTGACCGCCGACAGGGTCCGAGCCTTGCGAAACATTCCACCGCTGATGACGTAGTCGCGCTTGAGGTCGCGGACTTTCAGGATAACATCGCCGCTCATGCCCCGACCCCCGCCTTGCCGCTTTCCAGCAACGCCCGGAAGTCGCCGACGGTGGGCAGCCGGTCGCCAGTGGCGTTCTCCGGCAGAGCCGACAGCAGCGCCTTGGTGTAGGGATGCTTCGGGCTTTCAAACAGCGAAAGCACGTCAGCTTCCTCCATCTGCTTGCCCTGGTATTGGACGACGACGCGATCGGCGGTCTCGGCAACGACGCCCATGTCGTGGGTGATCATGATCAGTCCCATGCCGCTCTCTGCCTGAAGCTTGAGAAGGAGATCCAGGATCTGCTTCTGAATCGTGACGTCGAGCGCTGTTGTAGGCTCGTCGGCGATCAACAGCTTGGGCCGGCAGGCGATCGCCATGGCGATCATCGCGCGCTGGCATTGTCCACCCGACATCTGGTGCGGAAAGCTCCGCACCCTGCGCTCCGGCTCTGGAATTCCAACTGCCTTCAAAAGCTCGATGACCCTGGCGTTGCGCTGCGACGCCGAAAGATCGGTGTGGGCCTTCAGCACCTCCCCGATCTGGAAGCCAATAGTGAAGCACGGATTGAGGCTGGCGATCGGCTCCTGGAAGATCATCGAGATATCGCGGCCAATCACCTGACGCCGGTCCGCCGGCGACAGGCGCGTCAAATCCCGGCCTTCGAACAGCATCCTGTCGGCGGTGACAGTTGCCGTGCCGGGCAACAGGCCCATGACCGCAAGCATGGCCACCGACTTTCCGGAGCCGCTCTCGCCGACAATCGCCAGCACCTCCCCGGCATTGACTGTGTAGTCAACCCCGTCGAGCGCCAGGAACGGCCCCGCCGCGGTGTCGAAGGAAACCCGGAGATTGCGGATTTCAAGCAACGCCATGATCTCAGCTCCGCTTCAGCTTGGGATCGAGCGCGTCCCTCAGGCCGTCGCCGACGAGATTGATGGCAAGCACCGTGATCAGGATCGCCAGGCCCGGGAAGGTGACGACCCACCAGGCGCGCAGGATGAACTCGCGCGCCTCGGCGAGCATCGTGCCCCATTCCGGCGTCGGCGGCTGGGCCCCCATGCCGAGGAAGCCGAGAGCGGCGGCGTCCAGGATCGCATTGGAGAACGACAGCGTTGCCTGGACGATCAGCGGCGACAGGCAGTTCGGCAGAATCGTCTTGAACATCAGCCTGAGGTGGCCGGCGCCGGCGACCCTTGCTGCCACCACGTAATCCCGGTTGCGCTCGGCAAGCACGGCCGCTCGGGTAAGGCGGACGAAATGGGGCTGCAGCACGATGGCGATCGCGATCATCGCATTTGTAAGGCCCGGACCGAGGATCGCCACCAGCACCAACGCGAGCAAGAGCGACGGAAACGCGAGGATCACGTCCATGACGCGCATGATCACGGTGTCAACTCCGCCGCGAAAATAGCCGGCGATCACGCCGAGCAGCACGCCGCCCGTCAGCGCGATCACGACGACCACGACACCGATGAACAGCGAATAGCGTGCGCCGAAGATCAGGCGCGAGAGAATGTCGCGCCCGACCGCGTCCGTGCCGAGCAGGAAGGCGGCCTTGCCACCCTCCTCCCATACCGGAGGAGTGAGAAAGCTGTCACGGAACTGGATGTCCGGATTATGCGGGGCAATCAGAGGGGCGGCGACGGCGGTGGCCACCAACAGCACGAAAACCGTCAGTCCGATCACGGCCCCGCGGTTCTGCGAGAAATAAAACCAGAACTCGACGAGCATGGCCCGCGTGGCATTTCGGCTCTCGCGGACGAGCTTGGCCTCGACGGCAGTCCCGGTCGCGGTGGGCTTGACTGCAGCCGGATCGCCTTGCGTAGGGTCTGCCGGAGTTTTGGAGGCACTGACTTCAGACAAGATACCCTCCCCGGCTCAGGTGTGGCGGATGCGCGGGTTGACGAGACCGTAGAGCACGTCCACCACAAGATTGACCATCATGACGATGGCCGCGATCAAGAGCAGCGCCCCCTGTACGACGAAGTAGTCGCGCCGCGAGATGCTGTCGACCAGCCATTTGCCTATCCCGGGCCACGAAAAGATCGTCTCCGTGAGGATCGCGCCGGCAAGCAAGACACCAACCTGCAGCCCGATGGTCGTGATTACGGGGATCAGCGCGTTGCGCAGGGCGTGCAGTCCGATCACACGGAACGGTGCGAGCCCCTTGGCGCGGGCGGTACGGACATAGTCCTCGCCCAGCACCTCGAGCATCGCCGATCGGGTCTGACGAGCGATGACGGCAAGCGGAATGGTTGCCAGCACGACTGACGGCAGGATCAGATGGCTGACGGCCGAAGCAAAGGCGCCCTTCTGCCCGGACAGCAGGCTGTCGATCAGCATGAAGCCGGTTACGGGCGGGAAGAAATACATCAGCGAGATTCGTCCCGAGACCGGCGTCCACTGCAGGACGCCGGAGAACAGGATGATGAGCAGAAGTCCCCACCAGAAGATCGGCATCGAATATCCGACCAGCGCTGCGCCCATGACTGTCTGATCGAGGAACGATCCACGCTTAATTGCAGCGAAGACGCCGATGGGCAGGCCAATCACCATGGCGATCACGATGGCGCAGAGCGCCAGTTCCAGCGTGGCGGGGAACAGCGACAGAAACTCTGTCAGCACGGGCTTTCTCGACACGAAGGAGATCCCGAAGTCGCCCTGAAGGATGTCGCCAAGATAGGCGAGATACTGCTGCCATAGCGGGCGATCGAA
This sequence comes from uncultured Hyphomicrobiales bacterium, assembly GCA_964462985.1. Classification (GTDB taxonomy): domain Bacteria; phylum Pseudomonadota; class Alphaproteobacteria; order Rhizobiales; family Stappiaceae; genus CAYXAA01. The sequence continues at coordinate 143,869 of CAYXAA010000005.1, read as the reverse complement.
TCCCATCTGGCGCATCAGTTCCGCCTTGCGGGCCGGGTCAATACCGCGCTCGCCAGCCAGAAGGTCGAGCGGATCGCCCGGCAAAAGTCGGATGAAGGAGAAGGCGACCAGCGTCACGCCCAGGAACGTCGGGATCAACAGCCCGATGCGGCTGACGAGAAATCTCAGCATGATGAAGATGCCAATGTAAGCAACCGGCCGGCTCCAGCAGATCGCAACTGTCTGCGGAAGAATGCCGGCCAGCAAATAGCAAGGCAGCCGGCGGTTCCCGCCGGCTGCCGATGAGTATTAGCGTCCTTACTCGGCGATGTCGACGCCATCGAAGCGATGGCTTCCGAGCGGATCCATCTTGTAGCCGGTGACATTCTTGGCCAGCGGCATGAAGACGGTGGAGTGCGCGATGGTGGCCCAGGGCGCCTGCTCCTTGAAGACGACCTGAGCCTCTTCATAGAGCTTGGTGCGCTCGGCCATGTCGGCAACGACCTTGGCCTTCTGGATCAGGTCGTCGAACGGCTTGTAGCACCATTGCGCGCGATTGGCCCCGCCCACCGCGTCGCAGCCGAGCAGCACGGCGAGGAAATTGTCCGGGTCGCCGTTGTCGCCGGTCCACCCCAAAAGCACGGCGCCGTCGCGATTCACGTCGGAAGAGCGCTTCAGATATTCGCCCCACTCGTAGGAGACGATCTCCGCCGTGACGCCGATCTCGGCGAAATCCGACTGGATCAACTCCGCCATGCGCCGGGCGTTGGGGTTGTAGGGACGCTGCACCGGCATCGCCCAGATCTTCATGCTGAGATCTGTCACGCCGGCCTCTTCGAGCATCTTCTTCGCCGCGTCCGGATCGTAGGGGTCGTCCGTGACCGCGTCATTATAGGACCACATGGTCGGCGGGATCGGATTCTTTGCCGCCTGGCCGGAGCCCTGGAACACCGCGTCGAGGATCGCCTGCTTGTTGATGGCCATGTTGAGGGCCTTGCGGACCTCGGGCTTGTCGAACGGTGCCATCTTGGTGTTGTAGGCAAGATAGCCCACATTGAGCCCCGCCTGCTCCATCAGCTGAATGCTGTCATCCGATTTCATCGCCTCGATGTCGGCCGGATTCGGATAGGGCATGACGTGGCACTCGCCAGCCTTCAGCTTCTGGTAGCGCACCGACGCATCGGTGGTGATAGCAAAGACCAGGTCGTCGATAGGCTGCTTGCCGCCCCAGTAGTCGGCGTTGGCCTTGTAGCGGATCACCGCGTCCTTCTGATAGGCGACGAATTGGAACGGCCCGGTGCCGACCGGCTGCTGGTTGAGGAGCTCCGGCGTGCCGGCCTCGACGAGCTTGTCGGCATATTCCTTCGACAGGATCGAGGCGAAGTCCATCGCCAAGTTGGCGATCATCGGCGCCTCGGGACGGTTCAGCACGAACTTGACCGTGTAGTCATCAACCTTCTCGATCGACTTCAACAGGTCAGGCATCGACATGCCGTTGAAGTATTCCCAAGAGCCATTCGAATACGTCTGCCAGGTGCCTTCCTTGGCAAGCTGGCGCTCGAACGAGAAGATCACGTCGTCGGCGTTGAAGTCACGCGTGGGCGTGAAGAAGTCGGTCGTGTGGAATTTGACACCCTTGCGCAGGTGAAAGGTGTACTCGGTTCCATCGTCAGAAATCTCCCAGCTCTCCGCGAGGCCCGGGATCACGTTCGTGCTGCCGCGCTCGAACTCGACCAGCCGGTTGTAGACCGGCTTGGACGATGCGTCGAAGGTGGTGCCGGCGGTATAGAGGGCCGGATCGAAGCCTTCCGGCGAACCTTCGGAGCAGTAGACCAGTGTTTTGGCGGAAGCAGCGCCCATCATCAGCGCGGCAAAGCTTGCCCCCAGCAGTGCCGACTTCATGCCGTTTCGGATTTTCATGGATCTGATCTCCCCACGTCATACTGGCAATTCCTCTGCGCCCCCCGCATTCGAATGCCGTGTGACGGGCGAGAGTTTTCCACGAATTGCCTCGGGCGCAATCTAAGGCCCGAACAGAACCGGAAATCAACCGTAGAAACTTTTCCTTTTTTGCTGGCCTCACGCAAAAACGTTTCAGCATACCTCGGGGCGACGCAGCGTCCCCTTGGCGTTTGTTGCGGGCTCGAAAATTGCCCGGGAAGAGTGTACGGCCGGCCGGAGGTCGCATCCCGGCCGGCCGTCTTCAGTTTCCTACCCTTCAAATACGTCGGCCGTCGACCAGCTTCGGGCTCTTGGTCCCATCACGCAATCCCTCCGGAAGCATCGGCTCAAGGAAGTTCTGGTAGGCGACGGGCCGCAGGAACCGCTCGATTGCACGGCTACCGACCGATGTCGAGCGCACGTCGGTCGATGCCGGGAACGGACCTCCGTGCATCATGGCATGGCAAACCTCGACGCCAGTCGGATAGCCGTTGCGCAGGATGCGGCCGGCCTTGCGCTCCAGAATCGGCAGCAGGGACAGCGCCAGATCGAGGTCGCCGTCATCCATGATCAGGGTCGCCGTCAGCTGGCCCTCGAGCGCCTTGGCCACTTCGGTCATGGCATCGGTGTCGGAGCAGCGCACCACGATCGCCGCCGGCCCGAACACCTCCTCGTGCAAGTCGCGCTCACCGAGCCAGACCTCCGAGGGAACGTCGAACACTGCCGGCGCCGCGTTGCAGCCTTCACCATCTCCACCGTAGTACCGCACCGCGACCTTGCCGCCGGACTGGTGCTTGGCCACCGCCCGTCCGTAAGCCGTGGCGATACCCTCGGTCAACATCGTCTGCGGTGGCACGGCCTTGAGCGCCGTCGTGGCGGCGGTCAGGAAGCCGTCCAGATCGGGGCCGTCGAGGGCAACAACGAGACCCGGATTGGTGCAGAACTGGCCCACGCCCATCGTCAGCGACTGCGCCCAGCCGTTTGCGATCTCATTGCCACGTGCGCCAAGCGCCTGCGGCAGCAGGAATGTCGGGTTGATGCTACCGAGCTCGCCGTAGAACGGAATTGGCTCGGGCCGCGCCATCGCCAGATCGAACAAGGCCTTGCCGCCACGCAAGGAGCCAGTGAAGCCGACCGCCCGAATGAGCGGATGGGTCACCAGCGCTGAGCCTGCTTCGTGACTGGAGCCCTGAACCAGGCCGAATACACCCTTCGGCATGCCGGTTGCTTCAATTGCCTCCAGAATTGCGGCGGCGACCAGCTCGGCTGTGCCAGGATGGGCCGGATGTCCCTTGACCACCACCGGGCAACCCGCTGCGAGCGCCGAGGCGGTGTCGCCGCCTGCAGTAGAAAACGCTAGGGGGAAGTTCGAGGCACCGAACACGCCGACCGGGCCGATCGGCTTCAGGATCGAACGGATGTCCGGCCGCGGCAACGGCTTGCGCTCCGGAAGCGCCGTGTCGATCCGTGCATCGAAGCAGCTCCCGTCCTCGATCCAGTCGGCGAAGAAGCGGAGCTGCCCGACCGTGCGGCCGCGCTCGCCTTCAAGGCGGGCTTCGGGCAACGCGGTTTCCTTGTGGGCGGTCGCGGTGAGCTCTGCGCCGCGCGCCTCGATCTTGTCGGCAACGACACGCAGGAAGGCAGCGCGCTCGGCCGTTCCGGTCGCTGAGTAGGCACCGAACGCGTCCTCGGCAGCACGCGCCGCCCGGTCGACCACGTCCCGATCGGCCTCGCAGACGCGCGGCGACAGGGCCTCGCCGCTAGCCGGGGCCACGGGCGCAAAGGTCTGCTCGGATCGTACCCACTCGCCTGCGATCAGATGACATCCCGTCAGCATTGCACTTCCTTCCCAGTTCCTTGACTGCAGTGTTGCCCGGTCGACTGCCGGGGCTCGGCATCTGTTTGAGCACAGGCGGCATCCCGTTTCCATACCCGACTGCAGAACCACGCCCGCCCAGACACCGAAAAAGCGCGCATTTTGAGATTTTCTGTCATCACAACGCTCAGTAGGACTTAACCAATTTCTTCAACAGAATAATAAGCTGGAAGGTTTAGGGTCGAAGGCAACCTTTGAGAGGCGACATGCTCAGCGACCTGCTCCTGCTTGCCAAGGAAACGACCCCCGAAGCGCGTCGCCGGCTGCTCCAGCGCGTTGCCGATGTCTTTCTCGATGGCATCGGCGGACACACTCAGACCGAGTTGCAGCTCTTTTGCGACATCATTCTGCGCCTTCTCGACACGACCGACCTGGAAGACCGCGCGGAACTGTCGCGACGCATTGCGCCGGTGTCAGACACGCCGCAGCCGCTGGCGTTCCGCCTCGCTAAGGACGACATCGCCGTAGCGGCGCCCGTATTGGAATTCAGCCCAAGTCTCGACGAAGAGCACCTGATGCTCCTGGCGAGAAGGATGCCACAAGCCCATCTGGAGGCGATGGCTCGGCGCGCCGGGCTCAGCCACCGCGTCTCCGACTTTCTGATCGAGCGTGGCCGGATGCCGGTCTGGCGCGCCGTCGCGGCAAATCAGCGCATCAGCATGTCCGACTGGGCATTGCGAACGCTCACCAAGCGGGCACTCACGGATATGGCGCTGCGCGACAGCATGTCCAACCGTCACGATCTGACGCCGACTATCTGCCATTGGCTAATACCGCACGTTGATGAGCCGACCAGGTTGCGCCTTCAACTCATCTTACTGGGAGCCGACCCACAGGACACCGTTGATCTTCGGATGGTCCGTCGCAAGCTGCGACAACACGCCGGCATCAGCGTGGAGACATGTGACGTCAATCGGCTATGGGCGCTTGCCGAGGATGGCGCCTGCACCTTAAGTGAAATTCTTCTTGTGCTGGTCGACGAGAAGCGGCTGAGCGACACGGTCGCGTTGCTGTCGCGTGCGGCCTCCCAGCCTCTGGCGAAGGTGCAGTTCGCAATTTTCCAGGGGGGCATCGATGAGCTCTTCCGTCTCTCTACATCGGCCGGATTGACGGACCAGGCTCTGGTGGCGATCGCCAAGATCCGCTGCCGGCACCTGCGTATTCCCGAGGAACAGGCATTGCGCTGGCTTGAGGCGTTCCGCGCGACGCGGGTCGTCGACCAGCAGCGGGTGCATGCGGAAGAGCGGCGCGCAGTGTTCTGACGCGATTCGCAGGCGGCCGCCTACACCGGAGCGCCAGATCTTACTCTAGCGGCCGACTCGCCTGGCCATCGCCGCGGCTGCGGCGGTTATCAATGTGGCTGCGCCGTAGAGCCAAAGGCCCGGCAGGCTCGCAGCCGTCGCCAACCCACTCGATTTGGCCGCAAAGATCACCAGCGCGACCAGCGTCACGTCCATCAGCGACCATTTTCCGAGTGCAGTCATCAGGCCGAACGGCGCTCGGGCATAGCCACCAATCACCGCAACATGCAGCGCCAGAAGCTTTAGCGCCGGGAACAGAATCGAGAACAGCGCGACCACGATCGCCAGCGGCCAATCCCCTTCAACCCAGAGACCGGACACAATCTCGATCAGGCTCGGCCGAGACTTGAGAAGATAGAGACGCTCGATCTGCATGAGAGGCAGCACAAGGCCAAGCACGAAACAGACCGTCGCCGCCGGCAGGAGAATCGAAAGCAGCAATCGCACGCGAAACTCCACAAGCGCCGAGACAACGCGGCGGCCGAGACTCTTACCTGGACCCAGCGCGTCCTTTGGGAACTCTCACGCTTCAGCGGCACCTCGACGCTCAAGGTACTGGCGATGACGCGATCTCTTGTCGGTAGAGTGTGTCGATCCGATCGCAAGCCATTCCGGACCCGGCCAGGATCAGAGGCTTTACGCAAGATGTCTCGGGTAAATGCCTTCCGAAGACGGCACCAGAACCCGATGCGGACGAGGCTCAGCCTAGGCCCGGCGAGTGCTGCGGGCCCGCGTCATGCCGGCGATCTCATCAAGCCGTGCCTGCTCCTCCGCGTCCTGCTCGGCGCGCTCACGCATCTGCTCGCGCTCCTCCAGGAGTTCAAATTTCTTCAGTTCTTCCACGGCGACAGCGAGATCCTCGCGCGCCCGGTCGAGTTGGTCCTGAAGCTCTGCCGCTGAATGCAGCAGATTGTCGCGCCGCTGCGCTGCGGCCTTTGCAAAGGTCGGATAAGCGAAATGCCCGACGTCGGTGATGCCCACGCGGGCCTGCTCGGCCTTGATCTGCTCGTCCAGGTCGTCCGCCATGCGCTGAAACTCGGCGATCATCGATTCGATCTGGGCAACCTGGCGACGCTTTTCGTCGACCTGGAACTGCTTCAGGCGAATGAGGCTTTCACGCGATCTCATACTCGGTCTCCAATCACCGAGACCAAGCTACACCAGAGTCATTTCCAAAAGGTTGGCAAGGCGGCGGTAACCTTCTTCCATCGCGGTGGCATCGTCCTTCTCCTGAGCGAGAAAGGCTTCTAACGCCTCGTGCCTGGCAATCGCCTCGTCGACCGTCGGTTCGGCTCCGCGCCGGTAGGCGCCAAGCCGGATCAATTCCTCCATGTCCGTGTAGGTCGCCATCAGCTGGCGCGCCTTGCGCAGGACCGGCAGCATCGGCTGCGGAACACAGCGGGGCATGGTGCGCGATACCGACTTCAGGACATTGATTGCCGGATAGCGCCCGCGTTCAGCGATCGCCCGCTCCATGACGATATGGCCATCGAGGATGCCGCGGACGGCATCTGCCACCGGCTCGTTGTGATTGTCGCCCTCGACGAGCACGGTGAAAAGTCCGGTGATCGAGCCCGTCCCCGTCTTTCCGGGGCCGGCCCGCTCGAGCAGCTTCGGCAGTTCCGTAAAGACGGTCGGCGTATAGCCCTTCGACGTCGGCGGTTCTCCGATCGACAAGCCGATCTCCCGCTGTGCCATGGCAAAACGGGTCACCGAATCCATCATGCAAAGGACATTCTGGCCTCGGTCCCGAAAGTACTCGGCCACCGTCATTGCCATATAGGCAGCCTGACGGCGCATCAGCACGCTTTCGTCAGAGGTCGCGACGACGACCACCGCCCGGGCGAGGCCTTCAGGGCCAAGGTCGTCCTCGATGAACTCCTGGACCTCCCGACCACGCTCGCCGATCAGCCCGATGACGGCCACGTCGGTAGACATGTTGCGTGCGATCATCGACATCAGAACCGACTTGCCGACTCCGGATCCGGCGAAGATGCCCATGCGCTGCCCCTGGCAGCATGTGACGAAGGTATTGAGCGCCCTCACCCCAAGATCAACCGGCGGCCCGACACGCGCCCTCTCGCTCGCCGGTGGCGGGGCGGCGCGTAGCCGGCGCGGATCACCGCCGGACGGAAGCGGCCCTTTGCCGTCGATCGGCTGGCCAAGGGCGTTGACGACGCGGCCGAGCCAGCCGGCGCTCGGGTGCACCAGCGCGTCGCGCGCGGCGAGCACCGCCCGACAGCCCATGCGAACCCCCTCCAGGCCGGCAAACGGCATGCACAGCGCCCGCTCGTCGCGAAACCCGACCACCTCGGCAAACACGGCCTCTCCGCCATCGCCGCTCTCGATGGCCAAGCGGGCGCCGACGCTCATCTCGTGCACCGGTCCGGCGACCTCCACCAGAAGGCCCTGCACGGAAACCACGCGGCCGTAGATCTCCGTCGACATCAAGGATTCGATCTCAGCGAAGAGCGGCTCCATCCCGCCTCCTTCCGTGGATTCGCAATTCCGAACCAAGGGTAACCGATCGTTTACGACTCTGGTTAATCTTAATTCCCGAGGGCTTAATGCAGATGGCGAACTGTCCTTGGGAAGCGTGCGCAGTGTGAGGTGAGTCACTTGAGTCGGTTAGGCCGATTCGCTGAAGTGGCACTTGAAGAAATTTCGGAAAGAATTTCCGTCAGTTTTTCAAGTGGTTGGGAAAATCTCCCGAACTCGCTTCATCGGCGCTTGCGGGTGTGAATCAGATTTTGTTAACCATTGTCTCACACAGTCGAGTCGAGGTTAACCGCAGTCCTTCGCCCCGGAGCGTACCTGCCGGTGCGGCTTGCCCAGGATAGGCAAAAAAGGGGATTGGCATGCGCGTATTGTTGATCGAGGACGACAGCGCGACAGCGCAAAGCATCGAACTGATGCTTAAGTCCGAAAACTTCAACGTCTATACGACGGACCTTGGCGAGGAAGGCATCGACCTCGGCAAACTCTACGATTACGACATCATCATGCTCGACCTCAATCTGCCCGACATGTCGGGGTACGAGGTCCTGCGCACCTTGCGCGTTTCGAAGGTTAAGACGCCGATCCTGATCCTTTCCGGCCTCGCCGGCATCGAAGACAAGGTTCGCGGGCTCGGCTTTGGCGCCGACGACTATATGACCAAGCCGTTCCACAAGGACGAAATGATCGCCCGCATCCATGCGATCGTCCGCCGCTCCAAGGGGCATGCCCAATCGGTCATCGTCACAGGCGACCTCACGGTCAATCTCGACACCAAGACGGTCGAGGTCGATGGCCAGCGCGTGCATCTGACCGGCAAGGAATATCAGATGCTCGAGTTGCTTTCACTGCGCAAGGGCACCACGCTGACCAAGGAGATGTTCCTCAACCATCTCTACGGCGGCATGGACGAGCCGGAGTTGAAGATCATCGACGTCTTCATCTGCAAGCTGCGTAAGAAGCTCGCGGCGGCGACCGGCGGCAAGAATTACATCGAGACGGTCTGGGGGCGCGGCTACGTGCTGCGCGAACCGGAGGAAAAGGCTGCCTGAACCGCAGCCTTCCCACAGCCTGCCCGACACGATGCGACACCGGCCTGCTCGAGAGGCCGGTGTTTTTGTTTCGGCTGTCACTGGGCCGTCGGATCGCGGAAGCGGGCGAGGACGAGCGGCCCAGTCCGGCGGCCAGACAGGAATTGCGGCTTGCCAGGCAAGGGCGGTACTTCAGTTCACGCCGCCGATTGCGGCGAGCCGAGGAGGCGCCGCCGCGGCGGCGCTCGTCTTCAGTTGATAAAGGCCGCGTCGATCCGGAACCGGCTGGAATCTATCGGTCAGGCCCACAACGGTTTCGGCAGCGCCGAGCACGAGATACCCGTCCGTCGGCATCTGCCTGGCGATCCGGTCGAGCACGTCGATTTTCGTCTGCTGATCAAAGTAAATCAGCACGTTGCGGCAGAATATGATGTCGTATTCTCCGAGAGCGATCAAGCTGTCGAGAAGATTGAGCTGCCGCCACTGAACCATCGCACGAAGATCTGCGTTGATCTGCCAGAGATCTCCCTTCTGCGTGAAGTGTTTCAGCAGCATCTGGATCGGCAGGCCGCGCTGGACTTCGAACTGGCTATAGATGCCTGCCCGCGCCCTTTCGAGTACTTCGTTAGACAGATCGGTTCCAAGAATGTCGAAGCTCCAGCCTGCGATCTTCGAACCTGCCTCCTTGAGGCACATTGCGAGCGAATAAGGCTCCTGACCCGTAGAGGCGGCGGCACACCAGATCCGCACGCGGCGGCGCGCCGAGCGATGCTGGAGCATATGCGGCAGCATCGTATCCTTGAAATGCTCAAATGGCGTCTTGTCGCGGAAGAAGAACGACTCGTTGGTCGTCATCGCCTCGACCACCGCCGTGGCGAGACGTTCGCTGCCCGGACGTTTGACCGCAGCGATCAGATCGCTGAGCGAGGCGATCCCGTTCTGCCGTGCGATCGGCAAAAGCCGGCTTTCGACCAGGTACTGCTTTTCAGCAGAGAGCACGAGACCCGACCGTGACTTGAGGAACTGCCTGAGGAACTCGTATTCTGACGGTGTCACCGCAGGCCTCCATTCAGGATTCGCACGATCTTCGGTCCAATCTCGGTGACCGGAAGGACGTCGGAGCAAAGGCCGGTCTGCACCGCGGCACCCGGCATGCCCCAGACCACGCTGGTCGCCTCGTCCTGAGCGATGATGCTCCCGCCGCCGGCCGCTATCGTGCGCACGCCCGCCGATCCATCGTGGCCCATGCCCGTCAGGACGACCGCGAGCACCGCCGAGCCGTAGACCTTCGCAACGCTGTCGAACAGCGGATCCACCGCGGGCCGGCAGAAGTTTATGGGTGGATCCTCGGTCAGTCGGACCACCGGGTGACCGCCGTCCTTTTCAAGAATCATGTGGCGGCCTCCTGGCGCGACATAGACGGTCCCGGGCTGCAGGACCTCGCCCGCCTCGGCTTCCTTTGCCGGCCTCTTTGAGGCCTTTGCCAGATGCTCCGCCAGGATCGCGGTGAAAGTCGGCGGCATATGCTGTGTGATGGCAACAGGTACGTCGCGGATCGCCGGCCCGATGTCGCGCAAAACCTGCTGCAGCGCCTGCGGTCCCCCGGTCGAAGAGCCGATCGCGACGATCCGCGGCTTAACGGTGGCATAGGGTCTCAGCGCGTAGGCAGCCGACGACGCCGATGCTGGCTTGGTCGCGGCCGATCTCCTGGCGTAGGTAGACGGCGGAGCGGTGACGATCCGCGTCACGGATTGCTGCGAGGCGACGCGGCCCGCCCGGGTCTCGGCCCTCATCTGCGGGCGGCCGGCGGAACGCAGCGCACGGCCGCGGAGGCCGAGGACCTTGACTTTCTCAATCAATTCGCGCCGGAAATCGATCGAGGTCGTGACCTCGCTCGAGGTTTCCGGCTTCGGCACATAATCCTGCGCGCCGAGCGACAGTGCTTTCAGGCTGATCTCCGCATTGCGCCGGGTCAGCGTGGAGGCCATGACCACCGTCAGGTCGCGCTTCTTCTTCAACATCAACGGCAGCGCCGTAAGGCCGTCCATTTCCGGCATCTCGATGTCAAGCACCACGACGTCCGGATTGCTGCGCTCAAGGTCTTCGACTGCAACGCGGCCATTTCGATGCGATGCCACGACGGCAAGCGCAGGGTCGGAATCGACCCAGCGGCCAATCAGCCCCCGGATGACGACCGAGTCATCCACAACCATAACGCGAATGGGATCGGTGATAGGACCCGTCGCCGAAACGGGCGCGTGACGTGTTGTCATTATTGTTGCCGCTGCACGAGGGGACCGTCAGATCAGGCCGACTTCCTGGAACTTGGCTTCCACGATTTCCCGGTCGAACGGTTTCATGATGTATTCGTTGGCACCGGCGCGAATGGCCCGCGCGATATGCGCGACATCATTCTCGGTGGTGCAGAACACCACGATCGGCTCCTCGCCGCCGTCCTCGCGCCGCAGCGCGGTCAGAAACTCCAGACCGTCCATGACCGGCATGTTCCAGTCCAGCAGAATCGCATCAGGCATGGTCTGGCGACATACGCTGAGCGCCTGCTGGCCGTCCTCTGCCTCGGTGATCTTGAAGTCGAGATCCTCCAGGATCCGACGGGCAACCTTTCGAATGACGCTGGAGTCATCCACCACAAGGCAGTGCTTCATCTGAGCCTACTCCGATTGCCGAGTGCCTGCGGCCCGGCGGTTGAGTCTGGACCAGCCTGTCTCCGGCCGGTCGATTCCAGAGACTGGAGCCACCGCCCCCCATCCGGCTGGACAGCGGTGGCTGCTTCGGTCATGCGGCAGCCAGCGGCTCGACCATGGAGCCCAGCAGCCGTTCGACGTCGAGAATGACCATAAGCTTGCCGTCGAGCCGGTGGACGCCGCCCGAAACTTCCGCCCAGCGCTTGTCGAGGTTGGACGGATTGGATTCGCGAGACGCCTCTTCGAGTATCAGCACCTCGCCGACCGTATCGATGACGAGACCATAGGACTCACCTCGATACTCGATCCCCACCGCCATCATTGCGGTGTTCTCGTCGCGCGGCGGAAGATGCAGGCGCTTACGCATGTCGATCGCCGTCACGATCCGACCGCGCAGGTTGAGCACCCCCGCCACTTCCGGTGCGGCCAGCGGCACTCGGGTCACTCGTTCCGGCACGAAAACATCGTGGACCTGAGAGATTGGCAGGCCGAAGAGCTGTCCGCCAATCACGACGGTGACGTATTGAATGGTCTCGGCAACGGCCGAGGCATTGGTGTCATGCTTGTTCATGCCGCAAGTCCCAGCTCACCGGAGAACACGTCCTTGAGGGCCGCGATCAGACCAGGACGGTCAAACTTGGCCACATAATCATCGAAGCCGGCCTGGCGCCCGCGCTCGATTGAAGCCGGGGTTACCACGGCCGACAGCGCCAGGATCGGAAGCTTGCGGAAGCGCGGGTCACGGCGCATCGCCTCGCAGAACTCGAAGCCGTTGATCTCCGGCATCTCGATGTCGCTGACCACCGCATGGAAGCCGTCCCCGTTTTCCAGGAGCTCAAAGGCCGCGGCGGCACTCGAGCACGCGGTCACATGATAGCCCGCCGCCTTGAGAACAGGCGTTAGCATGTTGCGGAAGAACGCGCTGTCGTCGACCAGAAGCACCTTCTTGGTCAGCGCGGCACTGTCCATCTCCTTGCGCATGAACCAGTCCTCGAAGGCCTGAGGCAGGTAGTAGCCAAGGTCGATGATCTCGGTTGCGCGCTCCTTGATCACTGCCGAACCGAGAATACCCGGGCGCTCCGACCCGACCTCGATGTTCATGCGGTCCTCCACGATGTCGACGATCTCGTCGACCACCAGACCCATGGAGCGTCCGGCATCGGAGAATACCAGCATCGGCTGGGTACCCTCCGTACGATGGCCCTGCGACGGCTCGATATAGACCAGCGGCATCAGCGCCCCGCGGTACTGCACCAGATCGCGGCCGTTCGAGCGCTCGATCTTGGACACCTCGAATTCCTCCAAGCGGGTCACGAGCGACAGCGGCACCGCCTTGGGTTCGGGCGAACCGGCCCGGAACAGAAGCATCGAGATGCTCGACTGCCCGTCGATCGCTGCCAGCATGGCGTCCTCGGCACCGTCCGTCTCCTCGTCGGTCGCCAAGCTCGAGGCATGGCTCGCCATCGCGCTCGCGATGCCGTTCGGGTCGATGATCATGATCACCGAACCGTCGCCAAGGATGGTATTGCCGGAGAACATTGTCAGGTTGCGCAGCATCGTCGACATCGGCTTTACAACGATTTCCTCGGTGTGGAAGACACCGTCGACCACCACGCCAAAGGTCTGGCTGCCGACCTGCATAACGACGATAAAGCCGTTGTCTTCGTCGAAGCTGCCGTCCTCAGCGGCCTCAGCCGTGCCAAGCAACTGCGGCAGATGCACGAGCGGCAGCAGCTTGTTGCGCAGGCGCAGTACGGGAGTGTCCTTGATCCGCTCGATACGGTGCTCGGAGTTCGACTGAACTCGGACCAGTTCCACCACCGAAAGCTGGGGAATCGCAAAACGATCCCCGCTTGCCTCAACGATGAGGGTTGAGACGATGGCGAGCGTCAGCGGGATCTTGATGATGAATGTGGTGCCCTTGCCGGGTGCCGAGCGCAGGTCGACGGTCCCACCGATCAGTTCGATGTTGTTGCGGACCACGTCCATGCCGACGCCGCGTCCTGAGACGCTCGTGACTTCCGTCGCTGTAGAGAAGCCGGCCTTGAAGATATACTTGTAGATCTGCTGGTCGGTCATCTTCTCGAGCTCGCTTTCACTGGCGAGCCCGTTCTCGATCACCTTCTTCTTGATCTTCTCGACATCGAGGCCTCGGCCGTCGTCTTTGACCTCGATGATGATGTGGCCACCCTCATGATAGGCCGAAAGCCGGACGGTGCCCTTCTCCGGCTTGCCGGCCTTACGCCGCTCGGCCGGCATCTCCAGGCCGTGATCGGCCGAGTTGCGGACCATATGGGTGAGCGGATCCTTGATCAGCTCCAGCACCTGGCGATCAAGTTCGGTGTCGGCACCAGCCATTTCCAGCTCGATCGGCTTCTCCAGCTCTTGGCTGAGGTCGCGTACGATACGTGGCAGCTTCTGCCAGGCATTGCCGATTGGCTGCATCCGCGTCTTCATAACGCCTTCCTGCAGCTCGGCCGTGACATTCGAAAGCCGCTGCAGCGGTACCTTGAACTCAGAATCCTCGTGGCGCCGGACAATCTCGAGCAACTGGTTGCGGGTGAGAACCAACTCCGAGACCATCGTCATAAGATGTTCGAGCGTCTCGACGGCCACGCGGATGGTCTGGTTCGAGACCGAGCTGGCGTTCTTCTTTTCGGTCTTTTCCGCCCCGGCCTTGACGGACTCTGTTTCGCGGGAGCGCGGCGCGGCGACCGGAACCGTTTCCTCGTCGTCCTCCGTCTCCATCTCGGGTGCAGCGGCGGTCGGCAGTTCGATTTCCACCTCGGCCTCGCGGAACGCGCGCTCCAGCTCGTCAAGCGACACTTCCCCTGGACGCAGGGGCCGCTCGAGAACCTGATCGACCAAGCTGCCCCGGGTGATCGGGACGTCTTCCTCCTCGGCGGCATCGTCCTCTGCGGCAGGACCGTCGGCCCCCGCCGTTGCCTCGACGGTCGCCGACATGGACATGCGTTCCAGTTCGGAGATCAGATCGTCGTCAGAGCCTTCCGGCTCGCGGCCGTTGGCTGCCTCCAGGTCGGAGAGAATTTCCTTGATACGATCGATTGAATTGAGGATCAGCGACACTGCTTCCGGAGTGACCGAGACGCCGTCGCGGAATTTGCCCATCAAGGTCTCGGCGGCGTGGGCGAGCGCCTCCAGTCGGGGCAGGCCGAGAAAGCCACAGGTGCCTTTGATCGTATGGACGAGCCGAAAGATATTGTCGAGAATCTTGGCGTTGTTCGGCTCTTGTTCGAATTTTACCAGTTCAACGTCGACGACATCGAGACTTTCGCTCGTCTCGGTAAGGAACTCACTGAGGAGGTCGTCCATGGCCATACTCACCCGACTAATTACTGCAATCGTGTCGACAGACACCGATTGCGCCATCCCTGTCGAGGAGTCTGGGATCAAACAGTTAAGATAGATTGAAACAGTCTATTTCTTTAAAAGATTCTACTAACTCACATGAGACGCAGTAATAACTACAACTTCATCTTCCTTAACAAGATGTAAATCCATGGAACATTCACGCGCAAGGAGAATAGTGTAGACCGATTGGACAGAGTGGGCGTCAATCCTCTCCGGTTCTACACCGGAAAGAATCTGCGTGACGAGGCCCGGCACTTTCGCTGAAGGCCCTGTGACGGCGAGCCTGAACGTCGGCGTTTCCTGATCACCCTCCATCGAAACCGTGATCATCCCACCGCGGGGCACGCACTGGTTCGCGATCAGGATCAGGTTCAACAACAGCTTGACCCGGTTCTTGCCCATCAGCAGACGCGGCACTTCCCAGCTGAGGTCCGCCTTTTCGTTTTCCAGGAAGCCGGCCGCGACCTTTTGCGCATCGCCGAGGTCGATCTCTGCTCCCGCGGAACCGGCCGCCCCGAAGGCGAGCCGGGCAAACTGCAGCTTCGCCGAGGCCTGACGCGCGCTCTTGCGGATCAGGTCCATCGCAAAGTCGCGCATGTCTTCGTTGCCCTCTTCATCGAGGACCTCAAGTCCGTTGGTAATCGCCCCGACGGGAGAGATGATGTCGTGGCAGACACGACTTGCGACGAGCGCGGCAAGGTCGAGGGAGGTCAGATCACCGATCATGGACATGAGGCTTCCTCACGAGGAACAAACAAAGGTCTTGGGAATTCCCGATTCGAACGCGGCCTAAGAGGGTTACACTCGGCGCGCGATGATGCCAAGGCAACGGGGCGAACCGGTGGGCAATCCTCACTCATTTCGGCACGCACTCGAGACGGTCGGCGTTTTTCTCCGCCTCCGCCCGCAGGTGTTCGGGATTCGCCAGGAAAAGGAAGCGATCTACCTCTGAATGGAATAGATACAACCGTTCCCCGTAGAGAGCGAAGACCAGAGGATTCCCCGTGGTGGCATAGCCTTCCGCCAGGGAATATGGATCACAGCCGCCAAAACGCGGCGCATAGACCTCCGGTGCGGCGACGAAGGCAGCCCGGTTGCCCTCGTTGACGAAGGTCCACACCACTCCGCGCCAATGCGCCTCCAGTTCGGCTTCTCCACGACGCGGCGCCTTATCGGTGAAATAGGCGACAGGATCGTGGCCGCCGAGAGCGTAGCCTGTTACCGGGTCGGTCGCAAATCGGCCAACGCCGGCATTGCCTGCTGCCAGGGCGAGCGTCGGCACGGCAACAAGGCTCAAGGTGATCCACCACAATCTCATCCGAATTTGTCTACACTGTCGCAGCGATTCGGTCCGGCGATTCGGTCAGCCGTATCTCGTCTCCCAACCTGTCGCGATCCGAACGCGCGGGCAACTGGGACGATGATGGCGATGCAGGCGCCGACACGACCGGTCCATGTTTTACGGGACCCGGACACGGATTGCGCCCGGCAGGGAACGGAGTGCGTCAATAAGGTGGAACGCCACGGCCGAAGGCAGGTGGGGCACGCTGCCCGTGTCCGAACTGACGCCGCGCTGGCCGGCGCTGAACAGAAGGATCGCACGATGAAGACCAGGGCGAACATGGTGACACAGTGGTTCGTTGGGCTAGCCCTCGGCGTCGCCCTCGCCATTTCCTGGCAGCCCGCTGCTGCTCAGCAGCAGCCTGAAACCTACAACCAGGAGGAGCTGGTCAACGCCGGCCACCGCTTTTTCGGTCAGATCTCCGGCGGCCTCGCCTCGGTGGTCGAACAGGCGGTAAAGAACTACGGCGAACCGAATGGTTATGTGCTGGGCGAGGAAGGCTCTGGCGCGATCATCGCCGGCGCCCGTTACGGCGAGGGCCAACTCTACACCCGCAATGCCGGAACAATGAAAGTGTTCTGGCAAGGCCCGTCGATCGGGTGGGACATCGGCGGCGACGGTGCGCGCGTGATGATGCTCGTCTACAACCTGCCATCAACCGATGCGATATTTAACCGGTTCGGCGGCGTCAACGGCTCGGCGTACCTGGTCGGCGGCTTCGGAATGACGGTGCTGGCGAACAACGACATCTACGTGGTCCCGGTGCGGGCCGGCCTCGGCGCCAGGCTCGGTATCAATATGGGCTACTTGAAGTTCACGCGCGAGCCGACTTGGAACCCGTTCTAGGTTGGCGTGCGCCGCGGTTGATCCGGTGACGGACTGAATCGTTCGGCGCAGCGCCCGACCGTGCCCGATCTCCATTCGAAGCGTCAGGATGGTGCGCATCCGACGTCGGGCCGGCAGTCGATCTGCTTGGACTCAGGTCTAACCTAAGGTAAGCAGTAGGATTGGCGCGGTCTGATACGGTGCATGGTCTTGATCGAAGCAGCAATGTTTGTGGCCCTCGGCTTCTGTATCGCCGGGCTCCTGTCCATCGTGGTGCTGTCCGCCGTTTGGCGGCGTGCCGTCCGCCTGACCCGCCGGGCCGTTACGGCGACGGCACCGCTTTCTATGGCCGACACGCGAGCCGAAATCGATGCTCTGCGTGCCGACCACGCGGTCCAGGTCTGCCGACTGGAGAAGTCGATCGAACGGCTGCAGCAAGAGGTCACTGCAAGTCGCATTGCCAGGACGGAAGCCGAAAAGGCTGCAACGAACACCCGGAGAACGCTGGAAGATCGTGACCAGGCACTGATGGATGCAGCGGAGCTTGAAAGAACGCTGCGCCGGACGATCGCCGACCAGGAGGCGGCACTCGCGGCCGCCAATGTCCGGATAAGGAACCTCGAACGCGATATCGACGGGCATCTCAACCGCTATGCGGAATTGGAAGCACGCCTTTCGGCGGCCGCGGAGACGACCTCCGAAGACGACGTCACGCCGGCGGAAGCCAGCGTCGCCGAAGCGTCAGCCATTGCCAGAACGGCGGCCCTGGAATCTGAGGTCGCAAACTTGCGCCGCCGACTGCGGCGGGCCGAAGACGCCCTGCACAATGCCCAGGCGGCTGCGCTGCGCCCGGCCCCGGAATCGACACGCGATGAGCGCATCAAGACGTTGGACAGCAAGCTGCTCGACATGGAAACACGATACATCGCAGCGCAGGCTGAGATCGCACGGCTTTCGCTCGAGTTGGACAATCGCCCGGGCACGCAGGCCGCCACTGCTGAGAACAGCGACCAGTTGCGCGCGCTTGAGGCGGAGAACGATGCCCTGCGCGCGGAACTTGCCAGCGGGGCCGACTTCGAGACCTTGCGCAAGACGCTGAAAGCACTCGCAGCCGAAGTCGCCGCCGATCTTGCCGATGAAGAGGACCTCTTCCCAATTGATGGAGCCTCCCGAGCCAGCTTCGAAGCCGATCCGGAAAGCCTTGCAGGGCGGATCCTGGCAGCGCGCAAGCGCCAGTCCCCCCGCTCTCAGGAGCGGTCACTTCATCCGGAAGACGAAAAGCGCAAAGTCGAAGCTTGATGGGCGTGTGGTGCCTCGGTCCGCCGGACCCGGCCATTGGAGCCGACTGGAGTGTTCACAGGAGGAAAACGCGATTCCCTGCGGATTGTAACGAATGCCCCCAATCTGGGACACCGATTGCCGCCGCACTCGGCAGCTGGATTGGCTCAAAGCCTTTGCCGATACTTCCAAGACTTATAAGATGGGGGCGCGGACGGAAAGATTATTGGCACAGGATGATCGCCTGATTGAAACAGAACCTGCTTTTCTTGTAAATATACTCAAGTATTATCCGCCGTATAGGCTAAGCATTTGAAAGTCTGTTTGGGTCCGTTCTGAAATTAATTCAGATGAAGAACAGTCTCAGTAATTAAATTGGGGCTGAGCGCTAGCAGAATGCAAAGTTGCAAGGGAACAAAGCTTACTTTCTACCCTTGCCGCAAGGCGGATTTGATCGGCTTTGAAGAGCGCTTACTGTCATGTCGATTTCTGATTTTAAGGATTTACCTCCGGACAAGCTGTTTGACGTTTGCATCATTGGTGCTGGCGCCGGTGGACTGACGCTTGCCGCAGATCTCATCGGCCAGCGTTTGACGGTTTGCGTTCTGGAGAGTGGCGGAAAGCGGCTGAGCCAAGAGTCTCAGGATCTCAATTCGGGTATGATAGGCGGGCTTCCATACGAGTCTCTCAGAACATGTCGTCTTCGTGGTTACGGCGGCAGCACGCAACCAATGGGTTGGGGCGGCTTCTGCAAACCGCTTGACGAACAGGATTTTCAAGCGCGGCCATGGGTCTCGTTCAGTGGCTGGCCATTCGACCGACACCATCTGGCGCCGTATTACGTTCGAGCCAAGGAGACCCTGGGAATTCAGGATCCGGGCGCACTGGGCCAACGCCAGCGGCTTCCGGTTGGACGGTCGACGCTGCTTCGGCTGGATGCAGCCTCCCTCTGCAGCAATCTCCGACTCGGCCAACATTTCAAACGGCCTTTGCAAACGGCTGAGAATGTCACCTTGGTTCTCAACTGCACGGCTCTCTTCCTGAGACCGGCCGCCGGAAACAACCACGTACACGATGTAGTCTCCAGATGCGGAACGAACGAAGTCAGCGTCAAGGCTCGACTTTTTGTGCTTGCCGCAGGCGGCATAGAAAATGCCCGGCTGATGTTGTTGAGCCAGGGTATCGGAAATCAGCACGGGCTCGTCGGCCGCTTCTTCATGGATCATCCCCGCTTCACGCTCGGAACCATCCTCCCGCACAGCCGGGATGCGAGACGAGCGCTTTTTCGCCTCGATCGGGTCCGGACCACCCGGTGGCACAAGCTGAAGCGGGCGGCCCGGCTTGACAGGCACAGCTCCGTAGTTGTCCAAGGGCTAACCTTGCCCCCGGAAGTTCTCAGGTCTCACAAACTTCTCAACCATCGAGCCTGGATCGAGCCCTGCTTTCTTGGTCAGGATGCAGAGAAACTCTCTTCCCTGAGAGCAATGTTTCTGGAGCGAGAAAGAGCCCGCGTGGCTGCGGGAGCGGCGGATATCGGCCTGCTTGAAGCCTTGATAAAGATCCCCACCCCTGCGTCCGGCCTGCTGTGGTCCTGGTTCATGCACATGGCCCGGCCGACACTGCTCACACAGTCCTTCCGCCTGCATCATATCTTGGAGCCCGAGCCGAGCCCGTCGAGCCGCGTCGTCCTGACGGAAACGACGGATCGGTTTGGCCTTCCGCAAGCGGAACTGCGCTGGCACCTGACAGATGCCACTTACGATTCGCTTCGGCGGACACTCGACATCATCGGTCGGGAAGTGCACGTCGGTGGGATCGGCAAGCTCGTGGTTCGGCCGGAAGAATGGGAAGCACTCGAGCGTCCGGCCTGCACGTGGCATCACATGGGCACAACCCGCATGCACAAAGACGCTCGACTGGGTGTCGTCGATGCGAACTGCAAGGTGCATGGCACCAGCAATCTGTTCGTGCTCGGCAGTTCGGTGTTTCCGACCGCCGGCAACGACCTGCCGACGCTTACCATCGTAGCCCTTGCACACCGGCTTGCAGACCATCTGAAGACGTTGGACGGCGCCAGACACCAAAGCGCACGCGGCTACACGTCTGCCGTGCCGCTCTGCCACCAGCAAGACGCCCCCGCGCGCGCCGCACAGCCCTTGCTCAGGGCGCGGAAGCGTTCGATCGCCCCGCACCTTCGAATGAGGTAAGGGGCGAAGCCGGAAAGGCTAGGCCCTTCAATATGTTGTAAAACGAATGGCACCCCCAAGGGGACTCGAACCCCTGTTTCCGCCGTGAGAGGGCGGCGTCCTAGACCGCTAGACGATGGGGGCATCAGTCGGTCGCTGAGACGATGGACGCGCGGTATAGCGGCTTGCGCTCCACTTGGCAAGCCCTGCGGTCATATCGACGGGCGACAATTCAAGGCCTTGTCCGCTGGCCGTACCGACTTCGATCGGCCCGCCACCAGCTGCTCCCTCTGCGCGCGTAGAGGTTGATAGGAGACGCAGGTACCGATCCATTCCTGACGTGCTGAAACCAACAGCGGTCTATCGAACGACGAAGTCGCTGCGGCCGAGCTGACGCCCGGTTATGGGATCGAAATAAAAGAGTGACTGCCGTGTTTCCTGCCGGACCAACAGTATCAATCGTCCCTCGGAGATGGTCATCGACAAGACCTCGGCATCAGCCGGAAGCGCTATCGTCGCGGCTGGCTCCTCGTCGGGGCCCTTGCCGGAGCCGGCCGTCAGCTTATACAGGATCGCGGCAAAGACGGCGACAAAGCCGAGAACCATGATGAGGCTCGATACCACAAGCAGGCGCTTCAGCTTGGCCTGCAGCCGCTCGGCCGCCGGATCCAGCGGCGGTTCCTTGTCGTCATCGAGAACGGGATGATCCATGAGTGACCTGTTTGAGGAAGGCGACGATCCCGACCGGGCTGAAGTGACGGTTTCAAGCGACGATGCCGGAGGTCGGCTCGATGCCGTGCTGGCGCGTCACGTTACGGGGCTGAGCCGCAACCGGATCCAGGCCCTGATCCGACAGGGCGAGGTGATGGTCGGCGGCCGCACGATAGTGGAGCCGAAATACAGGGTCAACGAAGGCGAAGCAATCGTCATTGCGGTGCCAACGCCCGAACCTGCGGAGCCGCAGGCCGAGGACATCGCTCTCGACATCGTCTACGAGGACTCCTCCCTGATCGTAATCGACAAGCCCGCCGGGCTGGTGGTGCACCCGGGCGCGGGCCACTGGACAGGCACGCTGGTCAACGCCCTGATCGCCCATTGCGGCGACACCCTGTCCGGCATAGGCGGCGTGCGCCGGCCAGGGATCGTTCACCGCCTCGACAAGGACACCACCGGTCTGATCGTTGCCGCCAAGACGGACCATGCGCATCGCGCGCTTGCCGCTCAATTCGCCGACCACGGCCGCACCGGTTCACTGGAGCGGGCGTATTGCGCGCTGGTGTGGGGTGCGCCGGCGGCGCTGAAGGGCACGGTGAATGCGGCCTTGGCCCGGGCCACCTCTGATCGCCGCAAGATCGCAGTCACGCAGTCCGGCGGGCGCCATGCCGTTACACACTGGCAGGTCGTCGAGCGTTTCGGCCCACAGGAGACAGCAGCGCTGGCGTCCCTTCTGACCTGCCGGCTAGAGACCGGCCGCACCCACCAGATCCGGGTTCACATGGCCCACATCGGACATCCGCTGATCGGCGACAGCGATTACGGCGCCGGTTTCCGCACCAAGTCTGCGCGCCTGCCCGAGCCTGCGCGCGGCCTCGTCGCCGCCTTTCCGCGTCAGGCCCTGCACGCCGGCCTGCTAGCGTTCGAGCATCCCCAATCTGGCAAGGTCATGCGGTTCGAAAGTCCGTTGCCGCCGGATTTTGAAGCGGTTGTCGACGCACTCCGGCAAATCTGAAACCGCCCGTTCTCCCGCAAGGGTGCGCGAGGTCGGAACGCAATCTTGACTTGATGGTTGGGCCTAAGGTGAGGCGTTTTTACGCACCGCCGGGTCGCGTTTTCGACGCAAAGCCCCATATAGTGAATTTCGACGGCGCGCCTGAACGGGCGCCGGCGCGCGGCTTGTTTGGTCCGGTTCGGAACGATTGGCCGGCGGCGCGCGCAGCTTGGGAGAAAGGGGGCGCATTTCATGGCCCAGAACGTACCTGTACTGACTGCCGGGGAAGGCGGTCTGAGCCGTTATCTCGATGAGATCCGGCGCTTCCCCATGCTTGAGCCACAGGAAGAGTACATGCTCGCCAAGCGCTACAAGGAGCATGAGGATCCGGAGGCTGCAGAAAAGCTTGTCACTTCGCATCTCAGGCTCGTCGCCAAGATCGCTATGGGCTATCGCGGCTACGGTCTGCCGATTGCAGAGGTAATATCTGAAGGCAACGTCGGCCTGATGCAGGCTGTCAAGCGGTTCGAGCCCGACAAGGGCTTCCGGCTCGCTACCTATGCGATGTGGTGGATCAAGGCCGCAATTCAGGAATACATCCTTCGCTCGTGGAGCCTGGTGAAGATGGGCACCACAGCGAACCAGAAGCGGCTGTTCTTCAACCTGCGTCGCCTGAAGGGCCGGATCCAGGCTCTTGACGAGGGCGACCTCAGGCCGGATCAGGTTCAGGAGATTGCGACCAAGCTCGGGGTCACCGAAGAGGACGTTGTCTCGATGAATCGTCGGCTGGCCGGCGACGCCTCGCTGAACGCGCCCATCCGCGCCGAATCCGAATCCGGCGAATGGCAGGACTGGCTCGTCGACGACAGCGACAGCCAGGAAACCGTGCTTGCCAATCAGGAAGAACTCGACCAACGCCGTCAGTTGCTGAGCGAAGCAATGGACGTGCTCAACGAGCGCGAGCGCAGGATCTTCGAGGCCCGACGCCTCGCGGAAGAGCCGATGACGCTGGAGGATCTGTCGACAGAGTTCGGCGTCAGCCGCGAGCGCGTGCGCCAGATCGAGGTCCGCGCCTTCGAGAAGGTTCAAAAGGCCGTACGCCGCAGCGCCCGGGAGCTGGAACATCGCTCGCCCGAGCCCGAGCAGATTGGTCGGTAAGCCCTCCCTGACGCCACCGGAGCCATCCCTCTGCCGCGCTCGCCGCTTGGCGGCTGGTCAGTGCAGTCAACCCCTGCTGCGGCCAGAGGCAGGCTCCGGAGGCGGCAACGGAGGGTAGAATCTGCAATTCGGGCAACGTCGACCGTGGCCACCTCAGGTACTCGGCTCACTGGAGTGCCTTGACGTATTCTGTTGCCGGCACGATGGACTTGATCATTCCACTGTCGTGCAGAAAGGTGGCGAAACGGTCGTAGCGGCCGAGATCTACCGCCGACGGGCGCTTGGCAAAGCGCGGCAACGTGTCGAACCAAGCTTGCCGGTTCAACTCGTCATCGAGGTTCGGATAGGCGGTAATAAAGGCCTTCCATGCCTCCTCCGGGTGATTGGTCAGATAGATGGTGGCCGCTTCGACTGCCGAAAGGAACCGGCGGAAACGCGTGTCCCCGGTTGCGTCCTCGTGCACGATATAAATCAGCTCGTCATAAGCCGGGACGCTGTGTTCCTCCGGATAGAACGCCTTGCCCTTGTGACCTTCGAGCGCGATTTGCGTCAGCTCGAAATTGCGATAGCCGCCGATAACGGCATCGACCTGACCCGACAGCAACGCCGGTGACAGCGAGAAGTTGACGTTTACGAGCTCGATATCGGTCGCAGCGAGCCCGACACTCTTCAACATCGCCGACAGCAGAGCGTCCTCGAAGCCCGCGACCGAGAAGCCGACCTTGCGGCCATGGAGATCCTCGAGGTTCTGCACCGGCCCGTCCGCCTTGGTGATCAGGGCATTGAGCGGTGTTTCGACCAGCACGCCGACAGCGACGAGTGGCAGTCCTTCATCGATCTGGCTATGCAATACCGGCTGGTAGGACACAGCGATGTCGCCTTGCTTGGCGGCAACGAGCCGCGGCGGCGCGCTCGGGTCGGCAGGCTGGACCAGTTCGACGTCGAGACCCTGCGCTTCGAAAAAGCCCTTCTGCTCGGCCACGACCAGCGGCGCGTGATCGGGATTGACGAACCAGTCGAGCAGCACGGTGAGCTTGTCGGCCGCCGCGGCGGGAATCGACAGTGCGATCAACATCAGCATGGCGGTAAGTGCCGGGCGAAACATGCGTTTTCTCCTCTTTCACGCGGAAGGGAACACGGCTCAATCCTCGGTTTGCCAGGGCGTCAGTCGACGCGTCCCGGCATCGACGGCGGCACGTAGCAGCACCGCCATCGCCGCGAGCAGTGCCAGCGCGGCGAACATCAGGTCCGTCTTCACGCGGGCGTTGGCCTGCAGCATCACGAAACCCAGCCCGGCGGAGGACCCGACCCATTCACCAATCACCGCGCCGATCGGTGCGAAGACTGCCGCGACACGCAGGCCCGATCCAAGCGCCGGCAGTGCAGCCGGGAGTCTCAGGTGCACGAGGATTTGCCAGGAGCTGGCACGATAGAGCGTGCCAAGGGCCAGAAGATCGGGATCGGTGCGGCGCAGACCATCGTGGAATGCCGATGCAACTGGGAAGAAGATGATCAGCATTGCCATGGCTACCTTCGACGACAGTCCGTAGCCGAACCACAGCACCAAAAGCGGTGCGATCGCGAACACCGGCAGCGCCTGGCTCACGACGATGACCGGCAGCACCACACGCCGGGTTGGAGGATAGAGTGCCATCGCAAGGGCTATCAGGGCGCCAAGACCGGCACCGAGCAGCAGGCCGAGGCCGGTTTCGAGCGCCGTGACAGAGGCATTCTGGAGCAGGAAAATTCGCTGCTGCCACAACGCGGCTGCAACCCGGGTCGGCCCCGGCAGCATGAATGGCGGGAGGGCAAGCAGCTGAACAGCCGCCTCCCAGGCAACCAGAAGCGAAGCCGTCACCGCCGCAATACGCAGGATGCGTTGCGGCAGCCCTCTCAAGCCGCGGTAACTCGGCTGGAAAACATCTGGGGTTTCAGGCGTCGGACGAATGTCCGACGTCGGCTTCACCACGGACAAAGGATCTCCTTCCCATCAGCCTGAAGGCCGATCAGACAGTCGGAGATCCGGGAAACAAGGCTCGGGTTCCAGTCCCTTCGCCGGTATGACCCGGATCAGGTTCTAAGGGTTCGGCTTGAGGCCATCTCAGCTCCTTGCGGAGCACCCCTCGGAGGTACTGCACCATGATACGGCTATACGAATTTGGCAAGGGTGGAGATTGAACGCGATGCGCTGCCGCGCACGACCGTGTGGTTCGGACGCGATCGATCCGCCCGGTCGATCCACGCCGGACGCAGGATGGCGCCTGACCTATCCCTGCGTCCAGGCGTCAATCGCCTGGTTCACCGCCCGCGTGCCCGGGTTCCCCTTCTCGATCGTCAGGATCGCACGCTTGCCGTCCTCGTAAAGCATCGGAATGTCGATCCAGCCGCGCTCGCGCAGCAGCGACAAGTTGCGGTCCCGCTCGGTGGGAACATTGGAGAGCGCCACCCAGAAGTAGCCGTCTGCGACCTTGACCGACGCCCCGATCAGGGCGTCGCCCCGAGCCTCTTCGGTTGTCTTCATGACAAGGCCCGGAATGTCGGCAACGCCCCTGCTGGGGAAGTCGGGCGGAACCTGGAACCGGATCTCAAGCAGATGGCTTGCTGGCAGGGACTGGTCGAGATTGGGCTTCAGCTCAATATCCGCCGACACGCCACGCTCGGGAATCTCGGCACGCAGCTTCAGCACGGTGGCAGGCTGGCCGCCGCTTTCGTCGGTGCCGACCTCCCACACTGCACGCCCGGGCGAGGCGGTACCCGAATCGTTGTCGGCGCCCTCTTCGTAGAGGATCGACCGCTGCGCGACTGCGGCAACTTCGCCGTTCGTCGATGACTGTGCTGGCTCGGTAGCGCCCGCAGAGGGCGCCGGCGTCACCTCTGGTTCCTCTTCAGGGGCTGCGGGCGTCGGGTCATCATCCGTAGGGCCCCCCGGTGCTTCGCCTTGCGGTGCTGCCGGCGCAGCCGGAGGCTGCTGGTCCGCGGTGGAGTCCGGCCCTTGCTCCTGGGCAAGTTCAGGATCGGGCGTCATGGTTGCGGGCGGCTGCTCCGGCTCGACCTGCCGGGGTGCGACGTCCTCCGCGCCGTCCGGGCCAGGTGCGATCCGCGTGGTGGTCACCGAGCGGGCGTCAGGTGCCGCCGGAGACGCATCGTCGTCAAGAAGTCTCTCGGCATTCTTTACTGCGCCACCGTTCTGGGGTGTCTCGGTCGGTGCCTGTGTCGCCTCCGGCTCCGGCGCAGCGGGCGGCTCACCCGGCTCTATCCTCTCCGGCTCCTCGCCGGCCAGCAAGGCGACAAGCGTGTCGCGCTGGGAATACGCCACCGCCGCAATACCGATCAGGATTATTGCCGCCAGCACACTACCCAGAATCAGGGGCAGACGCGACGGCTTCATCGGCGTATCGCCAAGGGCGCTGGCTCTCTCCGAGCGCGCGCCGCGCGTCAGGCCGGCAACGACATCGCCGGGTAATGGAGGACGGGTGTCGGTCGAAACAGCTTCTTCGCTTGCACCGAGCACGGGCTCACGCCGCCGCGACGGATCGCCGCTGCGCGCCGCCTCGGCCGCCATTGGGCCGTTCCTGCCAGCATCCTTCCGGTACCCACCGACGGTCGGTTCCGACTGCGGCGCCTCGGCCGGATCGCGCTCGGCCGGCGACGTCGGCGTGGCGGGCGGCGCCGCCGTCTCGCTCGACCCGTTCGTCGACGGCCGAACCACATCCTGAGACCGCTCTTCGACCACGGGTGATGCGGAGGAAGCTATTGGAGGCGTCGGGGCAGGCGCCGGAGCTGGTTCGGGAGTCTGCGCCGGTCTTGCCGTGGTCGCAGCGCGGCCGAGGCCAAGCGTCTCCCGCGCCGCCTCGGCTTCCACCTTGCGGATCGCCTCCTCCAGACGCAATTGCTCGTTGGTGATCTCCGATGGCGACAGCGGCGGCTCGTAAGCCTTGAGCTGGTTCACAATTGCGGTGCGGGCGCGCTGATAGATTGCCCGCCGGGCAGCCCCTGTATTGTCCGGAAGTGCCGCCACGGTTTTCTTCAAAACCGAATAGTAATCCGCCATCTGTTCCGCTCGTATCCGCCAGCGCCGAAGGTAGGCTTAATCCTGAAACGGATTTTGGACAAGGATCGTGTCGTCTCTTTCCGGACTGGTCGACAGCAACGCAACCGGCGCCCCGATGAGTTCCTCAACGTGCCGTACGTATTTGACTGCCTGCGCGGGAAGATCCGCCCAAGAGCGAGCACCTTGGGTCGATTCCTGCCATCCGGGCAAGGTTTCGTAAACCGGCTTCAGCCGCGTCTGCGCTCCTTGCGAGGCGGGCATGTGATCGATCCGCTGGCCGTCAAGTTCGTAGCCGACGCAGATCTTGATTTCTTCCAGACCGTCAAGCACGTCGAGCTTCGTAAGCGCTATTCCGTGGATGCCGCTCGTCGACACGGTCTGGCGCACCAGGACGGCGTCAAACCAGCCGCAGCGCCGCTTTCGCCCGGTGACAGTGCCGAACTCATGACCGCGGGTGCCGAGGAACTCGCCGATCTCGTTTTGCTGCTCGGTCGGGAACGGTCCCTCGCCGACGCGTGTGGTATAGGCCTTGGTGATACCGAGCACGTAGCCGACGGCACTGGGACCGAGACCGGAACCGGTCGCTGCCTGGCCGGCGACCGTATTCGACGAGGTCACGAACGGATAAGTTCCATGGTCGATGTCGAGCAGCGCGCCCTGTGCACCCTCGAACAGGATACGCTTGCCTTCGCGGCGCTGCCGATCGAGCAACGCCCAAACCGTGTCAATGAATGGCAGCACACGGTCGGCAACGCTGGACAGCTCCTGGAAGATCGCCTCGGCGGAGATCTCGTCCTGGCCGAGACCGCGCCGCAATGCATTGTGATGGGTCAAAAGACGATCGATCTTGGCCGGTAGCGTTCTCAGGTTGGCAAGGTCCATCACCCGGATCGCGCGGCGACCGATCTTATCCTCGTAGGCCGGACCGATACCGCGCCGCGTCGTCCCGATCCGCGTGCCGGTATTGGACGATTCTCGCAGGGCATCGAGCTCGCGGTGCAGCGACAGGATCAGGATCGCATTGTCGGCGATCTTCAGCGTTTCAGGCGATACGGTCACACCCTGGCCAGCCAGCCGCTCGATCTCGGCCACCAGCGCATGCGGATCGATCACGACGCCGTTGCCGATCACCGACAACTTGCCGCGAACCACCCCGGAGGGCAGCAGCGACAGCTTGTAGCTGACGCCGTCGATCACCAGCGTGTGGCCGGCGTTGTGACCACCCTGGAAACGGACGACGACATCGGCCTGCTCGGAGAGCCAGTCGACGATCTTGCCTTTCCCCTCGTCTCCCCATTGCGATCCGACGACGACGACATTGGCCATGAAAACGTCTTCCTTCTGGATCGGTCCGGCCCCGGACCAAGTGTCGCTCCGGCGGGTGACCGATCAATCCAAGTTGTGCCGGCTCGGCCGACGACCACCAAACAGTCGAAGCAGAGGCCGGACATGCAAAGCCCCGACGAAACGCCGGGGCTTTTCACCCCACTATAAACGTCCGGCTACCTCGTGACGAGTCCTGCCGCCAGGGTTGGTGTGCCAGATCGGGCATTTTTCCAGCGCCGTCCGATCAATCCTGCTCACTCCCGTGTGGACCGCGCCCAGACTCGGTTCCAGTTGCCTTGTGGCCACGGTGTCCTGATGGAGTGCGTGCACGTCTTCCCTCGCCGGCGAGGCGGAAGATCATCGGCGAGGTGCGGAGCAACCAGACGAAGCGTTTGCGTTGACCGGACGGCACAGCCGGACGGCTGAACATACGGCCAGCGACGAACAGTACCAGCGCCAGATGCAGGCTTGCCGTGTAAACGAAGAAAGCACGCGGGCCAAACAGATCCATCACAGCCGATGCGATCAACGGGCCGACAACAGCACCGAGCGCGAAGAACAGCGTCAGGCCCGCGGCAAGTTCGACGTATTGTCCGGGCCCGGCGTGGTCATTGGCGTGTGCCGCCGATAGCGAGTAGAGCGGCAGGGCGAAGCCCCCGAACAGGAAGGCGCCGAGAAAGATCGCGGCCTGCGTCTCGACGCCCGACAGGAACAGACACGCCAATCCGGCACCGGCGGTGGCCAGGATCAGCACGATGCGGCGGTCGATTCGGTCCGAAGCCCAGCCGAGGGGGTACTGAAACACGGCACCGGCGATGACCCAGAGGCTGACCAGGATCGCGACGGCATCGACCGATAGCCCGACGCCTTGTGCATAGACCGGACCGACCGTGCGGAATGCCCCGTTAGTGAGCCCGATCGTCACGCAGCCAACCACGGCAACCGGTGAAATTCTCCACACCGTGAATATGCTGGCACCGGTCTTAGAAGGGAGTGGCGGATTCCCCTCACGGGCAAGTGCAACCGGTACCAGAGCGGCACAAAAGAGAACGCCGGTGACGATGAAGATCTCGAAGCCGGCCGCGCCGTAGAACGGCAGCAGGAACTGGAACCCGGTGACGGAACCCAGGTCGACGATGCGGTAGATCGACAGCACCCGGCCGCGCTGTTCGTTAGAAGCGAGTGCGTTGAGCCAGCTTTCGAGCACCATTGCGACACCGCAAAATGCCGCGCCACTCACCGCTCGACTTGTCACCCAGGCAATGGCGCCGTCGCCGAGCGCGAGCAGCAGCATGGCGATGGCGCTGACGGCGGCGAATGCAGCGAAGACCCGGATATGGCCGACTCGCCGAATTAGTAAGGGCGTCAGCAGGACGCCGACGAGGAAGCCGGCGTAATAGGCAGAACCGAACAGGCCTATCGCAGTGTCGGAGAATCCATCGAGCCGCGCGCGTACGGCGATGACGGTGACCGAAAGCCCGTTGGCACCAAGCAGAAGCGCGGCAGCCAGAAGCAGCGGAGGCAGCCGCGCGGAAAGGGAACGAGAGGGGGATGAATCGGGGCTGTCGGACACGGCAAGAGGTTGGCGGCATCGGGCCAGTGGAGCGGATCGCGATGACTGCCGCCCAAGCAGACTGCGTCAGCTTTTACAGTCTGACAAGTGGGATCAGGAGCGAGGCCAGCGACCGCGGCGGGCACGCACAACACGTCGAGCTCCGGCGGAGGTAAAATAAGCAACCGCCGAGCGGAGGGAGTCGGATGCCAAGGATGCGTGACGCCGGATCTCACAGACGGGCATTCCGGTGCCGCCGCCTTCCGCTCGTCGGGCTCACTCGGCTCCGGCGGCACCCGAACATCACACCGCGTCCTTGATGAGCCTTGGGTCGAGCAGACCCAGGGCCTTACCGTGACGCACTATCCAATGCTCAGAAGCGCAGCGGCTTCACCTGTTTGACGTGCTCGAGCCGCTCAATCTTTTTCAGCACCTCGGGGTTGACCGGACCGTCGACCTCGACGAGGCATATCGCATCAGCACCCGGCGCGGTGCGGCCGAGATTGAAGGTCGCGATGTTAACCCCGGCATCGCCGAGCACCATGCCGAGGTGACCGATGAAGCCCGGCTTGTCCTCGTTGGTGACGTAGAGCATGTGAGCGCCGAGTTCGGCCTCCATGTTGATGCCCTTGACTTGGATGATGCGCGGCTTTCCATCGGAGAACACCGTACCGGCGACCGACCTCGATTGGCGCTCGGTCACCACCGTCAGACGGATGTAACTCTCGTAAGCGCCTTGCTGCTCGCGGCGCACATCCTCGACGTGGATGCCGCGCTCCCGGGCCATCATCGGCGCCGAGACCATGTTGACCGTCTGCAGCACCGGCTGCAACACCCCGGTGAGCGCCGCTGCCGTCAGCGCCTTGACGTTCATCTCCGCCACCTCTCCCTCGTATTCGAGGCGGATCGCGGTGATCCCGGTTTCCGTCAGTTGACCCGCGAAGGAGCCGAGTTGCTCGGCTAGACGGACGAAAGGCGTCAGCCTCGGCGCCTCCTCTGCTGAGATCGACGGCATGTTGAGTGCGTTCATCACGGCGCCGCGCAGCAGATAATCCGACATCTGTTCCGCAACCTGCAACGCGACATTTTCCTGCGCCTCGCCCGTCGAAGCGCCGAGATGCGGCGTTGAAACGAAATTTGGCGCACCGAACAGCACATTGTCCTTGGCCGGCTCCACAGTGAAGACATCGAAGGCAGCCCCGGCAACCTTGCCGCTGTCGAGCGCCGCCCGAAGTGCCACCTCGTCAACCAGTCCGCCGCGCGCGCAGTTGATCAGGAATACACCGTCCTTCATCCGCTCGATCGCGGCCGCGTCGATGATGTTGCGGGTTTTGTCAGTCAGCGGCGTGTGCAGGGTGATGAAGTCGGCACGGCGCAGCAGGTCTTCTAGCTCGACCTTCTCAACACCAAGGTCGGCGGCCCGCTCCGGCGACAGAAACGGATCATAGGCGATGACCTTCATCTTCAAGCCGAGAGCCCTGTCGGCGACGATCGAGCCGATATTGCCGCAGCCGATCAGGCCGAGCGTTTTCGAGGTGATCTCGACGCCCATGAACTTCGACTTTTCCCATTTACCGGCCTGGGTCGATTGGTCGGCAGCAGGGATCTGGCGGGCGACGGCAAACATCATGGCGATGGCATGTTCGGCCGTGGTGATGGCGTTGCCGAAGGGCGTGTTCATCACAATGATACCCTTGGCGGTCGCCGCCGGTATGTCGACGTTGTCGACGCCGATACCGGCGCGGCCGATCACCTTCAGCCGGTGTGCGGCCTCAATGATCTTCTCAGTCACCTTGGTGGCCGAGCGGATGGCGAGGCCATCGTATTCGCCGATGACGCCAAGCAGCCGGTCCTTGTCCTTGCCGAGATCGGGCTGGAAATCGACGTCGCAGCCGCGTTCCTTGAAGATGGCGACGGCAGCGTCCGACAGCTGGTCGGAAATCAGAACCCTGGGAGCCATGTCCGGTCCTTCCGTGGGTCGGGCGCCGGAGCAACGGCGCCCGGTAAAGGGAGAAGGTCGGCAGAAAGCCACCGACCGGGAAAAGGAGAAAACGTCAGGCCGCGGCGGAAAGCGCTGCCTTCTCGGTGGCGAAGGCCCAGTCGAGCCAAGCCGTCAGCGCTTCGACGTCGGAGGTCTCAACCGTGGCGCCGCACCAGATGCGGAAGCCGGTCGGCGCGTCGCGATAGGCGCCGATGTCGTAGGCAACGCCGGCCTTGTCCAACGCGGCCACCATGGCCTTGGCAACTGCCGCCTGGGCGGCATCGTCTAGCGCCGTTACCGCCGGATCGACGATTTTGAGGCACACCGAGGTGTTTGACCGCGTGCCCGGCTCCCGAGCGAGGAAATCGACCCAGTCCGTCCTGTTAACCCAGTCGGCCACCGCCTTCGCGTTGGCATCGGCCCGGGCGACCAGGCCGTCGAGGCCGCCGACCGACTTTGCCCATTTCAGCGCATCGAGATAATCCTCGACGCAGAGCATCGACGGCGTGTTGATGGTCTCGCCTTTGAAAATTCCCTCGATCAGCTTGCCCTTGGAGGTAAGCCGGAAGATCTTTGGCAGTGGCCAGGCGGGTGTATGGTTCTCCAGCCGCTCGACGGCGCGTGGACTGAGAATCAGCACGCCATGGGCAGCCTCACCGCCCAGCACCTTCTGCCAGGAGAAGGTGACAACATCGAGCTTGGCAAAGTCGAGCCTTTGGGCGAAGGCCGCCGAGGTCGCGTCGCAGATCGTCAGCCCCTCGCGGTCGGCCGGAATCCAGTCCGCGTTTGGCACCCGCACGCCTGATGTGGTGCCGTTCCAGGTGAAGACGACATCGTGGGAGAAATTAACCTGGCCAAGGTCCGGCAGTTCGCCGTAGGGCGCCTCGAGCACGCGGGCATCGCTCAGCTTCAGCTGCTTGACCACGTCGGTCACCCAGCCGGAACCAAAGCTCTCCCAGGCCAGCATGTCGACCGGCCGTGCGCCGAGCAGCGACCACAGAGCCATCTCGACCGCGCCGGTATCCGACGCCGGTACGATCCCAATGCGGTAGTCGGCCGGAACCTGAAGCACTTCACGAGTCAGGTCGATGGCTTCCGCCAGCTTGGCCTTGCCAATCTTGGCGCGGTGCGAACGCCCGAGGGCGGCATTGGAAAGCGCCGTGACCGACCAGCCAGGACGTTTGGCACAGGGACCGGAGGAAAAATGGGGATTGGCCGGCCTCACGGCCGGTTGCGTCGTGCTGGTCATGATGTCTACCCTCTCAGATAGGCGCCCTTCGTTGGGGAAGGGTGTCCCGCTGAGGGGCGTACGCCGATACGGCCGAGCCGTCAAGCCTATGATCGGGGGCAAGCTCGAACAGCAAAAACGAAAAAGGGCCGGCGCGGCCGCCGGCCCGTTCGTTCAATCCCTCGATTGCGATCAGTATTTCGTAATGATCGGCTCCTGCGGGACATAGATCGGCGCATCGGCATAAACCGGCGCGGCAGAGTTGAACGTATAGCGGACGCCGACACGGAACTCGTGAGCGGCGAGATCCTCGTACTTGATCCGCGCCGTCTGGCCGCCTGTGGTGAAGGTCTTGGTCTGGCCCTCGCCGATGCTGAGATAGCGGTAGCCGGCGTCGATCGCGAGGTTCGGTGTGAAGGCGTAGGAGGCGCCGGCCATCAGCGCCCAGGAGAAGTTCCACTTGCCATCGCCCGGATAGGAACCGGAACTGCCGTCCGGGTTGACGAAGCGGACGTCTCTCACATTGACGTAGGAGCCGCCGATACCGGCACCGACGTAAGGTGTGAAGCCGTTCCAGGTGCCGATGTCGATGTAGCCGTTCAACAGCACCGTCCACACGTCGATCTTGGCCGTCTCGGTCGAATACTCGAAGCCACAGGGAGCAAAACAAGGCGCGTAGCCCCTGATCTTGGCCGGCCACTCGTAATCGAGCGTCAAATCCGTGCGAAAATGATCGTTGAACCTGTAGCCGACGCCGACGCCGACCACCCCGGTGTCGTCGAGCGACTCGCGCTCGAAGTCCAATGATCCGTAGCTGATCTTCGGATCCTGGTAGATCTTGTAGCCGATATCGCCTCGCAAGTACCAACCCCCGGTTGCCACCGGCACCTGCGGGATATGTTCGATCACCGGCGCCGGCATATCCGCCGCGGTGGCGGCCGACGCAACCATGATTGCGGCGCCGGCCAAAGACAGTATCTTCCTTGAGCTGCCCATGCCTCGGTCCTCATTGAACGCGCCGTTCCCTTGTGGATCGCGGCCGCATCACTGAAACACGAGGCCAGAATTGCTCAACACGATTAAATTTGGCTTAACCGTGATCGTTAACCCGAATTTTTTACCTTAACGACACCTTAATTGCCCGAGACCGCGCGACCGTCATCGTGCGGTCCAAGTCCCTCCTGCGACACACTCTAGACCGTGCCGGAGGATCAGGCTGCCGCGTGACCAACGGCCTCGACGATATCGTCGACGATCGCCACGAGCAGGTCGCGGTCGTCAGCCTCGCCCATGACGCGAATAAGCGGCTCGGTGCCCGAAGCGCGGATGACGAGCCGGCCGGACGCACCGAGACGCCTCTCGGCATCCTCGATCGCATGCTTCACACGCTCGTCCTCCAGAGGCCGGCCCTGGCTGTAGCGCACGTTCTTGAGGATCTGCGGCACCGGGTCGAAGCGGCGGCAGACTTCGGAAACCGGCCGGTCGAGCTTCTTCACACAGGCCAGAACCTGGAGCGCGGCGATCAGTCCGTCACCGGTGGTCGCGAAGTCGGACAGCACGATGTGTCCGGATTGTTCGCCGCCGACGTTGAACCCGTGCTTGCGCATGTGCTCCACCACATAACGGTCGCCGACTTTTGTGCGAGCGAGTGCCAGTCCAAGCCCGGCGAGGTAGCGCTCCAAGCCAAGATTGGACATCACGGTGGCGACGATTCCCGGGGCGGCAAGACGGCCATCCTCCTGCCAGGACTGGGCGACGACGGCCATCAGCTGATCACCGTCAACGACTTCACCGCGCTCGTCCACGATAATGACGCGATCGGCGTCGCCATCGAGGGCAATGCCGATATCCGCCCGGACCTCGTGGACCTTGCGGCACAGCGCGTCGGTCGCGGTCGAGCCGCAATCCTTGTTGATGTTGAAACCATCGGGCGAAACGCCGATCGAGACCACTTCGGCACCGAGTTCCCAAAGCGCCTCGGGCGCGACTTTGTAGGACGCACCGTTGGCACAGTCGACCACAACCCGGAGCCCTTCCAATCGCATCTCGCGCGGCAGGGTACGCTTCGCAAACTCGATATAGCGCTGTTGCGCGCCGTCGATCCGCTTTGCTCGACCAAGATCGGACGGTTCGGCCAAATGCCTGGAGAGGTCGCCGTCCACCATGTCGGCAATCCTCTCCTCGACCTCGTCGGACAGCTTGAAGCCGTCCGGGCCGAAGAACTTGATGCCATTGTCCTCGAACGGGTTGTGCGAGGCCGAGATCATCACCCCGAGGTCGGATCGTAGCGACCTGGTCAGCATGGCCACTGCCGGGGTCGGCATGGGGCCGAGCAGGAACACGTCCATGCCGACAGCCGTGAAGCCTGCGACCATTGCGTTCTCGAGCATGTAGCCGGACAGGCGCGTGTCCTTGCCGATCACCACCCGGTGGCGATGCCCGCCATTGCGGAAAACCAAGCCGGCCGCCATGCCGACCCGCATCGCTACATCCGCCGTCATTGGCCAGCGGTTGGCGGTGCCGCGGATCCCGTCGGTGCCAAAATAGCTGCGTGCCATTCCTTACCTGCCGTTTGCGTCGCGACCGCGCCGACCGCTACTCGCAGATACAGGCCGGAAGACGCGATCGCTTCGAGCAACCGACGCACGAGTCGCGTCGGATTCGCCCTCAGAAAGTCTGGGGCACAATATATCCGAGGCGATGGATAAAGCGTTCACAAAGCGTGTCGAAACCTTTCAGACACGGCTTAGGGATCCGTTCGGAGAACGAAAGAAAACGGCCGCGCCGAGGCCCCGGCGCGGCCGTTGTTCCTAAAGAGTTAAGACCGATCAGGCCTGCGGTTGAGGCTCCATTCCGCCCGTCGGCGCATCGCCCTCGCCGCGCTTGAACCCGGTCTTCGGTACCGCCGAAGCCCGGACCGGCGGCTGATCCTCGTCGGAATCACGCACCGGCGGCTTGCCCTCGAGCAGGTCGCGGATCTCGTCGCCGGACAGGGTCTCGTACTCGAGCAGCCCCTTGGCAATGATATGGAGCTGGTCCTCGTGGTCCGTGAGCACCCGCTTCGCTGTCTCGTAGCCCTGGTTGACGAAGGCCTTGATCTCGGCGTCGACGATCTTCTGGGTCTCGTCCGAAACGGTCTGGTGCTTGGCGACCGAATGGCCAAGAAACACTTCTTCCTGGTTCTCGCCATAGAGCAGCGGTCCCAGCTTGTCGGACATGCCGAACTGGGTGGCCATCGCCCTGGCGAGTTTGGTCGCCATCTGGATGTCACCCGAGGCGCCAGAGGTCACCTTCTCGTAGCCGAAGATCATCTCTTCCGCGACGCGCCCGCCCATGGCCACCGCGAGGTCGGCCTTGCACTTGGCCCGCGTCAGCGACACCTGATCCTTCTCCGGCAGGCGCATCACCATGCCCAGCGCGCGGCCGCGCGGGATGATCGTTGCCTTGTGGATCGGGTCCGATGCCGGCATGTGGAGCGCAACCAGCGCATGACCGGCCTCGTGATAGGCCGTCAGCCGCTTCTCTTCCTCGGTCATGACCAGAGTGCGGCGCTCCGCACCCATCATCACCTTGTCCTTGGCGTCCTCGAACTCCTGCATGGTCACGAGTCGCTTGGAGCGGCGGGCGGCGAGTAGCGCTGCCTCGTTGACGAGGTTCATGAGATCCGCGCCCGAGAAGCCCGGAGTACCGCGCGCCAGTGTCTTGACGTTCACGTCCGGCGCCAGCGGCACCTTGCGCATGTGAACCTTCAGGATCTTCTCGCGACCGGTGACGTCTGGATTGGGCACCACGATCTGGCGATCGAAACGGCCCGGGCGCAACAGCGCCGGATCCAGCACGTCCGGCCGGTTGGTGGCGGCGATGATGATGATGCCCTCGTTGGGCTCAAAGCCGTCCATCTCCACGAGCAGCTGGTTCAATGTCTGCTCGCGCTCGTCGTTGCCGCCGCCGAGGCCGGCGCCGCGATGGCGACCGACCGCGTCGATCTCGTCAATGAAGATGATGCAGGGCGCATTCTTCTTGGCCTGCTCGAACATGTCGCGCACGCGAGAGGCGCCGACGCCGACGAACATTTCAACGAAGTCGGAGCCTGAGATGGTGAAGAACGGTACGTTGGCTTCGCCGGCGACGGCACGCGCGGTCAGCGTCTTACCGGTGCCCGGAGGGCCGACCAGCAGCACGCCGCGCGGGATGCGGCCGCCGAGGCGCTGGAACTTCTGGGGGTCACGCAGGAATTCGACGATCTCCTGCAGATCCTCCTTGGCCTCGTCGATGCCGGCGACGTCCTCGAATGTCACGCGCCCATGCGCCTCGGTCAGGAGCTTGGCCTTGGACTTGCCGAAGCCCATCGCCTTGCCGCCTGATCCCTGCATCTGGCGCATGACGAAAATCCAGATGCCGAGAATGATCAGCATCGGGAACCAGGAGATCAGGGCACCGATCAGCGAGAAGTTTTCCGATGGCGGCCGGGCGGTGATCAGGACGCCCTTCTGTCGCAGCAACTCGACATATTGTCCGGCGCTCTCAGGTGCGTAGGTCTGGAACGCTCCACCACTGGCATAGCGACCGCTGACCTGCTGGCCCTGTATCGTCACCTCGCGAACTTCGCCCTGCTCCGCCTGATTGAGGAACTGGGAGAACGGAATTTCGTTGCTCGCCGTGCGCTGACCCGGGTCCTGGAACAGCTGGAAAAGAGCAATCAGCAACAGGCCAATGATGACCCAAAGGGCAAAATTACGGAAATTCGCGTTCATTTCTGTCCCTTCGCCGCGGAAGGCGGCGGTCTGCGCGGAATACTGCGGGCTTGAGGCGAAAGATAGGCCCCGGAACCTGCGCTGCCAAGATCCAGCGCCACTTTGTCACCCGGCGCTGTCTTTTTTCTTAAAGCCACCCCTGAAATAGTCCTCGTTTCGTTCACTCAGGACGCCTCTGGGCCAGTTTAGGTTCCCTGTCAACGTAACTGTGACTTTTTCCGGCGCGGTCAAATCGGGGAAACCCGGTACGATCGTCCCACGCTCGCCCCTTATCAGCGGCGCGGCCTCGAACGCCGATGCCGGCCAAGCCTCGGGCCGGGCAAGATCGAGGCGCCGAAGGCCACCGGGGCCGAGCGGGCCAATTTCGATCCGGCCAGGCTCTGCGGCGACAATGCGATATCGCCGGTCCCATGTCGTGCTGCCCGGGCCGTCGAGAACCGTGGCGGGGATGCCGCTGCGGCCGAACTCGCGCCAGGCGCGCAGGTGCGTTCCGGTCCGGTCGAGCACCACGCCGGCCAGGGTGCGACGCATATCGCGGTCGCCGAACAGCGCATCGGCAGCCGGCTCCAACTGTTCGTGGCGGGGCGTATAATCCGCGCCGGCGCAATACCGCACCAGTCGCGCCAGGAGACGGTAGCGGATCTCGTCCGGCAGATCTCCGATCGCCGAAAGGTCGAGTCGAACCGGGCCGGCCGGATGGACTTCAGCCAGTTCGAGCAACTGCGACACCCAGTGATCGAGCGCCGCGGCGGCCCGACCGAGCCGTGCCGCCGTTTCTGCGATCCGCTCGGACGTCAGCCCCTCCTGCGCCAGCGGTCCGAGGAGCCGGCGCATCCTGACGCGCGAGAACCTCGGATCTTCGTTGGATGGGTCCTGGACCGGCGTCACGCCTGCATCCGCAAGGGTCGCCTGAAGTCGCACCTTGGGTACGCCGAGCAACGGGCGCAGGACGGTGAGGTCACCCCATCGGTCCGCGGGGCGCATCGCGGCGAGACCATAGACCCCGCTGCCCCGTGCGAGGCGTTGCAGGAACGTCTCGGCCTGATCTTCGCGATGATGGGCAAGCACCAGCGCGTCGGCGCCGGCCTCGCAGGCGGCGGCAGTCATCAGCCGGTGTCGGGCAGCGCGGGCGGCGGCCTGCAAGCCGGTGGAAGGTTTCGGCCCGGTCCAGGCCAGCCTCACGCAGGGGATCTCCCATTGCTCGCAGAGTGAAGCAACCGCAGCGACCTCTCCTGCAGATTCGGGCCGCAGGCCGTGATTGACCGTAAGGGTCACGAGATCGGGTGCCCTCTCGCCCCGGTGAGTCCAGTCGCGCAATAGAAGAAGCAACGCTAGAGAGTCAGGGCCACCCGATACGCCGACCGCAAGACGGCGAAAGCCGCGCAGCGGCCGAAACAGCCTATCGGCCTCCTCGGCACCGATTGACCTGCTAGCTACAACCGACACGGCGCTGCTCGGACTGGGCCTCGGCCCGGACCGGCGCGGGCGCGCTCGGGTACTTCGTCAGCAGTTCAGAAAAGGTCGCGCAGGCGGCGTCGCGCTGACCAAGGCCCTTGAGCGACAGACCGAGCTTCAGCAGGCTGTCGGTGACCTTCGAGCCGTCGGGATAGTCGGTATAGCTCTTCAGGAATGCGTCGGCGGCCTCACGGTAATTGCCACGCGCATAATGGGTCTCGCCAAGCCAGAACTGAGCGCTGCCGGCAAGCCGATCGTTCGGGTGGTCGAGCAGGAACTGCCTGAACCCGGCCTCTGCGCTTTCATAGTCCCCCGCCAGCAGGTACTGATACGCGGTATCATAGGCGCTACGCGGGTCGCTTCCTACATCGAGATTGGCCACGGAGTTGCCGACCGGATCGTCGGCCCTCGGCACCCCCGGAAGGGCGTCGGCCGTGGTGTCGCCGCCATCGTTCGGCTCACTCAGGCCGCGAGCCAGCGCCGACAGGTCGAGCGGACCGTTGCCGGTGCCAGGCAAGCCTGCAGGGTCTTCGGGCAACTGGCCGAGGGTGTCAGCGGCGGGTCCATACCCGCCGCTACCGTCGTTCGCCAGTGTGCCGGTCGGCCGCGACAGCGTACCCTCCGGCGCGACGTCGGAGCGCTTGCGCGTGCCCGACCCTTCCAACTGCTGGAAGCGATATTCATTGTCTTCCTGCATGCGGCGAAGCTGGTCCTGCAGGACACGCAGTTGATGACTCAATTCCTCGACCTGGCCGGTCAGCGCCCGCATCTGCTCTTCCATTTGGTTGAGCCGCACGGTCGCCTGCGTGTTCTCTCGCCCGCCGCCGAAGAGTTGCGCTTGTCCCGGTTGAGCCGAGACCAGGAGTCCGACCGCAAAGGCCAATGCCATCGTCAGACTTCGATAAACTGCCATAAACCTCCTCCGGTTGCCGTCGATTGCCCGGATTGGATAGCACAGGGCGCTGCGAGTTCGGCCAAAATTTGGCACTTTCACTTGCAAATCTCAAACATCTGTCGGAGTGCGACCAAGGCTCGAGCAGTTTAAAGGGCTTATCTGGAAATAACGACGCCGGCGACCGTCGGCCGCCGGCGTTGCAGGATCAATCCGGGCAAGGCCCCGCCATGCGGCGGGCGCTGCGCTCAGCTTCCAGCGTTGTTAAGCACCGTTACCGCGCGGCGATTCTGCGACCAGCAAGACTCATCGTTGCAAACGGCGACCGGACGCTCCTTGCCGTAGGAGATTGTCCTAAGACGGTTCGCCGCGACACCGCGTGACACCAGATAGTCACGAACGGCGTTGGCGCGACGGGCGCCGAGCGCAATGTTGTACTCGCGCGTGCCGCGCTCGTCGGCATGGCCTTCGATCGTCACAGTGTATCTGTTGTAGCGGCCGAGCCACTGCGCCTGCTTGTCGAGCGTGCTGCGGGCCTCTGGTGAGAGGGTCGACTGGTCTTCGGCGAAGAAGATCCGATCGCCGACATTGACCACGAAGTCCTGGCCCGTGCCTGGCGACACTCCGTTCGTCAACCCGTCCGGCTTGGTCTGCGCACAGGCGGTAAGCGCCATGCCTGCCGCCACCACCGCCGCGAACCGAAGGCTGCGCACAGCCGTCCCCATGTACATCATCAAATCTCTACTCCTGATCCCCACCGTGCCCCGACAGGGTAAACCACCGATAACCTGAACTGGTTAATCGGCCGTTCTCAAACGTGGTTAACGAAATTCAACCTGATGCGAAACCTCTACGACGGATCCGCCACGGGCGGCCCCGCCTCGGCAAAACCCTAACGGTTCACCGTCACTCCAGCAAGGGCGACCAGGCCGGATCCGAGGCGAAGGCCGGCGTCGGCAGCCGCTGCTCGTTATAGCCGGTCAGATCGACGGTCCACAGCTGCGGACCACTGTTGGCGCCCGGTGAGTCGCGGAAGAACACCAGAACACGGCCATTCGGCGACCAGGCCGGCCCCTCGTTGTGGTATCCCTCGGTCAGGATGCGCTCGCCAGTGCCATCCGGCCTCATGACGCCGATCATGAAGCGGCCCTGATGCATCTTGGTGAAGGCGATCAGGTCGCCGCGCGGCGACCACACCGGCGTCGAGTACCGTCCCGGACCAAAGCTGATCCTCTGTGCGTTGCCACCGCCCGCACTCATGACGTAGAGCTGCTGCGAGCCGCCGCGGTCGGATTCGAACACAATCTGGGTCCCGTCCGGGGAGTAGGACGGGCTAGTGTCGATCGCCGCGGTGCTGGTCAGCCGGGTGGTTCGGCGCGAGCGCAGATCCATCTCAAAGATGTTGGCGTTGCCGCCCTGTTCCAGGCTCATGATCACCTTTTGCCCATCCGGCGAGAACCGCGGCGCGAAGGTCATACCGGGGAAGTTGCCCACCACCTCACGCTGTCCGGTCTCGATGTTGAGCAGATAGACCTGAGGCTCTGTACCGCCATAGGCCATGTAGGTGATCTCCTGACGGGAGGGCGAGAACCGCGGCGTCAGCACCAGTTCGTTGCCACGCGTGAGATAGCGCACGTTGGCGCCGTCCTGGTCCATGATCGCCAGCCGCTTGACACGCTGATCCTTTGATCCGCTTTCATCAACGAAGACAATGCGGGTATCGAAATAGCCTTTCTCACCCGTGAGCCGTTCGTAGATCGCATCGGCAATGATATGGGCGAGCCTCCGCCAGTTTTCCGCAGTTGTGTAAAATTGCTGGCCGGTCATCTGCTCGCCGGCGAAAACGTCCCACAGTCGGAACTCCGCCTTGAGGCGCCCGTCGCTCTGCTGCGCAACCGACCCCACCACCAGGGCCTGCGCGCCGATCGGCCGCCAGGAGGCGAACTGCGGGGTCGCATTGATGCTGACGTCCCGCTCGATGAAGCTCGCCGGGTCAAGCGGGCGGAATAGGCCAGAGCGCCTCAGGTCCGCCGTAATCACGTCGGTGATGTCGCGCGCAACCTGGTCGCCGGAGAAGGATGGCAGGGCGATCGGCAGGGGTTCGATGTTGCCCTGGGTAATGTCGATCTCGATCAACGCGTGCGCCGGCGACGCGACCGCGGCGACGACGGTCAGGACGAGCGCGGCAAGCGCTTCCTTGGCACGACGCGCCAGATCCCTGGTTGCCGGGGTTGACGAAAGCAGCATGTAACCGAGCTCCTTGCTGAACCGGGACTTTCGGGCAGACCCGCGAGATCAACCTCCGTTCGACTGATTCCATCAGAAAAAGGAAAGCTGATCGTCTCCAAAATATCTAGAATGTCTCTCGGGTGTCCGAACCCGGGACACTCCGGTTGCTAACCTCCGAGCAGCTCTCTCGGATCGAAGTTGATGATCACTTCGCGCCATGCTTCGTATTTGGCGCTCGGCAGCGAGTAAGGTGCACAGCGCAATACAGCGCGCCGGGCGCTTTCCGACGCAATGCCGAACAGCGGATTGCCGCTCGAGTTCATCACTTGCGGCGCAGCGTCGACGTCGCCGCTCGGCGTCAGTGAGACCTTGAGCCGGACGGCGAGATCACTCGCGCCCTCGGCACCGACTGGCGGATTCCAGCACTGGGCAATCTGAGAACGCAGGGCGTCGAGCTCAGACTGGCTCATCTGCACGTTCGACTGGCCCCTGGCGCTGCCCAGGGATGCCGGCTTCGAGGAGGACTGCGTACCGCCGCCTGAAGGATCGACCTTGTTGAGCAGGGCCGCAATCTGGTTCGGGTTGAAGTCACTTTCCTCCTTGTTCGAGGCCGTCTGCTGTGGCCTCGGCCGCTTGGGCGGAGCTGGCTTCGACTTCGGTGTCGCGGTCACCGGCGTCGGAGCAGCCTCTGCGACCGTCGTCGTCTCCTTGGGCTTTTCCTGCTGCGGCGCCGGCGCTGGCGCTGCCTCGGCCGGCTCTGCCGGTGCCTCCTCGGCCGGCCTCGGCTCGATCTTGCGCACGGGCTCCGGCGGCGGCGCTTCAGGTTCGGCCGCCTTCGGCTCCGGCGGCGCCGGCGGCGGTGTCGGCGCGGGCGCCGGCTGTGCCTGAGCGGGCTGCGCCTTGGCTTCGGGGGTCGGCGGCGTGGGCTGCTCGGTCTTGGCCTCGCCAGTCTTTGCCTCGGGCGTCGGCGCCGGGCTCTCGGTCTCGGTCGGCTGCGGCGCCTCTTCCTCGCGCAGTTCCGCCGTCTTCTCGCCGATCCTGAGCTTCGTCACCTCCGACAGCGGCACCAGATCCACCGGCAGGCTGTCGACAGGCGCTACCTCATACGGCTTCGCATCCGGAAAGGCGATCACCCCCCAGAGCAAGACGGCCACATGGCCGACGGTGGACGCGATCAGGCCGGCGCGCATGCGACTAGTTCTGCTCCTCCAGCGTGACAAGACCAAGGCGCTTGTAGCCCGCCTGGTTGATGCGGCCCATGACCCGCATGATCGTTCCGTAGTCGGCGTCCTTGTCGCCCCGCACGTAGATCCGCTCCTCGTA
Organism: uncultured Hyphomicrobiales bacterium; assembly: GCA_964462985.1. Lineage (GTDB taxonomy): Bacteria > Pseudomonadota > Alphaproteobacteria > Rhizobiales > Stappiaceae > CAYXAA01. The sequence goes on along the minus strand of CAYXAA010000005.1, from coordinate 99,880 downwards.
GCCATTGGCGGCGATAGCCTGGAGCTTCGGCACGACCTCGTCCGCCGCAATTTCCGTGTCCTGGATGTAGACGCGGCCGTCGGCGGCGACCGAAATCGTGATCGGCTCGGTGTCGCCCTCGATCGGCTTTGCCCTGGTCTCAGGCAAGTCGATCGGCACGCCAACCGTGAGCAGCGGCGCGGCAATCATGAAAACAATCAGAAGCACCAGCATCACGTCCACGAAGGGCGTGACGTTGATTTCGCTCATCGGCTTATGGCGCGCCCGACGCCGGCCCCGCCCGCCTGATGCGGCGCCTGCGCCGCTCATCCTCATAGCCATGCCTCAGATCCGCTCATCGATCTGACGCGACAGGATCGCGGAAAACTCGTCGGCAAAGCCCTCCATTCGCCCGGCGAGTTTGTTCGCGTCGGCAGCAAACTTGTTGTAGGCAATGACTGCCGGGATCGCAGCCAGCAGACCGAGCGCAGTGGCAAACAGCGCCTCGGCGATACCCGGCGCCACCACTGCGAGATTGGTGTTCTTCGACGCGGCGATCGCCTGGAAGGCGGTCATGATGCCCCATACCGTGCCGAACAGCCCGATGAATGGCGCAGCCGAGCCAACGGTTGCGAGGACCAGGAGCCGATTTTCCAACCGCTCCGTCTCCCGGGCGATCGTCACATCCATCACCCGATCGATGCGCTGCTGCAGACTGGCAAGCGCTGGTTTGGCCCCTTCGTGGCTGCGCTTCCACTCCCGCATGGCAGCAACGAACAGCGCCGCCATGGAGTGATTGGCACGGCTCGAGAGCGTACGGTAGAGCTCTTCCAGCGACTGTCCGGACCAGAACACGGTCTCGAACCGGTTCATCTGCCGTTTCGTACGCATGTAAAGCAGCCACTTGTCGATGATGATCGCCCAACACCACACCGACGCAGCGAGCAGGCCGAGCATCACGAGCTTGACGACGATGTGGGCCTGCAAGAACAGCGAAAAAAAGGAGATATCGCCTTGCGGGGCGGCCAATTGCGTGAGTTCTACCGGATTCATCTGTGTCTAGGACCTCTTGTCGCCGGGACCGCACGGCCCACGCCGGCCGCGATTATTGGGCCGGAAACCGTGCGGCAGTCCGGATCGGCGTCGGCCATCAAGCGGCGCGTCCGGCGCCTCAGTGACGATCGATTTTGTCGAAACTGGGACTTGGACGACGACGCAATCCCAACGATTAAACCCGCGTTAAGGTTACCGCAGCGTTAAGACAATACGGAATCGCAGCAGGATTCGATCAAATTTCCTTGCTGTCTGCTACACGGGGGTCGGCGAAAGGCGGACGGCCAGTTCGGTCGGCAACCGCCTCGGCCGGCCATCGCGACCGACCACCGCGACCGTAACCCTCGCCGTGAACAACACCGCGTCTTCTCGCCGGATCGCCTGGTCGAGCACCAGCCGGGCGCCACGCGCCTCCGCCACCCGGCTTGTCACCTCGAGCAAGTCGTCTATCCGCGCCGGAATCAAGAAGTCAACCTCCATGCGCCGCACAACAAACGCCAGCGCATCGCCATAACGCCCCGCGTCAAGCTCGTAATGCCGAATTCCAAGCAACCGCAGAAAGTCCGATCGCCCACGCTCGGCGAATTTCAGGTAAGCGGCGTGATAGACGACACCAGTGAAGTCGGTGTCCTCGTAGTAGATCCGGATCGGCAGCACGTGGCCGCTCGAGGTGAGCCGGCCGGCAATGTCCGGCCACCGCGGCGAAGGCTGAGACGGCATGACCTGTCCTGAGTGTCGGGCTGTTCAGGCGATGCAGCGATACGCGGGGGTATGCTACGTTGCAAGCGTGGCATAAGAATGTGACGCCCCGTCGCCGTGTTGGGAAGCGGCTCGCCAACTTGCGGCGCATGATGAGCCTTAGGCCGCTGCGACATCCGTGAGAAATCGGCTGATCGACTGCCGCAGTGAGTCAGACTGCCGTTTCATTTCCAACATGGCCTCCTGCATCGTCTGCACGGAATCGGCGCTGGCCTCGACATCCGCGCTGAGTGCAGATACCGCGTCGGAAACCGCACGGGTGCCGTGGGCTGCTTCCGAGACGTTACGGGAGATCTCACTGGTTGCCGCACCCTGTTGCTGCACGGCTGTGGCGATGGTCGCCGTATAGCGGTTGACCTCGTCGATTGCTTGCGACACCGCACCGATCTGGCCGACTGCTTCGGTCGTCGACGCCTGGATTGCGGCAATTTGTCCGGATATTTCCTCGGTAGCCCGGGCCGTCTGGCCGGCCAGGGATTTCACTTCTGAGGCGACAACCGCAAAGCCGCGTCCGGCTTCACCAGCCCGCGCCGCTTCGATCGTGGCATTGAGCGCCAGCAGGTTGGTCTGCTCGGCGATGTCCTGAATCAGGTTGACCACCTCACCAATTCGGCTCACCGCTTCGGCTAGACCGTCGATCTTGGCGTTTGATGCCTGGGCACCAGCGGTGGTCCTGGCGACGATTTCGGCGGTCGTCCCAATCTGACGGGCGATCTCCTCGATCGAAGCATTGAGCTCCTCGGTCGCCGAGGCGACCGCCTGGACATTTTCCGAGGCACTGCCCGACTCTCGGGTTGCCGCACTTCCCTGATCCGCCGCCGTGGCGGAGCGCTCGGCAACCATGGTCGACAGTTCTTCGACGCGCGCGATGTTGCTTTCGACCGCCGCCAGCACCGACTGAACCTCTGAGCGAAACGCTGCAATCATCGCATCGATTGCCTTCTCGCGCTTTTCGCGCGCGATGTGACCGACCCGGCGCTCGTCCGCAAGTCGCCCCCTCTCGATCGCATTCGTCTTGAAGATTTCGATGCAGCGAGCCATCTCGCCGATTTCGTCGCCGCGTCCGGTATCGGGTATGGCCACTCCGGTATCACCGTCGGCCACCTTGCGCGACACGGCCGCTAGCACGCGGAGCGGAGCAAACATCCTGCCGGTAAGCCACCACATGATGCCGACAATCGGCAGCAGGCACACGGCGCCGACGATGACGACGCCATTGATGATCTTCGACGCCGCAGCGGCGAGCTCGGTCTGATCTACGGCCTCCACGACGATGAAGGGCCTCCCCATATAGGTCCCTTCTGCGGCCTGAAACCGCACCAGCGTACCGTCGAGCCTCCAGATGCCCTTCGACGTCTCGACGTCGGGCATTTTATAGGTGCGACCACCGCCCTCTTCTTCTCCCGGCCTTGCCGCAACTCCCTCGCTGGTGGCAAGCAGCGTCTGTTCCGTCGCCCCGATACCGGTCGAATCGTTCAGCAGGGCTTCGAAGGGAGCCATGTCGAGCATAAAGACGACCGCGCCGAAGAAGGCATCGAGATAGAAGACGGGCGCCGAAAGGGCGGCGGTGACCCGTCCGCCGTCAGCGATCTGGAACCCGGAGAAAAAGACCTCGCCCGGCTTCACATTGCCAGCCGCCGCTGCCGTCATCAGCGGGGCCAATGCCTGTTGCACCGCATGGCCTGCGAGTTCAGGTGCCTCGAAATGACGGGCGAACTCATCTCCCTTGCGATAGGTGTAAACAATGAACCCTTCCGGGTCGGCGAGCGCGACGTCGGAGAACCGGCCTTGGGCGATGAGCGGTTGCAGAGCCTGATGCACCACCGGGTGGACCGAGGCGTAATAATTCTGGGCCTCCGGTTCCAGCAACAGGTGGCGTTCGTTCGCGGGATGCGGATTGCCGTCAACGAAAATCTGCCGAAGCACCGCCGTCTGGTTCTCCTTCAGGTTCTTCCAGCCGGCCCGCACCTTCATGATGTTGTCCTTGGCGTCGGGAAGCGATGCGAAGTATCCGACGCTGTCGCCGACCTGTTCGAGCGCCAGGGAAATCGTCTTGAGCTTCCCGAGCGTGGCGCTCGACAGCGCTTTGTCGGCCTGCTCGTTGGCCACGCCACTGGCGAGTTGCGAAGTTACAAGAACCAGCGCCGTGCACAGAACGAACGCACCGGCAAAGAACAGCAGAGCCAGCTTGGTCGACAAGCGGTTGCGCAGCATTTAGAGATCCCCCGGACTGCATCACCCCGGTTTATTTTTCTCCCGACGTGCAAAAAAACACTTAAGAGATGCGAAAATGAGGCTCCACGCCTTGGAGTCGTCTTTGATCTGGGGAATTTGGGCCGCAAAGCGACAATGAGTTTCTGAAGTCACCTGTTCGATCGGCGACCGTTACGCTCCATCATCATCGATGAACAACCCCATCTGCGCCGCGTCGGGCCGTTGTGGCACGGCTAGTCCGAGATGGCGGAAGGCCTGCGGCGTCAGAATGCGGCCGCGCGGCGTGCGCTGAATGTAACCGTTCTGAATCAGATAGGGCTCGACGATCTCCTCGATTGCATCCCTCGGCTCGGAGAGCGCCGCGGAAATCGTTTCAATTCCGACCGGCCCGCCGCCGAAATTGATAGCGATCTGCATGAGATAGCGCCGATCGAGCTGATCAAGACCGGCCGAATCCACTTCGAGCTGCGACAGAGCCCTATCGGCGATGGCGGCATCGACCGTATCCTTGCCGGCGACGAAGGCGAAGTCACGGACCCGCCGCAACAGGCGGCCGGCGATACGTGGCGTGCCGCGCGCGCGCCTGGCAATCTCCGCTGCACCGTCGGCGCTCATACCAATGCCGAGGATCCTGGCGCCGCGGGAGACAATCAGCTCAAGTTCCTCAACTGTATAGAATTGCAGTCGCACCGGGATGCCGAACCGGTCGCGCAGCGGCGTGGTCAACAACCCGAGTCGCGTGGTGGCTGCCACCAGGGTGAACTTTGCCAGATCAATCTTCACCGAGCGCGCTGCCGGACCTTCGCCGATAATGAGGTCGAGCTGAAAATCCTCCATCGCCGGATAGAGCACCTCCTCCACGGCCGGGTTGAGCCTGTGAATCTCGTCAATGAAGAGGACGTCACGGTCTTCAAGGTTGGTGAGCAGCGCCGCAAGATCGCCGGCCTTGGCAATCACCGGGCCGGAGGTGGCACGAAAATTGACGCCAAGCTCGCGCGCCATGATCTGAGCAAGCGTGGTCTTGCCGAGGCCCGGAGGGCCGACGAAGAGCACATGATCGAGTGCCTCGCCGCGCGTCTTCGCCGCCTCGATAAAAATTTTGAGGTTGGAACGCGCCTGGGCCTGGCCGACAAAGTCGGCAAGCGCCTGCGGTCGCATCGTGGCGTCGATCTCGTCGCCGCGGACTTCTGGCGATACCAGACGGTCTTGACCCGTCATCGCGCAAGCTCCTTCAGTCCGAGCCTGATCAGCACCTCAGTTGTCGCTCCGTGGCCGGCTGTGGCGGCCGCCCGCGCAATTGCAGCCGAGGCTTGCGAGGACTGATAGCCCAGATTGACCAGCGCGGACACCGCATCTGCCATCGGACCCGACGTTCCTCCGTTCGCTGTCCCATCGATCGCGGCGACGGCACCGGTCACCGCTCCGGCAATGCTTGGCGCCTTGTCCTTGAGCTCGGTGACAATACGTTCGGCGACGCGCTTGCCGACACCGGGGGCTCGGGCAATGGCGGCACGATCGTTGAGAGCGATCGCGCTCGCCAGTTCCGGAGCCTTGAGCACACCGAGCACGCCAAGCGCGACCTTGGCCCCTACACCCTGAACCGTCATGAGCAGGCGGAACCACTCGCGCTCCGCCTCGCTCTGGAAGCCGTAAAGCCGGATCATGTCTTCGCGGACGAGGGTCTCGATGAACAGGACAGCTGCCTCGCCCGCTCGTGGCAGAGCCTGGAGCACGCGGGAGGGACAATGCACCTGATAGCCGACACCGTGGACATCCAGGATGACGTAATCGTCGCCGGCACCATCGATGGTTCCCTTAAGCTTGCCGATCACGACCTTGCCCTCGCTTCCGCGAGACGGTTCGCCACCGTGTTGCGGTGATGGGCGTGGCAGACGGCGATCGCTAGCGCATCGGCAGCGTCGTCCGAATTGAACAGGGCCTTGGGCATCAACACCTGGACCATCATCCGGATCTGCTCCTTCTCGGCATGCCCGGTCCCAACCACGGTCTTTTTCACCAGGTTGGGCGCATATTCGGCGACGGCTATTCCGTTCAGGGCCGGCACCAGCATGGCGATGCCGCGGGCCTGACCCAGCTTGAGCGTTGCACCGGCGTCCTTGTTGACGAAGGTGAGTTCGACCGCCGCCTCCTCGGGAGCATAACTGGCGATCACGGCCTGCAGCCCGTCATGAAGCTGCCGAAGCCGCTTCGAAAGATCGTCGCGATTGTTCGACGTCACCGTCCCGCTGGCGACAAAGCTCAGTCGGTTGCCGATGACCTCGATGATGCCCCAGCCGGTTCGCCGGAGACCGGGGTCGACCCCGAGAATGCGAATCGCGCGCCTCATGGAACAAAGCGGTAACGCCAATCCGCTGCCAAGGCCAGCGTTCATGGATAATTCCACGGGAACAGAGGGCAAGGTCGTTCACGCTCCGAACAGCCGGCCCGTCGAACTGGTGCTTGAGACATATCGATATGCATCTTGCGATATAGCGTTTCAGTACTATCTTACGATATATCGAAACCTAAGGAGGCCTTCATGTTCGGACGACACCATCATAGCGACGAGCGCGGAAAAGAAGTGTGGCATGCCGGCCGCGGGCGCCGGGGTGGCGGCGGTCCATTCGGCTGGGGCGGCGACCGCGGGTTCGGCGGCGGCGATTTCCTGCGCGCCGGTCGCATGCTCGCTCAGGGCGACCTGCGTTTGCTCGCGCTGACGCTGATCGCGGAGCAACCGCGCCACGGTTATGAGATCATCAAGGTGATCGAAGAACGAACCGCCGGCTGGTACAGCCCGAGCCCAGGCGTCGTCTATCCGACACTGACCTATCTGGAGGACGCCGGCTACGTCACGTCGGGAACCGAGGGTTCCAAGAAGCTCTACACGATCACCGAGGCAGGCAAGGCACATCTCGAGGAGAACCGGGACATCGCCGACGTCGTACTCAAGCGCTTTGCCAGGATCGGTGACAAGGTGGCGCGTGCACGACGCATGTTCGTGAGCGGCAGTGAGGAAGACGACGCTCGGATCCCACGTGGCCTTGAAGCAGCGCTCCTTCATCTCCGCGATGTCACTGCAAAACGCCTTGAGACCGATCCAGGCTCGGAAACCGACGTGCTGGAGGTGCTGATGCGAGCCGCGCGGGAGATTGCCGGACGACCCACATCCTGAGGGTGGCCGCGCGGCAACAGATCGCGCATCGGGGAGGTCGAGCCGACAGTAAGCACACTTGGCTAAGCTGCGGGACAAGACCGGTTCGACCGTCCCGCGCTCTCCATGCGGTCAGGAGATACTCATAAACAATGTCACGTCGCTAGCCTTCGCGCTGATCCCCTGGCGATTGCCGGCTCGATTCCCGACCGGCGCTGAGCGGGACTATCCTTCCGCTGCGCGATCACATTCGCTTGCCGCTCCCCCAATGCCGGGATTCAAATCTGCCCCTGGAGCCAACAACGCTTGCTCTCGTCGTCGCCACCGCCACCCCTGCAGGGCTGGTGCGGGGCTTCGCCGGCTTCGGCGCAGCAATGATCTATATGCCGGTCGCCTCGACGGTGCTGGCGCCGAAGGTCGCAGCGCCGACCTTTCTCGTGCTCGATTTCGTGATCACACTTCCCCTGCTCGCCAACGCCATCCGACAATGCGACTGGCGTACGGTGGCGCCGACCGCCGGAGCGGCAATTGTGGCAGCTCCGCTCGGGGCTGCAGTTCTGGCCAACGCCGATACCACGCCCTGCGCTGGCTGATTTCGGGAATCGTGATCGGCGCACTGATCCTGCTTATCTCCGGCTGGCGGACCCCCGTCTCTACAGGCTTGTTGCCTACGGCCTGATCGCCCTCGCCGCCGTCACCAGCTTGCCGGCGCTCGATGGGGTTCTGCGCGGCGGCTGAGCGAAGTCGTTCCAGGTCGGAAGGTCACGACTTCGGCCGGTAACCGATCGAGCCGCTCGCAAGCAGAACCCCGACAACGGACAGAATGATGCCAACCAGCGCCGTTGGCGCGGGCCACTCGCCCAGCATTGGAACGGCGAGGAGTGCCGCAAGTGCGGGTGTGAGCGCGCTGAAGGCAGCCGCCTGCGAGGCACCGATCCGGGCGACCGCTGCGGAATAACAGAACAGCGCCACCACACCTGACAAAAACCCCTGGGAGACAATCTGCAGCGCAAGCACACCAGTGTCGGTCGCCATCAACGGCGCAATGCCTTCTGCAGCCGCGAACGGCAACAGCCCGATCGCTGACCACGCTCCCGTTATGCCGACCGCCTCGACCGCGGTGAGACCCGAGCGCTTGAAGGCGACGGTGTAGATCGCCCAGAGCAGGGCGCCAAATGGAAACAGCAGCCGGCCGAAGCCCTCGCCGCCGAGGACGGCAGCACCGCCGATTAAAAGGAGCGCAGCTACGGACAAGCCAAATCCTAGCAGGCGCAGATGTCCGAAACGCTCTCCGAACAACAGGCCCGACAGAAGCGCAACGAAGACCGGCATGACGCCCGGCAGGAGAACGGCAATTTCAGCGGCTGGCGCATACGCCATGCCATTGCCCACCACCACGAAGAACGGCGCACCGGAGCCGATCACGACGAGAGCAGTGAGCCGCAGATCAGTCCCCTTGGGCACCAGCCCGCGCCGCCACCAGAACGGCAGCAGCAGCAAGGCCGGCACGGCGTAGCGCATCAGCCCGAGCCAGGCGATCGGCATGGCGTGCGTCATGGCCTGGCGCGTGCTGACAATCCACAGCGCCCATATCGTGACCGTAACGAGCGCGAGCGCAGCCCCGAGGAGGAAACTGGCGGGGGATCCGGTGGCCGGCGGAGTGGGTCGAGGGAGTGATTGTCGGAAAGCGAGTGCCATGTCGGGACCGGTGATTTGCAGAACACGGTCACCATGCCCCACATCCGGGGCGCATGTCCTTGCAAATTTCAGCTGCCCGAACAACCTTCAGAGCAATTATTCGCTGAACACGGCCGATAATGAGGTGGAACATGGCTGAAATGCCGATTGATCGAACTGATCATCGTATTCTCGAGGAATTGCAGCGGGACGGGAGGCTCAGCAATGTCGAGCTTGCTGACCGGGTCGCGTTGTCGCCTTCCCCGTGCCTGCGCCGGGTCAAGCGGCTCGAGCAGGCCGGCGTGGTTGCCGGCTATCGGGCAGAGCTCAGCCGCAAGGCTGTCGGACTAGGCCTAACCGTGTTCGTGGAGATCAAAGTGGCGCGCCACAGCCGCGACAACGCGGCGGCGTTGCAGGAAGCGCTGGCGGCGCTGCCGGAAGTGATCTCGTGCCATATGGTGTCCGGCCAGGCCGACTTCCTGGCCGAAATCGTCGTCCCGGACCTGTCGGCTTACGAGCGGCTCCTAACCAACAAGCTCCTGGTCCTACCCATGATCGAGGACATCCGGTCGAATTTTGCCATCCGGACCGTAAAGGAAAACGGTCCGCTGCCGCTCAGCCATCTCGCCTAGAAGCGCGCCGGGAAGACACCCGGCGCGGCATCAGGTCACTCGTCCACTGCACCATCAGGCGGCCGTCAGGCTCGCCATCGTCTCTTCGTCGATGTCGTAGTTGGCGTAGACGTTCTGCACGTCATCGTCGTCTTCGAGCAGATTGATCAGCTTCATCAGCGTCTGAGCCTTCTCGGCGTCGACCGGCGTCAAGGTTTGCGGCTTCCAGATGGTCTTGACCGATTCCGGCTCGCCCAGGGATGCCTCGAGCGCCTTGGACACGTCACCCAGATCCTCAAACGCACACAGGATAGTATGACCGTCCTCATCGGATTGGACGTCGTCGGCGCCGGCCTCGATTGCCGCCTCCAGCACCGCCTCGGCGCTGCCGGCCTTGGCCGGATAGATGATCTCGCCGACACGGTCGAACATGAAGGACACGGAGCCGGTCTCGCCCATTGCTCCGCCACACTTCGTAAAGTAGGAACGCACGTTGGAGGCTGAGCGGTTACGATTGTCGCTCAGGACCTCGACGATCACCGCCACCCCGCCCGGGCCGTAGCCTTCGTAGCGGATCTCTTCATAGTTGTCGCTGTCGCCGCCCTGTGACTTGTTGATCGCCCGCTGGATATTTTCCTTGGGCATCGACTGGGCCTTGGCGTTCTGAATCGCAAGCCTGAGGCGCGGGTTGGAATTGGGATCCGGATCGCCCTGCTTCGCGGCGACGGTAATTTCCTTGGAGAGCTTGGAGAATAGCTTCGACCGGGCCGCATCCTGGCGACCCTTGCGATGCATGATATTCTTGAATTGTGAATGTCCGGCCATGGTCTTCCCGGCGTCTTGCGTTCTCGTCACTGCCCGCCCTGCAGGGGCGGACCATCCAACCTCTATTCGGGCTGCCGGCGGCGGGCGCAATCGCCCGCGCCGCGAAATTTATCCGGCAGCTTATAGGCGCGCCGCTGGCGAAAATCTAGGCCGGCCCATGCTGCAAGCTATCGATGAGACGGCCAGAATGGCGGCCACGCCGCAGCGAGCCGTCCCCCAATCCGGAGCGGGGCGATCGCGGTTGCAAGCCCGCTGCCATCGTCGATCTCCACGGCGACGCCGCAGACCGTCGCCTCCCCGAGCGATGGGGTGAACCGCCCCCCCGGCACCTTCCGCAAAAAGCGGTTGAGCGGCTCTTCCTTTTCCATCCCAAGCACGGAATCAAAGTCACCGCACATGCCCGCATCCGACAGATAGGCGGTCCCTCTCGAAAGGATCTGGTGGTCCGCCGTCGGAACATGAGTATGCGTGCCGACGACCAGACTTGCCCGTCCGTCGACAAAATGCCCCATCGCCTGCTTTTCACTGGTCGCCTCGGCGTGCACGTCAATCACGACAGCATCGGCGACCCGGCCGAGGGGGCAGGTTTCGAGCGTCGACTCAACCGCGGCAAACGGGTCGTCAAGGGCGTCCATGAACACCCGGCCCATCACGTTGATCACAAGCACCCGCGCGCCGTTCCGCGCCGTGTAGAGATGGGCACCCCGGCCAGGCGTGCCCGGCGGAAAGTTCAGCGGCCTCAGCAGCCGCTCCTGGCGATCGATGTAAACCAACGTCTCCCGCTGGTCCCAGACGTGATTGCCAGTGGTGACGACATCGGCGCCGGCGTCGAGCACACTGGTGAGGATATCTTCGGTGATGCCGAAACCGCTCGCCGCGTTCTCGCCGTTGACGATCACGAAGTCGATGTTGTTGTCGTCGATCAGGCCCGGCAATGCCTCGATCGCCGCCGTGCGCCCGGACCGGCCCACAAGATCGCCTAGGAACAGAAGCCGCATCGTCAGCGCTCCGCGCCGCAGGGAAACAGTCCCTTTTCTGTCAGCACGAACGCAAGCGGTTGGTCATGATCCTCTGCCGGTATGCCGTCGACCTCCTGGACCGAAAAGGCTACGCCGACGCAAACCGGCGATCCGCTCTGGCGCAATGCCTGAATGGCACAGTCGTAGTAGCCCTTACCGTAACCGATGCGGTGGCCGGTGCGATCGAAGGCGGCAAGCGGAACCAGCATCGCCTCCGGCGCAATGACCGGAGCCTCCGGTCCTGGTTCGACTGTGCCGAAGCCGGCACGTACCAGCGCCGTTTCTCGGCTGAAGGCCCGAAACACGAGCCGACCTTCGACGATCGCCGGCAAGCAGAGCGGATGCCCGGCCTGCCTGAGCCGATCCATAAGCGGACGCGGATCAATCTCGTCACGGATTGGGAGAAAGGCGGATACCACCGCCCCTGGCGGAAACGGTAGATCGTCGGCGTACTCTGCAATGGCGAGCGAGGCTTCGATGCGCTCGGTCGGATCAAGCGCAGCGCGCCGGGACAAAGCCTCGGCGCGCAGGGCGGCCTTGTTTACGGATGGCTCGGTCTGGGTGGTCACGTCCCCTCGCTCATTCGGATTTCCCGCCAGATCGCATGCCTGGCCGGCAAATGACAGGGAGTCGACGATCCTACCCCGGAAGCGGCTCCGTCAACCCCGCCGGGCCGAAATCAAGCAAGGAAGGGGCGTAGCCGCCTCGGCCGTCGGAGTCGCAATCCCGGGAAACCTACAAAGTAGGTGGGCGCCGTGTGCCCAAGCCCACGGGCAAGGGCAGGTACAGCTCCCAAGGGATGCGTAAGGCCCCGGGGAAATGTCTCCTGACGCACCGCGCAGCCACGCCTCGCATCATATACTGCTCGATCGAGGTGATTGCCAGAGGGGATGCACGCGGCGGAATACGGTTGACCGCGCGCCCGTCCGCTCGCTGTGGCGCCCCCTAGGCTTCGGCCGCCGCGCCCTTTCCCCTCCTCAACGACCAGCCGAGCATCATGCCCGCGGCGCCGAGCAGGATCGCGGCGATGCCGAGAATCTGCGTGAGCCCCAGGCGATGGTCGAAGGCGATGACGTCGACCAGAATCGCAACGCCCGGGTAGAGAAAGGACAGCGAGCCTTGCAGATAGGTCGGCAGCTTCTGCACCGCGTCGTACATCAGAATATACATGATGCCGGTATGAACGACGCCGATCGTCGCCAGCGCCGCCCAGGCCCCGGCGTCGCTCGGCAGATCCGACGCGGACGCGAAGGGGGCAAGCATGACGACGCCAACGCCGACCTGGATCAGCGCGATAAGATGCGGCGGGGTCCCCTTGAGCCACTTGGTGACGACGGCCGCGACGGCCCAGAAGAACGCCGCGGCAAGAGCCATGACGATCCCGACGAGATACTCCGCGCCGCCCGCTCCGCCCCCGGGGTTCGCCTGCACGATCAGCACCATGCCGAGAAAGGCGACCGCGAGCCAGGCGAGTTTCGTCGTCGTTATTCTCTCGGAAAACAACAGCGCGCCAAAGCCGACCAGCATGAAGGGCTGTGTGTTGTAGACCGCCGTGGCGATCGCAATCGAGGCGCGTGAATAGGCGGCAAACAGGAGCAGCCAGTTGACCACGATCGCCGCGCCCCCGAGCGCGGCCAAGGCGGCAATGCGCCAGGAGAGTTGGCCACGCAGCAGGCCCATGGCCGCGCAGACGATCAGAAGCGTCACGGCGCCGAAGAAGCACCGCCAGAACACGACGTCCATGACCGGCTGGCCGGACTTGGCCACGAACCAGCCGATCGTGCCCAGAATCACCATGGCGCCGGTCATTTCGACCGCGCCGCGTGTAGTATTGTCCATTTCGAGACCCTCGGATGAAACTCGGCCATAGGATCCCGAAAGGGCGCGGCGGCCGCCATGCTCTACGGAAGGCATTTCGGTCGACAAGCTTAATTATCCAAGGCAAAATCGCCAAAATGATCGGAATCGTGAAATGCTGGACGATATCGACCGGCGGCTCGTCGAGGTGCTGATCGACGACGGCCGCATCTCGCTGAAGGCGCTGGCCCGACACGTCGGCCTGTCGTCGCCGAGCGTCTCGGAGCGCCTGCGCCGCCTCGAGGAGCGCGGCATCATCCGCGGCTTCACCGTCGACATCGACCCGAAGGCGCTCGGCTACGAGCTTCAGGCGATCGTCCGCATCAAGCCGCTCCCCGGCAAACTGCACATCGTCCAGGCGTTGATCCAGGAGATCCCGGCGTTTTGCGAATGCGACAAGGTGACGGGAGACGACTGCTTCGTTGCCCGGCTCGTCCTGCGCACGATCGAGGACCTTGACCAGATCCTCGACCGCATCGCTGACAAGGCGGAAACCAGCACCTCGATCGTCAAGGCACAACCAATCCGCCGGCGGCCACCGCCGCTCACGTCGGCGCCGGCCGAGTGACGGCCCCGCCATGCGCCGCACCGAAGAGTGTCACTCCTCGCGGGCGCGCAGGCTCGACGCCAGCTTGTCGGCAAGGGCCTCGATTCGCTTGGCGGTGTTCTCGATGCCGTCCACTACCTTCTGCTGATCGCGCTCGACGCTCTCCAGCACGGCGCTACGGGTCTGTCGCAGAGCCTCGACCTCGGCCTGCAGCGCCTTGATCTTTCGCTCGGTTTCGGCGAGTTCATCCGTGACCATGATCCCGGCCATCACCGTCAGCCTGAGATCGCCGATCTCACCGAAACTGCCCCTCAGCGTATCGATCGTGCCGTCGAACCGTCGAGCCAGCCTCATCAAGCGCTCTTCCTCACCGTCGTCGCAGGCCATCCGGAAGCTGCGGCCGTTGATGGTCACCGTGATCTGCGCCATCCGCCGTTAGCCTCCATGGGTTTCCAGCACGGTGCGGATCGACTCCATCGCAGAGACCAGTCGTCGCGACACCTCCCTGTTGGCCTCCTCCAGACGCGAGGCCCGCGTCTCGGCCTTGTCGAGCGTTTCGGCCAGCCGGGAACGGTCTTCACCGAGCCGCTGCAGATCCGACTGCAGCGATGCCAGCGTTTCATCGTTTTCAAGCCGGCGGTCCACAATCTTCTCTAGACGTCCAATCGCCTGGGACAGGCGCTCGAGCGCGGCTTCGAGTGGATGCAATTGGCCGGGCGTGTCGATCATTAGCAGCGCTCGTATTGCAGTTCCTCGCCGACGTCTTCGCGCGGCCGGCGGTCGAGCCAGCCGGTCCGCCGGTGGGTGCGCCAGAATGTGCGATTCTGCCGGCTTTCGATAGATGTCTTAAGGTTCGCTCATAAGTCCGTGATGCCTTTAATCGACGTCAATGGGCGGCACTTGTCAATTTTTCTGAAATCCACACCGGTAAGTGGGAGGGCAGTAGCTGGCCGCAGGCTGGCAAAACCGCCGGCCTGCCACATTTATTGACTCGCCGAAGGTTCCTGATATTTGTCGGGCGCCTTGCGGCTGGCCGGCAAAAACGCCCGCTCCGCTGGCGCCCTTTGCCGCCCCTCGAACGCGGGTCGGCGGCGGAAACCGACGCCCCGCGGCACTTACGACGCCAGGGGCGGTTCGATCGATCAAGCCGACACCCCGCCGGACGCCTCGCGGGGCATTCACAGGACTGTGATGACCGACCTCGCCAAACACCACCGAATGGCCAATGCGATCCGCTTCCTGGCTGCCGACGCGGTCGAAAAGGCCAAGTCCGGCCACCCCGGACTTCCGATGGGCGCCGCCGACATCGCGACGGTTCTGTTCACCCAGATTCTGAAATACGACCCGACTCAGCCGCGCTGGCCCGACCGCGACCGCTTCGTTCTGTCGGCGGGCCATGGCTCGATGCTGCTCTACGCGGTTCACTACCTGCTCGGGTCGGAAGATTTCACCCTCGACCAGATCAAGAACTTCCGCCAGGTCGGTGCCCTGACGGCAGGCCATCCGGAATACGGCCACGGCGCCGGCATCGAGACGACGACCGGCCCGCTCGGACAGGGCCTCGCCAACGCCGTGGGCATGGCGATAACCGAGCGCCTTCTCGCCGCGAAATTTGGCGAGGATCTCGTCAACCATCATACCTATGTGCTCGCAGGCGACGGCTGCCTGATGGAGGGCATCAGCCAAGAAGCGATCTCGCTCGCAGGGCATCTCAAGCTGTCCAAGCTGATCGTCATCTGGGACGACAACGGCATCTCGATCGACGGCAAGGTGTCGATCGCCGATTCGACCGACCAGATCGAGCGCTTCGAAGCCTGCGGTTGGGAAACGATTGCGATCGACGGTCACGACCCGGCGGCGATCGCCACCGCGCTGAAGGCGGCCCAGACCGCCTCGAAACCCACGCTGATCGCAGCCAAGACGACGATCGGCTACGGGGCGCCGAACAAGGCCGGTTCGGAAAAGGTGCATGGGTCACCGCTCGGCGCCGAGGAACTAGCGGCTGCGCGCAAGGCACTCGGTTGGAGCCATGAACCGTTTGAGGTGCCGAGCGATGTGCTTGATGCCTGGCGCATTGCCGGATTGAAGTCGGGCCAGGCTCGAAAAGAGTGGGAAAAGCGGCTCGCAGAAGCCGATCCGGAGGTCCGCGGGGAGTTCGAACGCCGGCAGCGCGGCGACCTGCCGGCGGTCTATGCGGCGGCGATGGAAGCTCTGAAGAAGAAGCTCGCCGAGGACAAACCGACGCTCGCCACCCGCAAGGCCTCCGAGCTCGTGCTCGGCACCATCAACCAGGTCGTGCCCGAGACAATCGGCGGCTCGGCCGACCTCAGCGGCTCCAACAACACCAAGACGGCACAGACGGCACCGGTAACCCCGGACGACTTCTCCGGCCGCTACATCCATTGGGGTGTCCGCGAGCACGGCATGGCGGCCGCCATGAACGGCATGGCGCTGCACGGCGGCGTCATCCCCTATTCCGGAACCTTCCTGGTGTTCTCCGACTATGCCCGACCGGCAATGCGCCTGGCCGCTCTGATGCGCCAGCGCGTCATTCACGTCATGACGCACGATTCGATCGGCCTGGGCGAGGATGGCCCGACCCATCAGCCGGTCGAGCACTACGCTGCGCTGCGGGCGATTCCGAACCTCTACTTCTTCCGTCCGGCCGACGTCACCGAGACACTGGAATGCTGGGATCTGGCCCTGAAGGCGGCCGAGACGCCAAGCGTGCTCGCGCTGACCCGGCAGGATCTGCCGGCAGTACGCAATCGTTTCGAAGACGAAAACCTTTGCGCGCTCGGCGCCTATGTCCTAGCGGACAGTGCCGACGATCCGACAGTAACGCTGTACGCCTCGGGGTCTGAGGTATCGCTTGCGCTGGAAGCGCGCGAGCGGCTGATCGCCGACGGGGTCGCCGTCCGCGTCGTCTCCGTGCCCTGCTTCGAGCTGTTCGCCGCCCAGTCCGACGACTATCAGGCCGCCATTATCGGCTCGAGCCCCGTAAAGATCGCGATCGAGGCCGGCATTCGCATGGGCTGGGATCGCTTCATCGGAACCGACGGCGCCTTTATCGGCATGACTGGATTCGGTGCCAGCGGTCCCTACAAACTGCTTTACGAGCACTTCGGCATCACCGCCGACGCGGTTGTTGCCACGGCGAAGGCCCGGCTCGCAGGACTTTCGGACGCGTGATATTTCGTCGCGCCTCCGCAGCGAGCCACGTCTTCGACAGAAGTCTAGAGTAGCGATCGGACCAGCGGCAGCCATGCCGCGGGAGCGCAACGGATGGCGCATCACGCGCCAAAAATCAGGGAGTGGAGCATGGCCGTTAGGGTTGCAATCAACGGGTTCGGGCGTATCGGTCGCAATGTGCTGCGCGCGATCGTGGAATCGGATCGCACCGACATCGAGGTCGTCGCCATCAACGATCTCGGGCCGGTCGAGACCAATGCTCACCTCCTGCGCTACGATTCCGTTCACGGGCGCTTTCCGGCGACGGTGACTGTCGACGGTGACACGATCGACGTTGGCCGCGGGCCGATCAAGGTCACGGCGCTTCGTGATCCGAAGGAATTGCCTTGGGGGACCCTCGGCGTCGACGTGGCCCTCGAATGCACCGGCATCTTCACCGCACGCGACAAGGCCGCGCTCCATCTGGAGAACGGCTCCAAGCGCGTCCTGGTGTCCGCACCCGGCGACGGCGCCGATCTGACCGTGGTCTACGGCGTCAACGACGACAAGCTGACGAAGGACCACATCGTCGTCTCCAACGCCTCCTGCACAACGAACTGCCTGTCGCCTGTCGCCAAGGTCCTGAACGATGCCATTGGCATCGACAAGGGGTTCATGACCACAATTCACTCCTACACCGGCGACCAGCCGACGCTCGACACTATGCACAAGGATCTCTATCGCGCCCGCGCCGCAGCGATGTCGATGATCCCGACCTCCACCGGCGCCGCCAAGGCCGTTGGTCTGGTGTTGCCGGAGCTGAAGGGAAAGCTCGACGGCGTGGCAATCCGCGTGCCGACTCCCAACGTCTCCGTCGTCGACTTCAAGTTCGTTGCCAAGCGCGAGACCTCCGTGGAGGAGGTCAACGCAGCGATCAAGGCGGCCGCCGACGGTCCGCTCAAGGGCATCCTCGGCTACACCGACGAGAAACTCGTGTCGGTGGACTTCAACCACGACAGTCATTCCTCGGTGTTCCATACTGACCAGACAAAGGTGATGGAAGGCACCTTGGTCCGCATCCTGACCTGGTACGACAACGAGTGGGGTTTCTCCAACCGCATGAGCGACACGGCAGTCGCTCTCGGCAAGCTGATCTGATCGGCCTCGTTATTCGCGGCGCTCCCCCTGGAGCGCCGTTCTCGTATCTGGAGGACAGTCATGACAGCGTTTCGCACGCTCGATGCGATTGATGCCAACGGCAAGCGCGTGCTGGTGCGAGTCGATCTCAACGTGCCGATGGACGGCGACCGTGTGACCGACGCGTCGCGGCTTAAGGCCGTGGCACCGACCATCACCGAGCTTTCGGACAAGGGCGCGAAGGTGATCCTGCTTGCCCATTTCGGCCGGCCCAAGGGTAAACCCGTGGCCGAGATGTCGCTGCGACCGATCGCCAGGGCGCTCGCCGAGGTGATCGGTCGGCCCGTTGCCTTCGCCACCGACTGCATCGGTACACCGGCGGCAGAAGCCGTGGCAGCACTTGACGACGGCGCCATTCTGCTTCTGGAGAACACTCGGTTCCACGATGGCGAGGAGAAGAACGATCCGGCCTTTGTACAGGCGATTGCCGAGAACGGCGACCTCTACGTTAATGATGCTTTTTCTGCGGCCCACCGCGCCCATGCCTCGACCGAAGGCCTGGCGCGGTTGCTGCCGGCCTATGCCGGCCGCGCGATGCAGGCCGAACTGGACGCGCTCGGCAAAGCGCTGGGGGCACCGCAACGGCCCGTCGTCGCCGTGGTCGGGGGAGCGAAGGTCTCGACGAAGATCGATCTTCTGCAGAACCTTGTCGGCAAGGTCGACGTGCTGATCGTCGGCGGTGGGATGGCAAACACATTTCTTGCCGCCAAGGGCGTGCCCGTCGGCAAGTCGCTGTGCGAACACGAACTCGGCGATACGGCCCGCTCCATTCTTGCAGCGGCCGAGACCGCAGGCTGCGAGGTCGTTCTGCCGATTGATGTCGTGGTTGCAAGGGAGTTCAAGGCCGGCGCTGCAAGCGCGACGGTTGCCGTGGATGCTGTGCCCGAGGACGGGTTGATCCTGGACGCCGGCCCGCAGACGGTGGCGGCAATCACCGCCCGGTTCGACGCGGCCAACACCCTGGTGTGGAATGGCCCGCTCGGCGCCTTCGAGATCTCACCGTTCGATGCGGCGACCATCGCCGCCGCCCGCCATGCGGCAAAGCTGACGAAGGCCGGCCGTCTGCTGTCGGTTGCCGGTGGCGGGGATACCGTGGCCGCGCTCAACCACGCCGGCACTGCCAGTGACTTCTCCTATGTATCAACGGCCGGCGGCGCCTTTCTGGAGTGGCTCGAAGGCAAGGAACTGCCGGGTGTGAAGGCCCTGCAGGGCTGAGAAATAAAATCAGGTCAACAGGACGTCGCGGATCGGCGCGGCGTCTTTTTTTGGACGCAACTCCGAGCCTATTATTTCGTTTGCCAAACTATTCCAGCGTAAGCGTTTTCGGCCGGTCCAACGATTTTCACACGGCTCGAGACGCGCTAGACACGCAGCGGCCGACCCGTAACCGGCGGCCAATGTCGGGATGAAGGAAGGCGGTGCGCTCGGCCGATCCGAGCACCGGGCGAACCGACCCCGACACCGCCGAGAATGTGACGTGCCGCTCGCACTAAGGAGATCAGGATGGCCCGAATTACCCTCCGCCAGTTGCTCGACCATGCCGCTGAGAACGACTACGGGGTTCCCGCCTTCAACATCAACAATATGGAACAGGCGCTCGCCATCATGGCGGCCGCAGACGCGGTCGACGCCCCCGTCATAATCCAGGCGAGCCGGGGCGCCCGCGCCTATGCGCACGACGTCATGCTGCGGCACATGATGGACGCGGTGACAGAAATCTATCCGCACATCCCGGTCTGCGTTCACCTCGACCATGGCAATGAACCGGCGACTTGCATGACTGCCATCCAGGCCGGATTCACCTCGGTGATGATGGATGGCTCGCTGATGGCAGACGGCAAGACACCTGCAGACTGGACCTACAACGTCTCAGTCACCAAGAGGGTGGTCGAAATGGCTCACCTCGGCGGCATTTCCGTCGAGGGCGAACTCGGCGTTCTCGGCAGCCTCGAGACCGGGAAGGGCGACAAGGAGGACGGTCACGGCGCCGAGGGCACGCTCAGCCACGACCAACTGCTCACCAACCCGGACGAGGCGGTGAAGTTTGTCAAGGAAACCAAGGTCGACGCGCTGGCAATCGCGATGGGCACCTCGCACGGCGCCTACAAGTTCACCCGCAAGCCGGACGGCGACATCCTCGCCATGCACGTGATCGAGGAAATCCACCGCCGCCTGCCTGATACCCATCTCGTCATGCACGGCTCCTCGTCCGTACCGCAGGATCTTCAGGACATCATCAACAAGTACGGTGGCAAGATGCCCCAGACCTGGGGCGTGCCAGTTGAGGAGATCCAGCGCGGTATCAAGAACGGCGTGCGTAAGATCAACATCGACACCGACAATCGCATGGCAATGACGGGTCAGATCCGCAGGATCCTGGCCGAGCACCCCGGTGAGTTCGACCCGCGCAAATACCTGAAGCCGGCCATGGAAGCGATGACAAAGCTCTGCAAGGAGCGGCTCGAACTGTTTGGCACGGCCGGGCAGGCGGGCAAGATTAAGCCGCTGCCGCTTCCCGAGATGGCCAAACGCTACAAGAGCGGCGAGCTTGATCCCAAGATCGACTGACAGTGCGGGCAGGGCTTGTAGCCGCGCTTTCGCCGTCTTCACTTGGCACAAACCGCTGCCAGCCGCTATGACAGGTTGACCGGCGGAAACCGACGTCGGTCACCGCCGCCAACGGAGTCCGAGCCGCTTGCACCCGCGCCTGTTCCTGATCGCTCCTGACGATGCCGAAGCCGGACGCTTCGTGCCTCAACTCGAAAGCGCACTCGCCGGCGGCGACGTGGCGTGCCTCCTGCTGACAGCAGGCGCTCGCGGTGACGGCGACCTCCAGAAGTTCGTTGCCAGTGTGGTCCCGCTCGCCCAGGCCGCCGGAACCGCCGTTCTGGTCCAGAACGACACTCGCACGGCCGGCCGTTCTCGCGCCGACGGCGTCCATATTGATACCGGGGTTGAAGACCTGAAGCTCGCCCTGGGAACGTTCAAACCGACTGGCATCGTCGGCGCCGGGGCGATTCGGAGCCGTCATGATGCAATGGAACTTGCCGAAGCCGGCGTCGACTACGTGTTCTTCGGCCGGCTCGACTTTCCCGAAGATCCGGAACCGCATCCCAAGACCGTCGCGCTTGCTGAATGGTGGGCCGAGCTGTTCGAGATCCCCTGTGTGGCATTCGGCGGTTCGGACATCGGTTCACTCGCCACAACGGCTCGGACCGGTGCCGACTTCGTCGCGCTGCGCCGTGCCATCTGGAATCATCCGGATGGCCCAGAGGCTGCTGTCCGTTCGGCGAATGAAACGCTCATGACATTCGAACTCGCGACCGCGGAGAACTAATGCTCCAGGTCCCGATCGTGCTACATGCGTTCACCACCGTCGTCCTCGTCGGCATCGCCGCGCCGGCCGGTGCACAGCAGGCTCCGGCGACTGCCGAACCGGAGGCCGCGACGTCACCTGCGCTCCCAGAGCAGCAGGACTCGGCCGCGACTGCTGACGCAATGGACAGGCTCCTGCCCTCGCCGGCGAATGTTCGTCCTCCGCTGCCGCTGCAGGCGGAGGGTGAGTCCGTCGACTATGCCTACGGCGCCTTTCAACGGGGGTGGTATCTAACTGCCCTCGCGCTGGCGACACCCCGCGCCGAAGCTGGAGATGCCGCCGCCCAGACCCTGGTCGGCGTTCTTTACGAAACCGGGCTCGGCATCAAGCAGGACAAGGCAACGGCGGCGAGCTGGTACGACCTGGCGACCAATGCCGGCGACAAGAGGGCGGCCATTCGACTCGGCTTGATGATGCTCACCGGCGACGGCGTGCCTCAGGACAAGGCGCGGGCGGCCGAACTCTTCGAGATCGGCGCAGAGATTAACGATCCTGTGGCGCTCTACAACCTCGCGATCCTGTATCAGTCGGGCGATGGACGACCCTACGATCCGGCTAAGACCCGCGACCTTCTGGAGCGGGCAGCGGACCTTGGCGACGTCGACGCTCAGTACACCCTCGCCCTGCAATATCTGGAAGGATCAACGGATCTGCGGGACGAGGCCCGCGGCGCTTTCTGGATGGGCCGGGCGGCACGGCGCGGCTTCATTCCGGCTCAGGTCTACTACGGTATCCTGCGCTTCCAGGGGCGCGGGGTCGATCCCGACGAGGCGGAGGCGGCGGACTGGTTCGAACGTGCGGCGAACAGCGGCAACCCCGTCGCCATGAATCGTCTTGCCCGGGTTTATGCCTACGGCCGCGGCCGCGAGCTAGATCCTGTCGAGGCAGCGAAATGGCATCTGATCGCTCGTGGTCTTGGCGTTTCGGACCTGACGCTTGATGGCTTTCTCGCCGGGCTGACCGACGAGCAGAACCTGGCTGCACAGAAGGCGGCTCAAGCTTTCGGCCAGATTATCGCGACGCCATCCGATCCCGCCGCGGAATCGCCCTGACGGGTGCATTGCCGAGGAAGTGCCGCGATTTTGCTTGATCGCCCGCCAGATTTATGATGGACAGGCCGCGCGCCACAGGGTGCAAGAGTGCTGGGGCCGCTCATTCCGACCTTCCGGCATTACGGCAACGCCGGCCGGCGAGCACTGCGGTGACGCCGCGCCGACGTGCCGCTAGGCCCCCAAACGACCCGAACAAAGACGAGCCATGAAGATCAACGGTAACGAAATCAAGCCCGGCAACGTGCTGCAGCATCAAGACACGCTGTGGGCGGTGGTCAAGGTTGACCACGTGAAGCCCGGCAAGGGCGGTGCCTTTGCGCAGGTCGAGATGAAGAACCTCCTCGATGGACGCAAGCTCAACGAGCGGTTTCGCTCCGAGGACAAGGTCGAGCGTGTCCGCCTCGAGCAGAAGGACTTCCAGTATCTCTATACTCAGGACGACATGCTGATCTTCATGGACACGGAGACCTACGAGCAGCTGGAGCTCCAGGCTGATTTCGTTGGAGAACGTGCCGCATTCCTTCAGGATGGCATGATGGTGACGGTCGAGCTGCACGAAGAGCGCCCGATCGGCATCACCCTGCCTCAGTTCGTCACGCTCGAAATCGTCGAAGCGGACGCTGTTGTCAAAGGCCAGACGCAGTCTTCGTCCTACAAACCGGCAGTTCTTGAAAACGGCGTCAAGGTGCTCGTTCCGCCGTTCATCACGGCTGGCGAAAAGATCGTTGTCGACACGGAAGCCGTGGAATACGTCCGCCGGGCGGACTGAGCGAAAACAGGCATCCGGCCGTCTCGTTGGACCGGTGATCCCTGCCCCGACGTCGCGGGCCGGTGCCGATACGCGATCCACCGCATAAAAAGACCTCTTGTCGTGCAGCCACCCGGAAAGTCGGCACATGACGACGGGATAAGGGCAAAGGTGGAAGACGCGGATATGCCACGGCCGATCAGCTCAGGATGGGCTATATCGGAACGCTCGACAACAATCGCAAGATAGGTGATCGCAATGGCGCGCTCCGCCCTCCTCAACGTGATGGTCCAGGCCGCGATGAAAGCCGGACGCAGCCTCGCCCGCGACTTCGGAGAGGTCGAGAACCTGCAGGTCTCACGCAAGGGGCCGAGCGACTTCGTGTCCGCCGCTGACCATCGTGCCGAGAAGATCGTGCGCGAGGAGTTACAGAAGGCGCGCCCTTCCTATGGCCTTGTCATGGAAGAATCCGGAGTGATCGCCGGCGATGACCCGCAGCATCGCTGGATCGTCGATCCGCTGGACGGCACGACCAATTTCCTGCACGGCATCCCGATCTTCGCCGTTTCCATCGCACTGGAGCGAAACGGCCAGATCGTCGCCGGCGTGATCTTCAATCCGGCCATGGACGAGCTCTACACCGCCGAACGTGGCAGCGGGGCATTCCTTAACGACCGGCGGCTGCGCGTCGCCGCCCGCACGGCCCTGCCGGATTGCGTGATCGGGACCGGCATTCCGTTCCTCGGCCGGGGCGACCACGGCCGCTGCCTGACCGAAATGCGTCACGTCATGGCGGAAGTTGCCGGCATCCGGCGCTGCGGTGCGGCAGCGCTCGATCTTGCCTGGACGGCTGCGGGACGCCTCGACGGTTTCTGGGAGCACGGACTGAATTCCTGGGACATGGCGGCCGGACTGCTGATGGTTCGGGAGGCCGGAGGCTTCGTCACCGACATCGACGGGGGGGACAAGATGTTCGAGACCGCCTCGATCGTGGCTGGCAACGAAAAGATTCAGGCGCAGCTTCGCCAGTTGCTGAAGAAGGCCGCCGGCTGAGGACCGACGCCGTAAGGGACGGACGGATTTCCGGTTTCCAGAACGGGGACATTCACGCTATCACAGACACCGACCGTAATCGGGAACCCAGCCCGCCCATGGCACGAGCATTTGATCCCTACAGCCTGTCCAGCCCCTGGGTCTATTTGTTGCGTATGATCATCTTCCTGGTGATCACCGCCCTGATCGCGCTCATTCTCTATCGCCATCTTGCCACGACCTTCATGAGCAATCCGGGCCTCAACGGGCTCATCATCGGCGTCGGCCTCATCGGCGTGCTCCTGACCTTCCGCCAGGTGATCCGGCTGTTCCCGGAAGTCGCGTGGGTCAACGGCTTCCGCCTTGGCGATCCCGGTATCGAGGTTCGTCGACCTCCGGTGCTGCTTGCTCCAATGTCGACGTTGCTGGGCAACAAGGTCGGGGAGATGACCCTGTCACCGACCGTCACGCGCTCGATTCTCGACTCGATCGGCACCCGCCTTGATGAGGCTCGCGAGATGGCTCGCTACCTGACCGGCCTCCTCGTGTTTCTCGGCCTGCTTGGAACCTTTTGGGGCTTGTCGCAGACCGTCGCCTCGGTCGGCGCCACGATCCAGTCGCTCAACGTCGGGGCCGGCGATGCCAACGTGATCTTCGAAGATCTAAAGGCCGGCCTCCAGGCGCCGCTGTCCGGCATGGGCACCGCATTCTCGACCTCGCTGTTCGGTCTTACCGGATCCCTGATCCTCGGCTTCCTCGATCTGCAGTCGGGACAGGCGCAGAACCGGTTCTACAACGAGCTGGAGGACTGGCTCTCCACCGTGACCCATGTCGAGCCGGAAGAAGACGTCGGTTCGGACTACGCTGACCTCAGCGGTCTCCAGACCGCGATTGAACAACTGCGCAAGTCCGTGCAGGAGAGTGGCGGCGGCGGCAGCCGCGCGGCCTCCGCAGCCATGGCCAACCTGGCCGAAGGCATCCAGGGGTTGGTGCAACACGTACGCAGCGAGCAACAGATGATGCGCGAATGGGCCGACGAGCAGTCGGAACAGCAGAAGCGGATCGAGGTGCTGTTGAAGACCATGACCGAAGCCTTCGAGCGAGCGAGGGACTAGATGGCCGGGACACGTGCCAGCCGCCGGATCGCCCGAACCGATTACTGGCCTGGCTTCGTCGACGCCATGGCGACGCTGCTGCTCGTCATCATCTTCCTGCTGTCGATCTTCATGCTGGCGCAGTTCTTCCTCAGCCAGCAGCTTTCCGGCCGCGACACGGTGCTCAATCGGCTCAACGCACAGATCAGCGAGCTCACGGAGCTCCTGGCACTCGAGCGCGCCAGCTCCCGCGACCTCGAGGATACCATTGCCGCGCTGAGGGCAAATCTCAGCGACGCGACGGCGGAACGCGACCGGCTCGCCGGCCTGCTCGAATCCTCCTCCGACCAGGCCTCTCAGGCGGGCGGTCGGGTGGCCGCATTGGAGAGCCAGCTCGACGATCAGCGTCAGATCTCCGATCGAGCGCTTGCGCAGGTCGAACTGCTCAATCAGCAGATCTCTGCGCTTCGGCGCCAGATTGCCGCACTCGAATCTGCGCTTGAAGCCTCTGAAAGTCGCGACAGGGAGAGCCAAGCCAAGATTGCCGACCTCGGCCGGCGGCTCAATGTCGCGCTCGCACAGCGCGTTCAAGAACTGTCCCGGTACCGTTCCGACTTCTTTGGCCGGCTGCGCGAGATCCTGTCGCAGCGCTCAGACATCCGCGTCGTCGGCGATCGTTTCGTGTTTCAGTCGGAAGTGCTGTTTCCTTCGGGGTCGGATCAAATCAATCCGGAAGGCCAGGCCGAGATGGACAAGCTTGCTGCGGCACTGATCGAGCTCGAAGGCCAGATTCCGCCTGAGATCAACTGGGTGCTGCGGGTCGATGGCCACACCGACAGCCGGCCGCTCTCCGGTGCCGGACGATTCCGCAACAACTGGGAACTGTCGGCTGCTCGCGCCATTTCGGTGGTGCGCTACTTGATCGAAAAAGGCGTCTCCCCGGCCCGCCTGGTCGCCGCAGGCTTTGGCGAATATCAGCCACTTGAAGAGGGTGACAGCCCTGACGCCTTCGCGCGAAACCGCCGCATCGAACTCAAGCTGACGGAGCGCTGAGGCCGGACGGTTTGCACCGGGACGGTCATTGTCTTCCAGCCGGCGCACAGGCTCGAAGGGCAACGGGCGATCTGCAGATTCCCGTACGCTGGCCCGATCAATCTTCGTCTTCGTTGTCCTCGTCGTCCGCACGCTTCAGCGACTTCAGCTTGGCGAAGACCGCATCGGCATCGATCTCCTCCTCGGCTGGCTGCTGCGGCGCAGGCCGAGAGAAGGCAGCGGCGATGGCCTCTTCGCTTGTGGTCTCGTCGACCGGCAGCAGTGTCTCGGCACCCGGTTCTCCCTCGGGGCGGCGCGGCGGAGCATTCTTGGCGGCCTTCTCGACCTCCATGTCGAGCTCGATCTGGCTGCAGAGTCCGAGGGTAACGGGATCGGCCGGCGTCAGGCTGGCAGAATTCCAGTGCGTGCGGTCCCGAATCGCCTCGATCGTCGGCTTGGTGGTTCCGACGAGGCGCATGATCTGGGCATCCTTCAGTTCCGGATGATTGCGCACCAGCCAAAGGATCGCGTTCGGTCTATCCTGGCGGCGCGACACCGGTGTGTAACGGGGACCCCGGCGCTTGGTTTCCGGAACCCGCACCTTCGGAGTCTGCATCTTCAGACGGTAGTCCGGATCGTTCTGGGCCTTCTCGATCTCTTCACGCGAGAGCTGCCCGGTCATGATCGGATCGAGGCCCTTGATACCCTGCGCAGCGTCACCGTCGGCGATCGCCTTGACCTCGAGCGGATGAAGTTTGCAGAACGCCGCGATCTGCTCGAAGCTCAGCGAAGTGTTGTCGACGAGCCAGACGGCGGTCGCCTTTGGCATGAGCGGCGTGTTCGCCATCGATAAAGTCCTCCTGTCTGCTCCGCCGGTCTGACAGACCGCTTGCCGCAGCTGTCGGACGGAACTCCACGTCCTATCACGATGAAGGGAAGTAGCGGGCGTTATACGCGCTTGCCGCGCTGAAAGCAAACACGCACTTCCCTTCGTTTTTCCATTCAGAGCGTGAGCACGATCTTGCCGATATGATCCGAGCTTTCCATGCGCCGATGCGCCTCTGCCGCCCGATCAAGCGGAAATGTTGAATCCATCACCGGCTTGATCCGGCCCTGTTCGATCAGCGGCCAGACCTTCTCCCGCAGACGCTGTGCGATGGCGGCCTTGAAGGCCGGATCGCGCGGCCTGAGGGTCGATCCAGTATGAACCAGCCGCTTCACCATGAGCCGATTGAAGTTCACGTTTTCGGCGGCACCGTTCAGGTTGGCGATCTGGCAGATGCGGCCCTCCACGGCCGCCACCGTCCAGTTGCGCTCGACGTAATCGCCGCCCACCATGTCGAGGATGACGTCGACCCCTCGCTTGTCGGTGGCTTCGAGGATCGCCTGGACGAAGTCGGTCGTGATGTAGTTGATCACCCGATCCGCTCCAAGTGCTCGGGCCGCTTCGGCCTTCGCATCCGAGCCCACGGTGGTGAACACCTCCGCGCCGAAGGCCTTGGCCAGTTGAATTGCGGTGGTGCCGATCCCCGAGGTTCCGCCATGAACAAGAAAGCGCTCACCCGCTTTCAGTCCAACGCGATCGAACACATTTGACCAAACCGTGAAGAAGGTCTCCGGCAGCGCCGCCGCCTCCGTCATGGAGAGGCCGCGCGGTACCGGCAGAACGCAGCCCGCTGCGGCCAGGCAGTACTGCGCATAACCGCCACCAACCACGAGCGCGGTCACTGGATCTCCGGGCGCAATGCCCGTGACGCCGGCGCCGACGGCCGCGACCGAACCTGCAACCTCGAGGCCAAGCACATCCGGGGCGCCCGGCGGCGGCGGGTAATGACCCTGACGCTGCAGCACATCGGGGCGGTTAACGCCGGCCGCCGCAACCTTGATCACCACTTCGCCGCTGCCCGGTGCAGGCACCGGACGCTCCACCACTTGGAGAACGTCTGGGCCGCCCGGTGCAGAGGCGACGACGGCAGTCATCATTCGGGGCAGGTCGGTCATGTGATCTCCTCGTCGATCCGCGGGGGAATTGGTGCATACCAACGTGGATTTAGGCTTGCGAGCGGTTCCTGACAAATCGGCATATTCGCAGTAGCCTGATAGGCTGGGGCTGCCTACGGAGTAATCGGCGCCACCACGACGGCGTTTGGTGTGCTCCGAACTCGGAAGCGACCAGCTTTGACCCACCTGCGATCGGAAGTCGGCTGGTCCAGTCAAGGAGGAAGCCGGATGAGCCTTTTCGACGAACCCCCAGTCAAGAAGGCCGGACCGGCCGCCATATCCATCGGCGACGATCTCTCACGCCTTTCGGAGGACGAACTGGTGGAGCGACTCTCCGCTCTCGAAGCCGAGATTGCACGCACCATTGCAGAACGCGATGCCCGCAGAGGCACGCGGGCAGCAGCAGATGCACTTTTCAAGAAGTAGTCCTGTCATTTCTGCCAAGGTCGCGATCGGACTTTTCTGAAAGGATGCCCCGGATTTATAAAAATTGCTGAGAAATTTAGGCGTTTACGACTTATTAAGCTTTCCAATCTATAACCGACAGCGTCCAGTCATCTGGATTTCGAGTGGCTCCTGTCCACTCTGTTTGACGCCTCCCTGTTAATGACTCAGAGCCGTGCTCCGCACGGCTCTTTTTTTGCGCTCCGCATCGGTGTAACCAATGCCTGAGGCGACGATCCCGGCTCCGGCGACTTGCATTTGCGTGCCTGCTCGGCAATCGCGCCGATGGCACCCTACCGCCGACCTCGGGTCGTACACGATACCGGCACTTGGCACGCTCATTGCGTAGCCTGGGTCGAACAATCGGCAGATGCCCCGAGCTGGAACAGGCACTCGAACCAAAGCGGCACATTCCGGGTTCGGGGGAGACGCTGGACCGGCTCGGACATGCGGATGCCCAACAACAGGTGTAACGGCCGCCATGACGGACTTCTTCACCACACGCCCCGGCAACCGGACGGTATCCTTCGCCGATCGCTTGGTCGGCTCCGACACGTTCCGCAGTCTGTTTCGCGAGGGCATGGCTCTGGTCGAGGAAACCGCCGCCTATCTTGATGGCGACGGTCGGGCCGAATCGAAATCGCTGCCCAGGGCAGCCTCCCTCGCCTATGCAACGGAATCGATGCGCCTGACCACGCGGCTGATGCAGCTCGCCTCCTGGCTGCTGCTGCAGCGCGCCGTCAACGAAGGCGAAATGTCGGTGGAGCAGGCCGGGAACGAGAAGAACAAGGTGAGGCTGGAGAAGCTGGCATCGACACGCAGCGGCCTCGGATGGGACGAACTGCCACAGCGCCTGCGCGACCTGATCGAGCGGTCGATCCGTCTCCAGGAGCGGGTGATTCATCTCGACCGGATGATTTATGCCGCCGCAGCAGCCACGGAGACAACGCAAAGGCCGAACCCGGTCGCGAGCCAACTTGACCGGATTTCAGCTGCCTTCGGTGCCCGCGGCTTTAACTGAGCGCGAGCCCTGCAAGCGACTCGTCGCCTACGTTGCAAACGCACGAAAAAGATAACCCCGGTCGCCGCGCGGCGACCGGGGTTCTTCGTTCCGCCTGCTGAAGCCCTTACGAGCCGAGGAAGCCGGCGTACTTGTTCTTGAAGCGCGAGACGCGGCCGCCGCGGTCCATGAGCTGGCGATCGCCGCCGGTCCAGGCCGGATGCGTCCTCGGATCGATGTCGAGGTTGAGCACATCTCCTTCGGATCCGTAGGTCGAGCGCGTTACGAATTCTGTGCCGTCCGTCATCACCACCTTGATGGTGTGATAGTCGGGATGGATATCTTTCTTCATGGCCTGTCCTTTCCCGTCGCCGGAGTGTTCGTCCTCGCCGTCCCGTCCGGCCGAAACCGAAACCCTCACCGCAGAGTTCCGCTGCGGTCGAAGCCCCATATCGGTGGAGAGAGCGCAACGAGAAGGGCCGCCATCCTCGTCCAGGACGCGGCCCGAAACCTTCGCGGGCGACGCTATACCGCAGACGACTTAGCAAAACAAGGCCCACTGGTGCCGGATTGGGCATAATACCGCAGGCAATCGGCCAGTGCTTTGGCTGTCAATCCGAGGTCGATCTGCTATTCAAGCCCCGATAACCGCCACGGATGCATCGAACAGATCGGAAGAGACTTTGGCCAGAACGCAATCGGATCTGCCGCCGGAACGCCCTAGAAGCCGCTCGGTGCGCCCGCTCGCTTCGCTTCTGCCCTACTTGGCGCGTTATCGCGCGCGCGCCGCGCTGGCCGTTATTGCGCTGATCGGTGCCGCGGCGACGACCCTGGTGCTGCCGGTCGCGATCCGTCGCATGATCGATCTCGGCTTCGGCGGCGACCCTACCCTTGTCAACCGCTACTTCTCTGTTCTGGTCGTTGTGGTCGCCGCCTTGGCCACGTTCTCAGCCTTGCGATACTACCTCGTCACCTCGCTCGGCGAACGCATCGTCGCCGACGTCCGGGCCGACGTGTTTCGGCACCTGACGCGCCTATCACCGGCCTTCTTCGATCGCGCCAAGGCCGGTGAGATGATGTCGCGGCTGACGGCTGACACAACCCAGGTCAAATCCGCTGTCGGTGCCAGCGCGTCAATTGCGATGCGCAACCTGGTGATGTTCCTCGGTGCCGCCGCCATGATGGTGGTAACCAGTCCACGGCTGTCCATGGCCGTGCTAGCGGCCATTCCCGTAATCGTCCTGCCGCTGATCGCCTTTGGGCGCTCCGTGCGTCGTCGGTCCCGCCACGCCCAGGACACGCTTGCCGACGCCACCGCCTATGCCTCGGAAGCGATTGGCGCAATCCGCACGCTTCAGGCCTTTACCAATGAAGACCTTGCCGATCGCCAGTTTGCCGGCGCCGTCGATCGGGCGTTCCGGGCGGCGGCGAGCGCCATCCTGACCCGCGCGCTCCTCACCGCCTTCGCCATGTTCGTGATCGGTGCAAGCGTGGTGGCCGTGCTCTGGATCGGCGCCAGCGACGTTTTCGCCGGGCGCACCACCGCCGGAGAGCTCGGCCAGTTCCTGCTCTACTCGATCTTCGCCGCCGGCGCCCTTGGCGAACTCAGCCAGGTATGGGGCGAGATCTCGCTGGCCGCAGGCGCGGCCGAACGCCTCGCGGAGATCCTGAGGCTCGAGCCGGAGATCGCCGCACCCGCCACGCCGAAACCGCTGCCGGAGCGTCTGGCCGGTGCCGTTCACTTCGACAACGTCTCATTCGCTTATCACGGCGGCACAGAGGTTCCGGTGCTGAACGGCATCGATCTCAAGGTCGCACCGGGCGAGACCGTCGCCATCGTCGGTCCGTCAGGCGCGGGCAAATCGACACTGTTTCACCTGTTGATGCGCTTCTACGACCCGACAGCCGGACGAATACTGATCGATGGCATTGACCTGACGGCGTGTGACCCTGTCGCCGTGCGCCGACAGATCGCACTGGTCCCACAGGATACCACCGTATTTGGCATGAGCGCCCTGGACAACATCGCCTATGGCCGCCCTGGCGCTGAGCGCGAGGCCGTCGAGTCTGCGGCCAAGGCAGCGCTCGCCGATGACTTCATCCGCGTCATGCCGGATGGCTACGACACCCTGATTGGTGAGCGCGGTGTTACCCTTTCCGGCGGTCAGCGCCAACGGATCGCGATTGCCCGCGCAATTCTCAAGGACGCACCGATCCTCCTGCTCGACGAGGCGACCAGCGCCCTCGATGCCGAAAGTGAAACCCTGGTGCAGACTGCCCTGGAACGGCTGATGCAGGGCCGCACCACGCTGGTGATTGCGCATCGGCTCGCCACTGTGTTGAAGGCGGACCGCATTGTGGTGATGGATGCCGGCCGCATCGTCGAGACCGGCCGCCACGACGCTCTGGTGGCACAGGACGGCCTGTATGCCCGGCTCGCCAAGTTGCAGTTCGAGACCGGTGCAAAAGTCTTTGGCGGCACTGATTTTGCGAATGCGAACCAAGGTGCTGCAGCCCGGTAGCGCCTGTTCCAGGTCAGATCTAACCTCACCCTCTCCCCGCACCGGATCCGGCCGAAGGAGTGCTCTTACAGTGTGAACATGGCCCTACCGGAAGCGGGACTGCAGGGGCCGGCAACAGCCGCCCCCGTGCGATCCTAGTCGACCTGCCAGAAGGTTTCGCTCACCCGGCGTCCGGCACCGGCACCGTATAGTTCAGTGGCAGACGACCGCCGTCGACGTAGAGCGTCTGACCGGTCATATAGCTGGCATCTTCGGAGGCAAGGAACGCGGCGACCGACGCAATCTCTGACGGCTCGCCGACACGGCCCATCGGCGTGCGCGACAAGACGCGGGCGCGCGCGGCCGGATCGCTGTTCACCGCCGCCAGCATCTCCGTCATGATCGAGCCGGGGCCAATGCCGTTGACGCGGATGCCGTAGGGGGCAAGCGACAGCGCCGCCACTTTGGTCAGCTGATTGAGGCCCCCCTTAGAGACGGAATAGGGCACCTGGTTGGCAATCGCGAACACCGCGTTGACCGAGGACATATTGATGATTGCCCCCGGCGCACCGCCGGCCTTGACCTTGTCCACCATATGGCGGGCCACCGCCTGGGCGCAGAGGAAAGCGCCCTTCAGATTGACCGAAAGCACCCGGTCGAAGTCGGCCTCTTCCAGGTCGAGGAAATCCGCCGTGGCGATAATCCCGGCATTGTTCACCAGGATGTCGATATCGCCATAGGTGTCGAGCGAACCGGCGACCAGATTGCGCACGTCGAGCTTTTCCGCGACATTGCAGTGAATGAAGGTCGCCTCGCCGATCTCCTTGAGCTGAGCCTCGGCCTCCGCGCCACGGTCGTCGTCAATATCCGAGATGATAACCTTGGCCCCGTCGCTCACGAACCGCTTGGCCACGGCCAAACCAATACCCCCGGCCGCGCCGGTGACGATCGCAACCTTGTTTTCCAATGACACGACAACGCCCTCGCTGCTGATTGCCGGCTCGCCTGCATCCTGTCGGCAAGGTGGTCCGGCACTGTCGATCGACCTTCAATCGATTCTGATCGAAGGTCTGCTGGTCTAGCGCCGCCTGTCCCGCTCCGCAAGGCATGCGTGGCGGCTCCAATCCAAGCCAGGGACAGGGGTCCGAGCTTCTTTGACGGCCGTGACTGTCAGCTCCACGCGGAAAGAGCGCCGGGCTCCTAACCCTCGGGGGCCTCCGCCAAACGAAAGTCGTGCCGCTCGCAGATCGGGTTTGGCATCGTGCGCTGAAACACCCGGGGATACAGTGAGGTAAGCCGCGATGCACTTGCTGGGCGGTGCCCCCCCGCCGGATGAATTACGCTTTTGTCGCCATTCCGTGCTCCTTCAGGGCTGCCTCGATTTCCTGAAGGATTGCCGGATCGTCGATCGTTGCCGGCACGCGGTACGTCTCCCCGTCTGCAATCTGACGCATCGTCCCGCGCAGGATCTTGCCAGAGCGCGTCTTCGGCAGCCGGTCGACCGTGATAGCGAGCTTGAAGGCCGCGACCGGACCGATCTTGTCGCGCACCAGCGCGACCAGTTCCCTCTCGATGTCCGCGGTGGCGCGATTCACGCCCGACTTCAGAACCGCAAAGCCGCAGGGGACCTGGCCCTTGAGCGGATCCGTAATGCCGATCACCGCGCATTCGGCCACAGCTGGATGGCTCGCCAGCACCTCCTCCATGGCACCGGTGGACAATCGATGGCCGGCGACATTGATGATGTCATCGGTACGAGCCATGATGTGGAGATAGCCGTCGTCATCGAGAATGCCGGCGTCCGCCGTCTTGTAGTAGCCGGGAAACTCCTCGAGATAGCTCTGGCGGAACCGCTCTTCGGCATTCCACAGCGTCGGCAGGCATCCCGGTGGAAGTGGCAGCTTGATGACGATGTTTCCCAGCGTGCCGCGTGGAACGGGTTTGCCCACATCGTCGAGGATGGCAATGTCATAACCCGGCATTGGCACCGTCGGCGAGCCGTATTTGACTGGAAGCTTGCCGAGGCCGAGCGGGTTGCCGGCAATGGCCCAGGCCGTTTCGGTCTGCCACCAGTGATCGATCACCGGGACCTGAAGCTTCTCCTCCGCCCAGATCACGGTGTCCGGATCGGCACGCTCTCCGGCAAGGAACAGCGAGCGGAAGCCGGCAAGGTCGTAATCGTCGATCAGCTTGCCGTCGGGATCCTCCTTCTTTATGGCGCGAAACGCCGTCGGGGCTGTAAAGAGCGCGACAACGCCATGCTCGGAAACGACCCGCCAGAACGCGCCGGCATCAGGAGTGCCGACCGGCTTGCCCTCATAGAGCACGGTGGTGCAGCCGTGGAGGAGCGGCGCGTAAACGATATAGGAATGACCGACAACCCAGCCGACGTCGGAGGCGGCCCAGAACACCTCGCCAGGCTCCACGCCGTAGAGATATTGCATCGACCACTTCAGCGCGACCATATGGCCGCCGTTGTCTCGCACCACGCCCTTA
The DNA here is from genome assembly GCA_964462985.1 of uncultured Hyphomicrobiales bacterium. GTDB lineage: Bacteria > Pseudomonadota > Alphaproteobacteria > Rhizobiales > Stappiaceae > CAYXAA01. The sequence goes on along the minus strand of CAYXAA010000005.1, from coordinate 65,044 downwards.
GGCTGGCCGGTGGTACCGGACGTGTAGAGGATGTAGAGCGGGTCGGTCGCGGCGACGGGCACGCAGGCAACGCGGCGCCCTTCGGTCACCGCCTCAGACATCAACGCACCCACGTCATGATCACGGCCGGGAATGAGCTCGGCCCGCTCCTGTTCGCGCTGGACGATCAGGCATGAGGACGGCTTGTGCTCGGCGAACTCGATTGCCTCATCAAGCAGCGGCTTGTAACGCACCACCCGCCCCGGCTCCATGCCACAGGATGCCGAAACGATGACCTTCGGCTTGGCGTCGTCGATCCGGGTCGCGAGCTCGCGAGCGGCGAACCCGCCGAACACCACGGAATGGATCGCGCCGAGCCGGGCGCAGGCCAGCATCGCCATCACCGCTTCAGGGATCATCGGCATGTAAAGGATGACGCGGTCACCCTTTGTCACACCGTGGTCGGCAAGGACCGCAGCCAACGCCTCGACACGCTCCAGCAGCTCCGAGAAAGTGAACGTGCGCTTTGTCCCGGTAATTGGGCTGTCATAGATCAAAGCCGGCTGGCCCGGGCGCCCGCGCTCGACGTGACGGTCAAGACAGTTGTAGCAGGTATTGGTGGTCGCTCCGACGAACCAACGGCCGTAGACGCCGCACTCCTGGTCGAACACCTTCGTCCACGGCGTGAACCAATCGATCGCAGCCGCAGCATTGGCCCAGAACGCCTGCGGATCGGCCTGCCACGCCCGATAGGTCTCGTGATACCGGCTCGCCATGATCCCGTTCCTCCCTGAATCCGTTACGGCATTCGCTTGGCGGAACGCCGCTGTTTGAGGGAGAGTGCCGCGGGATGGGCGAAAAAGGAAGGCTCGCCGGATCCGCCGTTCGGGGAATGGGAGTGTTGCGTAGCCGGAAAGTCGAGGTGCAGTGCTGCCGGGAATACGCGGGGACGCTCCGGCCGTCCGGATCCGCCGTTTGAGCCCAGATTGACGTCGCCTGCCGGACCTGACAGAAGACGCCATCCGTCCCTTACCGTTGCGCTCCGAACCGGCTCGCGACCGATCACGGCCCGCATGACGCCCATCACTGATCCCCTGTTCTACGTCGCGGCCGTGCCGGCCGTCCTGATCGTCGGCCTGTCAAAGGGCGGGCTCGGCGGCGGGATCTCATTGATCGGCGTGCCGCTGATGAGCCTCGTCATCCCGCCGGTACAGGCTGCAGGCATCATGTTGCCGATCCTGGTGGCCATGGACATGGTCGGGCTCTTCGCTTACCGCGGTGTCTATGATCGCCGAAGCTTGGTCATCATGTTGCCGGCGGCCATGGTCGGTATCGCCGTCGGTTTCGCGGCCGCGGCCTGGGTGACAGACGCCCATGTCCGGTTGATCGTCGGGCTGACGGCCCTCGCCTTTGTCGCGAATCACTATCTCGGCGGAACCGATCGGATCGAGCCGCATCCGCACCAGCCGATGAAGGGCTGGTTCTGGGGCACGGTTTCCGGCTTTACGAGCTTTGTCAGCCATACCGGCGGGCCACCGTACCATATGTACATGCTGCCGCTGCGTCTGACGCCCGTGCTGCTCGCCGGCACTTCGGTAATCTTCTTCACGACCGTCAACGCCGTGAAGCTGGTGCCCTATTTCCTGCTCGGCCAGTTCGACGGCACCAATCTCGCGACATCGGCGACGCTGTTGCCGCTCGCGCCCCTCGCGACGCTCGCCGGCGTCTATATTGTCCACCGCATCAACGCAGGGGTGTTTTACCGCATCACCTATGCCACGGTGGCGCTGGTATCAGTCAAGCTGATCTGGGACGGCCTCACCGGCCTTGGCCTTTAGAAGGAGGCCTACGGTAGAGATTGCAGTGGACCCGGGAACGGGCTTTAGATCTTCCAACGACGTCTCAAGGGAGGATCACTGCCATGACCGACCCCGAAAACCCCTATTTGCGCGATCTCGACAAGACAGCGGCGAACTATGCGCCACTATCTCCGTTAAGCTTCCTGTCCCGTGCCGCCGTTGTCTTCCCCGATCACACAGCAATCGTGCACGGCCGTGCCCGCCTCTCCTATCGCGACTTTTATGTCCGGGCCCGCCGGCTCGCTTCGGCCTTGACCCACCGCGGCGTCGGGAAGAACGACACGGTCACCGTAATGCTATCCAACACGCCGCCGATGCTGGAAGCGCACTACGGCGTGCCTATGGCAGGTGCCGTCCTGCACTCGCTCAACACCCGGCTCGACGCCGCAATCCTCGCCTTTCAGCTCGACCATGCCGAGACCAAGGTCGTGATTACCGACCGCGAGTTCGCACCGGTCATGAAGGAGGCGCTGGCGCTCGCCTCGGTGCGGCCGCTTGTCGTCGACTATGACGACCCGGAGTTCCCGCAAGACGGCGAACGGCTCGGCGCGATCGACTATGAGGCGCTGATCGCCGAGGGTGATCCCGACTACAGGTGGACCCTACCGGAAGATGAGTGGGACGCGATCGCGCTCAACTACACCTCCGGGACCACGGGAAATCCGAAAGGCGTCGTCTATCACCACCGCGGCGCCTATCTGCTGGCACAGGCCAACGTCATCACCGCCTCGATGGCCAAACACCCGGTCTATCTGTGGACGCTGCCGATGTTCCACTGCAACGGTTGGTGTTTTCCATGGTCGCTGTCGGTTGTCGCCGGCACCCATGTCTGTCTGCGCTGGGTACGCCCGAAAGCCATTTGGGACGCGCTCGCCGACGAGGGCGTGACCCATCTGTGCGGTGCTCCGATCGTGATGTCGACGATCCTCAACGCCAATCCCGACGACAAGCGCGAACTTGATGGAAGGATGGTCGAGTTCCTGACCGCTGCTGCGCCGCCGCCTGAGGCAGTGCTCGCGGCCATGAAGGACGCAGGGTTCAACGTTACCCACCTCTACGGCCTTACCGAGGTTTACGGTCCAGCCGTGGTCAACGACTGGAAGGCTGAATGGGATGCGCTGCCTCCGGCAGAGCAGGCGGCGAAGAAGGCGCGTCAGGGCGTGCGGTACATCGCTCTTGAAGATCTGACCATCATGGACCCGCAGACCATGGAGCGGGTGCCGGCCGATGGCGCCACCATGGGCGAGGTGATGTTCCGCGGCAACGTCGTGATGAAAGGCTACTTGAAGAATCGAAAGGCCACGGACGAGGCCTTCGCCGGCGGCTGGTTCCACTCCGGCGACCTGGGCGTGCTTCACCCTGACGGCTACATCCAGCTCAAGGATCGCTCCAAGGACATCATCATCTCCGGCGGTGAGAACATCTCCTCAATCGAGGTGGAGGACGTTCTGTTCAAGCATCCGGCAATCGCCGCTGCCGCAGTCGTCGCCAAGCCTGATGAAAAATGGGGTGAAACACCCTGTGCCTTCGTCGAGCTAAAGCCCGGCGCCGACTCGACTGCGGAGGATGTCATCGCCTTCTGCCGTGATCGTCTGGCGCACTACAAGGTCCCGCGTCACGTGATTTTCACCGAGCTGCCGAAGACCTCGACTGGCAAGATCCAGAAGTTCGTCCTCCGCGAGATGGCCAAGACCGCCTGACTGCGTCCCGGGCATACAAAAAAGCCGCGGAGATCGCCGCGGCTTTTCTGAACTCCTGAATTGTGCGGTTCGAACCGCTGTCTTGTCTTTGTGAACTGCCGTCCTGCCTTAGTGGAAGGTCTCGGACGCCTTCAGCCGTGTAATCTCGTCCTTGAGAGCCAACTTCTTGCGCTTGATGTTGGCGAGCTCGAGGGAGTCGGTACTCGGATGGAGCTGCGCTTCTTCCAGCTGACGCTCGAGATCCGCGTGACGACGCTCGAGTTCGACGAGATGCGACTGCACGGACATGGATGACCTCCTTGTCTAACGGCCGTTGACCGCTTCAGTCTGACACAGACGTGCTTAGCTGTCGAACTCTTCGTCGGTGACCTTGACCCCACCGAAAGCGGTGAATTCAGCGTATCTGCGGCGTTGTTGCAAAGCGTGGACGCGACGCTGGAGCGGCGAAGCTCCCATGATCGACGCGTCCCACTACCGCTCCGATCCCGCTGAGGCTAAACTGCGTTGTCGGGACCGCCCGCGAGCCGATAAGGCGGCGGATGTCAACAGAGCGTCCCGGGTTTGGGCTGCGCAGGGCAGAAGCGTTTCCTGCTTTGCAATCGATCATCTTCTCCGTTTCGGGCCTTTCGCCCGAACGCAGAAAGATGATTTCGGGCTGGGTCGGCCGGCGCGAGGGGTCGGAGTTCGCGAATGACGGACGAGCAGGACGAGAAGGCTCTGCGCATTGAACTTGCAAGACTTCGCCAGGAACACCGCGATCTCGATATGGCGATCTCGGCAATGACCGAAACAGGCCGCGGCGACGCGCTTCAGCTCCAGAGGCTCAAGAAGAAGAAGCTGAGCCTCAAGGACCGTATCACCGCGCTAGAGGATAAGCTCCTGCCCGATATTATCGCCTGAGTCGATGAAGCGGGTGTCTGCTCTGGGTCGGCGATGATGTCAGCGTTCGGGACCAACTCGGCCTAGTCTTCCCGGTTCGGCGCAAAATCCAGCCTACGGAACCGCCACCATAAGACGCACGCGCAAAGAAGCATCACGGTCGCAAGTAAGAGCGACAGGCCGAGTGCGGTGCCACTTCCGCCTGTCTCGATGACGCCGGCGTAGGCGAGCGGAGCGATCGCCTGGGCGAAAAAGCCTGGCGCCGTCAGCCAGCCCGTCATGCCGCCGTAGATGCGGTGGTCGAACAGCACGAGTGGCTGCGTGCCGCGCACGATGGTGAGCAGGCCGTTGCCGGCGCCGAACAGGAGGGCGAAGGCTGCGCCGCCGGAAACCGTTCCGAAGGTGAGCGCTACGAGAAAACAGATCGGCAACAGGCCCGTCGCCAGGACCCCGAGCGCCAGCGGGCCAAGGCGCCTCAGGAACAGCACCTCGCACAGACGGGCGCCGCTCTGGCCGATCCCGCGCAGCGCCGACAGCCAAACGGCAAGCGCCGGTCCCGCAGCGAACGCAGCGATGAGGCCGATCATGTGGGCAGACATGCCGCTGCTGATGAAGGCGGCCAGCGTAACGGAGGCAGCATAAAGAGTGGCGGCAAGACGGCTGTCAGCCTGATTGCGCAACGGGGAAGCCGATCGGTCGGCGACCGGCAGATTGGCCCTGCGCGCGTCGGGAATGGCGCCGCACAGAGGCAGCGTCAGAAGCACGACGCCGGCGTAGACGAACAGGGCGGCCCGCCAGCCCAACGCCTCCTCCAGCGCATAGCCAAACGGCCAGAACACTGTCGAAGCAAGACCGCCCAGCAGGGTGATCTGCGATATCCTGGCCCGAACGGATGGCCCCCCTACCCTCACTACCGCGGCGAAGGCGGCCTCGTAGAGCGTCATGCGCATAGCAAGGCCAAGGCCGGTCCAGCCGAGGAGATAGCTGACGATGCCCTGCGACAGGCCGAGGCCGGCGCAACTGACGGCCATGAGCACGGCGCCGACCGACATCACCCGGCGGCCGCCGTAGCGGTCGATGGCGCGGCCGACTGCCCCCGAAGTCAGCCCCATGACCACCAGTGCGCCGGAGAAGCCACCGTAGACGACAGTCGGCGTCCAATGAAAGGACCTGGCCATCGCCTCGCCAAAGACAGCGATCAGGTAGTAGGAGGCGCCCCAGAAGACCAGTTGCGCGAGGCCGAGCCGCAGGGCGAGGCCATCTCCCGCCCAGGACGCCAGCCTCACCGAGGCGCGCCGTCGCCGGGCCCGAGCGGCCGCTGCATCAACACCACGTCGAGCCATTGGCCATGCTTCCAGCCGACAGACCGCAGCAGGCCGGCCTGGGTGAAACCGAGGCTCTGGTGCAGGCGGATCGATGCAGCGTTGGCACTGTCCCCGATCGCGGCGATCATCTGGCGGAAGCCGGCCTCCTCCGACAGGACGATTAACCGTGCGAGCAAGGTTCGGCCAATGCCTAAGCCCTGGAAGCGCTCGGCGACATAGACGGAATCCTCCACGGTCGCGCCATAGGCCGGCCGCGGCCGATATGCGCCGGCGTAGGCATAGCCAGCCACCGCACCATCCAGTTCCGCCACGACATAAGGAAATCCAGCTTCGATCAGCGCCCGGCGTCGGGCAGCCATTTCCTCCGTGCTCGGCGGCTCGATTTCGAAGGACGCCCGCCCGTGTCGTACCGCGTGACCGTAAATCGACGCGATGTCGGGAATGTCGTCGGGCTCGCTCTGGCGCAGCACGAGAGGAAGGTTTTTCGGATGGTGGTTCATGGCGGAACTCACGAAGTTGTGATCCTCCAATTCTGCCAGACACGCATATCGAAGAACAGCTTATGATCTTTATTTGATGGATAAGAGAAACTTTGATGAAATCGCCCAGCTTCGAGCAGCTCCGTGCCTTTGCTGACGTGATCGAGCTCGGCAGTTTCTCCGCCGCCGCGGATCGGGCCGGCATCAGTCAGCCGGCTGTCAGCCTGCAGATCCGGCAGCTCGAACGCCATCTCGGTGTCCGCCTGATCGAGCGCATCGGACGCCGAGCACATCCGACACCGGCAGGCGCCGATCTGCTGGTTCATGTCCGCCGCATCCAGGAAGATATCCATGAGGCGATGGAGACGGTCGGACTTCATCGCAGCGGCTCGATCGGGCGGTTGCGCATCGGAACCGGGGCGACTGCCTGCATCTACCTGCTGCCGCCGGTCCTCAGAGCGATCAAGGATCGCATGCCAGGCCTGGAGATCACGGTGCAAACCGGCAACACGCCCGAGGTACTGAAGCGCGTGGAAAACAACGTCCTCGATCTCGCGGTGGTAACGATGCCCGCCGCCGGCCGCTCCCTGCAGGTGACGGAGGTCTATCGCGACGAACTCGTCGCGGTCTTCCCAGCCGATGAGCGTGGACCCTCGGGACGGCTGACGCCGGACGCCCTGATCGAAAGGCCACTGCTTCTCTACGAGGCAGGTGGCCATACGAGGCGCATCATTGACCGGTGGTTCGCGGACGGCGGCGTGACTCCGAAGCCTTTGATGGAGCTCGGCAGCGTCGAGGCCATCAAGCAGCTCGTCGGGGCCGGACTTGGCTGGAGCGTTCTGCCACGACTTGCGGTGGAGGACGCCCGCGGGGCACCACGAGTCGCTTTCCGCTCCGTGTCGCCCTTATTGACCCGCGGCCTTGCCTTGGTGATGCGTCGCGACAAGCACCTTTCGCGCCCACTGCGCGAACTGATAGCAGCGATTGAGGCGCGAGGGCTTCGCGACGGCAACCTTCCAGCCTGACCCTTGCTCCGCGCCCCCTTCCCCCTATAATCCGCCGCCTTCCGGAAGGGCTCCGCGGCCGCCGCGACAGCAGGGGAATGGAATGGCTGAGGAAAAACCGGTTGTCGCAATCGTCATGGGCAGCCAGTCGGACTGGGCGACGATGAAACATGCCGCCGAGACGCTCGAGGTGCTCCAGGTGCCGTTCCAGGCTCGGATCGTATCCGCGCACCGCACGCCCGACCGGCTCTACGCCTTCGCCAAATCGGCCCGAGCCGACGGCTACAAGGTCGTGATCGCCGGTGCCGGCGGTGCCGCCCACCTGCCCGGCATGACTGCGGCCATGACGCCGCTTCCGGTCTTCGGCGTGCCGATCGAGTCCCGGACCTTAAAGGGCGAGGACAGTCTGCTGTCGATCGTGCAGATGCCGGCCGGGATCCCAGTCGGAACGCTCGCGATCGGTAAGGCTGGCGCCGTCAATGCGGCGCTGCTCGCCGCGGCCGTGCTGGCCCTTCACGATGAGGCGCTCGCCGAGCGGTTGGATGCGTGGCGGACGCGCCAAGCGGAAGCTGTCGCCGAATTCCCGGTCGACGAGGCGTGACGATGGCGGACGTCTTCGCCAACCGGCGGCTGGTCCCCGGCGACACCATCGGAATTCTTGGCGGCGGCCAACTCGGCCGTATGTTGGCGCTCGCCGCCGCCAAACTCGGCCTCAAGTGCCATGTATTCTGCCCTGACCCGGCAAGTCCGGCCTTTGACGTTGTCGCTGCGACCACCGTTGCCGACTATGAGGACTTCACCGCTCTAGACAGGTTCGCCGCGGTCGTCGACGTTATCACCTACGAGTTCGAGAACGTTCCGGGCGTGACCGCAGCGCATCTGGCACAGCGTGTGCCGGTTCGCCCCGGCCCACACGGACTTGAAGTTGCGCAAGACCGACTAACCGAAAAGACCTTTCTGGCGGAAGCGGGGATCCCTGTTGCCGACTTTGTGAGGATCGATTCCCAGGACGATCTGGTCGCGGCTCTGCCGCGATTCGGCGGAAAGGGCGTGCTGAAGACCCGCCGCCTCGGCTACGACGGCAAGGGCCAGACGATGATCCGCACGTCGGCCGATGCCACGGGAGCCTTCGCGAGACTCGGCGGCGTGCCCCAGATCCTCGAAGCCTTCATCCCGTTCACGAAGGAAGTCTCGGTAATCGTCGCCCGCGGGCTGGACGGTGCGGTGCGGGCCTATGATGTGGCGGAGAACCGCCACGAGCATCATATCCTCAAGACCTCGACCGTCCCCGCGGCGATCAGCGAGGCGATGGCGGCGGAGGCGCGGCGACTTGCCGGAACGATTGCCCGTCTGCTCGATTACATTGGCGTGCTCGGCGTTGAGATGTTCGTGATCTCCGATGAAAAGGGCGAACGGCTGCTCGTCAACGAAATCGCGCCTAGGGTGCACAATTCCGGGCATTGGACAGAGGACGCCTGTCAGGTGTCACAGTTCGAGCAGCATGTCCGTGCCGTTGCCGGGCTGCCGCTGGGAGCCGTCGACCGCCACGCCGACGTGGTGATGGAGAACCTTATCGGTACGGACGCAGAACGATGGCGAGAGATCCTCGCCGAGCCCGCGGCCACACTCCACCTTTACGGCAAGGCAGAGATCAGGCCGGGACGGAAGATGGGCCACGTCAATCGCCTGCGTCCGATGAAGGCGTGACCGTCATCACGCCGCAATCAGGCCGATACGTTCGCGCCAGGCGAAGCGCCATACCGCTGCGATCGCCACGGTTGCCAGGCCTGCGGCAAGGCCGAACCAAATGCCTCTAGCGCCGAAGCTGAGGGTAAAGCCGAGCAAATAGGCGAGCGTGAAACCGACGCCCCAGTAGCCGGCAATCGCGATCATCATCGGCACTCGGGTGTCGGACAGGCCACGCAGAATGTTGGCACCCACTACCTGTGCGCCATCGAACAGTTGGAATAATGCTGCAACGGCCAGCAGCCCGGCGCCGATTGCGAGCACCTCGTCGGCCTGCGGATTCGACCGATCGAGAAAGAGCGCCAGCAAAGGTTCGGGTGCCGTCCAGAACAGCACGGCCGTGCAGCTCATGAAGACAAGCGCCAGTGCCAGTGCGGTCCAGCCGGCGCGTCCGACGGACGCAGGATTGCGTTCGCCTGCGGCGAGGCCGACACGGATCGTCCCGGCTTGGCCGATGCCAAGCGGCACCATGAAAGCGATCGACGCACATTGCAGCGCGATACCGTGCGCGGCAAGCGGCACGGTGCCAATCCATCCCATCATCACGAAGGACGAGGCGAACAGTCCAACCTCGGCCAGCAACGTGGCGCTGATTGGCCAGCCAAGTCTGAGAATCTCGAAGAACGCCGGCCAGTCACTGCGCCAGAAGCGACCGAAAACGGAATACCGGCGCAACTGTCGTTGGTTGCCGGCATAGACGGCAAGCAGCGCCAAGGTGACGGCAGAACTCACCACCGACGCGATCGCAGCCCCTTCAAGCTCGAGCCGGGGCGCGCCGAAATGGCCGAATATAAGCGCGTAGTCGAGCACGCCGTTCAGCACCGCTCCGGCAACGGTCGTCGTCAGAATGATCTGGGTCCGTCCCATCACAGAAACGAAATTGCGAACAGCCATTACGCCGAGCGAGGTCAGCATCGACCACTGCATGAGGCGCATGTATCCGCCCGCGAGGCTGGAGACCTCGGGATCCTGACGCAGCAACAACAAGAGTGCTTCCGTCTGCCACAGCACGACCCAGACCGGGAGGCAGTAAAGCGCCACGATCCAGAAGCCCATGCGGACGCTGCGCCGGAGCTCCCGCGGCTTGCGCTCGCCCCGCGCCTTGGCGGCGAGCGGCACCACGGCATGCAGCAAGCCCATGCCGAAAAGCCAGAACAGGATGTACAGGTTGAACGCGAGCACGGCGGCGGCAAGTTCGGTGGCGCCGAGCCAACCGATCATGACAACGTCGGTCGTGTTGATCGCGATCTGCGCCAGCTGAGCACCGACGATCGGCAACCCGAGCGACAACGTCGGGCCGATGTCGCTGGTCCAGAGTCCAGCGAAACCGGTACCGCCGGCCGATCCGTCGACCGTACGTGCCATTTTCTGCTCTCCTCGACCGACGATTGCCGGACCCGAGATGATCCGATGCCAATAGGCCGACCAACCCCGGAAACCCGTAGCCGGCGCGGAATCTGGGCCGGCAGATGACATTAGCTTGAAGACCCGAACGAACAGGCAATGACGCGCGTGTTCACAGGCCATCCATGGTGGTAATCGTAACCGCTGGCAATGTCCAGAAACGACCGCCGAACCGGCCGCGATGATCACGGGACCGAATTCTCCGCCTTCAGCATGGGCGAAGAGTGCTCCGCGATGAGCTGAACGCTATACCATCGGACAGGCAAAGGGCTCGCCGGATCGCGCTCTACCAGGAACCTGGCGATGCGGTACGACGCTGCCAGTTCCCGTCGGCAGAATCAAAAAGTGCGAGACCGTGCTCAGTAGTAGACAACTTGCTTGGGCTCTGCTAGATAGCGCGCGTGTCGGGCGACGCGTAAGCGGCGAACCGTCGATTATACCTGGACTGTGGTGCATGCCACTGCCGGGGTTGGCTTCCGAGCAACGACTATCGAGCGACAGCGCCGCACGTCGTGGTGCACTGGCGCAATGAGGATGGGAAAAGACGCGTGCAGGTTCTGGTCCGCGACAACAACGTCGATCAGGCGCTCAAGGCGCTAAAGAAGAAGATGCAGCGCGAAGGCATCTTTCGCGAGATGAAGCTTCGCGGCCATTACGAGAAGCCGTCGGAAAAGAAGGCCCGCGAGAAGGCCGAGGCAATCCGCCGTGCCCGTAAGCTGGCTCGCAAGCGGGCCCAGCGTGAAGGGTTGATCCCGGGCAAGAGTGCGGCGCGCCGCTGACCGTCCTGCACCCATCGCGGTGCCTTTCAAATTCCTGCTTCAACGGACCGACCGGGCACCCGGCTGGTCCGTTTGCATTTGCCGGCGCGATCCGGCTTGTTCCATGATCCGGCAGCGTTCGCTTGGGCATCGCAAGCTGACGCGAGGAATGGTCTTCGGGATTGAGGACGGCTCAAGGCCGCAAGGTTGCGAGCGATTCGCTCGGATTGGGCTCTTCGTCGCGAATTTGCTGCAAAGTGTGGCAACCTTCCGTTCGGGATCTTGCGCTTCCGTCAGAGACGGGCGGCTCCCGATACGCAACGCCCAGGGATCATTGAGGAGTAATTTATGACCGCCGCCCGCAGGGCTCCAGGTCGCGCGGCACGGGCCGCTCCCATCGCCCTGATGACGGCGCTCGTCCTCGCCGCCTGCCAGTCGGCCGGTGTTTATGACGACGTGCCGATCGATCGCCAGGCCGGATCGCCGGCCAATATCGCTTCGCTGACGGCTGTGATCGAGGCCAACCCGCGCGACGCCAATGCCTACAATACCCGCGGCATCGCACTCGCTCGGGCCGGCAAGCTGGATCAGGCAATCGAGGACTTTAACAGGGCGATCGAACTCGACGCGACATCATATCAGGCCTATGCCAACCGGGCGCTGGCTTACCGCCGCAAGGGAGACAGCGCGGCTGCCGTCGCAGATTACGGCCGCGCACTGCAAATCAAGCCGGATTACGACGTCGCACTGGTTGGTCGCGGCAACGTTTATCGCCAGCAGGGACAATATGCCCAGGCGCTGGCCGACTTTGATGCGGCGATTCGTGTCAACTCCGGAGACGCCCGCGCTTACCACAATCGCGGTCTGATCTATCAGGCACAAGGGCGGCACGACTTCGCCATCGAGGATTTCGCAACGGCCATCGGCCTCGATCCCAATGCCGCCGAACCGTATATAGCTCGCGGCATTTCCTATCTCGCCATCAACGATCCCAAGGCGGCACTGTCGGATTTGAGCGACGCGGTCAGTCGCGACCAGCGTTCGGCGATCGCCTGGGCCAACCGCGGCGTCGCCTATGAAGCGCTTGGCCAGACAACCGACGCCGCACGCAACTACAACCGCGCACTGTCGATCGATTCCCGAAGCCAAATCGCCCGCCAAGGCCTCGCCCGCATCAACAAGGGCAAACCACCGACCCTATAGACACGGATGCAGGTATGGGTGGCCGCGCGTCCACCCGGGGGCATGGTGTCTGGGCGGCGTCACCAACCGCAAATGCCGCAACCTGCTCATGAAGAGCACAGACGAAGGAAGCAGCGGGACGCTTTGGTTTCCCCGCTCCTCCCTCACATCGCCTTGACGATTTCTTCGGTCATCTTCTTGGCGTCGCCGAACAACATCATCGTCTTATCGAGGAAGAACAGTTCGTTTTCGATGCCGGCGTATCCCGATCCCATGCCGCGCTTGACGAAGAGCACGGTGCCAGCTTTGTCGACGTCCAGGATCGGCATGCCGTAGATTGGCGATTGCGGATCGTCGCGGGCGGCCGGATTGGTCACATCGTTGGCGCCAATGACATAGGCGACATCGGCCTGGGCAAACTCGGAGTTGATATCCTCGAGTTCGAACACCTCGTCATAGGGCACGTTGGCCTCGGCGAGCAGCACGTTCATGTGGCCTGGCATACGGCCGGCGACGGGGTGGATGGCGTATTTCACCTCCACGCCCTCGGCCTTGAGCTTGTCGGCCATCTCACGAAGCGCATGCTGAGCCTGAGCGACGGCCATGCCGTAGCCCGGGACGATGATCACTTTGGACGCGTTCTTCATGATGAAGGCGGCGTCGTCGGCAGAGCCCTGCTTGACCGGCCGCTGCTCGCCGCCGCCTGCCGCCGCACCCGCCGTCTCGCCGCCGAAGCCGCCGAGGATGACGGAAAGGAACGAGCGGTTCATTCCCTTGCACATGATGTAGGACAGGATCGCGCCCGAGGAGCCTACCAACGCGCCGGTGATAATGAGTGCCGTATTGCCGAGCGTGAAACCGATTCCGGCCGCGGCCCAACCGGAATAGGAGTTCAGCATCGAGATCACCACCGGCATGTCGGCGCCGCCGATCGGGATGATGATGAGACCGCCGAAAGCAAGCGACAGCAGCACGATCAGCCAGAAGACGAAATGGCTTTCGGTCTGAGTCAGAACGACGATCAGGATAACGATTGCAGCCGCAAGCGCGATGTTGATGGCGTGACGGGCCGGCAGCAGGATCGGCTTTCCCGACATGCGGCCGTCGAGCTTGGCGAAGGCGATGACCGAGCCGGTGAAAGTGATCGCGCCGATGGCTACGCCGAGCGACATCTCAATCAGGGCTTGACCATGGATCGAGCCAACGGCGCCGATGCCGAAGGCCTCCGGTGCATAGAGCGCACCGGCTGCCACGAGCACGGCGGCGAGGCCGACCAGCGAGTGGAACGCAGCAACCAGCTGCGGCATCGCCGTCATTGGAATACGGCGGGCGATATAGGCGCCGATACCGCCGCCGATTGCGAGGCCGAGCACGATCAGCAGCCCCGATCCGACAGACAGGCCGGTCGAGAACAGGGTGGTCAGGATGGCGATGGCCATGCCGACCATGCCGTATATGTTGCCCTTGCGGGAGGATTCCGGGCTCGACAGCCCGCGCAGCGCCAGGATGAAGAGGACGCCCGAGATCAGGTAGAGTGTGGCCGTGACGTTGGCTGACATGTTCTCGGCCCCCTCAGCGCTGCTTCTTCTTGTACATGGCAAGCATCCGGCTGGTCACGAGGAAGCCGCCGAAGATGTTGACCGAGGCCAGGATCAGCGCCAGAAAGCCGAACCCGCGCGCCATACCTGCACCTTCGCCGGCGGCGAGATCGACGCCGACAGCAAGCAGAGCGCCGACCACAATCACCGAAGAGATCGCATTGGTCACCGACATCAGCGGCGTATGCAGCGCCGGCGTCACCGACCAAACGACGTAGTAACCAACGAAGATTGCCAGCACGAAAATCGAGAGCCGGAACACGAAGGGATCGATCGCCCCTCCCGTCGCAGCCGCGACCGCGTGGGCAATTCCGTCTCCAGCCCCGCCCGCGGCCTGCCCCGCAATCTGATCGGCATAGCTTTGTGCGGCCTCCGCCGCGGCGCGGGCGGTATCGGCAGCTTCGCGGGCGGCTTCGGCCGCGGCGCGTGCCCGGTCCAGCGCCTCGCTGGTGTTCACGTCGGTCATGACAGCCTCCCTTAGCCCTGCGTGGCGGCAAACGCGGGATGAACCACTACGCCGTCCTTCGTCAGCACGATCGCCCTGACCAGTTCGTCGTCCCAGTCGACAGCAAGCGCCTTGGCGTTCTTGTCGACCAAGGTCTCGACGAAAGCGTAGAGGTTCTTGGCATAAAGTGCCGAAGCCGACGCGGCGATCCGGCCCGCGACGTTGAGATGGCCGACCACTTTCACGTCGCCAACCTTGACCACCTTGCCGGGCTTGGCGCCCTCGACATTGCCACCCCGCTCCACCGCGAGGTCGACCACGACCGAACCCGGCTTCATTGACGCCAGCATCTCCTTGGTGACGAGGCGCGGCGCCGGGCGGCCGGGGATCAAGGCCGTAGTGACGACGATGTCCTGCTTGGCGATGTGGGAAGCGACCAGTTCGGCCTGCTTCTTCTGATACTCTTCGGACATCGGCTTGGCATAGCCGGCCGCCGTCTCCGCCTGCTTGAATTCCTCATCCTCGACGGCAATGAACTTGGCGCCGAGCGACTCGACCTGCTCCTTGGCGGCCGGGCGCACATCGGTCGCCGTGACCACGGCACCGAGACGGCGTGCAGTGGCAATCGCCTGCAATCCGGCGACGCCCGCGCCCATCACGAAGACGCGAGCGGCCGGCACGGTACCGGCAGCCGTCATCATCATCGGGAAGGCTCGATCGAACTCACTCGCGGCGTCGATCACCGCCTGATAACCGGCGAGGTTGGCCTGCGACGACAACACATCCATCACCTGAGCGCGGGTGATGCGCGGCATGAATTCCATCGCCATCGCAGTGAAGCCGGCGGACGCCATTGCCTCTACGTCGCCCTCGTTGCCGTAGGGATCCATAATGGCGATGACCAGAGCCCCGGCCTTGATGAGTTGCATCTCCTCGAGATTGGGACGGCGGACCTTCAGCACCACATCGGCGTCGCCGATCGCTGCCTTGGCATCGGGCGCGATCCTGGCACCGGCCGCCTCGTAGTCGCCATCGGGAATTCGCGAAGAAATCCCTGCCCCCTTCTCGACCGCAACGTCAAAGCCGAGGGCCGTAAATTTCTTGACAGTTTCAGGCGTCGCCGCCACGCGCGATTCAATGGCCTCGCTCTCGCGGGGCACCCCGATTTTCATCAGCAGCCTCCCTGGATCAACCTCCGTCCAAGCGGGACCGCCTGAGCGGGGATTGGTGATCTGTTCCGCGAATCTGGATGGTGACCGCCGGATCGGCGGGACGTCAGGTGACCGTAATGATCGCGGCCAGCGCACTCACGACAAAGACGACGGTCGGCGCAATCCACCCGTTCGCGCCGCCAGCCAGACCGATCGCCGCCGCAATCATCATCGCAAAAAGCAAGATCCAGCCGAAGATCGTCGCCGCGGTGCCGCCAAAAGCAAACATGATAAGGCAGACCAGCACCGTCAGCGTGGAGACGATTCCCACCTTACCGAAACGGATGAATCCGTCGTAAGTGCGCTGATGTTCGTTGAAGTCGTCGGACAACGCAGTCCCCTCAGCCATCTCTTCCCTCTCGACCCAGTCCATCGGATGTCAGCGCCTTTATACCAACTTGCCGGGTCTGGGCAACGCGATCCTCCGGGGCCGACCGATCTTTCGCCTTGGTGGCGGTAAGGCCGGCAGCCGCGAGCGTCTCGGCCTGGCGGGTGGCCACAACAGAAACGTCGAAGTCTTCGATCTGGTCATTGAACAGGCGGTAGAAGTTGAGTTCCGCGCGAAGATGCAGGAAGACCCCGCCGAGGCCAATTGCCGCACGGTCCATGAAAACGAACTCCCGGGGCACAACGACCGGTCCCTTCTCCTTCAGCGCCTGATGGACCCGGAAGGCTTCGCGCCGGCCATATTGCGAGGGGCTGACCCCGTCGGCAATCGAGCGCACTCTGTCGGTGAGGAGCGGGCCGTAGATGAAACGCGCCCAGATGTTGAGCGTCTCGATGAGCTCCTTGTTCAGCCCCTTGAAGCCCCAGGTCTCGTAGGCCGACACGATCCGGTCCGGCTCGTTATGGAGCAAACCGCGGTAGAGGTCGACGACACCGGCGACGAAGCGAGGCGGGAAGATCCGGATACAGCCGTAATCGAGCAGGTTGATGCCGCCCGGCCGGCCGCCGTCGTCAAAAACGGTGTAATTGCCGAGATGCGGGTCGCCGTGAATCAGGCCGTAGTGGCTGAAAGGATGCCACCAGGCTCTAAACATCACCTCGGCAATTCGGTTGCGGTCCTCGAGCGGATGGTCCTTGAACCTAAGCAGCGGTGCGCCGTCGAGATAGCTCATGGTCAGAAGCCGGCGCGTCGACAAAGTGGCGTCGACGGCCGGCACACGAATTGCCGGATCCCCCGCGAGCATTGCATGGTAAGCGGCGATGTGGCGCGCTTCGCGCCGGTAATCGAGTTCTTCGCGCACCCGTGCCGAGATTTCCTGCAGGATCTCGGTCGTGTCGATGGCACGCTGCATGCGTCGATGCACGGCAAACAGCAGCGCGAGCTGATTGAGGTCGGCCTCGACCGCAGAATCCATGTCGGGATATTGCAGCTTGCAAGCGAGCCTCTCGCCTCCGAGTCCGACGGCAGCGTGTACCTGGCCAAGCGAAGCTGCAGCAGACGGCGTATGGTCGAAGCTCCGGAACCGCGACTGCCAGTCCGGGCCGAGTTCCGCCGCCATGCGGCGCTTGACAAAAGCCCACCCCATAGGCGGTGCCGACGCCTGTAGCGTGGCCAGCTCGGCTGCGTACTCCGGCGGCAGCGCGTCAGGAATTGTGGCAAGCAGCTGCGCCACTTTCATCAGTGGCCCTTTAAGATTGCCAAGCGCTGCCGTCAGCTCTGCAGCCTGGCGCGCATCGTCGCGCTGGAGGCCGAACAGCCGTGATCCGGCAAGCTTCGCGGCGAAACCGCCCACGTTGGTACCGACCCTGGCATAGCGGCCGACCCGGGCAGAGAGACGGTTCTTTTCGCGATCGTTTTCGGCCATGGACGCCTTGCGGGCTCATTCGCTTGACCAGCGAGATATGGTGACTCCTGGGCGTTCAGCCATGGCTCGGCGCCCTTATTCCTCCGCCGCCAGTTCGTCGATGAGCCGCTCGATCACCGACAGGCCCTTCTGCCAGAATGCCGGATCGGTGGCGTCCAGCCCGAACGGCGCCAACAGCTCGGAATGATGCTTGGTGCCGCCCGCCTTCAGCAATGCGAAGTACTTCTCCTGGAAACCGGCCTCCGCCTCCTCATAGACGGCGTAGAGCGAATTCACCAGGCAATCGCCGAACGCATAGGCGTAGACGTAGAACGGCGAATGGATGAAATGCGGGATATAGGTCCAGAAGGTCTCGTAGCCTGGATGAAACACGATGGCCGGCCCAAGGCTCTCGCCCTGCACCTCCAGCCAGATTTCGCCGAGGCGCTCGGACGTGAGCTCGCCCTGCATGCGTTCCAGATGCACCCTGCGTTCAAAGGTGTAGAAGGCGATCTGGCGCACCACAGTGTTGAGCATGTCTTCGACCTTGCCGGCGAGCATGATCTTACGCTTCTCTGCCGTTTCGGCCTTCTCGAGCAGCGCGCGGAAGGTCAACATCTCGCCGAAAACACTGGCCGTTTCGGCGAGCGTCAGCGGCGTCGGCGCCATCAGCGGACCGTTCGGAGCCGCCAGCACCTGGTGC
The DNA here is from genome assembly GCA_964462985.1 of uncultured Hyphomicrobiales bacterium. GTDB lineage: Bacteria > Pseudomonadota > Alphaproteobacteria > Rhizobiales > Stappiaceae > CAYXAA01. Next base: position 46,982 of record CAYXAA010000005.1, on the reverse strand, counting down.
ACGCCGTGACCGAGTTCGTGCGCGAGCGTCATGACGTCGCGCGTTTTCCCCTGGTAGTTGAGCAGAACGTAGGGATGTGCGCTCGGTACCGTGGGATGGGCAAATGCGCCCGGCGCCTTGCCCGGCCGCGCCGGCGCGTCGATCCAGCCGCGCTCGAAGAACCGACCGGCGATCTCCGCCATCTCAGGTGAGAACCGGCTGTAGGCACTCAGCACCGTGTCCCGCGCCTCCTCCCAAGGGATGGTCCGCGTATCGGCCGATGGCAGCGGGGCGTTGCGGTCCCAGTGCTCGAGCGTCTCCCTGCCGAGCCACTTCGCCTTCATTGCATAGTAGCGGTGCGACAGCTTCGGATAGGCCGCGCGAACCGCTTCGACCAGGGCATCGACCACAGGTCGCTCCACCCGGTTCGCCAGATGGCGTGAATCGGCGACATCCTCAAAGCCGCGCCATCGATCGGAGATCTCCTTGTCCTTTGCCAGCGTGTTGGTGATCAGCGTGAAGATGGAGAGGTTCTTGCGGAAAGTCTCCGCCAACGCCTCGGCCGCCGTCTTGCGTCGCCCCGGGTTGGGATCCTGCAGCAGATTCAGCGTCGGCTCTATCGATAAATCCTCCCCATCGACCGAAAACCGGAGCCCGGCAATGGTCTCATCAAACAGGCGGTTCCAGGCAGCTCGGCTCGTCACCGACTTTTCGTGGAATAACTGCTCGATCCTGTCCTCGAGCTGGTGAGGCCGATCCTTCCGGATGTCATCGAGCCAGGGCCTATAGTGCGCGAGCCTCGAATCCTCGGCCGCCTTGTCGAGGACGGCGTCGGTGATGCGATTGAGCTCGAGCGTAAAGAAGATCAAGGGCGTACTTGCCGTCGTCAGTCGGTCCTGTACGTCACCGTAGAATTTCTGCCGCCTCGCATCCGTCGTGTCGCCGGCATAGACCAGACCGGCATAGGAAGCGAGCCTGCCCATTAGATCGTCGATCACTTCAAAGGCTTCGATGGCCTCGGCAAGCTCCGCACCTGAACGTGCTGCCATCTCGGCCAGGCGCCCCTTGTAGCGCGCCTCGAACGCTTTTGCGTCGGCGAGCACGCGGTCGAGGTCGGCAGCGACTTCCGGAGCGTCCATTGCAGGATAGAGATCGCGGAGATTCCATTCGGGCAGAGAGCCGAGGTTCGAGGCGGCAGTCGCTCCCGAAGCACAGGCGCTGGTGGGTTGCGGCAGGGAAAGAGCCATGAAGTCTCCGTCGGGAAAGTGCGGGCGTGTCGCCATCATTGTCGCGATGCGGGCCGGATGCGCAAGGCCGCTCGCCACCGGAACCCGCCAGGGACGATTTGTTTACCGGCACCCGAATACGATGCCTCGGAATGGCACAGAATCAGGCCGCCGGACGTAAACTCGGTATCGACCGTCACGTTCCGCCGGGTGGCCGTGCAAAAAACCGGAGGCGGTTCTTCATGGACGAGCGCAGCGGACGCCTTCTCGTCGTCGACGACGATCCGATCCAGCGCCGCCTCCTCGGCGAAGCGGCGAAGCGGTTCGGCTATCGCGTGACGACTGCCGAGAACGGCGCAGAAGCCGTCGCGCTGATGCTCGGTCCCGAGGGCGCCGACATCGATCTCATCGTGCTCGACCTCGTCATGCCCGAGCTTGACGGAATGGGCGTGATCACCCGGCTTCGGGCCGAAAAGATCGCCGTTCCGATCATCGTTCAGACAGCTCATGCCGGGATCGACACGGCGGTCAACGCGATCCGCGCCGGCGCGCAGGATTTCGTCGTCAAGCCGGTCGCACCGGAGAGGCTAGAAGTCTCTCTGCGCAACCTCATGAAGGTTTCCGCGCTCGAGGAGGAGATAACGCGGATGCGCAAGCGATCCGCCGGCACCTTCTCCTTCGACGATATTGTCACCCGCTCAGAGGCGATGGAACGCGTCCTGCGCATCGGTCGGCGGGCCGCTTCATCGCAGATCCCAATCCTGATCGAAGGCGAGTCCGGCGTCGGCAAGGAGCTGATCGCCCGCGCCATTCAAGGGTCGAGTGACCGGAGGGCCAGGCCCTTCGTCACAGTCAACTGCGGGGCGATCCCCGAGCATCTCGTCGAGTCGATCCTGTTCGGCCACGAGAAGGGCGCCTTTACCGGCGCTGTCGACAAGCACATCGGCAAGTTCCAGGAGGCCAATGGCGGGACGCTCTTTCTCGACGAGGTTGGCGAGTTGCCGCCGGAGATCCAAGTCAAGCTGTTGCGGGCAATCCAGGAGGGTGAGATCGATCCGATCGGGGCGCGCCGGCCCGTCAAGGTGGATTTCCGCCTCATCTCGGCGACGAACCGGCGGCTGGTCGACCTAGTCAAGGAAGGACTCTTTCGCGAAGACCTCTACTATCGCCTCAACGTCTTCCCCATATGGGTCCCGCCGCTACGCGACCGCCGCGGCGACATTCCCGACCTCGTACGTCATTTCCTCGCCCGCTTCACCGCCGAGGAGGGCAAGCCGAAGGTGACGGCCGTTGCGCCAGAGGTAATGGCCATGCTTCAGGCCTACAACTGGCCGGGCAACATCCGGCAGCTCGAGAACGCCGTGTTCCGCGCCGTTGTCCTGTGCGACGGTGATCATCTCACCGCTGAGGACTTTCCGCAGATCGCCGCCGCGCTGGCCCAGGGCAGTGACCGCACAAGCTCTCCTCCCCCGGCTGAAGGAGCCGAACCACGCGCTTCTTCCACCGTAGCCAGCGACGACGCATGGAGTACACCCGACACCGGACACCGCGGGTCAGGGATTGCTTCGGCTTTTGACGAAGGTCGACCGCCATTCGGCTTCATGCGCTCCCTCGATGGCTCGGGTCACGTCCGAAGTCTCGCTTCCATCGAAGAAGAAATGATTCGCACGGCAATCGATCACTACGGCGGGCGGATGACAGAAGTGGCCCGGCGCTTGGAGATCGGCCGGTCGACCCTCTACCGCAAGCTCAAGGACTATGGCCTCGACGCAACAGTAGGCGGAGTGGCGGCCGAATAACGGAACTTTGTCCGCCGTTCGGCTTGCCATCCAGGCTAACGCTCGGAACAAATCGAATCGCTGGGGGTAGCGTGGCTGTCGAAGGCGGCTATCGGTCGCAACCGGCTCGTAGCGCAGGCCGCGACCGCGCGTCCGTCCTGGCGATATTGAACAGACCATTCGATGGATCGACACCATGCGCCTGCGATCGGCCGCCGCCCTAGCTTTCTCCTTCGCGCTGACCTTGGGTGCATTTGCCTCTGCCTCGGCACATGAAGATCTCAACGGTCCGTGGCCGAGGGAGACCCGCGCGACCGGCTGGGAGCCGTCGGTTTCGGTACTGCGTCTGCTGCTCTCTCGGGAACAGCCTGCCGAGCTGCCGCAGTCACCTGCCCTTGAATCGGAACGGGCCAGGGCTGCTATCGCCGCGTTTTATGCGCAGCGCGCCTTTGTCCCCGCCTGGAGCAAGAACGGGACTGCCAACCGACAGGCACTCGAGGTGGTCGAGCGGCTCGCGGCCGCCGATGCTGATGGCCTCGATCCCCGGCGTTATGCCTTGCCGGCAGACATCATCCAATACACCGCCGACAAGGATGCGCGGCGGACGGCGCAGTTCGAGATCCTGATGTCCGGCGCCGTGCTCGCCTATGCGGAGGACGCTCAAGCCGGGCGCATCGAACCGGCTACCCTGTCGCGCCTGATTACCGCCCAGCCGGAGCGTCCCGATCCAATCGAAGCGTTGACTCGCGTGGCTGCTGCAAAGGATCCGGCAGCGGAGCTCGATGCCTTTAACCCGCCGCACGAAGGCTTCCGCCGGCTGCGCTCCGCCCTCGCCGAGCTTCGCGCTGCGTCTCGCGAAAGCGCCGACGCCGTGCTCGTGCCGGAGGGCAAAGCATTGCGAGAGGGCATGCGCGATCAGCGTGTGACCCTGTTGCGGCAGCGTCTAGATGTTCCGGCAACAGAAGCGGAAACCGACGATCTGTTCGATCCGGGCCTCACTGCCGCGGTCAGGGCCTTCCAGGAACGCAACGGCTTACATCCCGATGGCGTGGTGGGTCCCCGCACGCTGCTTGCGCTCAATGCCCCTAACTCAGCCGATTCCGAGAACATCATCATCGCCAACATGGAACGATGGCGCTGGCTCCCGCGCGATATGGGCACCTTCCACATCATGGTCAACGTACCGGAATTCATGGCCCGTGTCGTTGCGGATGGCGAAACGTCGCATGAAACCCGCGTCGTCGTTGGCAAACGGGAGAACCAGACGCCCATCTTCTCCGATTTGATGGATCACATCGTCGTCAACCCTTACTGGAACGTGCCATACTCGATCGCCACGAAGGAGATGCTCCCGTCGATCCGGGCCAACCCCGCGTCCTACTTCTCTCGGCGCGGTTACGAAGTCGTGGCCCGGGGCCGGGTGGTAGATCCGCGCACGATCGACTGGAGCGGCGTCAACATGCGGTCACTTCGGATTCGCCAGCGTCCGGGCGCCGCCAATGCCCTCGGCCGCATCAAGTTCATGTTTCCGAACGAGCATTCAGTCTATCTGCACGACACGCCATCGAAGGCCCTGTTTTCCCGCTCGGATCGGGCCTTTTCCCACGGCTGCGTGCGGGTCGAGAATCCCTTTGCCTTTGCAGATGCCGTTTTGCAGCAGGAAGACGGCTGGAACGCAAAGCGGCTGGAGGCTCTGGTCGGCGGCAGAGAGCGGCGGGTGAACCTAACGAAGCCGATTCCGATCCACATTACCTACTTTACCGCATTCGTCGACGACCGCGGGCAGTTGCAGCGCCGTCCCGACCTCTATGGGCACGACCGCAGGCTGATGTCCTCACTCGGCCTGAGCGCGCAACAGAAAATGCCCCGGCCTTAGGTCCGTGGGACCTGGCCTTACGCCAGCAAACTCTGCTCGATCCTAAGGATCACATTTCCGACTCGTTCCCTTCAACACGGCCTGCCGCTCGACCCTGATTCAGCCGCGACAGAGTGCATGGCCTTTTTGTTTCCGGGATGGTACATAATTGTCACGATCCGGCCTCCGACCGGAACACGGTAAACACTTCTTAACCTCAGGCCCTTACACCCCGTGGGATCGGGGGGTGTATCTTCGGCCGCCTGGCCGAGAAGTAGGCGAGACGAACCTTGCTTGATGCGTTTTTCAACTGGTTGCGGATCAGAGGCAGGCGTGGTGCAGCCGTGGCGGCGCTCGCCGTTACATGCACAGCCGCCACCGGGATAATGTCGGCTTCGGCCGAAACCCGGACATTGAAGCTCTACAACACGCATACCCACGAACGTGTCCAGGTCACCTTCAAGAAGAACGGACGCTACATTTCGTCGGGGCTGCGCGAGCTTAACCGGGCCTTGCGCGACTGGCGGCGCAACGAAGTGACCCAGATGGATCCGAAGCTTTTCGATCTGGTCTGGGAGGTCTATCAAAGGTCCGGCTCGAACGATTACATCCATGTCGTTTCCGGTTACCGCTCGCCGGCTACCAACAACATGCTGCGCGGTCGCTCGCGCGGCGTCGCCAAGAACAGCCAGCACATGCGCGGCAAGGCGATGGATTTCTATATCCCGGGCGTGAATCTTGCCAACCTGCGCGCCATTGGCTTGCGCAAGGAGGTCGGCGGTGTCGGCTATTATCCGACATCCGGTTCCCCGTTCATCCATTTGGATACCGGCAGCGTGCGCCATTGGCCGCGCATGACTCGCAGCCAACTCGCCAAGGTCTTCCCGGACGGCAAGACGATACACATTCCTTCCGATGGCAAGCCGATGCCCGGCTATGCCGAGGCTCTTGCTCGCCACAAGAGTGGCCGCGGCTCGGACACGGTCGTCGCCAGCAGTTCATCCGGATCGCGAACCACAGGCCAGGTCCTGACCCGCGGAGACGACGGCGCGCCTGTCCGTCCCGCGGGGACTTCCTCGGGCCGGAATTTCCTGACGGCGCTGTTCTCGCCCAACGAAAGGGAGGACAAGTCGTCCGACGCGGAAGCCGCAAGGTCCCAGGCAAGCAACGACGCCTCTGTCCGCGTGGCTGCGGTCAAGCCGGACGAGACCAGTTCAGCACTACCGGGCGTCGCCGCTGCCGAGCGCGAGCGCGCAACGCCGGACACGACACCCAGCACGGCAATCATCACTCCGCCACTTCCCGAAAAGAAGGCCGCTCCAGAGACGTCCGCGGACGAGACTCCGGTGGTGGCGGCCACGCCGAAGGCGAAGCCCGAGCGTGCCGCAGCCACGATTGCCGTCGCTGCGGCCGAGTCGGGAACGTTGGGCGCGCAGGCACAGCGGCTCTCTGCCGGCTTGCCCGCTGTCGAACCGGTCACGCCGGCTCCGGCCACCAAGGAACGGTTTGACCGGATCGAGCAGCTGACAGCGCTGCCGGAGCAAAAGCCGGAGGCGGTTCTCGCTGCCGCGCCGCCGGTGTCTATCCGCAAGCCAATTCCCGCCGATGGCATGGCCGCAATTGCTGCGGCAACGGGTACGGACCTTCGCCAGGGATCCGGGCAAGACGACCTTGCCTCGGCGGTACTTGCCTATGCCGCGAGCCACGGCACCCCAGACGAGGCGCCGAACCCGCTCCCGGCCCGGCCACGATCGGCTGCCCCCGACGCAAAAGAGACCGCGGTGCTTCCATCGGTATCCGGCGCGGTTCCACAGTCGGCCGTCGACGATCCTTTCGCCAGATTTGCCGCCTTGCCCGACCGCTCGGAACCAAAGCTGATCTCCGGCATCGTTACGACCCGCACCGCCGCCTTTGCCACGCTGAGCCATCCCAACCAGCGTGCCTTGTCCGACTATTTCGTCGTCGGCAGCCGGATCTTGCCGACGCGCTTCGATCAGACGCCGTCGGCACTCAGGTCGGATCGCTTCGAGGGGCCGGCGGTCGTGCTGCTTCCGGTCGTCAGCCTGCGGTAACAGGTCTGACCAATCGGCTGGAGCCACCTAGAAGAAAACGGCCTCCCTCGGGAGGCCGTTTTTTTTGCTGCGGGCTGACTGGGAACGCCGCCGGCGCGGTCAGTTGTCGTTGGTCGGCCCGGTCATTCCGAGGGCATGCATGTATAGATCCAGGATCGCGTCCTCCTCCTCGCGCTCTTGCGGCTTCTTCTTTCTGAGCGAGATCACCTTTCGCAGGATCTTGACATCGAAACCGTTGCCCTTGGCTTCAGCGTATACGTCTTTGATGTCGTCGGCGATCACCTTCTTTTCTTCTTCAAGCCGTTCGATGCGCTCTACAAAGGCGCGCAGCTGGTCTGCGGCCACTCCACCGGGATCGGACATTCTGTGCTGGTCTCCTTGGTTCTCTGGTCGGGTTGGGATCGTTGAACTTCGAGCGCTCGATTCGGGAGCCTCGATCATGCCCATGAGGTTTTCCGAACGTGCAGCTGCCACAGGGGGGAGCAACAGACCTTCAGTGCTGCGGCTTGCTGCGTTCGAACGCGGCCTTCTGGTCGTCGGTGGCTTCGGTCTGGTAGCGCGCCTTCCATTCGGCGTAAGGCATACCGTAGACAATCTCGCGCGCTGCCTCCTTGTCGACTGCAACTCCGCGCTGTTCCGCTGCCTCCTGGTACCAATTCGACAGGCAGTTGCGGCAGAACCCGGCAAGGTTCATCAGGTCGATGTTCTGCACGTCTTTGCGCTCGCGAAGATGGGCGACCAGCCGGCGGAAGGCTGCCGCTTCAAGCTCGGTCCGGGTCTTCTCGTCGATCTTGGCCATAATGGTCGTCTCCAAGTGCGTTCACCGCTCACGCGGTAGAGGTGTCGATCGAACGACGAACACGCCTTCAGCCGCAACGCGAGCCGTAATGGCGGATCGTGTGCAGCTCCGGCACTGCAAACAGCCGCGCCACGATCGGCGCTAACCGTTCGGCCCAGGCGCTGACGCCCGAAGTATCGGCAATTAGATCCTGCCGGACCTCGAGCAGCGCATGTGCCAAGCCTCGAAGCGTGCCATGACGATACATGCAATCATTCTTCAGGGCGCCGTCATAAGGTTCGTTGTCGCCAACGACAAGAGCAGCGTCTGCCCGAAGCGCCTTGAGCAACGGCACCGCAAAACGCGGATCCGAATCCCACAGCACGCCGGCATGCCACGGTCGCGGCTCGCCCCGCCAGATCGGGGTGAAACTGTGGATCGACAGCAACGCTGGCACCACGCCGGCGTCGATTGCGCTGTCGATCAGACGGGTGATTTCGTCATGGTAGGGCCGATGGAATCGCTCAAGACGCCGCTCCCGTTCGACGGAGTCCACGCCGACGTTGCCCGGTACAACCGCCCCATCGGATAATCGCATGACGAGGGTCGGGTCGTCCTCGCCTCGGTTCGGGTCGATCAACAGCCTCGAGTATGTCGTCATCACGGCGGGCGCATCGAGCCGTTCGGCAAGCTGCAAGGTCAGATCCCGAGCACCGATGTCGTAGCCGATGTGGCGCGCGAACTGGGACTGGGGCAGGCCGAGGTCGCCATACTCGGTCGGCATCGCGTTGGAGGCGTGATCGCAGATGAGCAGCAATCCGCTTTCGGGCGGGCCGGGCACCGTCTGGAAAGGCGCCTCGTCGGGCGACGGAATCGAAACGGGGGCATCCATGTTCGTGGTAGACAGCATTGCGATCGACAAATCCGGTTGCAGCGCGATACGGTGGGCAGACAGTCACGGCGCTCCCGCATGGCCGACCGAGCGGTTCGCGACCAAATGCCCCATTCCAGAAGGTGCGGACCGGGAGCATTCGCAACCGTCCAGATCATGCGCTACGAATAGACGAGCTTCCCTCTCTGACCAACCGGCTTTGATGACGTCTTCCAGCCAGCCAGCGGCTTCCTCCCGGCTTGATCCACAGATTCCACTGGCGTTGGCGGCCCTGGTGGCCGGTGCCGTCGCTATGGGCATTTCGCCGGTCTTCGTTCGCTTTGCGGAGGTCGGACCTTATGCCAGCGCCTTCTGGCGTGTCGCCCTGTCCTTGCCGCTGCTGGCATTGTGGGCGGCTGGCGAACGGCGCAGTAGCGGGCACTTCTCCTTGCCGGGCTGGAACCGCGCGACTGTCATCGCCGGTCTGCTGTTCACCGGCGATCTGTTCTTCTGGCACTTGGCGATATTAAACACGACCGCCGCCAACGCCACATTCTTCGCCACGATGGCACCGGTCTGGGTCATGCTCGGGTCGGGCCTCTTGATTCGCGAGGCCGTGACTCGGGCAATGGTCACGGGCCTCGGGTTCTGTCTCGCCGGGGCCTTCACCCTGATCGGATCGAGTATGACGGTAGCGCCCGACAGGCTTGTTGGCGATCTCTACGGTATCCTGACGTCGCTATTTTTCGGCGGTTACTTTCTCGCGATGCGCTTCGCCCGCCGCGACCAGGCCGCGACCGGCCCGGGAGTGCTGCTGTATCGGAGTTCGCTGGTCACCGCTGCCGCTCTCTTCGTGATCGCAGTTCTCATGGGCGACGACCTGCTGCCGACCAGTTGGCGCGGCGCGGCAGCACTGATCGCCCTTGCAGTCATCAGTCATGCCGGCGGACAGGGCTTACTCGCCTACGCGCTTGGTACCTTATCCGCCGGCTTCTCGTCTCTCGTCATTTTTCTGGAGGCGGTTGCAGCCGCCGCATTCGGTTGGCTTCTGCTCGACGAGCCGCTGGTGGCGCTGCAGGTCGTCGGCGGCGCGATCATTTTGACCGGGATCTATATCGCCAGACCAAGGGCCCGACAAAACTAGCGAAAATTGTTCTGCTGACCGAGTTCACACGATATGGATCGAATGTCAGGTATGGAAAGTTACTAGGATTGGGAATCATCCCGCCTCGGCCATGATGAGGCCGCATTTTTGTTGCGAAACCAGCCGATCTTGTGTCCTGGGAACAAGCTGAGTCGGCTGACCTTGGCCGACTCGTCGCAATCAACGCCGTCCGGCAAGATCGTAATGATTGACAATCTCCCCGACACACCGCAATAAGTTTGCACGCGATGCCGTGGCACGAGTGATCGAATGATGAGAACAGGCGACAAACGCCATCACACGGCGACACGAGGGGTACAAGCGGCCAGCAGTGCGGCTCTTCTCTCTTTTGTCACGTCATTTCTCTTCCTTCTCTCAGCCCCCTCTCCCGCCAAGGCAGACCTTCGGCTTTGCAACAAGACCGAGAGCCAGGTCGGTATCGCAATCGGCTACCGCGAGGATTCCGACTGGGTCACCGAAGGCTGGTGGAACCTGCCCGCGAACGTTTGCGAAACCCTCGTCGCCGGCCCCTTGGTGTCCCGCTACTATTACATCTACGCGGTTGACTACGATCAATTCGGCGAATGGGGCGGGCGCGCATTTATGTGCACCCGCGAGAAGGAGTTTACCATTCGCGGGATTGAGGATTGCGTGGCTCGAGGTTATGAACGCACGGGGTTCTTCGAGATCGACACCGGCGAACAGAGCAGTTGGACGGTACAGCTAACCGAGCCGGTACAAGAGGGTACAGGTGGGCGATGAGGCGGAGCAGACGGGTCAAGATCCTCGCAACTCTCGGCCCGTCTTCCTCAGAGCAGTCCACCATCGAAAAACTGTATCGCGCGGGCGCTGACGTCTTTCGAATCAATATGAGCCATACCGACCACGAGCGGCTCAATCTGCTCGTCGGTCGCATTCGTGCGGTCGAGCAGGACGTCAACCGCCCGATCGGCATCCTTGCGGACTTGCAGGGGCCGAAGCTGCGTATTGGGACGTTTGCCGATGGCCCGATCCAGCTTGAGAACGGCGCAACGTTCACGCTGGATTCCGATCCTACCCCCGGCAATGCGGAACGGGTTCACCTGCCACATCGCGAAATTCTGCAGGCTCTGGAAGCGGGCCACCGTCTGTTACTCGACGATGGCAAGATCCGGCTGAAGGTGGTCAACTGCAGTCCGGAGAAGGCGGAAACCGTCGTCCAGGTCGGCGGCAAGCTTTCCAACCGCAAGGGCGTCAGCGTGCCCGATTCCGAAATTCCGGTCGGTGCGCTAACGGAAAAGGATCGCAAGGACCTGGAGGCTGCGCTGCAAGCGCAAGTCGACTGGATCGCACTCTCCTTCATCCAGCGGCCCGACGATCTCGCTGAAGTCCGCAAGGTCACCCGCGGTCGTGCCGGCATTCTGGCCAAGATCGAAAAACCGCAGGCAATCGATCGGCTCGACGAGATCATCGAACTCTCGGACGCGCTGATGGTAGCCCGCGGCGATCTCGGCGTCGAAATGCCGCTGGAGAAGGTTCCCGGGCTGCAAAAGCGCATCATCCGCGCGGCACGGCAAGCCGGCAAGCCGGTCGTAGTCGCAACCCAGATGTTGGAATCGATGATTACGTCGCCAGTGCCGACCCGCGCCGAGGTCTCGGACGTGGCGACGGCCGTGTTCGAAGGAGCGGATGCGGTCATGCTTTCCGCCGAATCGGCGGCCGGCGAGTTTCCCGTCGAAGCCGTTGAGACGATGGACCGCATCGCCCAGGAGGTCGAGCGCGACCCGAACTACCAGACCATCATCCACGCCCAGCGCGCCGAGCCCGAAGCGACCGGGGCGGATACGATCTCGGCGGCAGCGCGCCAAATCGCCGAAACGCTGAATCTTGCCGCCGTGATCTGTTACACTTCGTCCGGCGCAACCGGACTGCGCGCATCGCGGGAGCGCCCCACCGTTCCGATCATAGCCCTGTCACCGGTGCTGTCGACCGCCAGACGTCTGTCGATTGCCTGGGGCCTTCATTGTGTCGTGAGTGAGGATGCGCGTGACGAGAACGATATGGTTAATCGCGCCTGCCGCATTTCCTATATCGAGCGCTTCACGCGTCCGGGACAGCGCATTCTGATCACGGCGGGCGTCCCGTTTGGCACACCAGGCTCAACCAACATGCTGCGCATTGCGTTCGTCGGCAGCGACGGCTTGGGTGGGATCTGACGACACCGCTCCGTGCCTCTGTTTGGAAGGAAGGTGCAGCCGCGGCAAAGCTCCCATCACGTATGGCAGTCGTCGCCGTCCCTACGGGCAATCAGCCCCCACGCAGCGCTCACGCCGGGTCGCCGTTGGTTTCATCCTCAAGCTCCTCGATAGCCTTGGTGGCTGTCTCGTTCTGAGGATTGATGGCGAGCACCTGCTTGAAGATCGACAAGGCTTCATCCTTGCGATCGAGACGTCTCATGATGATGCCCAGGCCCGACATGGCGCCCCAGTGACGGGGCTCCAGTGCGAGGACGCGCTCGATATCGACGATCGAGCGCCCGAATTCCTCGCGCAGGTAGTAGACTGTGGCACGCCGGTTCCAGCCTTCGGCGAAATCCGGCTCAAGCACAACGACGGTGTCGAGCAGATCAAGCGCCAGGGCGTAATCCTTGCTTTGCAGGGCCGCACCGGCACGGGCCATCAGAAGATCGACCGTAACACTGCCGGATTTCAGCCACAGACGCTGAATGTCTGTGGAAATCTTGGACGCGGCTTCGGCGTTGCCGGCGGTCTGCAATGCCTGAAACAGCCGATCGAGCTCGCTTTCCTTCTGCCCGTCCTGCTGGATCGCCGGCCCTGGGGTTTCCGTCGGATCGGAATCGACCGACGGGTTGGGTAGATCCTCGAGCGAAGGCGGATCGAACTCCGGCGGCTCTACCGTCTGGGCAAGAGCAGACGGAGCAAGAATAGACAGGGCGAGAAAAAGGATGATTGACCGCATGCAGACGAGTATGGCCCGTCGGCATCGGCCGTCAATGGCATGAACAGAGAATTGACCGCGTCGCTAGGCGTTCCGCCAGCAAAGCCGGCACACCTCTCCCGGACGCGGGCATCGCCCCCGGCGCTTCAGTTCCCCAAGGCAAGCGTGAAAGGGCCGGCGATGAGGCCGTCAGCCTTGGCGTGCCTTGTAGCGTGGGTTCTTCTTGTTGATGATGTAGACACGCCCCTTGCGGCGCACCATGCGATTCTCGCGGTGCCGCGTCATCAGCGCCTTGAGCGAGTTCTTGATCTTCATCGTTCCAGTTCCCGATGCGGCGCCCGTTTCCGAGGCATCCTTCAAAACAAGTGGGCGCCCAAGGCGCCCTGATATTTCTCGAGCGGTCCAACCGGAGCGCCCCATGTGGGAGGTCGCTTCATCGGTAGGGCCGAACCGGCACGGCCAGCTTCGGTAGCTCCGAAGCTTTGTCCGGACGCCGGCGACTGCCGTGTTCCAGACGGAAATGGTGGGCGTGACAGGGATCGAACCTGTGACCCCTACGATGTCAACGTAGTGCTCTCCCGCTGAGCTACACGCCCGAACCTGTCCGGGTTGCGGCGCCGGCAGCGCCGCGGTGGGAGCGATATAACGAGGAACACGACCCGGCGCAAGCCTTAACCCGCATTTCCCCGTGCGGTGCGAATGGTGGTCCTCCCGAAGCTGTGAAACAAGGATGAACGCCGATCTCAGGCGGCGAGCATGCGCTCCACTTCCTGCACGAGGTCGCGCAGGTGGAATGGCTTGGACAGGACCTTCGCCTCCTTGGGCGCATTCGAATCGGGATTGAGCGCAACCGCCGCGAAACCGGTGATGAACATGACCTTTAGATCGGGGTCGAGCTGCGTCGCACGGCGCGCGAGTTCGATCCCGTCCATTTCCGGCATGACGATATCGGTCAAAAGCAGCGAGAAGGGCTCTTCGCGCAGCCGCTCATATGCGCTTTTGCCGTTGTCGAACGATACGACGTCGTAGCCAGCGTTTTGCAGCGCCTTGGCAAGGAAACGCCTCATATCGTTGTCGTCTTCCGCAAGCAGGATCCGTGACATCCTCTCCATCCGTGCACAGTAGCGCCGTCGGAATTCTATCCCGATTTGGCACAAGCTTCATATTCGTTATAAGGCCGCGGCGCGGTAAATATAGAGTGAAACCGGCCGGTCGCACGCCTTTCCATACGCCATCGTTCAGCCAAGTGTGGACAGCTCGACTGAAACGCGGGCACACTTGGCTTCTGAAGTCGGAGACCGGAGCAAGGATTTGACGATGGAAGCGATGCGGGTCGTGAACGGCTTCGAGGACACCCCCGCCTTCGACGTGCTCACACCGGCCGGACAGCGACTGCCATTCGTCTTCAACTCTCCGCACTCGGGTCGCTGCTATCCGGCCTCTTTCCTGGCCACTTCCCGTCTCGATGCCTCTACCATTCGCCGCTCAGAGGACGCCTTCGTCGATACCCTGTTTCGGTCGGTCGTCGAGATCGGCGCTCCGCTCGTGCGCGCCCATTTCCCCCGCGCCTATCTCGACGTGAACCGGGAACCCTACGAACTCGATCCGAAGATGTTCGAGGACAGGTTGCCGTCCTATGCAAACGTTCGGTCGATCCGTGTCGCCGGCGGACTGGGGACGATCGCGCGGGTGGTGGGGGAGTCACTGGAAATCTACCGCAGCCGCATGCCGGTGGGCGAGGCGCTAGGCCGGATCGAGCGCATCTATAAGCCCTACCACAGCACGTTGCGCCGTCTCCTTGCCCAGACTCATGTCACGTTCGGCTACGCGGTATTGGTCGATTGTCATTCCATGCCGTCGACGGTGCGCAGCGCCGACGGGGGAGACCGTCCGGACTTCATCCTGGGGGACCGCTATGGGGCGAGTTGCTCGCCGGCGTTGGTCGACGCTGCCGTCGAGCTTCTGACCGGCATGGGCTATGCGGTAAGCCGCAACAAGCCCTATGCTGGTGGCTTCATTACCGAACATTACGGCCGGCCGGCGAAAGGGCTCCACGCCCTGCAGATCGAGGTGAACCGCGGCCTCTACATGGATGAGACACGGACCGAGCGTCACGCCGGCTTCGACCGGCTAGCGGCCGACCTTGCAAAGTTTGTCCGCGATCTTACCGCAATTCCCGACGGCGATCTGCTCAGCGAACCGATGGCAGCCGAGTAGCGGCCAAGCCGGGAGTGCGGGTGAAATCGTTCCGGTCAAAAAAAAGGCCGCACTCTTGCGAGGCGGCCCGAGTCTAGGGAGGAAACGCCCAAGGAGGGCGGCGCGACGACGCGAGGCGTCGTACCGCGCTGCAATAATATTGCACCGCGTTGCACAAAAGTCAAGGCGACCAGGGAATCTCCTTGACGGAAAAGGGTTTCCGAAGAAATTTGCCGCCCACCAGCCTGGGGAGGAAGATTAATTAAATACCTGAAATTAAGGCGCGTTTCGAGCTTTTCGCTTCCGCGGCAGTTATCGCTATGCTGCTACCGGTTGCCCTCTCCGTAGATACGCGTACAGGACATTCCAGATATGCAAGAAAAGATTGACTTGAGCGCGTTTCTTGACGGTCTCGCCGACGCCGCCGCGGCAGCCATCCTGCCGTATTTTCGCGGCCCCTTATCTGTCGAGAACAAGCACGCAGCTGGCTTTGATCCTGTCACGATCGCCGATCGGGCCGCTGAGACGGCGATGCGCACCCTGATCGAGTCCACTTATCCAGCGGACGGAATCGTCGGTGAAGAGCACGGTGCCATCCGGGTGGAGGCGGAAAATGTTTGGGTGCTTGACCCGATCGACGGCACACGGGCCTTCATAGCCGGCCTCTCGACGTGGGGTACGCTGATCGGACTGATGCGGCGCGGGAAACCGGTGCTTGGCATGATGGCGCAACCCTACGTCGGCGAACGCTTTTGGGGCGATGGCGGATCCGCTTGGAGCCACGGCCCGGCCGGCCGGTGTCAACTTGCGACCCGACCGTGCCCCTCGCTTTCGGAAGCTGTGTTGATGACCACGTCCCCAGCGCTTTTCACTGAAGAGGAGCGGCCGCTCTACGACGCGATCGAACGCGAAGTGCGGTTGGTGCGCTATGGCACGGACTGCTACGGCTATTGCATGGTCGCCGCAGGACATGCCGACGTGGTGATCGAATCCGGGCTGCAGCCTTACGATGTCGTGGCACTGGCTCCGATCGTCGAGGGTGCCGGCGGTGTCATGACCACCTGGACTGGCGGATCTCCGGCCAGTGGTGGGCGGATCGTTGCCTGCGGGGATCCTCGTCTGCACGAACGGGTGCTCGCACGTTTGTCGGTTATGTGAAGACAGGGTCCCGCGCGTCGACACCTCCCTATTGACTCGCGGATGCAAAGGCCTCGAAAGCCGCCAGAAACGGATCGCGGTAGACGTCACGCTCCATCAGCAACTCGTGCCGGGCACCTGCGATCTCCAGATACCGCGCGGATCGCGTGATGCGGGCGAAGCGCTCGGCGGCGGGTGTGGAGACAACCTGGTCGCAACCCGCGGCAACGATCAGGACCGGAAGGTTAAGAGTCGGCCCGAAACCGGGGTGAAAGAGCGTACCCATGGTCCGGCAAGCGGCGGCAAGCCAGTCGATCGTCGGAGACCCGATTTCGAGATCCGGCATCAGATCAAGAACTTTTAAGGTTCGGGCGAAACGGACGGGATCCGACGTCAGCGGATTACCGTCAAAGTCCATTCGGTCATTCGCGCCCCCGCCTGGCACAAAGGCGGTCCCTAGTCCAATTGCCGAAAGCAGCTTGGCGAGCGGAGAAACCGCATTCTGCGGAATGCCAATGCGGCCCAGACCAAGCAGCGGCGCCGCAAGCACGGCACGCTCGAAGCGGGTCCGTAGCCGCGCTGCCCCGAGCAGCAGCACCGCACCGCCAGTCGAATGGGCCAGGGCAAAATGCGGTCCTGGCATGTCGGCGAGAACAACCTTGGTCAGCACGGCGTCGAGGTCCCGAAGATAGTCGGCGAAGTCGTCGACATGACCACGCCGAGGATCCGCCAGCAGCCGGCCGGACCCACCCTGACCACGCCAGTCGAAGGTCGCGACGGCATAGCCGCGGGCGGTCAGATCTGCGATCGTCTCGAAATATTTCTCGATGAATTCGGCCCGTCCGTGAAGAAGCGTCACGGTGCCTTTCAACGGGCCTCCGGTGGCCGGCCAGCGAGCAAAGCGAATGCGCACACCATCGCTTGTTTCGACATGGCCACTGACGGCGCCCGGCGGAACCGGATTGTCGGGATGCTGAACCAGGACCATGCAGGCATTGCCAAGCGCCTCATCGACGGCAGAGGCGATTCCCCTTCGGTCTTACAAGAGGATGGTGTTCCGCTCAACTGGCGAGCCGTTCTTGAACGGCGTCATTCCCGCGTCCAAGCAACGCGGGAATGCCCTGATCGAGCCTCAGCGCCGGGAAAAGCCCCAGTGAGGGCCGAACGGCGGACGACCGCCAACATAGTCGACGTCGATGATCTGTCCGGTGTGAGCGTGAACCGACAGCCGCACGAGGCGTCCGTAACGCCCGAACGCGCTGACCTCATAGTAGCGACCCCGATCTAGGATGCGTCCGACGTCCCGATAACCGTGGCGGTGGACGATGCGGCTTACCTCTCCCGGCCCAAGCCTGCGATGATGGTTGCGTCCGTGTCCATCGTGCCGGCCGTGCCCCCTGCCGCGCCCGTAATGCCGGTCGCCGGCCGCGGCAACCTTTTCCTTGGCGTTAGCAGCGGCCTCGCCCAATTCAACGGGCGGAAGTGGTGCCGACGCGGCGTCAGCACTGATCGCCGTGGCAGTCAGGACGACAGCGGCGACGGCGGTGGCGATCAACGACTTCGACATGGAACAATCTCCCTGCTTGCGGGCCGGAAACCGCCCGATGTCGAGCAGAATGTCGCGACACGATTGAACCCAGACGGAAGGTCCCGTTCATCGAACGTTCAGCTCGTTTTGTCAGCAGCAGCAAGATCTTGAATCGCCATTTCGCCGTAACCATTTCAAGGACGCAGGCGCCAGAAACGGGCCTGCCGGATCGGTTTCGCTCGTCGGCCACAATGGAGGCGAGGCTCGTAAACCGGACAGTTGTCAGTCGCTCAACAAGAGGATCTGATCATGCGTCATTTCGACTTTACCCCGCTCTACCGGTCGACCGTCGGCTTCGATCGACTGTTCTCGCTGCTCGACAGCATGAACGGCGAGACACCGGCCTATCCGCCCTACAACATCGAGCGCACCGGGGAGAACGCTTACCGCATCACCATGGCCGTGGCCGGGTTCCGCGAATCTGAACTCGAAGTCGAGGCCAAGGAAAACACGCTCACAATTAAGGGTGAGAAGGCTCCCGAGCCCGAGGGGACCGAGGTTCTCTATCGTGGCATCGCGTCCCGCGCGTTCGAGCGCCGCTTCCAGCTCGCCGACTTCGTTGAGGTCAAGGGCGCCAGCCTGGAGAACGGCCTGCTCCACATCGATCTCGCCCGCGAGATCCCGGAGGCGATGAAGCCCAAGAAGGTCGCGATCAGCACTGGCGCCAGCAGTGCCAAGCAGATCGAGGGTAAGGCTCACTAAGCCGTCACTCGTCGACCCCACCCAATCCGTGCCAGGCGCCCCCTTGCGGGGCGCCTTTTTACTGGGTCAATCCGGCATGTTTCTCAGACCACGCTGACCAGACGGAGGAATCGGTCGACCTCTTCAGCTTCGGTCCGGAAATTCGCGACGAGCCGAACCTGCACTTCGTCGGGCGCCAAGCCGTCCGTCGGCCATTCATGGAAGGCCGCCCCTTTGGCCCGCAGTCTCGCCGCGATATCGCGCGGCAGGATGGCAAAGACCTCGTTCGCCTGCGGCGACCTGGCAAGGCGCGCGCGCTTGGATGCCGAGATGCCATCAGCAAGTCGAGAGGCCATGGCATTTGCATGGCGCGCCAGATCGAGCCAGTGGCCATCGGCAAGATAGCCTTCGAACTGGGCCGCGGCGAACCGGCTCTTCGACAGGAGATGCCCGGCCCGCTTGCGCAGGTAACCAAAATCAGCAGCCTGTGCCGGGTCGAAGAACACCACGGCCTCCCCACACCAGCAGCCGTTCTTCGTGCCGCCGAACGACAGCACGTCAACGCCGGCCTTCCACGTCATCTCCGCCGCAGTGAGGCCGAGATGCACCAGCGCATTGGCGAAGCGGGCACCGTCCATGTGAAGCGGCAATGAGCGTGTTTCCGCCGCCTGCTTAATCGCGCGGATTTCGTCGGGCTGGTACACCGTACCGGCCTCTGTTGCCTGCGTGATCGTGACGGCCGCAGGCTGGCCATGATGAACCACACCCTCCGGGAAGGCTGCCAGCGCCTTGAGCAAGGCCTCTGGTTCGAACTTTCCATCCTTGCCCGGGAGCGGCACGAGCTTGGCGCCGCCGGAGAAGAATTCAGGACCGCCGCATTCGTCGACCTGGACATGAGCTTCCTGGTGACAGAACACCACGCCGCCGGGTCGGGCGAACGCCGAAAGCGCCAGCGCGTTAGCGGCGGACCCGGTTGACACGAAGAAGACTGCAACCTCCCGTTCGAACAGTTCGGAAAACCGTTCGGCGACGGCCGCCGTGACCGGATCGTTGCCGTAGGCGGGAACCGCGCCCGCGTTGTGCAGCGCCAAGGCGGCCATGACGGCCTCCGAAGCACCGGCCCAGTTGTCGCTCGCAAACATCATGGTGCGAGCGTTATGCGAGGCTCGGCCGGCTTGCAAGGGCGAAGTCAGGATCTCCCTGGCGCAGCTGCACCGGCCGCTGACAGTCCTCAAGCGGGGGCTCCGACGGACATGGAGTTGGGTCGGCAGCGGCATCGAAACTCGACGGTCCGCGGCACATTCGACACAAAGTTGCCGGCAATCGGACGCTGCAGGTTTGATTATGATAAATCGTAGGGCTCAGGCGAAAGATAGAGATTCAGGACGATGTCAAACCGTCTTGCTCCCTACCGGGAAATCTGTCATGGTGCCCCCTCGGAAATAGGACAGGATTACTGTCCTTTTCTCGAGGATGCCTTCGGGCGAAGTGACTGCAGGCCGGCCGGTCGTATTTTGAGTCGATGGGTGCGGTTGGCGCGCTGGAACCCGAATGTCCGCGCGCACGCCGGACCCGGCGTGTAGCGGGCGACCGGCGTTTGATAGTGCCATTGGAGCAACCTGTGTATATGCGAACGCAGACTCGTTGCGCCGGCGCTTGGAGCGATCAGCTTTTGGGCCTTCAATCAATATAAGGCTCGCTGGTTGGGAGGACGGGCGACCCGGCAGGCGGGGTTGTTCATCCAGGATAGTAGAGTAACCAGGCCCGGGTTGTGGGTCGAACGAGCCGCGCGCCTTCGGGGCGCGCTGCCCGAACGAAAGGCGACGAAC
Source organism: uncultured Hyphomicrobiales bacterium (assembly GCA_964462985.1). GTDB lineage: Bacteria > Pseudomonadota > Alphaproteobacteria > Rhizobiales > Stappiaceae > CAYXAA01. Next base: position 26,911 of record CAYXAA010000005.1, on the reverse strand, counting down.
GACGCCGTCGCCCCTGGGGTGAAAATGAGGACAAAGATGAGCAGGATCGACGCGACGACACAGATCGACGGCTTCGTGGATGGTCAAGCGGCCACGACCACGAAAAACCGCCGTGTCGCCAAAGCGACCGCTGAGGGCCTCTATCGCCCGTCGAAAGAGCATGACGCCTGCGGCGTCGGTTTCATCGCCCATCTGAAAGGCGTCAAGTCGCACCGGGTCATTTCCGACGGCCTGCAGATGCTGGAGAATCTCACCCATCGCGGTGCGGTCGGAGCGGACCCTTTGATGGGGGATGGCGCCGGCATGCTCGTGCAGATCCCTCATGCCTTCTTTGCCGAGGAATGCAGCGCCGCCGGCTTCGATCTGCCGGAGGCCGGCCGCTACGGCGTCGGCTTCATCTTCCTGCCGCAAGATGCGGAACTACGGGCCAAGTACGAGGCCCTCATCGAACGTGTGATCGCTGCCGAAGGTCAGGAATGCCTTGGCTGGCGCGACGTTCCGGTCGACAACAGCTCGCTTTCGAAGGAGCCTGCGGTCGCGGCCACCGAGCCGGTGTCACGCCAGGTTTTCATCAGTTGCAAGAATTGCGTTGATCAGGACACGTTCGAACGCCGGCTCTACGTGCTGCGCAAGGTGATCTCCAACACTGTGCGCACCGAGATTGGCACCGGGAACCAGTTCTATGTGGTTTCGATGTCGAGCCGGACCATTGTCTACAAGGGCATGTTCCTGGCCTACCAGCTCGGCGCCTATTATCGCGATCTCAAGGACGAGCGCTTCACATCTGCCCTTGCGCTCGTGCATCAGCGCTTCTCGACCAACACGTTCCCGTCCTGGGAACTCGCGCATCCGTACCGGATGGTCGCACATAACGGCGAGATCAACACGCTGCGCGGGAACGTCAACTGGATGGCGGCCCGCCAGGCGAGCGTGTCCTCGCCGCTGTTCGGAGACGACATCTCCAAGCTCTGGCCGATTTCCTACGAGGGCCAGTCCGATACCGCCTGCTTCGACAATGCCCTGGAGTTCCTGGTGCAGGGCGGTTACTCGCTTGCACACGCGGCGATGATGCTGATCCCTGAGGCGTGGGCCGGCAATCCGCTGATGGACGACGACCGCAAGGCGTTCTACGAATACCATGCTGCGCTGATGGAGCCGTGGGACGGCCCCGCAGCAGTCGCCTTCACCGACGGGCGGCAGATTGGCGCCACGCTAGACCGCAACGGTCTCAGGCCGGCCCGGTACATTGTCACGGACGACGACTTCGTCGTGATGGCGTCAGAGGCCGGCGTCCTGAACGTTCCCGACGAACGTATCGTCACCAAGTGGCGGTTGCAGCCCGGCAAGATGTTGCTGATCGACCTCGAAGAAGGCCGGATCATCTCCGACGACGAGGTCAAACGGCAGCTCTCGACCGCTAACCCTTACAAGGACTGGGTGGCACGCACGCAGATCGTCCTGGAAGACATGCCCACGGTGCGCGGCCGTGCGCCCGTCGCCGGCGAGACCTTGCTCGACCGCCAACAGGCCTTCGGCTACACGCAGGAAGACATCCGCCTGCTGATGGTACCGATGGCGACGGTCGGACAGGAGGCGATCGGCTCCATGGGTACGGACACGCCGATATCGGCGCTCTCCGACCGGCCGAAGCTGCTCTATACCTACTTCAAGCAGAATTTCGCCCAGGTGACCAACCCGCCGATCGACCCGATCCGCGAGGAACTGGTCATGAGCCTTGTTTCCTTCATCGGACCGCGGCCAAACCTGTTCGACCTCGAGGGTTTGTCGACCCACAAGAGGCTCGAAGTTCGCCAGCCGATTCTGACCAACGAGGATCTGGAAAAGATCCGGGCGATCGGCGACACCGCCGACAACCAGTTCTCGGCCAAGACGCTTGATATCACCTACGCCGCCGACAAGGGTGCAGCGGGGATGGAAGGCGCGCTGACCAAGCTTTGCGAGACCGCGGAACGTGCGGTGCTCAACGGCTACAACATCATCATCCTCTCGGACCGGCTGGTGTCCAGGGTCCGCATCCCGATCCCAGCCCTGCTCGCGACAGCCGCGGTGCACCACCACTTGATTCGCAAGGGTCTCAGGACCTCGGTCGGACTCGTCGTTGAGACCGGCGAGGCGCGAGAAGTGCACCACTTCTGCGTCCTTGCCGGCTACGGTGCCGAGGCGATCAACCCCTATCTCGCCTTCGAGACGCTGCTTTCCATGCACGCCGACCTCGACTTCCCCGAGGAAGTCGACGAGGAGGAGGTTGTCCATCGCTACATCAAGTCGATCGACAAGGGCATCCTCAAGGTGATGTCCAAGATGGGCATCTCCACCTACCAGTCCTATTGTGGCGCTCAGATCTTCGATGCCGTGGGGCTCGCCTCGAGCTTCGTCGACAAGTACTTCTTCGGCACCGCGACTATGATCGAAGGCATCGGCCTGGCCGAGATTGCGGAGGAGACGGTACGGCGACACTCGGTTGCCTTCGCCGACGTGCCGGTTCTGCGGCGCTCGCTTGAGGTCGGCGGCGAATATGCCTATCGCATCCGCGGCGAGACCCATCTTTGGACACCTGACAGCGTCGCCACCCTGCAACACGCCGTTAGGGGCAACCTGCCTGATCGGTATCGCGAATTCGCGAGGACCGTGAACGAGCAGAACCGCCGATACGCCATCCGCGGCTTGTTTCGCGTCAAGAGTGCAGAGGAAATCGGCCGAAAGCCGATTCCCCTCGACGAGGTCGAACCGGCGTCCGAAATCGTTAAGCGTTTCGCCACCGGCGCGATGTCGTTTGGCTCGATCTCCCGCGAGGCCCATACCACGCTCGCCATCGCGATGAACAGCCTCGGCGGCAAGTCCAACACCGGAGAGGGCGGCGAGGAGCCCGAGCGCTATCGGCCACGGCTGGACGGATCTGCCAATCCCGAGCGCTCGGCCATCAAGCAGGTGGCGAGTGGCCGTTTCGGCGTGACCACCGACTATCTGGTCAATTCCGACATGATCCAGATCAAGGTCGCCCAGGGCGCCAAGCCCGGCGAGGGCGGCCAATTGCCAGGTCACAAAGTCGACGCGGTGATTGCCAAGGTCCGGCACTCCACGCCGGGGGTCGGCCTGATCTCGCCACCGCCGCATCACGACATCTACTCGATCGAGGATCTGGCTCAGCTGATCTACGATCTGAAGAATGTCAACCCGGCAGCCGACATCTCGGTCAAGCTCGTGTCGGAAGTGGGCGTCGGCACCGTTGCCGCCGGCGTCGCCAAGGCGCGTGCCGACCACATCACCATTTCCGGCTATGACGGCGGCACGGGTGCGTCCCCTCTGACCTCGATCAAGCACGCCGGCAGCCCCTGGGAAATCGGCCTTGCCGAGACCCAGCAGACGCTGGTGCTGAACGGGTTGCGCTCGCGCGTCGCCCTCCAGGTCGACGGCGGCCTCAAGACCGGGCTCGACGTCCTGATCGGAGCGCTGCTTGGCGCGGACGAGTTCGGCTTCTCAACGGCGCCGCTGATTGCGGCCGGCTGCATCATGATGCGCAAGTGCCACCTGAATACCTGCCCGGTGGGCGTCGCCACCCAGGATCCGGTCCTGCGCAAACGCTTCAAGGGCGCTCCGGAGCACGTCATCAATTACTTCTTCTTCGTTGCCGAGGAAGTGCGTGAACTGATGGCAGGCCTCGGGATCAGCCGGTTTGACGATCTCGTCGGTCACAGCGAATTTCTCGACCAGGCACCGCTGCTTGAGCACTGGAAGGCTCGCGGCCTGGACTTCAGCCGCATCTTCCACAAGCCCGAGACAAGCGACCTCGAGATCCGCTGGACCGAGCGCCAGAATCACCCGATCGACGACGTCCTCGATCGCAGACTGATCAAGGCGGCAGCTGGCGCGCTCGAGACGCGGCAGCCGATCGTGATCGACGACGTGATCCGCAATGTTGATCGATCGGTGGGTGCGATGTTATCCGGTGAGGTCGCCAAGCGCTACGGCCACAAGGGACTGAAGCCAGACACGATCCAGATCAACCTCAAGGGCACCGCCGGCCAGGCCTTCGGCGCCTTCCTCGCACGCGGCGTCTCTCTGACGCTCGAGGGTGACGCCAACGACTATGTCGGCAAGGGCCTGTCGGGTGGGCGCATCGTCATAAAGCCGAGCCCCGACTGCGCGGCGGATCCGGACTATTCGATCATCGCCGGAAATACGGTGCTCTACGGCGCAACCGAGGGCGAATGCTACATCCGCGGCATCGCAGGCGAGCGCTTCGCCGTGCGCAATTCCGGCGCGGTAGCGGTCGTGGAAGGCGTGGGCGACCACGGCTGCGAGTACATGACGGGTGGTGTCGTCGTCGTCCTCGGCTGGACCGGACGCAACTTCGCCGCTGGCATGTCGGGCGGCGTGGCCTACGTGTTGGATGAGGATGGGACCTTCGGCTCGCGCTGCAACCTGGCCATGGTCGATCTCGAGCCGGTGCAGGAAGAGGACGACCTGCTCGAGAAGCTCCATCACCACGGCGGCGATATTGAGCACAAGGGAAGGGTTGACCTGACGGCGGATATGTCGCGCTACGACGATGAGCGGCTGCGCCAGCTCCTGGCCAATCACATCCATCACACGGGATCGGCCTGGGCAACGCACATCCTTGAACACTGGGATACGTTCCGCAGCAAGTTCGTCAAGGTGATGCCGGTCGAGTACCGCAGAGCTCTGAAGGAAATGGAAGAAAAGCGCCTCGGCATGGTGGCGGCCGAGTAGAAGGGCGAATTGATGGGTAAGGTTACAGGCTTCCTCGAGATCGACCGGCAGGACCAGAAGTACCAGCCGGCATCGGACCGCATTCGCCACTTCCGCGAGTTCACGCTGCCGCTCGCCGACGCCGACGTCGAGCGGCAGGCCGCGCGCTGCATGGACTGCGGCATTCCCTATTGCCATGGCCCCACGGGCTGCCCGGTACACAACCAGATTCCGGACTGGAACGACCTCGTCTATAACGGCGACTGGGAACTGGCGTCGCGCAACCTGCATTCCACCAACAACTTTCCGGAGTTCACTGGCCGTATTTGCCCAGCGCCCTGCGAGGAAGCGTGCACGTTGAACCTCGAGGACGCTCCCGTCGCAATCAAGGCCGTGGAGCAGGCCATCGCCGACAAGGCCTGGGCCGAGGGCTGGATCAAGCCTGAGCCGGCGCGAGAAAAGACAGGCAAGACGGTAGCCGTCGTTGGTTCCGGTCCAGCGGGCATGGCGGCGGCCCAGCAACTCGCACGCGCCGGCCACACCGTTCACGTCTACGAGCGCGAACCGAAGGCAGGCGGCCTGTTGCGCTACGGCATCCCGGATTTCAAGATGGAGAAGCACCATATCGACCGTCGCGTCGAGCAGATGCAGGCGGAAGGCGTGGTGTTCCACTACAACGTCAATGTTGGTGCGACGGTGACCATACAGGAGCTGCGCGAGCGTCACGACGCTGTCCTGCTCGCCGCTGGAGCCGAACGACCGCGCGACCCTGGCCTGCCAGGCATGGAGCTGTCCGGCTGCATGTATGCCATGCCATTTCTGGTGCAGCAGAACCGCCGTATAGGCCGCGAGGACGTGTCAGCTGAGCCGCCCTACTGGGCCGGCGGCAAGCACGTCGTCGTAATCGGCGGCGGCGATACGGCATCTGACTGCATTGGCACGTCATTCCGTCAAGGTGCGCTCTCGGTCACGCAGCTCGATATCCGCCCGATGCCGCCGCTGCGTGAGGACAAGCTGACCATCTGGCCCTATTGGCCGACGAAGTTCCGCACGTCCTCTTCCCAGGCTGAAGGCGCAGAACGGGAGTTTTCGGCTGCGACGCTGGAAATCATAGGGGAAGACGGACACGTGACCGGCGTCAAGTGCGCCCGGGTCGATACCAAGCGTGTTCCCATCCCGGGTACAGAGTTCGTCCTGCGCGCCGATCTAGTGCTGATCGCGATCGGCTTCGCCGGCCCCGATCTTACCACCTATGCCGCCGAACTCGGCGATGCACTCGAGCTCGACGCCCGAACCAACGTCAAGGCTGACACCGAGAGCTACAAGACGTCGGTGGACGGTGTATTTGCTGCGGGCGACGTGCGGAAAGGCCAATCGCTTGTGGTCTGGGCGATCCGCGAGGGTCGCCAAGCCGCCCGCTCAATCGACGAGTTCCTGACGGGATCTTCGAACCTGCCGCGGTAAGAGGCGCTGCGTCCGGTTCCCTATCATCGCGGCGGTTCGCCTTGCGCAACGGTGCGCTATCGGACAGGCGCACCGCTGCATCAATCGATCCGGAAATCGTCGATGCGGCCGAACACCCGCTCCAGAGCTTTTCCCTCCACGATGAGGCGATGCTGGACGGTGTCGGCAATCGGATCCGGGGGCGCGCCGTCGCCCCCCGCCAACTCGATCTCCGGCGAGGTGGTGCGCCCGGTAAGCACGACAAAATTCGGATCGTCGTCGACGCCATCAAAGGCAAACGCGCCCGACGAACCTATGACCCGTGCAATCTCCCGTTCACAAAAGAACGCCACCTTGCGATAGCCCGACCAGGTGAACCCGACGCCGTCATTGGCGCGCAGTCGGCGGACCTTGCCATCGACGTCAGGCCCCTGAGCCGTATATTGTCCGTCCTCATCGAGGAACACGTCCCAGATATCCACGAAGTAGCCGAGCGAAGCCTCGACCCGCGCCTTCGCTAGCTGATTGAGGTAACTAAAGGCGGACCGCTTGGCCGTGTCCTTGGCCGGCGGAAGACCGACCCAGATCAGCGGTTTCTTCTGCAGGCGGACCGTCTTGGCAAGCGTGTCGAGGCGGCGCTCGTACGCCGTCTCCCACTCCGGTGTGCCGAAAGCGAGCGTTCCGTTTGCCGTTTCGATGTCCCCAACATCGTGCGAACCGAGCATCACCACCACGAGGGCAACGTTGCCGCCCTGTAGAGAGCCCTGGGCGAGATCCGCCCAAGTAGGTTCAGGCGGGTCGGCAAGCCCGTTCTTGGATCGGATCAGCCTCTCGACTTTGACGGACGGGGTTTCGGCGTAGGCGGCCTGGAGACCTTCGGCCAAACCCTCCGCGAATTCATCGCCCAACACCAGAACGACGCGTGCATCTGGCTCCTTCGGTTCTTCGACGATCGCTGGCCGCGTCGGCTCACGGACAGTCGTGGTCCGCTGCCTGGGCGGCTGAACCTGCTGCAGGCGCTGGACCGGAGGCGGCCGACGCCGCTGCTCCAAACCGAACAGCCTTAGGATCGGTTTCAAAGGGTGAAAGCCGGAGCGTTCCTGAGGCGGTGGCCGGACAGGATCACTGGCGCTTTGCGAGAACGCCTCCGTTGCCGGAACCATGAGCACCAGCGCCAAGAGCACGATCAGGACAGGTCTGCCCCGTTGGCGTTTCATGATGATCGGTCCGATCCCTTCGGCAGTATCGGCCAAGCATAGGACCTCGGGCGCTAGCAGGAAAGATGGTCAACGCATCCCGGCAAGGCGCGCCAGCAGGCTCTGGGATGCGTAACCGTCCGGCAAGAGACCCGCTGATCGCTGGAAGGCTCGAATGCCCCTGCGGGTCGCCGGACCGACCTTGCCATCGGCCTGTCCGACGTTAAACCCTCGCCGGTTCAGCATGTTCTGCATGGTGACAATCTCATCTCCGCTGAGCGGCGGATCGTTGACTGGCCATGCCTGCGCGAACCCTCCTCCGCCGAGGATGCGGTCAGCCAAGTGACCGACGGCCAGCGCATAGGACGTTGCGTTGTTATAACGCTTGATGACAAAAAAGTTCTTCAGCATCAGGAAGGCGGGACCGGACGCACCGGCAGGCAGCACCAGCACGGCCGCGTCTTCCGGGCGCGGGAAGACACGATCCCCTGTCCGTCGAACGCCGAGCCGCGACCATTCGGCCAAGCTCTTTTCCGTGTCCTCGTCGGCCAGGGAGTAGTCAAAGCCGGCAGGCAACCGGACCTCGTAGCCCCAGGTCTTGCCCTGCACCCAGCCGTGGCGCTTCAGATAGTTGGCTGTGGAGGCCAGCGCATCCGGAACCGAAGTCCAGATGTCGCGACGCCCGTCGCCGTCATAGTCGGAAGAATAGGCCTTCCAGCTCGATGGCATGAACTGTGTGTGCCCCATGGCGCCGGCCCAGGATCCCTCCATCCTGTCAGAGGTCACATGTCCGTCTCGCAGAATCAGAAGCGCCGTCACAAGTTCGTTTCGCCAGAATTCCGTCCGGCGCGGCGCGGCGTAGGCCAGCGTCGCCAGCGCCTGGACGACATAGTGCTTGCCCATGAAGTTGCCGTAGTTGGTTTCCATCCCCCAGATCGCAACCACTGCCTCCTTGTTGACGCCGTAGCGACGCTCGATCTCTTCCAACTCTCGCGCATAGGTCCGCAACATCTCGCGCCCGGTCTCGACCCGAGCATCGGATACCGCTGAGGCCAGGTAATCCCAGATCGGCTTGACGAACTCCGACTGTTTGTTCATCAGCCGGATCGTTTCCTCGTCTCGCGTTACCCCCTGGAAGGCACGATCGTAGGTCGCGCGGTCGACTCCAGCAGCGCGAGCGGTCGGCCAGAAAGAGTCAATCCAACCAGCGAAGGCGACGTCGGCTTGCGCTCGAGTCACAGCTGCGCTCCCGCATAATGCGGCGATCAGCACCGCCAAAATGGCCGGTCGTCGAATGACATTCCTGGTGGCGCGGTTCTGCCATGTGGAGAAGTACTCGGTCATATCAGTCCAGCCTTGATACCCTCGGTTTGTCGGTCCCTTCCTTCGCGCAGAAGGACCAGTTTGGCTTACGGTTCGGGGCCGGGAGATGCCGCGACGTGTCTTTTCCGTTGTCATCTGCGGATCCGCACACCGGCTTCGATTGTATTGGAATCGTAGTCGCCGCCCGGATCGGAGTTGGTGAACCGGGTGTAGGTGTAGTTGGTCAACAGAGCTACATGGTCGGTAACGGCCCAGGTCACGCCCGCCGTGGCAATGGTCTGCCGCTCTTCGAGGGAAATGCCCTGATAGCGTCGTTCCGAATAACCCACACCGATCTCGCCGACCAGGGCATCGGAAAAGGCATGCGCGACCCGAACGTCGCCCGAGTAGAGGATCGAGCCGGATGCTCCGGGGATGGTCGAGGCGTCGAATGAGGTCGACAGTGTCCCCGTCACCGTCGTGAGACGAGTCGGCGACCAGATCAGTGATCCGTCAAGTAGCAGACCTTCCAGATTTGGCAGGGATCCGTCCTCAAGGTCTTCGGAACGCCAGCCAATGCTGATTTCCCCGCGCAGCTTGGAACCGCCATCATAAACCAATCCAGCCCTCAGCGCATAACCAGTGGCATTCCTGTCCTCGCAGTTGAACGGATCGGCACAGGTGGTGTCGTAGATCCGCGACAATGCGGTCGCTTCGGCGAATGGCGAAATCATGGCGCCCGCCAAGCCGTCCAGCCTGAGACTGGCGCTCAGCACGGTGTTGTTGCGGTCTGACGTCGCATCCGTGGTCTCGCCTGTGGAATTGGTGTAGCTGGTATGGTCGACATCGCCGCGCAGCTCGACACCGACAAGGCCGAGGCTCCTACGCAAGGAGAGCGAGCCTCCGAGGCTGTGAACATCCTGGTCCGTGCCCCCGGACTCCGCACTGCTGGCATCCTCCATTGTCAGGCTGTAGCGCCCGCCGATGCCGAACACGGTTCCGTCAGCAACGTCGAGGGCAAGATCCACCGAGGCGGAGCCGGTCGGATTGTCGTCGTCCGGCTGATCCGGATAACCCGTGTAGGTGCCACTCAGCGAGAACGTCAGGCTGTGCCGCAGCCAGTCCGATTGGCCGCGCAGTGAGGGATTGATGCGATAGAGCGGACCGGATCGCCCGCCAGTTTCATTGTCGACGTTGTCGCTCCAGCCGATGCCGGTATAGAGCTCTGGATAGAGCAGGAAAGTACCGACGCGAATCCCCTGCGGTCGATCCCGCACCGTTTCGCCATCGAATACCTCGTCACCGATCGGGCCGCTATCACCCGCAGAAGTACGACGAGTCACCGCCAGCACACGCACTGAGAACGGCTGCACGGCTCGGGTGCGCCCCGCCTGAGCGAGCGGCACGACATCTTCCGAAGTTCGGGCGATGGCCCTATCGGGTTGAGCAGCTTCCGACGTCGATTCCTGATCATCGAACTCAGAACCGAACGGCCCGGAAGCCTCAACGGCAGCCGCTGGCTGCAGAGCAGCATCCGCATCGAGACCGCCGCGCAGGCCAAGGGCCTGCGCTTGGGCGACCGATATGGCGCTCCCCATGACCAACCCTGCGACCACGATAGCGCGGAACCGAAACATAACCTGACCAATGGACCCGGACGATGCGGGTCGTCCCGCAATCCAGCCGATAATGGTCTGTTAAGGTTAATGGACCCTTTCGCGAGCGCCGCTCACTCGCGCGCAAGGGTCAGGAGATCCGTTGCAATGCGGCCCGCGTCATCCAGGTTGCGCTCGGTCTCTTCCTCTGCCTGTAGCCACAGGGGGTAGGCCTGCTGCAGCAGTGCCCGCCCCTCGTCCGTAAGGGCGAGGCGCCGACTGCGGCGATCCTGCGGATCGACGGTGATTGAGACCAGACCGCGACGCTGCAGCGGCTTCAAGTTGGCAGTCAATGTGGTGCGGTCCATCGCGAGCAGGTCAGCCACCGGACCGATTGCCGGCGGCTCTGGCCGATTGAGCGACATCAGCAGTGAGAACTGCTGGTTCGTGAGATCGAGAGAGCGGAAAGCATCGTCGAATCGACGCGCCACGACACGAGCGGCGCGTTGCAAATGCAAGCAGAGGCAGCGAGCGCGAACCGCTTCGGTGATTTCAAAAGGGAAGGTCCTGGAGTTTGACATGCCTTGATTATGTTGATATCAACGATAAAGTCCAGCCTGCCTTCTTTCTCTCTGGCGGGCAGATCTTGCCAATCGGACTTCGGAGGCCGGCATGGCGGAGAAGGTTCTGATCCTGGTAGGCACTAACAAGGGTGCATTCATCCTGGAGAGCGCCGCTGACCGTCAGAACTGGTCCCTTCGCGGTCCGTTCTGCGACCATTGGCCGATCCATCATATCATCGGCGATCCTGTTACCGGCACCATCTATGCCGGCGGCGGCAATGGCTGGACGGGCCCTGCGGTTTGGAAATCGGACGACCTCGGTACGAGTTGGAGCCAGTCTGGTGAGGGGCTCGCCTATTCCGAGGACAACCAGGGACCGGTCGCATCGGTCTGGAGCTTGGCCATGAGCAATGGCCGGCTCTATGCAGGCGTTGAACCCGCCGGTCTCTTCGTCAGCGACGATCGTGGCGAAAGCTTTCGTCATGTATCGGGTCTACACGATCACCCGTCCCGTTCATCCTGGCAGCCCGGGGGCGGCGGCCTTACGCTGCACTCGCTGGTCGTGGATCCCGATACGCCAGATGCAATTTGGGTCGGAATCTCAACGGCGGGCGTATTTCATTCCGCCGACGGTGGACGGACCTGGTCGGCGCGCAACAACGGCACCCGCTGCGACTATAACCCGGAGGATCAGCGCTATCCTGAAGTGGGCCAATGCGTTCATTGCCTGGTGCGCGCTCCCGGAATGCCAAACCGCCTTTACCAGCAGAACCACTGCGGCATGTACCGCAGCGACAACGGCGGGCTTGGCTGGGAAAGCATTGAGGAGGGGCTACCCTCTAGTTTCGGCTTCCCCGCCGCGGCCCATCCGCGCGACCCGGACACACTTTATCTGGTTCCGCTCAACGGGGATTCGGCGGGGCGCTACATGCCCGGCGGCCAGGCAGCCGTCTGGCGAACGCGAGACGGGGGTCGGACATGGACGGACCTGCGCAACGGCCTTCCGCAGAAGCACGCCTTTCTCTGCGTGTTGCGCCAGGCGCTCGCGACGGACAGGCTTGAGCCGGCGGGCGTCTACTTCGGCTCGAACTCCGGCTCCCTCTTTGCCAGCGCCGACGAAGGCGACAATTGGAGCCTGATCGCTCAGCATCTGCCGATGGTGCTTTCCGTAGAGACCCTCGTTCTCGACGCCTGACCTCCCCTCCAGACGATTGCCGTTCCGCTTCGGGCCAGCGTGCACCCTGGCTCGTACCCGATGCCGCCCATCATCGATGAAATTATCCTTAAGCCTTCGTTGCAACTTTCTATATCTTATCGAAGGGATAGAAGAACACTACGGTAGGACGATCAATATATCGGAATCATTATTAATAAATCCGCTTAACAATCAATCAACGCCGCCACGCTGGACGAGACGTCGCCGAAGTTAGCGAAAAATTAATCGAAAGAGCGCTCCTGTAGAAGCTGGACGAATATCGACTTATCCAGCTGGAGGCAAGGTTAGTTCGCTGACGTCCACACCAAACAACCGCCGAAGGGAGTCCTTGGGCGTGCTCCTGAGCGGCAACCATGCTCAAGGCCGTCGGAACCAATGGCGTAGCCGGTCCACAGCCGGCCAGCGCCGCCTACCAGGTACGGAGTTCCGAGGGGAACGAACTGTCGTGAAGGCGTCGGAGTGAGTTCGTGCCATGTCCATTATCGCGGTTGTCGACGACCGGATCATCAATCGCAACTTCTTCTCCCGCCTCGCCTGCTGGGCGGAGGAGAATGTAACCACGCGCAGCTTCGCCAGCCCGTTTGATGCCCTCCAGCACTTCCAGAACGAAACTCCCGATCTGCTCGTTACCGACTACCGCATGCCGCAGATGGACGGTGCCGAATTTACCCGACGCTTCAGAGAACTGCCGGGTTGCGCAGATATTCCCGTGATGGTTATCACCGCCTTCTCCGATCGCCGATTCAGGATGCGGGCGCTGGAGGCGGGAGCGACGGATTTTCTTCAGAGCCCCGTCGACCACGGTGAGTTCCAGACCCGGGCCCGCAATCTTCTCGCGCTGCGCAAGCGACAGCTCGCCGTCCGTAGCCGGGCCAGCGTGCTCGAGCAGGAATTGGAACATGCCGAACGGCTGCGCGATCAAGCCCTCAGAGACTCGCGTGAGCGGCTGCTCCAGGTGATCGACACCGTTCAGGTCATGATCAGCGCGGTCGATCGGAGCGGACGCTGCGTCTTTGTCAATGCCTATCAGGCAGAGCTGTTCGGCAAGGACGCCTCTGAACTCAGCGGCGTCAACCTCTACCAGATGATGCATTCGTCTGACATGGCCGAGCAAGCCCGTGTTCTCGACGAACGCGTCTTCGAAACCGGCGAGCCGCTGGCACCCTACGAAGAGGAATTGGTTGATGCCGAAGGCCAGCAGCGTGTCTTTCTAACGCGCAAGGTCCCGCTCAAGAACAATCAGGGCGAGGTCGTCAACGTCTTGTCGACCTCGCTCGACATCACTGAAAACAAGAGGGCGGAGGCGCATCTTTACCACATCGCCCACCATGATGCGTTGACGGCTCTGCCCAACCGGACGCTGCTGACGGAACGTATCGACGAAGAGATCAGCCGTTCCTCGAAAGGCGACAACGTCTTTGCGTTGCATTTCCTCGACCTCGATCGCTTCAAGGGCATCAATGACGCTTTTGGCCATACCGCCGGCGACAGGCTGCTCGAACTGGTGGCCGACCGCCTGAAGGCCTGCGTACGCAGCCGCGATCTCGTCGCGCGGCTCGGCGGCGACGAGTTCGCCATCCTCCAGGTCGATCTTGCGGGGACCGAGGATGCCCTGTCCCTGGCTCGTCGTGTGATCGACGAGCTCGAGGATCCGTTCTACATCGACAGCCAGGACGTCAAGATCAGCGCAAGCATCGGCTTCACCACCTACCCTTCCGACGGCACGTCCTCGGAAGTCTTGCTGCGAAATGCGGATCTGGCCATGTACAAGGCTAAGGCCGAAGGTGGTGGCCTCTATTCTGCCTTCGCGGAAGGCATGGACCAGTCTGCCCGGACCGCAATCGCCATGGAGGCGGCACTGCGCCGGGCCGTCCTGCGCTCCGAACTCGCGCTGCATTACCAACCGCAGATCCGGCTTTCGGATGGCAAACTCATCGGCGTAGAGGCCCTGTTGCGCTGGAACCATCCCGAGCGCGGCCTCATCGGACCTGCCGAGTTCCTGCCGATCGCCGAAGAGAACGGCCTGATCTACGACATCGGTGAATGGGTGCTCAACGAAGCGTGCCAGGAAGCCGTTCGCTGGTCGAAACAGGGCCTTGGCGATCTGAGGATCGCCGTCAACATCTCGCCAACGCAGTTCCGCAAGCAGAGCATCGCGGCACTTGCGCGATCGGCGCTGGCCGGGTCCCGGCTGGCACCGGAACGCCTCGAAATCGAGATTACCGAGAACGCCCTGATGCAGGGAGCCGACCGCGTGCTGCGAGACCTGCGCGACCTTTGCGGCGACGGCGTTCAGGTCGCCATCGATGACTTCGGGACCGGCTATTCGTCGTTGGCCTACCTCAAGCGCTTCCAGGTTCACAGGCTGAAAATCGACCGCTTCTTCGTTTCGACGGTAGCGAGCGACCCGAGCGATGCGGCAATCGTGCAGGCGGTGGTCAGTCTCGGCAAGAGCCTGAACCTCCATGTTCTGGCCGAAGGCGTAGAGAATCAACGCCAAGTCGAGATCCTGCGCAAGGCCGGCTGCGACGAGGCCCAAGGCTATCATTTTGGACGTCCAATGCCGGCCGCCGAGTTTGCCGCCTTTGCCCGACTGGCGAACTCCGCCCCCTCCCCGACCAGCCGTGCGACGGCCGCCGCACCAAGCCGCGGGGCGAGACGATGAGACCGGGCTCAAAGGCCGCAGTATGCTGATGTGGAGAGCGTCGATGCCTGCGGGCGACGAGAAACATCCCCCTTCCTTGTTCCGCCGTTGGCGCACCGCGATCTCGGCCTTTCGCGCCCTCTCGCAGGGCGAGGGCGAAATGGCGCTCAACAGGATCATCATCAGCGGCCTGATCCTCAGCTATTTTCTGCTGTTCTATGACCTTGCCGAGGTGAAGCGGCCGCTTCTTCAGGTCGGGATCTTCTTCATCTGTACAATGGGCCTGGCAAGCCATCTGCTGCTGCGGCCCAGCCAGTACTATCCACGCCGGGGCATAGCCATATTCTGCGATCTCGGCGTCCTGACCGTTGGTCTCTACGACGGCGGCGAAACGACCGCGGTGCTGTTTCCGATTTATCTCTGGGTAATTTTTGGAAACGGCTTTCGATTCGGAACGCGGTATCTAATGTTGGCCACTGTTGTTGCTATCGCCGGCTTCAGCGCGGTGCTGACGACACCCTTTTGGTCATCGCACGCCGGCCTCAGCATCGGCCTCCTGCTCAGTTTGGTTATTCTTCCATTGTATGCCAGCAAGCTGATCCGGGATCTTTCCGCTGCCAAGGCCAAGGCGGAGGAGGCAAGTCGGGCCAAGAGCCAGTTCCTTGCCGGTGTCAGCCATGAGCTGCGGACACCGCTCAACGCGATCATCGGCATGGGCGAGCTGCTGCAGGAAACGGACCTCGACGAAGAGCAGCGCGACATGACGCGCACGATCAAGAGTTCGGCGCGGTCATTGCTCGGCCTGATCGACAGTATTCTCGAATTTTCCCAGATCGAGTCGAATGTCGTCTCGATCGTTGCGGAACCGTTCGACCTCCACACCATGCTCGGCGACGTCCGTGCAATCGTTGCCGGGCAGGCACGAGCCAAGGGCTTGCGCTTTTCGACGTTCGTGTCGGCGAATACCCCATACGCTCTGATCGGCGATACCCGGCACCTGCAGGAGATCTTGATCAATCTCGCGGGCAATGCAGTGAAGTTCACGCACACAGGAAGCGTCGCCGTCGTAGTCAGAACTGTATCTCACGCCGGCAGCATGGTGCGGCTGCGCTTCGAGGTGATCGACACCGGCATTGGCATCCGCACGGATGCACAGGCTCGGATCTTCGAACGCTTCACCCAGGCGGACGAAACCATTATCGACCGCTTCGGCGGGACGGGTCTCGGCCTCGCAATCGTCAGGCAGTTGGTTACGGCACTCGGCGGCGATATCGGCGTCAGCAGCGAGGAGAATGTCGGCAGCACGTTCTGGTTCGAACTAGAGATTGCCGTCGACCCGGCTGCGCAAGAACCTCGGCTCACGATTGATGGCGGCCGCGTCATTGTTCTCTCTGAAGACGTAACCGCCGTCGACAAGGTCATCACGCATCTCGCACCGCATGGCATCGGCGTGGAACATGCAGCCTCGGTGCAACAGGTCAGCACGCTGTTGCGCAAGACCATGCTGGCGGGGTCGCGCCGCGCGATCGTGGTCGTGGACGAAGACTTCGGCGCCGGGAGGCCCGATACCCTGGCGCAAGCGCTGCTGGGATTGGGCAAGGTGATCGTACCGAACCTCGTACTCCTGACGCGACCAGATGCCGCGACGTTGCACGATGGCTCCGTTCACCGGCTCTATAGCACGGCGCTCGGCCGAGACGCTTCCGAGCAACAGTTTGCTGCTGCTTTGCGTGCAGCGGGCGCCACTGATCTGACCACGCAACGGGACGAAGATCGACTGTCGACCTTCGTTCCGGCGGGCAAGTCCTTCCGAGTTCTCGTTGCAGAAGACAATCGGACCAATCAGCGCGTCATCGCCAAGATCCTCGAGCGAGGCGGCCACGAATGCCACATAGTGGACGATGGCGAGCAGGCACTCGACGCCCTGGCGGACGGCGGCTTCGACATCGTCATCATGGATGTCAACATGCCGGTCATGAACGGTCTTGAAGCCATAAAACTCTACCGGTTCTCCACTTTGGGCGACCAGAACCGCCTACCCATCGTGGCCCTGACGGCAGACGCGACACCCGAGGCCGCGCAGCGCTGCATGGAAGCCGGGGCCGATGCCTGCGTGACAAAGCCGGTCGAACCGGCGCGTCTGCTGAAAATTCTGGAAACCGTACAGGGATCAACACTTGCGGGCAGCCCGTCGCAGGAAACGGCCCGGCAGGTGACCCACATCGCCAGTCATCCGCGCTTCAAGTCGGAAGTCCGCGCCGCCGTGGACATGGAGACGCTCGCCGAGCTCGAGCGCATGGGCGGCCTCGAATTCGTGGAATCGCTGATCAGCGATTTTCTCGCGGATGCAACCGACCTCTTCGACGGCTTGTCCGAGGCAATGGAGGAAGCGGACATTGCGCGCTTCCGGGAGCATGCACACGCACTGCGGTCCGCAGCGGCCAACATCGGCGCGCGTGAGATCTTCAAGCTCTGCTCTTCCTGGCAGTCCATCGGCGGCAAGGAATTGGCAACCCACGGACAGCGTCACATCGACACGCTCCGCGCGGCCCTGGAAAGCGCCCGTCAATCCCTAAGCACCTATGCTACCGGTCACACACCAACTGGCAGACAGGTGCACGCCGGCACGCACGGCAGCTCCGGCGGGGAAGGCAGTCGGCCTGGGCTTTAAATTCTGGGCTCTCCTCGGCTCCAACGAAAGACCCGCCCATCCTTCCGAGACCGTCACTCCTTCGCCCCTGCCTTCATGCCGGCCGGGTCAGCTTCGGCGGAACTTGTCCTGTGCGGCGACGTTCCTGAGCGGTCGCAAGGCGCAGCATCTTGCGCATGTCCGCTTCGCTGAGCTGCATCGCAGCATCGACCCACAGTTCGACCACCTGCTCCAGTTCGGAGAACGGAAGCGGCTGCGTCCGGCGTCGGGCATGATAGATTGCCTGATGGGCGTTGTGGCGCCGCGCATTGCGCGTGATGTAGTCAAGGACGGCCGCGTTGCCTTGATTTTCATCGCACAGCACGTCGACCAGACCCATCTCGTAAAGTTCTTCGGCGGAATAGATCCGGCCGCCGAGGATCATTTTCTCGGCTCTCACCCCGTCGAGTTTCCGCGACAGGAAGCTGTAAGCCCCCATCCCCGGGAAGAGATTGAAGAGCACTTCCGGAAAGCCGAATTTCGCCTGACGTTCGGCGATGACGACGTCAAACGACAAGGCGCATTCGAATCCCCCGCCGAGAGCATCCCCCTGGACCAGCGCCACGGTGACAACTGGCAGATCCATTGCCATCGTATTGGTGTGAATGACAGAGATGCAGGCGCGACCATAGGCGAGCAGCCCCTCCCGGTCGCCGGCGCGGATCAAATCGACGAACAGGCCGAGATCGCCACCAAAATTGAAGACACCCGAGAGCGCCGACCTCAGCACAAAATAACGCATTGGATTCGGCTCGCCAGACGATCCATATGTCTGGTGAAGCCGGCGGATCGAACCCTGCATCAACGAAAAATCGGAAAGAAGCTGATGCGTGAAACACAAGTGATCAACGGGTCGCATCGTGCACCAATACGTCCCGATTGCCGGATCGAACTCAACATCAATCGATGAATACTGCTCGGAAGCAACCCTTTGCGCCATCGTAAGCGGCGCGATCTCTGCCGTGTTACGCTCAACGGTCAGCGGCTCGGCAGTAGTGCTCAGCCGCTGATTTTCGCGCATCTTCCCGCATGTCTTGCCCATGTCAGCCTCTACCCAGGGCTTTGAGTCCGCACCGATCTGGCCCCTGGCGCCGACATTGCCCGGTGAGCGAGCATCAAGGGAGGCGACGCGACCAGATCTCTGTGCAATTTCCAATAGAATTCAGAAGAAATTTGAATCAGTCAAGAAATGATTTGTTAACCATAATTGAACATCACCCTAAGCCCGTCCAAATTTGGCGTTCATTTCATATGCCGTAGGGGTATTTTCCATTATTTCTTTTTATTTTTAGAATTGTTCGTCCGATTTTAGTGAATATATGGTTAATATTCCGTATTTCTACCGGTCATGCCGCGTATATATAGGGATCTATTGGGTCAATCATTGTAATAAGGGGGAGGCGGCGACATAGGGAGGAGAGATTCATGTTGTTGAGGACCAACGCCTTCCCAAATGACGAAGGCAGGTCGATATAAGCAAGGGCGGATCCCCGGGATCCATTGTTGCCGGCTGTTGCACCCGGACAACGAGCCGCAAAGACGGCTCCGGAGTTTCGTTGTCGAATGGAAAAGGGTCGGCTAGCATCCCGCCGCTCGTGAGAGGTGACAAGTGCCAAGGTCCAGTCGCGCAATCAGGGCCGCAGGCCGCACAGCTAGGTCGACGCGGGAAACGGACAGCTCTATCGTCGGAGCATCGGTCCTCCTCGTCGAGGACGATCCTGATGACGTGCAGATCATTGCACAGGCGCTCGATGCGTCGTCAGTGCCGGTCACCGTCCATGTCGAAGCGGACGGTGCGAAGGCCCTCGCCTACCTTGAAGGTTTGCGCGCGTCAGCTACGACCTTGCCGGACCTCATCCTTCTCGACCTGAACCTGCCGATGATGAGCGGCACGGAGTTTCTGGCGGCGCTGCGTGCTCACCGCAGCCTGCACGGCGTGCCGGTCTGTGTCCTGACCACGGCGGACGACGAGGCGACGATTCGCCGGGCCTATGCCGCAGGTGCCAACGCAGTCGTCACCAAGGCCGACAGCTTGGCCGGCATGAGTGCAATCCTCAACACCATCGTCGAATTCTGGTTCAAGGTGGCGGAACGCTACAGCGCGGACTGAGCTTGGCCGTTTGGGACGAGGCAAAGCTCTCCCCTCACACCACCTTGGTGAACAGGTGTGGACGCGAGCGTCTGCCGCGGTGATCCGTCGCAGACGGTTGCTTATTCGGCGCTACGTGTCACAACGAGTCCGGATAGACTTACCATGGAAAGTACGAAAGACGCTCAAGATGGCATCGAGCACCGCAGAGAACGACGCACGCGAAGCAGACCGCTCGCCTGTGACGCGCCCGATCTCGCTCCCTGACGGGCACCCACCGATCCGTGCCGGTCGTGTCGGCGTTCTCATCGTCAATCTCGGCACGCCAGACGGTACCGAATTCTGGCCAATGCGGCGCTACCTCCGCGAGTTCCTGTCTGACCCGCGGGTCATCGAATGGCCGAAGGCGGTGTGGTATCCGATCCTCTACGGCATCGTGCTCAACACGCGGCCCAAGAAGTCAGGCCATGCCTATGCGACGATTTGGAACCGTGAACGCGACGAGTCGCCCCTGCGCACCATCACACGCAACCAGGCGGACCGCCTCGCACGAGCTTTTGCCGCGGCCGACCACGTGGTGGTCGACTGGGCGATGCGCTATGGATCG
Organism: uncultured Hyphomicrobiales bacterium; assembly: GCA_964462985.1. GTDB lineage: Bacteria > Pseudomonadota > Alphaproteobacteria > Rhizobiales > Stappiaceae > CAYXAA01. The sequence continues at coordinate 6,836 of CAYXAA010000005.1, read as the reverse complement.
CCTTCGATCCCGGATCGCATCGCCGCGCTGAAGGCTGAGGGTTGCGACCGGTTGCTGGTGTTTCCGCTTTACCCACAGTATTCGGCCTCCACCACGGCGACAGTCAATGACGTGGTGTTCAGGACACTCCTCAAAATGCGGTGGCAACCGGCGCTGAGAACGGTACCTCCCTATCACGATGATCCGATCTACATTAATGCGCTGGCCAGATCGGTTGAACGGACGCTGGCAGGACTGGACTTCGAGCCGGAGGTGGTGCTGACGTCCTACCATGGCATTCCACAGTCCTATTTCCGTAAGGGCGATCCGTACCACTGCCACTGCCAGAAGACGACGCGGCTCCTGCGAGAGCGGCTCGGCTGGCCGGAGGAAAAACTCCGCGTCACCTTCCAATCACGCTTCGGCCCGGAGGAATGGTTGCAGCCTTACACGGACAAGACCGTGGAAGCCCTCGCCAGGGAGGGTACGAAACGAATTGCCGTGCTCAATCCCGGTTTCGTCGCCGACTGCCTCGAGACGCTGGAGGAAATTGCCATTCAGGCCGCCCAGAGCTTCGTGGACAACGGCGGCGAGCGCTTCGTGCATGTTCCCTGCCTCAACGACAGCGACGATGGCATGGCCGTACTGACCGCAGTGGTCCGCCGGGAACTTGCCGGCTGGCTGTAGGGTCAAAAAGAATCCCAGGAACCAGAGGAGCAAGTCTCGAAGAAGGCACCGGAGATACGGCGCCTCGGCCAAGGGTCCGGTTGTCCGCCTTTTGCTTCCCTCGCGCACCCTCGAGCTTCTGGTCTTTCTCGCAATTTTTCATCATAATCCCGCCACCTTTCAGGTGGCGGCTGGAGATCTTTCATGCAAACGCAGTTGTTCGGTTTCGATATTGCTCTGATCGTGCTTTTGGTTCTTGTCGTCCTGGTCTTCGTTGCCGGCGTCAAGACTGTCCCGCAAGGCTATAACTATACGGTTGAGCGTTTCGGGCGCTATCGCAAGACCCTCGGCCCAGGCCTCAACTTCATTGTACCTTTCATCGACCGCATCGGGCACAAGATGAACATGATGGAACAGGTGCTCGATGTGCCGTCACAAGAGGTGATCACGCGCGACAACGCCACGATCACCGCTGATGGCGTCACGTTCTACCAGATCACGGATGCCGCCCGCGGCGCGTATGAGGTCATGGGGCTCGAGAACGCGATCCTGAACTTAACCATGACGAACATTCGCTCCGTCATGGGTTCAATGGATCTCGACGAACTCTTGTCCAACCGCGACGAGATCAATTCCCGCCTGCTTCGTGTCGTCGATGCGGCGGCCGAACCCTGGGGCGTCAAGGTCACGCGCATCGAGATCAAGGACATCAACCCGCCGCGTGACCTCGTCGACGCCATGGCGCGGCAGATGAAGGCCGAACGCGAGAAGCGCGCGGCAATTCTTGAGGCCGAAGGCAAGCGGCAGTCGGAAATCCTCAAGGCGGAGGGTGCCAAACAGGCGCGAATTCTCGAAGCCGAGGGCTTGCGCGAGGCCGCATTCAGGGACGCCGAGGCGCGCGAGCGCGAGGCGGAAGCAGAAGCCAAGGCGACACAGATGGTCAGCGCGGCCATCGCCTCCGGCGACGTTCAGGCCATCAACTATTTCGTCGCCACGAAATACGTCGAGGCGCTCGGCCAGTTCGCCCGCTCCCCAAATCAGAAACTCCTGATTCTGCCGATGGAGGCCACCTCAATGCTTGGTTCGCTCGCCGGCGTCGCCGAGATCGCCAGGGAAACGTTCGGTTCGGCCGGCGCTCCCGCTTCTCGCCGCCCAGGCGGAGCGGTTCCGCCTGCGGGCGGCCCGAATGACAGAGGCGGCGCATGAGCCTTGTTCAACGCCTGATCTATGAACTGGGTCCCTGGTCTTGGTGGATTCTCGGCCTGGTCCTGCTTGGGCTTGAGATACTGGCGCCGGGGACCTTCTTTTTGTGGTTCGGGATCGCCGCCGTTCTGGTCGGAACTCTTGCCCTGCTCATCGACGTCAGCTGGCAGCTGGAGGTATTAATCTTTCTCGGTCTGTCGCTCGCCAGCCTCACAGCCGGCCGGATGGTGCTGCGCCGGAACGCCAAAGACGAAGGCGACCCTCGTCTGAACCGGCGCGGCAGTCGCTACATCGGTCGCAGCTTCGTGTTGGAAGAACCTGTGTCTCAGGGCAGCGGCCGACTGAAGATCGGTGACACCGTGTGGCGCATTTCGGGCCCCGATTGCCCCGCCGGCTCGAAGGTGCGCGTCACGGATCTCGACGGCTCGGTCCTGCTGGTGGAACCGATCGAGTCCACCTGAGCGGAGTTGCAAAGCTGCCACGGTTTCGATTGCACGGACGTAAGCGGTTCACGGGGTGTGGCCAAGCGGCATTGGCGGCGCCTCGGCCATCAGAAGGATGCCGATCCGTCTGTTCGCAGCCAGAAACGGGTCGTTCGGAAAAAGCGGTTCGGTGTCGGCCTTGCCGACGACTGCGTAAAACCGATCGGCCGGAACGCCATATTCGGCGAGCACCTGACGGGCGGCATTGGCGCGATCGGCCGAAAGCTCCCAGCCGGTGTAGCTCGGATCAAGCGGCGTTCGACCGGACGTGGTGTGGCCGGTGATCTCGATCCGATTGGGCATCTTGGCCAGAATGGGCGCCATTCTGGCAAGCAGGCGCCGTGTAATCTCGTGAGGATACTTCGACCCTTCGGGGAACATCGAGCGGCCGTCCTGATCGACAAGCAGGATGTTCAGACCTTCCTCGGTCTCCTCCAGAATCAGATTGGTGGAGATCTCGGTTATTTCGGGCATCTCCTGCCAGGCCTGACGCAATGATGCTGCTGCCGTGGCGAACTGGCGCGGGTGCTCGATGTCTGTCGGCTCGACATTGTGCGTATTGGCTTCCGCCCCCTGTTTGCGCCTTTGCTCGTGCCGTTCCTTTGCAAAATCCGAGTCGAGATCCTCCGGAATCCGGCTGACGTTCTTAACGTAATCGCGAACGGGCACGCCTTCGATCTCGATCATCCCTGTCCGCCGCGACGTCTCTTTCACACCGAACGCCTCACGCATTGAGCCGGCGACAATCTGGAGCTTCTGCTTGTCCTGGATGGAAAAGGAGATGATCAAGACGAAGAAGCAAACGAGCAGGGACATCAGGTCGGCAAAGGTGATCAACCACTCGGGAGCGCCGCCACTGCCCTTTTTCCGCGCCATCCTAAAACTCCGTTCCGTTCCGCCGAGGTCAGGCGGCTTCCGCCATCGCGGCGCGCGCCTTCTCCGGCATGTAGGCGATCAGCATGTCGCGGATCAGCGCGGGGCTCTTGTTCTCCCGGATCTGTAGGACGCCATCGATAACAAGCGTCTGATTGACCTCCTCGTCCTCGAACTTGGAATCAAGCTTGTCGACGATCGGCAGGCAGACGATGTTGGCGATCAGCGCGCCGTAGAGTGTCGTCAGCAGGGCGATCGCCATCGACGGTCCGATGGTCGAGGGATCGTCCATCGTCCCCAGCATCTGCACAAGGCCGACCAACGTTCCGATCATGCCGAATGCCGGTGCGGAATCCCCAAGCGCCTTGAAGACTTTGCGCCCGACCTGAAGCCGCTCGAGATAAAGGTCGCGTTCGCGTTCCATTGACTGCCGGATGAAGTCGGCCTCGTAGCCGTCAGCGATATACTGGATCCCCTTTGCCAAGTTAACGTCCGACACGGCAACGTTTTCGAGACCGAGCGGACCCGTCTTGCGGACGATATCGGCGAGGCGGGTGATTTCCTCGATGAGGTCGTGCGGATTGACCTTCTTGTGCGTGAACGCGACCTTGCCGCCGGTAGCGAAGGCGCTGATGATACCGGCAAGCGGAAAGCGGACGAGCGTGGCGGCGAATCCGCCACCCACCACGATCAGAATCGAGGGCAGGTCGATGAACTGCGTGATGTTGCCGCCGATCAATATCGCGACCAGCACCACCACGAACGCAAAAGCGATACCGAGGATTGTTCCAAGATCCATTGGCACACCGTTCTTTGGGAGCTGCGCTCCCCGGAAATTCGGTGTCCAGAATAAGTCAGATCACCCTAAACAATCGCTAATCGTAGCGGGCGCGACTTGAAGAAAATCGCTGGAGATCCTCAAGGTAAACGCGGCGTAAAGAAGTCCAGGCCTGGCATGTCGAACCTTACCGTCTCCCGCCAGCCGCCATCGTATCGTCGGCGACCACAGCTGCTCGATCCGTCCCGCTGCAGCAAAGACGTCGGCACGAATGGCCACTCAGGCAACGCCGATCCGCAGGAGGTCGTGCAGGTGTATGATCCCGACCGGACGCCGATCCTCCACCACGAACACGGCGGTGATTGAGGACGAGTTGATGAAATCCATCGCCGAGGCGACCAGCATCTCCGGATCGATCGACTTCGGATTCTTTGTCATCACGTCTCCGGTCTTCTTGTCGAGGAAGTCCGGGCTGAGGTGGCGACGCAGGTCGCCGTCCGTAATGATGCCGATCAGCCGGCGCAGCCCATCGACGATGCCGAGCACGCCAAACCCCTTCTGGGTCATCAGCACGATCGCTTCGCGCATCGGCATGTCCGCCGGCGCGAGCGGCAGGCTGGCACCGACATGCATGATGTCCCGGGCATGTCGCAAGCTGGCTCCGAGCTTTCCTCCGGGGTGGAACACTCGGAAGTCCTGCGCCGTGAACCCGCGGGCTTCCAGAAGCGCGATGGCAAGAGCATCGCCGATCGCCATCTGCATGATCGTCGAAGACGTCGGAGCGAGGCCGTGTGGACAGGCCTCGACAACCTTGGGCAGCACCAGCACGATGTCTGCGGCCTTGCCGAGAGCGCTCGTCCGTGACGAGGTCACCGCGATCAGCGGCACCCGGTAGCGGCGTGTATAGGCGATGGTGCTGGCAAGTTCCTGCGTCTCGCCCGACCACGAGATCGCCAGCACCACATCCTGCTCGGTGATCATACCGAGGTCGCCGTGGCTTGCTTCCGTGGCGTGCACGAAAAAGGCCGGCGTCCCCGTCGAAGCAAGCGTGGCGGCCGCTTTGGCACCGACATGCCCACTTTTACCGACGCCGGTGACAATCACCCGCCCCTTAGAGGTATGAATCAGATCAACGGCCTGGCGGAACGGCTCACCGAGACCATCGCCGAGCGCCGCCTTGAGGGTGGCCAGGCTGGCAATTTCCGTCTCGACCGTCCTGAGCGCCGATGAAATCGTGCTGTCCGCCGACGCTTCTTCGCCGGCAGCGGCATCGGCGGCGCTATAGGGAGATCCGGGACTCATTGCAACTCTCAACCTAGCTGAAGATATTTCCTTACAGCGGGCTGCCCCGGACGACAAGCGCCAACGCGCCACCGGCCGCCAGTGACCGCCAGTACGGGCCGAACGGACCGGGCGGCAGCAACCTCGGCACAGGGTTCATCATCAAGATGGCGCAAGGAGGGCAGCGCCGCGCGTCGGGGACGTTATGCCGATGCAAGATCGGTGCGGGCGCACCGGTCTCCGCGATGCTGCTCCCATGAGGCGGGACACCAGATAGACTCGCGGGACAGAGGCCAGGCCGCGCGATACGCTGTCGGAGGCGTTCTTGCGTTACCGTCCCGACACTACGCACGATCCCGAAGGTCATATCGTAGATTTCCGCCAGGTCGCGCTTCCGACGGCGCGGTCATCACCGCCGAACGACGACTGCATCCAGTCCTCACCGACCGTGTGGAACCACAACAACTCTCCGCGGCCGATTGGGTTAGAGCAGGGCGAATACTATGGTCCAGGCACTGCGTCGAGAGACCAACGAAGCTCTGGACCTCATGGGACTGAGCGATGGTGTCCGAAGGAGTGCAGTGTCTTCATCGAGGAGCGCTGAGCCCAACTGCTCATGTGGAAGCACGAAGGACTTCGGCCCCTCTTGCTTCCACAGTGCTTCCACGGGTGTTGGAAACGCAAACGCCGCCCCGGAGGGCGGCGTTCAAGCGTTTGATAAGGCATAGAAATTTGGTTGCGGGGGCTGGATATGATCATAACTTGCGCCCCGAGCAAGTAAAGATGGTTGCGGGGGCACGCAGCCGTCGATATCAGCAGGGGCTTTTCCAAGCGGCGGCATGATGGGCCAAGATGGTCCAGACTCGCTCTCAACAGCTCGCTCATCGGATCGAGTTTATCCCTTTCCCTTACCGTTTGGCTAACCTCTGATGACACGAAAGACCAGAGGTCTAAGAAACGGAGCGCCAGCGGACGTCAAAATTACGCCATGAGGCGTCATTGTCGAGCCAGTCTGCGAACGCCACGTTGGGGCCGAGAGGAGACTGTCGGCTCATCCGACCTGAGAGGAAGAAGCTGCAGTTAGCCCGAACAGACTGACCACAATCTTATCCAGTAATCGGCGCTCTCCCCGATGCTCACTCAGTGTGAAGTGCGGTGGCGCCGACTTATCGCCAAGCTTTGCGCGCGAGCAGCGCGAGGAACTCCAAAACCTTCGCATGAGTTTGACGCCTCGCCGGCGATGAGGCCCCCTCTTCAGACTACGTCAACTTTTCGTAGCCGAGGCCTGCGACGAGTGTCTGCACAAGGGCTATGGCGCCGGAGATAGGGCGGAACTGTCCGGTTGCCGCATTGTCGACGTAGAAGGCCAGCTTCGCGTGGCGGGCCAGCGGGCTCTGTGCGGAATCGGTGATTGCCAGCACCTGCTTGCCGCTGAGATGGCCGTCGACAACCACATCGACGACCGGCTCCGAATAAGGCGGGAAAGCGATGGCGACCAGCACCTCGTCCGGCTTCATGTTCGCTACCTGCTGCGCGGCCATGCCGCCACCGAAGTCGAGCAGACTGCATCGTTT
>CAYXAA010000004.1:137954-192072 GCA_964462985.1 uncultured Hyphomicrobiales bacterium | reverse complement strand
AGACGCGGGAGAGTAGGTCGCCGCCAGGCCCGCTAAGCGCAAAGGGGAGTTCTCTACATCGTCGGCCGGCAAAGGCCGCCAGCTCATGCGGCTTTCACGGAAAAATCTCTTCCCGATCCATCCGGAGGCCGGTTCTGACCGCGCCTCCGGTATCGTGATGCGCGACGTCGTCCTGAGCCGCGGCGGCCGCCGCGTGCTTAAGCACATCAATCTCTCCCTGACCGAGCGACGCATTGCACTCGTCGGCGCCAACGGCTCCGGCAAGAGCTCGCTGGTGCGGCTGATCAACGGCCTTCTGACGCCCGACGCAGGCAGCGTCGAGGTGTGCGGCCAAGCGGTCACCGACATTGGCCGCGCGATGCCGCGCCTGGTCGGTTTTCTGTTCCAAAACCCCGACCACCAGATCATCTTCCCGACTGTCGCCGAGGAGATCGGCTACGGTCTGCGCCAACTCGGTGTCACCCGGCGGGAGGCAGCTGCGCGCGCGCTTGCCGTTCTGCAGGAGAACAATTGTTCCGACTGGGCCGAGCGACCGGTTTCCAGCCTGTCGGAAGGCCAGAAGCAACTCGTCTGCATCCTTGCCGTGCTCGTCATGGCGCCGCGGATCCTTGTGCTCGACGAGCCCTTCGCCAGTCTCGATCTTGCGACCAGAACGAGCTTTCTCGCCCGGATCGACGCCCTCGACCAGCAGGTAATCCTGATCAGCCACGATCTCGAGGCCGTCGCGCACTACGACCGTGCGGTCTGGCTCGACGGAGGCCGAGTTGTCGGCGACGGCCCGCCAGCAGAGGTACTGCCGCGCTACCGCGCGCTGGCGCTCGAACGGGCGGGGGTCCTTACCCCTGAGCGGTTATGATCTCGGCCTATATTTCCGGGGGCGGCTTCCTGCACCGTCTGCCTGCCGGGGCCAAGCTGGCAGGCCTGGCGCTGACCTCGCTTGCGCTGCTGCCCGTCTCCGACTGGCGGGTGATGGGCGTCGTACTTGTCGCCGTGGTCGCTCTCTACCTGCCGCTCGGGCGCGCCGTTCTGCCAACGTTCAAGGGGTTGCGGCCACTGCTTGTCCTGGCGGCGCTGCTTCTCGCTTTCCACATCTATCTCGGAACTGCCGAAGCCGGATGGCTCGCCGTTTTGCGGCTGTTCGCCATGGTGCTGATGGCAACGCTGGTCACCCTGACCACGCGGATGCAGGACATGCTCGATGCGCTCACGCCGGCTCTCGGTCCATTGAAGGTGGTCGGGCTGAAGCCGCAGCGTCTCGCGCTCGCGGTCACGCTAGTGATTCGCTTCACGCCGCTCCTGGTCGGCCTTGGTCTTGTCCTTGGCGAGGCCCACCTCGCCCGCACCGGACGCAGGGGCAACCTAAGACTAGTGGCGCCGATCGCCATTCAGGCGCTAAGAACCGCCGATCGGGTCGCCGAGGCGATTGCCGCTCGCGGCGGCGTCGACGGCGTGCCGCCCGAGGCGCGGCCGCGCGGCGACGGCCCGCTTCGCCGCGCCGGACCCGACGACGAGGACACGTGATGACGAAAGACCGCAGCCTGGTGCACATTGCCCTCTACGCCGCGCTGATTGCCGCTCTCGGCCTGATGCCCAAGTTCGACATTCCGATTGCCGCTGGCATCCCGGTGACCGCCCAAAGCCTCGGCATCATGCTTGCCGGCATCATGCTCGGCCCGGTGCGCGGCGCGCTCGCCGTTCTTCTGTTCCTGTTCGTGGTTGCACTGGGTGCACCGCTCCTGGCCGGAGGTCGCGGCGGGCTTGGCGCATTTGCCGGGCCGTCGGTCGGCTTTCTCGTCGGCTTTCCGGTCGCCGCCTTTGTCTGCGGCCTCGTCATGCGCGCCACCCGCGCTTTGCCGGTGTTCCCCGCAGCCCTTGCCGCCGCGATCGGCGGCGGCGTCATCGTGCTGTACGCCTTCGGCATTTCCGGGCTGGCGCTGATGGCCGGGCTGGATCTCGATGCGGCCGCCAGGGCCGTGACGGTGTTCATCCCGGGTGATCTTATTAAGGCGGTTGCCGCCGCCATGGTCGCCCAGTCGATCGCTCGCGGTCTGCCGAGCGCGCTTATCTCGCGGACATGAGCTTCGTCGGAGCGCCGCTTTCCGAGCATGTGCGCTACCGCGGCGATTCGCTGGCGCTCGCCTGCGGCGGGCGGCGGTTGCGATTCGCCGAGCTTGCCCGACAGGTGGAGGCGCTGGCGGCGACCGTCGCTGAGAACAGCCCCAGCCACGGACGTGTCCTGCTTGGTCACGATGATCCGTTCGATCTCGTGATCGCTGCGCTGGCGACCGCTCGCGCCGGCCGCGTCGCTGTCGTGGCCGATCCGTCCTGGCCCGATCCCGTGCGTGCCGAGATTGCGGCCGCGATCCGGCCGGGTCTGACGCTGGTCGGTCCGGCGTCGGCTCGCGTGCATGACGGCGGTAACCGCAAGGTTCCGAGCGTGCCGCATCCCGACGATCCATTCTACATCGGCTTCACCTCCGGCTCGACAGGTCGGCCGAAAGGCTTCCGCCGCAGCCATCGCTCTTGGATCGAAAGCTTTTCCTTGAGCGAGACAGTGTTCGGCCTCGCCGCAGGTGACCGCGTGCTCGTTCCCGGCGGCCTCGGTCACTCGCTGCATTTCTACGGGGCCCTGCAGGCGCTGCACATGGGTGCATCGGTGATTGTTGCTCGGGATTTTCGAGCCAGGGTGGTCCTGGCGCGAATCGGTGCCGACGCGGTCACCGCCCTCTATGCGACGCCCACCCAGGTCGAGCTGCTCGCCCGGGCAGCGGAGGCGGACGGGACGGTCCTGCCGGACCTGCGCGTGGTCATGGTGAGCGGCGCCAAGTGGCGCGACACTGCGCTGGAGCGGGTGCGGCGCCTCTTCCCTAACGCGCGCCTCTACGAGTTCTACGGCACCTCCGAGACGAGCTTTGTCACGGCCCGCGAGGCCGGTACCGGCCCGGAAGGCTCAGTCGGGCGGGCCATGCCCGGTGTCGACCTCGACATTCGTGGCGACGACAACCAGTCCATGCCCGCCGGCGACACAGGGCGAGTCTGGGTCAGGAGCCCGCTCCTGTTCGACGGCTACGAGATCGGCGATGACGGCGAGACGATCTGGCGCGACGGCTTCGTCACGGTCGGTGATCGCGGCTTCGTTGATGCTGACGGACATCTGTTCCTCGTGGGCCGCGTCAAGCGCATGCTTGTAACCTCCGGCGTCAATGTCTTTGCCGAGGAGATCGAGGCCGTGCTGGAGAGCCACCCCGCGGTGACTGCCGCCGCAGTATTCGGCCTACCGGACGATCTTCGCGGCATGCGGATGGTTGCCGCAGTGCGGTTCGTCGCCGCCTGCGACATTGACGATCTTACCCGCCATTGCCGCGCCGCGCTGCTGCCGGTCCGGCGGCCGCGGGCAATCCATGCCGTCGAGGATTGGCCGCTGACGGCCGGCGGTAAGACCGACCTGCGCCGGCTCGAGACCTTGGTCGCCGCACTGGAGCGGGAGCGGTGAGCCGGGCAGCCCTTGTTGTCGCTGCCAAGCGCAGCGCCGTGGTGCCGCGCGGCGGCGCCTTCGCCGGCCTCGAGGTCGATGCCCTCGCCGCTCCGGTCATCACGGCTTGCCTGGATGCGGCCGGACTGCAAGCGGACAGGGTCGACGACCTGCTCCTTGGCAATGCGCTCTATGGTGGCGGCAACCCGGCCCGCCGGGTCGGCCTCTTCGCAGGGCTGCCGCAGCGCGTGCCGGGAATCACTCTCGACCGCCAGTGCACGTCCGGCCTCGACGCCGTTCTGCTGGCGGCCCGGCTGGTCGAAAGCGGCGCGGCGGACTGCGTTGTTGCCGGCGGCGTTGAAAGCTTTTCACGGGCGCCGATTCGGATGCGGCGCCCGGTGGCGCCGGACGAACTGCCCGCTGCCTACGCCCGGCCGCCGTTCACGCCCTGGCCGGAGCGCGATCCGGAGATGGCTGAAGCGGCGGCCGACCTCGCAGCCCTGCAGGGGATTTCAACCGAGCGTCAGATCGGCTGGACCTGCCGCTCGCATGCGGCGGCCTTGACAGCCGTGAAAGCTGGCCGCCTTGGATCGGAACTTGTCGGTGTCGAGGATGTTGCTGCCGATACCTATGCCCGCGCCCTGACGCCGGGGATCTGCCGGCGTTCCAAACGGCTCGCCGGTGATGAAGCGACCGGGGTACGTGCGGCCACGGCCGCGGTAGAAGCCGATGCGGCCGCCGTCTGCCTCATCGTCTCGCGTGACCTGGCCCGCAACGTCTCCGGACCTGTCCTGCAGGTCCTCGATGGTCTTTCGATCGGGAGCGATCCCACCCTGCCGGGCCTGGCTCCGGTCGGGGCCACACAGGCGCTTCTTGCCCGAAGGGCAATCGGAGCGGAGCAGATTGCTGTCGCCGAGGTCATGGAGGCCTACGCCGCTCAGGCGATCGCCTGCGTCGACGGCATCGGTCTCGATCCGTCCGTCGTCAACCGGGGCGGCGGGGCGCTCGCCCGCGGTCATCCCATCGGCGCCTCGGGTGCGATCCTCGCCGTGCGGCTCTATCACGAACTGAAGACGGAGAGGCCTGGCTCCCTGGGGCTCGCGACGATTGCCGCCGCCGGCGGCCTCGCAACCAGCCTCCTTGTCGCTCGCGCCTGATTGCGGCCGATCGCCAAATCATCCATTCGAACATGAGAAGTCGGGAGGTGCGTCCAAGCCCATAGCGGCAAAGGCGCGACGCTCACGTGCTGGACAAGGACGATACTAGCGCGATGCCGGTGCTGCGGGTGCAAATGGCGCGGCCGTCCTGGTCGATCCGGACGCCACGGGCCGCTGCTCCGCGAACACTTCGCGGTCGAAACGGCGCATGGCCTGGGCGATTGTGCCGCGCAGAATCAGATCTTCCTCCCAATCGATCGGGTCGATCGCAATGCCGCGGCGCAGGTCTTCCACCAGCGCTTCCTCCAGCGCAGCTTCCATAGCAGACCGCATGAAGCGATAGCCGCGGATCCCGGCGCCGGTCACCGCGATCCGGCGTGGATCGAGAATTGCTGTCAGTCGCGCGATGCCGAAGCCGAGCGCCCGGCCGGCAACGGAAAAGGCGGCCAGAGCCCGGGCATTGCCGGCGTCCGCGGCCGCCACCAGTTCCGAAATCGTGCTGGTGTTGACCGCGATGTCCGCCGGAGGTGTCGTGTCCGGCAGGCCGCGCGCGGCTCTGAGAATGGCATAATCCCCGAGATAGGCCTCAAGGCAGCCACGTTTGCCGCAGCGGCACAGCGCACCGCCCGGGATGTGGTTGGCATGCCCGATTTCCGCGGCTGCGCCAGTCTCGCCGAAGAACAGCCGATCATCGATGTAAAGCCCCATGCCGACGCCGTAATCGATGAAGATGACCGCAAAAGTCCCGCCGTAATGTTCCGGCTGCGACCAGTGCAGCGCCTCGGCAATCATGTTGGTATCGTTCGACAGCATGCAATGGGCGCCGAAGGCTTCCGTCAACGGGGCAACCACCGGAATGTTGCGTGTCTCGAATGCCGGGCTCCAGATCACGACCCCCGTTCCACTGTCGACGACGCCCTGGGCAGCGACGGCAATCTCGAGCAGGGTGCCGTCTACCGTGGCCTCGCTGGCTTCAAGGAATCGGCGCGCCGCGTCAACCAGTTCCACCGCAAAGCCAGCCGGCGTCACGGTGGCGCTGTCGAATTTACGCCGATCGCGGGCGACGACCTGCCCCGAATAGTCGGCAAGGGCGAATTCAATCGTGTTGACGGAGATCTTTACGGCGAGCACGGCCGACGCGGCCGGATTGAGCGCGAGCAGGCTGCGTGGCCGCCCTCGGGTCAGCCTTTCCTTGTGCTCCTTGTCCTCGATGCCGATGATCAGCTCTTCTTCGATCAGGTCGGAGGTAATTGAGGTAACCGTGGCCGGACTGAGATGGGTGGTGCGCCCGAGGTCGATCCGGGCTTGCGGACCGTCCCGACGCAGGGCTTGCAGCACGATGGACCGGTTCTGGCGTCGAATCTGGTCGCGATCCGCCTTTTGTGTCATGCGGCTCGTGAATCCTCCCGGGAAAAGTCCGGCCGGCCTGTCGAGTAGGGAGCCGGCAATCCTCGCTCTTTCGGCGGTGTTTCGAAAGCATGTTGACAGAGAGAGCCGTTTGGAGCAACTTTTTTTCGGACGTCGAAAAAATTCATTCTGACGTTGCTTCCCGCCGGCCAGCGGTTTCGCGGGGAGGCCATTCGATCGGCGGCGCCCTGTCGAAATCGATGGGGTGTCGGGAGGTTGATCGATTTGAACGTGTTGAAGCAGCCTGTTTCGGATCCAGTGTGACCGAGGTTGCTCTGGCGACCCGTCGCTCGCGACCCGGGCGGCGACTGAAGGGAGGAAACCGAATGCGCAGACTAATTGCCATTTTCGCCGGCGTGGCCATGTCGGCGACGGCCATCGCCGTTGCTCAGGCCCAGGAGATCACCGTGGGGGTGAGCTGGTCTAACTTCCAGGAAGAGCGCTGGAAGACCGACGAGGCGGCGATTAAGGCCGAGCTCGAGAAGCTCGGCGCCCAATACATCTCGGCTGATGCTCAGTCCTCGGCCGCCAAGCAGCTGTCCGACGTTGAAAGCCTGATTTCGCGCGGCGCCAACGCCCTCATCATCCTCGCCCAGGACAGTGATGCCATCCGACCGGCCGTCGAAAAGGCGGTCAACGAGGGTATTCCCGTCGTGGGCTATGACCGGCTGATCGAGATTCCCGAGGCCTTCTACCTGACCTTCGACAACAAGGAAGTGGGCCGGATGCAGGCCCGCGAGGTCTTCAAGATCAAGCCTGAAGGCAACTACGTCTTCATCAAGGGCTCTGCGGCCGATCCGAATGCCGACTTCCTGTTCTCGGGACAGATGGAAGTCCTGCAGGAGGCGATCGATGCCGGCAAGATCAAGAACGTTGGCGAGGCCTACACCGACGGCTGGCTCCCGGCCAACGCGCAACGCAACATGGAGCAGTTCTTGACTGCCAACAACAACAACGTCGACGCAGTCGTCGCGTCCAACGATGGCACGGCGGGCGGCGTTGTGGCGGCGCTGGCCGCTCAGGGCCTTGACGGCAGTGTACCGGTGTCGGGTCAGGACGGCGACCATGCCGCGCTCAATCGTATCGCTCTCGGCACCCAGACCGTGTCGGTTTGGAAGGATGCCCGTGAACTCGGCAAGGCTGCTGCCAACATCGCGGTGGAACTCGCCAAAGGCACGGCGATGGACCAGATCGCGGATGCGCAGACTTGGAGCGACGGTCCAAGCGGCGTCGAAATGACGGCGGTCTTCCTCGCTCCGGTTCCGATCACCAAGGACAACCTGAACGTTGTGATCGACGCCGGCTGGGTGTCGAAGGACGTGGTCTGCCAGGGCGTGCCCTCCGGTTCGGTCGCCGCCTGCGACTAAGTCCGGCCAATCCGTGCGGCGCCGGCGCGTCTTTCGCAGACGCGCCGGTCGGCCCTGACGCACGGGGCAGTCTTGCCAGCCGCCATCATCGAGCGCCAAACTTCATCTGCATCACTGGCCCGCGGCCGGCTTCCCGCCACCGGCGCTTCCGGAGGACGGACCCGATATGTCTTCGACCACAGACAGCAACACCTTAACTTCCTCGCCCGTCGCGACACCGCGGTCCCTCCTTGCGGCCATGGAAGTCGACACCCGGATGGTCGGCATGATCGTCGCCCTGGTTGTGATCTGGGTCGGCTTTCACGTCTTCTCGGGCGGAGCCTTCCTGACCGCGCGCAACCTGTGGAACCTATCCGTCCAGACAGCCTCGATCGCGGTGATGTCGACCGGAATGGTGCTGATCATCGTCACCCGCAACATCGATCTGTCGGTCGGATCTGTGCTCGGGGTGACCGGCATGATCATGGCCGTGGCCCAGGCCGAGTACCTGACGCCGCTGTTGGGCTTCAATCACCCCGCGGTGTGGCTGTTGACGCTGCTGATCGGCCTGAGCGTCGGTCTGCTGATCGGTGCATTGCAGGGGTATATCGTCGCCTACCTTGGCGTGCCGGCCTTCATTGTCACGCTCGGCGGCCTGCTTGTTTGGCGCGGTGCGGCCTGGTGGGTCGCCACAGGCCGGACAATCCCGCTCACTGATGACAATTTCAAGCTGCTGGGCGGAGGCGCCGGCGGCTCGATCGGCGCAACCTGGAGCTGGGTGATCGCCGTCATCGCTATCGGTCTGGTCGTGCTCGCCACCATCAACGCCCGCCGCCAGCGCAAGCGGTTCCGGTTCCCGTTGAAGCCGATCTGGGCAGAGCTCGTGCTCGTCGGCGCGACCACGGCCGCCATCATTGGAGCCACTCTCGTCGTAAATTCCTATGTGCTGCCAGCTGCGCTCGCCCGCCGCTATGCCGAGGCAAACAACATCCCGATCCCGGAAGGCGGCCTCTCGATCAGCTTCGGCTATGCCGTGCCCGTACTGCTCGCTGTCGGCGTGGGCATCGTCATGACCTTCATAGCAAAGCGCACGGCCTTCGGCCGCTATGTCTTTGCCATTGGCGGTAACCCCGAGGCGGCCGAATTGGCCGGTATCAACACGAAGCGGGTGACGATGATCGTCTTCGCGCTGATGGGTATGCTGGCCGCCGTCGCAGCGGCGATCTCGACGGCACGCCTGACCTCGGCCACCAATGCCCAGGGAACGCTCGACGAGCTTTATACCATTGCCGCCGCCGTCATCGGTGGCACTTCGCTCGGCGGCGGCGCCGGCACAATCGCCGGCGCAATGCTTGGCGCACTTGTGATGCAGTCTCTGCAGTCCGGCATGGTGTTGATGGGGCTCGATTCGCCTTTGCAGAGCATCGTCGTTGGCACCGTGCTGGTGCTTGCAGTGTGGATCGATACCGCCTACCGCCGCCGCATCAAATAAATGGGAGAGGAGGACGACACCATGCAGCAACAGGCAATGGGAGCGTCCCACGTTCCCGGCTCGTCGACGAAGACCGGCACACCCCTCGTCGAATTGCGCAACATGTCCATTGCTTTCGGCGGTATTCACGCCGTGGACGACGTTTCGGTCGACCTTTATCCCGGCGAAGTCGTCGGGCTGCTCGGTCACAACGGCGCCGGCAAGTCGACGCTGATCAAGATGCTCTCGGGGGCTTATCGCGCGGACGCCGGCCAGATCCGCATCAACGGCGAGACGGTCGAGATCAACAATCCCCGGGACGCCAAGCGGCACGGCATCGAAACGATCTACCAGACGCTGGCGCTTGCCGATAACGTCGATGCCGCGGCCAACCTGTTCCTCGGCCGCGAGATCCGCACCAAATGGGGAACGCTCGACGACGTGGCCATGGAGGCGGCGGTCCGCGAGGTGATGCACCGGCTCAATCCGAACTTCCGTAAGTTCAAGGAACCGGTTCGGGCTCTCTCGGGCGGCCAACGCCAGTCGCTCGCGATCGCCCGGGCCATCTACTTCAATGCCCGCATCATCATCATGGACGAGCCCACCGCGGCGCTCGGACCGCAGGAAACGGCTCAGGTTGCCGAGCTGACAAAGCAGCTTAAGAAGGAAGGAATCGGCATCTTTCTGATCAGCCACGACATTCACGATGTGTTCGATTTGGCTGACCGGGTGGCGGTGATGAAGAACGGCAAGCTCGTCGGCACTGCCCGAACCAGTGACGTGACCAAAGATGAAGTGCTCGGCATGATCATCCTCGGGAAATGTCCAAAAGGGGCCATGCCGGGACCGGGCGCCATGCGCGAAGACCAGGCCGCTTGACGTTGCGACTTGGCATCACTTCGATAGCTTAATATCTGACGATGATAGCTTTTTCGCGCTCCGGAGGTTTTCGGAGCGCCAGGGATGAATTATGTTTGGGGCCATGTCCGAACCGCCCGCGCTCGCGACCGACATGGCCGTGTTTCTCGATTTCGACGGAACTCTCGTCGAAATCGCCCCCTCTCCAGAGATGGTTCGTCCCGAGCCCTGCCTCGTTCCACTCCTGATTCGCCGCCTCGACGACCTCAATGGGGCCCTCGGGATTGTGAGCGGTCGGCCGCTCGCCGAGATCGACCGCCTCCTTGATCCGTTGCGCTTTCCGGGAGCCGGGTTGCACGGGCTCGAATACCGCACCAGCTCGGATGCTGCCATCGAGCGCATCGATATCGGCTCGGAGATCACGGTTTTGCGCGGGCGCCTGGCTGCCTCCGGCCTGACCGGAGCCGGCCTGCAGATCGAAGACAAGGGGTCGGCGCTTGCAGTCCACTACCGGCGCGTCCCGGAACTCGGCATGGCGCTTCGCGAACACATGGAAGCTGCAATCGATGACCTTCCGGACCTCCATCTCATCGACGGCAAGATGGTGGTGGAAGCCAAGCCTCGGTTGTCGGACAAAGGCAAGATGGTCGAGGCGTTCATGCGGTTTCCGCCGTTTGCGGGCCGGGTGCCGGTCTTTATCGGCGATGACACCACCGACGAGGACGGCATGCGTGCCGCAGCCGCGCTCGGCGGTTTCGGCATCAAGGTGGGGAGCGGCGCGAGCGTGGGAACCTATCGCCTGCAGGATGTGGCGGCGGTTCATCGCTGGCTTGCAGCGGGTGTCTGTCCTGAAACCCAGAAGGGGAAAAGATGACGCTTGCCATCGAGCCCTCCCTTGATCTGGCGATGGTGGGAAATTGTAGCTACGCGGCGCTGATTGATCGGGCGGGACGCGTGGTCTGGTGCTGTCTGCCCCGTTTCGACGGCGATCCGATATTCCATTCTCTGCTCGGAACCCGCGGCGACCCGGCCGACGGCACCTTTGCGATCGAACTGATGGGCGCGGTGCGCAGCGAGCAGGAGTATCTGGAAAATACGGCCGTGGTGAAGACGCGGCTGTATGACCCAGATGGCAATGCCATCGAGATCACGGACTTCGCCCCTCGGTTCAATCGCGCGGGTCGGATGTTTCGCCCGACAGGACTGGTTCGCCGCGTCCGCACACTTGCCGGCCATCCCCGGATCCGGGTCCGGTGCCGGCCGCGCATGGCCTATGGCAGTCGGGTTCCGGACATCACCTTCGGCTCAAACCATGTCCGCTACGTCGCTGCCGGACTGACCGTCCGGCTGACGACCAATGCCTCAATTACATACGTCCGAGCCGAGACGCCCTTCCTGCTCGACGGGCCGGTGTCGTTCTACCTCGGTCCGGACGAAAGCCTCACCGATCATCCCGAGACGCTGTGCCGGGCGTTCGAGGAGCAGACAGTGCTGTATTGGCGGCTGTGGACCCGTCGCCTCGGTCTGCCGCTCGAATACCAGGAGGCCGTGATCCGAGCGGCGATCACGCTGAAGCTGTGCACCTTCGAGGAAACCGGCGCCATCATTGCCGCTGCCACCACCTCGATTCCGGAAGCTTACGGCACCGAGCGCAACTGGGACTATCGCTATTGTTGGTTGAGGGATGCCTTCTTTGTCGTCCGCGCGTTGAACTCCCTCTCCGAGATGGAGACGATGGAGAATTACCTGCGGTACCTCAACAACATCGCGGTCATCACCAACGGCGAGCACGTCCAGCCGCTTTACGGCATCGGCCTCGAGGAAAAGCTGGAGGAGCGAATCGTCGATCTTCCCGGATATCGCGGGATGGGACCCGTGCGCGTCGGCAACCAGGCCTATGAGCACTTCCAGCATGATGTCTACGGCAATATTGTGCTCGGAGCGGCTCAAGCGTTCTTCGACAAGCGCCTGCTCCACCAGCCCGGACTGGATGACTTTGAACGGTTGGAGAAAGTCGGCGACCGCGCGTTCATGATGCATGACCAGCCGGACGCCGGAATCTGGGAACTGAGGACGCGCGCGCGCATCCACACCTCTTCGTCGCTGATGTGCTGGGCCGCCTGCGACCGGCTCTCCAAGATTGCCGCCCGGTTCGGGCTTATGGAGCGCCAGGCGTTCTGGCGCGATCGGGCCGACCGGATTCACGTCCGGATTTGCGAGGAGGCATGGAACCCGAAGGTCGGTGCGTTCGTTGAAAGCTTTGGTGGCAACGATCTCGACGCCAGCCTGCTGCTGATGGCCGAGGTGGGCTTTCTGCCGGCCATGGATCCCCGGTTCGTCAAGACGGTCGACAAGATCGGCAGCGTTCTGCGGCGAGAGAAGCATCTGTTCCGCTATCATGCGGCGGATGACTTCGGCATGCCGGAGAATGCGTTCAACATCTGCACGTTCTGGTACATCGACGCGCTGGCGCGCATAGACCGCAAGGACGAAGCCCGGGAGATCTATGAAGCCATGTTGTCCTGCCGCAACCACGTCGGCCTGCTTTCCGAGGACACGACGCCGGGGACGGGAGAACTTTGGGGCAATTTTCCGCAGACCTACTCGATGGTCGGGATCATAAACGGCGCAATGCGCCTCAGCGCCGGCTGGAGCAGTGTCGTCTAGCGTCCTCTTCGTCGCTGAGCGAAAGGGTGCTCTGGAATTGGGAATGATCGGGTCCGCGACAGCAGTGTGCTGATCGCGAGATGGCTTCAGGAGCTGGCCTGCGGCCGAGTCGGCAGCCAAGGAGAGTAACAGAGAGGATGTCTCGTCTCGTCGTCGTTTCGAACCGCGTCGGCCCGTTGAAGGATACTGGCAAGGCGGGCGGCCTTGCTGTCGCCCTCGTCGATGTGCTGCAAGAAACCGGTGGGGTGTGGTTCGGCTGGAGCGGCGAGCTGTCCGAGCAGGGCACATTCGGCACGCTCTACACCGACCAGGTTCGCAAGGTGACGCTTGCGCGGCTCGATATGACGCAGGAGGATTACGACGGGTATTATGCCGGCTATGCCAACCGCACGTTATGGCCGGTGCTGCACTATAGGCTCGACCTTGCAGAGTTCCGTCAGCGCTACGAGGAGAACTACCGTAAGGTAAACGAGCGCTTTGCCGCGCGGCTGCGGCCGCTTCTGCAGCCGGATGATCTGATCTGGGTGCACGATTATCACTTCTTCGCCTTTGCCGCAGAACTGAGGGCGATGGAAGTCAACAATCCGATGGCGTTCTTTCTGCACATACCATTTCCGGCGCCGGAAATTCTGGCAGGCCTTCCCGGTGCAGATGCGCTTGTTCGCAGGATGCTCGCCTATGATCTGATCGGGTTCCAGACGTCCCGGGATGCGGACAATTTCCGCCGTTTCGTGGTGGATGAGATCGGCGGCAAGGATCTGGGCGACGGGATTGTCTCCGCCGGTGGTCGCTGCGTCGTTGTCAGAGCCTATCCCATCGGCATCGACGCCGCCTCCTTCTCCCGGCTGGCGACAACGCCCGACGCCCGACGCCACACTGCCCGTGTGGAGCGGTTGCTGCAAGGGCGGCGCCAGATCATCGGCGTGGATCGCATCGACTATTCCAAAGGGCTGCCCGAACGGTTCCGGGCGTTCGAGAAGCTGCTCGAGGACTATCCCGAAAATCGCGGCGTGGTGAGCTTTATGCAGGTGGCGCCGCCATCGCGCTCCGAACTCGATGCCTATGCGGAAATTCGCCGCGAGCTCGAGGAACTGACGGGCCATATCAACGGCCGGTTCGCTGATCTTGACTGGACCCCGATCCGCTTCATGGCGCGCTCCTTTACCCGCCGCGCGCTCGCCGGCATCTACCGCGCCAGCCGCGTCGCCCTGGTGACGCCGCTGCGCGACGGGATGAACCTTGTGGCGAAGGAGTATATTGCGGCTCAACGGGCCGAGGATCCGGGAGTGTTGGTGCTGTCGCGCTTTGCCGGCGCGGCGGAGGACATGCCCGAGGCGCTGATCGTCAATCCGCATTCGGCGGAAGGCGTCGCCGCCGCGCTGCAGACCGCGCTCACGATGCCGCTCGAACAGCGGCGACAACGCTGGCAGGCGCTCTACGATCGCATCTGCGAAAAGGACGCGTCGGCGTGGGCTCGGGCGATCCTCGGCGATCTTCGTCGCCATCGCTCGGAAAACCGTAGCACCGCCGACGCCGAGCCGCTGCCGTCGCTCGGCGCCTGACAATAGCCAACCGCGATCACTCCGCAGCGTCGGCCTTCAGCACGCCGCGTCGGATCTGATCCTCTTCGATTGATTCGAACAATGCACGGAAATTGCCCTCGCCGAAGCCCTCGTCACCTTTCCGCTGGATGAACTCGAAGAAGATCGGCCCTATCACGGTTTTGGAGAAGATCTGCAGCAGGATCTTCGTCGTGCCGCCGTCGACGACACCCTCGCCGTCGATCAGGATACCGTGCTTTTTCATGCGCTCGATCGGCTCGTTATGGCCATGCACCCGGTTGTGCGACATCTCGTAGTAGGTGTCGGGCGGACCGGGCATGAACTTCAGACCATTCGCCGCCAGCCTGTCGGTTGCCTCGTAGATCGCGTCGGTGCCAACGGCGATGTGCTGAATGCCCTCACCCTTGTACTTCCGAAGATATTCTTCGATCTGGCTGGTGTCGTCCTTGGATTCGTTGAGCGGAATTCGGATCTTGCCGCAAGGTGAGGTTATGGCGCGGCTGACGAGACCCGTGATGCGGCCGTCGATGTTGAAGAAGTGGATCTGCTTGAAGTTGAATAGGGTGCGGTAGAAGTCCCACCACTTGTCCATATTGCCGCGGTAAACGTTGTGTGTCAGATGGTCGAGGTAGTAGAAGCCTACTCCTTCGGGCCGCGGATCCACGGCGTCAAGCCACTCGAACTCTTCAGTGTAGGCCGAACCCTTGTCACCGTAGCGTTCAACGAAATAGATCAGCGATCCCCCAATTCCCTTGATTGCCGGCACGTTCAGCGTCTTGTCGTTACCCTCATAAGCCTCTGCGCCGTTGGCGACCGCATGGGCGAACGCCTTCTGGGCATCGACAACGCGCCAGGCCATAGACGGCGCGCAAGGCCCGTGCTCTTCAACGAAGCGCATGCCGAATGAGCCGGGTTCGGCATTGAGTACGTAGTTGATGTCGCCCTGACGATAGACGGTGAGCGCCTTGGTCTTGTGCCGGGCGACGGGTGTGTAGCCCATCTTGCGAAACAAGACGTCGAGCTTCTCCGGGTCGGGATGGGCAAACTCGACGAACTCGAAACCGTCCGTACCGGCAGGATTGTCCGCGGTGATCTTGGCCGGCGGGGCGTCGTGCGGAAACGGGCCCATGATCATCCTCCTCGATGTTGTGCCTACGTGGATTTCATTATGACCTGAACGCCCTGCACGAGGTGTGAGAAGGGGGTTGCCAACAGCCACATTTGCGCGCAGATTGTGCGTAGACTAGCTGATAGATGCACGAAATGATTGAATTGGACCGCTTTGACCGAAAACTGCTTGCGCGGCTGCAGGAGGACGCCACGGCGACCAATCAGGAACTCGGAGGCCGCATCGGTTTGTCGGCGTCACAAGTGTCGCGCCGTCGCCAGAGGCTTGAGGCGGCGCGCGTTGTGCGCGGCTACCACGCCGACCTCGATCCTGCCGCACTTGGGCTGACTGTCACGGCCTTTGTCGGTGTTGCGCTTGCCACCCATAGCCGGCAGAATGCCCGACGCTTCCATGAGCTTGTTCGCGCCCTCCCGGCGGTGCAGGAGGCCCATGCACTCACCGGCGACATGGATTACATGCTCAAGGTGGTGGCTCGCGACCTGAAGGCGCTCGCAGCGCTGATCAACGACGAACTGTTGCCGCACGAGGCGGTTCAAAACGTCCGCTCGTTCATCGCTCTCGACACGCTGAAGGACAGTGGTCAGCTGCCGATCGAGGGATGACGCAGCGCGCGCCCTTGTGCGAGCGCCCGCGACTGCCCATGTGCGCTTGGCACGGATTCGTACGGCAGGAGGCAGGCAAGCGATGTTCGACACCAAAAAGCTCCTCGACCAGTTCATGGGGGCCGGCGGTCTCGGCGACGTCTCGCGTGGCGACACGCTGGCGCGCGGCCAGGATCTTTTACGCTCCAATACCGGCGGACTTGCGGGCGGGGCGCTTGCCGGCGGACTCGCCGGCCTCCTGCTTGGAACGAAGTCGGGCCGAAAGATCGGCAAGAAGGCGCTGACCTATGGCGGCATGGCCCTCGTTGCCGGGCTGGCCTACAAGGCCTATCGGGACTGGCAGGACAACAAGTCCGCCCAGCCGCAGCCCGGCAATACCCCGGCACGCCACGACACGCCGGTGCTGCCGCCGCCGAGCGACTCGCCCTTCGCACCGGAGCGGACGCCGGGGGGCCAACAGCGCTTCGCCTTGACGCTCCTGACCGCGATGATTGCCGCCGCCAAGGCAGACGGGCACATCGATCAGACAGAAAGAGCGCGCATTTTCGACAAGATGGAGGAGGCGGGCCTCGGTGCCGAAGAAAGGGCCTTCATTGACAATGAGTTGGCCAAGCCACTCGATATAGAGCGTGTGGTTTCGGGTGCTACAACGATGGAGCAGGCGGTCGAGATCTATGCCGCGTCACGGCTTGCAATCGATCCGGACCACCCGGCGGAACGCGGCTATCTCGCCATGCTCGCGGCTCGGCTCGAGCTCGATCCTGCGTTGGTCGCTGAGGTCGATCGCGCGGTTGTGGAGGCCGCCGAAACCTGAGTGCCCGCGGCCTGGGCCGCGTAGCCGGTCAGCGACACCACTGCGAGGATCGTCAGGTAGGGCAGGTAGAATCGTGTTTCGTAGTGCGGAAAGACGAGATACTTGGCAAAAATCGAGGCGGCGACTGCATAAAGGAGTACCTTGTCGCGGCGGGCGAGCCGATCCGGGTCTATCGTCGCGACAAAGAAAACCACAAGGCCGAACAGGCACGCCAGCCAGGTCTGGTTCATGAGCGATCGTACCGTCGCGCGCACCAGGATCTGCAGATAGACGAGCGCAGAGAACGGTGGCGAAAAGCCTTCGAGCGTCGGGACATATTCGATGTGCGAGAACCACAGGTGCGCCCACCAGCCTGGATGACTGCTGTCGGTGACGACGAATAGATAACCGATTGCGGCTGCGATGAACGACAGCGTCATGGCAATGCGCGCCTCGCCATAGATCCAGGCGAAGACGAAGAATACGCCGATGAAGGCGAGAGTGTCGGGCCGGACCAGAAACGCAAGGACCAGTGCCGCGGCAGACAGCACATCCAGCCTCTTCACGTAGAACAGTCCGGCAAGCAGCAGGAACACCGAAGCATAGAGATCCGGCGTAACCAGAGCGGCAGCCTCGCCAAAGCCTGCGAGTACCAGAAAAGCGGCCAGCACCGGGCCGTAGGCGAGGGCCCTTCGGTCGGCGAGCCAAGCAAGCAGCACCAGCCCAGAGGCAACGGCCGACAGGATCGAGACGAGCCGCAGCGCCTTTACGGGGTCCACTACCTCGGCGAGCGACTTCGCCGTCTCGATATAGAGGATCTTCATGCGGTAGAACGAAAGCATGGTGAAGAAGGCGTCCGGATCCTCATATTGCCGGATCCGGTAGGGCCGGTCCCTCGTCAGCACCATGAATTCGCCGGCGCTGACGTTGTCCCGGACGGTATCCCAGGCTTGACGGTGCAGGGCCGGCTTGTCGGCGGCCTCGTTCTCCAGCAATACCGCCGTATAGGCGGCCATGTCCCAGTTTGACGTCGGGAAGACGGCGACGACGCTCGCCACCATGGCGACATACACCCCCAGCACGGCCGCCCCGGCGATGCCACGGAGCGGCCGGTAGAGGTCGAAGCACCACCCAAGCACACGCCGAGCAGTGGTCTCGAAGGTCCGTTCCAGCATGATGCGACGCCCCCCGGCGGTGAATGACGAGCAAGAGGCGGATGCTGCAAGTTGTGCGTCCTGCGCCCGGCCCGTCGCGAAATTCTACGATTGAAACGTGTGTCCGAGGTAAACAGGCAACCGATTGCGGTCTCACACGATCGGCGCGGGACTGGCGCTGCCGCCAAGTTACGGCTTGACCCTCCCGCGGTCGCAATGTCTCCTTCGAGCCGGCTCGATCAACAAGAATGACGTCAGGGGGGAGGAATGCGGGACCTCGGCCACTGGGACTACGTGATCGTCGGCGCAGGCTCGGCGGGCTGTGTGCTCGCCAACAGGCTCTCCGCCGATCCGGACATTCGCGTTCTCCTGCTCGAAGCCGGCGGTCGCGACGACTATTTCTGGATCCACATCCCGGTCGGTTATCTTTACTGCATGAACAATCCCCGCACCGACTGGGGCTACTCCACCGCGCCCGAGCCGGGCCTCAACGGCCGGCGCTTAGCCTATCCCCGGGGCAAGGTGCTCGGCGGCTGCTCCGCCATCAATGGCATGATCTACATGCGCGGCCAGGCCCGTGACTACGACGGCTGGCGTCAGCTCGGCCTCACCGGCTGGGGATGGGACGATGTCCTGCCCTACTTTCTCCGCCAAGAGGATCATCACGAACGTCGTGACGACTATCATGCCCAGGGCGGCGAGTGTCGGGTCGAGCGCCAGCGGCTGTCCTGGGAAATCCTCGATGCGGTGCGGGACGCCTGCGCCGAGCTCGGAATCCCCAAGTCGGACGACTTCAACCGCGGCGACAATTTCGGTTCAGGCTACTTCGAGGTCACGCAGCGGAGGGGCGTGCGCTGGACTGCCGCCAAGGGCTTCCTCAGGCCGGTGCTGTCGCGACCGAACCTCAAGGTGGTCACCCGTGCGACGGCGCGGCGGGTGATTGTCGAGGATGGACGGGCGCGGGGGCTCGAACTGACTGTCAACGGCGAGCCGGCGAAGGTCGCGGCCGAAGGCGAGGTCATCCTGTCGGCCGGGGCGATCGGCTCACCCCACCTCCTGGAGCTCTCCGGCATCGGCCGACCGCAGGTGCTGACACGGCTTGGCGTGCCCGTGGTGCTGGAGCGTCCCTCGGTCGGCGAGAACCTGCAGGACCACCTGCAGATCCGGACCGTCTTCAAGGTCACGAACGCCTTGACGCTAAACGAGCGCGCGGCGACGTTGACGGGGAAAGCGAGGATCGCCTTGGAATATTTCGTCGGCCGCTCCGGACCCATGGCAATGGCACCGAGCCAGCTTGGCGTCTTTGCGCGCTCGGACCCGGCCTATGAGACAGCCAACGTCGAGTTCCACGTCCAGCCGCTGTCGCTGGACCGCTTCGGAGAGCCGTTGCACCGCTTTCCAGCCGTAACGGTCAGCGTCTGCAATCTTCGACCGGAAAGCCGAGGTCACGTCCATTCCGTCTCGCCCGATCCGGCGGAGCAGCCGGAGATCCGGCCGAATTATCTCTCGGCGGAGCCAGATCGCCGCGTTGCAGCCGATTCGATCCGCCTCGCACGCAAGGTGATGGCGGCGGACGCGCTGCGAAAGTATCAGCCTGTGGAGCACCTGCCGGGAATCAAGATTCGGAGTGACGAGGATCTCGCCGCGGCCGCCGGCGACATCGCCACCACGATCTTTCATCCGGTAGGTACCTGCCGAATGGGTGTCGATGATGATGCGGTGGTTGACGGCCGGCTCCGGTTGCGCGGACTTGCCGGACTCCGGGTGGTTGATGCCTCCATCATGCCGACAATCGTCTCGGGCAATACCGCGGCACCGGTGATGATGATCGCCGAAAAGGCGGCGGAGATGATCCGTGAAGACCGGCGCGGCGGCGCGTGACCCTGCGGCGCGTCCGCTTTACCCTTGGCCCCATGTCAGACGCATTTCCCAAACTGCGCATCCGAATTGTCCTTCGGCCGGGTGTCGCCTTCGGTCCGGGCAAGGCTGATCTGCTTCAGGGCATTGCCGAAACCGGCTCCCTCAGCGCCGCCGGACGGCGGCTCGGAATGAGCTACAAGCGCGCCTGGACTTTGATTGGCGACCTCAATCGCAGCTTTTCGTCGCCTCTGGTGGAAACGGAAAAGGGCGGCGCAGGCGGCGGCGGCGCTCGGCTGACGCCGCTCGGCGCCGACATCCTCACCCGCTTTCGCGCGATCGAAGGCGCACTCGCCACGGCTGCCGCCGGGGAGATCGCCGCGCTCGCCACGGCCGCGGTCCTGCCGCTTGAGCAGGAGAAGAAGCGCGGGTAGGTTCGATATGTTCATTTGAACATATCGATGAGGAAGCCATGCACATGCTTTGCCGCCTCGCGACGGTGCTGCTGGTCGCCTGTGCCGCCGCCGGTGCGGCCGCATCGCCCGCTCGGTCGGCTGAGGGGCTGACCGTTTTTGCCGCCGCGAGTCTCAAGGATGCACTTGAGACAACCGGGGCGGCCTTCACCGCCGAAACCGGAGTCCCGGTGGTGTTCTCCTTTGCCGGCACCTCCAATCTCGCGCGCCAGATCGAGGCCGGGGCGCCGGCGGACGTGTTCATCTCCGCCGATCGTGCGTGGATGGATCTTCTCGAGGCGACAGGCTCAGTGGATCAGGCGACGATCCGGTCCATCGCCGGCAACTCCCTGGTTGTCGTCGCGCCGGCGAATGCGGCGTCTGCTCTCGATCTGACCCCTGAAGCGCTTGGCGCCCGTCTCGGCGACGGACGTCTTGCCATTGCCGACCCCGATACGGTGCCGGCCGGGCGCTATGGCAAGGCGGCGCTGACGGCACTCGGCCTTTGGAACGGCATTGCCGGACAATTGGCGCCGATGGAGAACGTCCGCGTTGCCCTGGCTACCGTGGCCCGCGGTGAGGCTCCGCTCGGCATCGTCTATTTCTCGGACGCCGCCGCCGAGCCGGATGTTGCCGTGGTCGCTCGCTTTCCGGAAGACAGTCACCCACCCATCATCTATCCCGCCGCGGTGACGAAGGCGGCGAAGCCGAACGCGATCCGCTTCCTCGAGTTCCTGCAGGAGCCGGCCGCGCGTGCAGCCTTTGCCGCCGCCGGGCTCGCTACCCTGGACTGAGCGAGCGACGTCGATAGCGGTTAACATTTGCTGGTTTATCCGGCATTCGTGTTGACGCAGCCAACCCAGACCACGTGGAGAAAATCGACTGTGCTGAGCCTCGACCCGGCAGAATGGCAGGCGCTCACGCTGACGCTCAAAGTGGCGGCGGCCGCACTCGCCGCGACCCTGCCCCTGGCCATCTTTGTCGGCTATGCGCTCGCGCGCTGGCGCTTCCCCGGGCACGGTCTGCTCAATGGCCTCGTCCATATGCCGCTGGTTCTGCCGCCGGTGGTGACAGGTTTCATCCTGCTCGTGCTGTTTGGACGCCGCGGTCCGGTGGGCAGTTTCCTGGATGAGCATTTTGGCATCGTCTTCGCGTTCAACTGGGCCGGCGCCGCGCTCGCTGCAGGGGTGATGGCCTTTCCCCTCATGGTCCGCCCGATCCGGCTCGCCATCGAAGCGGTCGACCCGAAGCTCGACGAAGCGGCCGCGACACTCGGCGTGGGTCGCGCCGTCGTCTTCCTTGTCGTCACGCTGCCGCTGGCGGCGCCAGGCATTCTCGCCGCGGCTATTCTGGGTTTCGCCAAGGCAATGGGTGAGTTCGGCGCGACCATCACCTTCGTCTCCAATATTCCCGGCGAGACCCGCACCCTGGCCCTGGCACTCTACACCGCGGCCCAGACTCCGGACGGCGATCTTGCCGCCTTCCGGCTGACGATTATTGCGGCCGTGGTTGCCTTTGCGGCCCTGATCGCCTCGGAACTCGTTGCGCGGGCGCTTGCCCGCCGAGTCGGGGTGGCCGCGTGATTGAGGTCGATGTTCGCGGAAGCGTCGGCGCCTTCGAGATCGAGGCCGCCTTTTCGGCAAATGCCGGGGTCACCGCGCTGTTCGGGCAGTCGGGCGCAGGCAAGTCCACGATCACCAAGATGATCGCTGGCCTGATCCGACCCGACGCCGGTCGCATCGTCGTCAACGGCACGGTGCTTTTCGATGCGGCAAAGGGGATCGATGTTCCGGTGCGCCGTCGCCGCATCGGCCATGTGTTCCAGGAGGCGCGGCTGTTCCCGCATCTCACGGTGCGCTCGAACCTGCGCTTCGCCCGTCTGGCCGGCCGGCCGCTCCCCGGCGGCCGCTTCGAGGAGGTCGTCGAACTGCTCGGAATCGGCCATCTGCTCGCGCGGCGTCCCGGGACGCTGTCGGGCGGCGAGCGCCAACGCGTGGCGATCGGCCGGGCCCTGCTGTCGAGTCCGTCGGCTCTCGTCATGGATGAGCCGCTGGCGTCGCTCGACCAGGGCCGCAAGGCGGAAATCCTGCCTTATCTCGACCGGCTATGCCACGAGGCCAAGGTGCCGATCCTCTACGTTAGCCATGCGCTCGACGAAGTCGCCCGGCTCGCACGGACGTTGGTGATCGTGTCCGATGGTCGCACCATCGCTTCCGGTCCGGTCGCTGAGATCATGAGCCGGCTCGATCTCGGCGCCGCCACCGGTCGCCACGAGGCCGGTTCTGTCCTGGTGGGGACGGTTGGCGCCCACGATCGGCAATGGGGTTTGACGGATGTTGGCATCGGCGGCCAGCGTCTGCAGGTGCCCTTTGCCGATCTCGAGCTGGGAGCCACAGTCCGACTCCGCATCCGTGCCCGCGACGTTTCGATTGCCGTCGAACCACCACGGGGGCTCAGCATCCGAAACGTGCTCGATGTCGCGATCGAAGCGGTCACCGAGGAGGAAGGTGCTTATGCCGAGCTGCTGTGCCGCGTCGGTGACCAGCCGCTGCGGGTCCGGCTCACCCGTGCTTCCGTGATCGAGCTCGGCCTCAAGCCAGGTCGCCAGGTTTACGCGTTGATCAAAACCATCGCCATCGACCGCCGCGAGGTCGGCGGCGCCGGATCGCCGTAAGCGTGTTGCCGCTGGTCGGCCCAGTTCATTTAACCCGCGATATCCTCGTCGGCAGGACGGGATCGTCTGGTTGACCGCATGTGTACTAGAATGGGGTCATGTACCGCATCGTCCGCCGACGACTTAACTCACTGCAAATGCCGTCACTCGCCGTCGCCGCGGCTGCGGTGACCTTGGTGGTCGCTTACGTGACGATGAGCGCAAGCGAACGCATGATGCTGCGGGAGATCCGTACCAGGGCGCAGGCGACGCTCGCGGTTCAGTCGAACACGCTGGAGCGGCACCTCGACAAGTACCGTCTGCTGGCGCCCCTGGTGGCACAACGCCCGGACGTGCAGCGTCTGGTAGCCCTGCGCGACCGGACAGCCGGCGAGCGTGTCGGTGCGATCGTGGCCGGAATGTCCGGCGCAGAGGAAGTGGTGTTCTTCGATGTCTCGGGCCGGTTCATCGCCTCGAGCGCCTGGACGTCCCGTTCTGCCGAGCAGCCTGAGGCGGT
Source organism: uncultured Hyphomicrobiales bacterium (assembly GCA_964462985.1). Taxonomy (GTDB): domain Bacteria; phylum Pseudomonadota; class Alphaproteobacteria; order Rhizobiales; family Stappiaceae; genus CAYXAA01. The sequence goes on along the minus strand of CAYXAA010000004.1, from coordinate 168,975 downwards.
CGTCTTTGCCGAAGCTGTGGCCCAGGCCCGGGAGGGCAGGCTCGGTCGCGAACTGATTGCGGGCGACGGGTCGGTCCCGGCGAGCTATGTCTTTGCCTCTGCGGTTCGCCTGGCGGATGGAGATGTTGGTGTCGTTGCCGTGCGCGTCGATCTCGCATCGGTGGAGCAGGCCTGGGCGCTCAGCAAGGATGCTCTCATTGCGACGGACGAAGAGGGCCGGATCGTAATGGCGAACCGTGCCGACTGGCGCGGGCGGCACCTCACCGTCGCCCCGCGCGCGGCAGCGAGCCCGAGGGTTGTCGATGCGACAGCCCGGGTCGATGCCCTTGCGTTGGTGCCCCGTGACCGGTCGGACTTCAGCCTGGTTCGGCACGTCAACGGTCGCCAGCCGCGCGAATTCCTGCACCTGACGCAATCGCTCGCCGTGCTCGGGTGGGACGTATCGGTCTTGTCGGACACGGCCGCCGCGCACACGCAGGCCGTGAAGGCCACGATCATCGCCGTGCTTGTCTGCCTGCTGCTGGCCGCGGCGGGATGGATGGCGCTGGAACGCCGAAGCCAGGTGCTGAGGCGGATGCGGGACGACCGCGCGGCTGCGCTCAGGCTGGAGCGCCGCGTCCGATTGCGCACCAGGGACCTGTCGGCGGCCAATGCGCGGCTTGCATGCGAGGTGAAGGAGCGTGAGGCGGCCGAGGAGGAGTTGCGGCGTACTCAGGCCGAGCTGGTGCAGGCCGCCAAGCTTGCGACCCTCGGCCAGATGTCGGCAGCCCTCAGCCACGAATACAACCAGCCGCTCGCCGCCATCCGCTCGAATGCGGACAACGCCCAGATGCTGATTGACCGCGGCATGGCCGAAAAGGCGCGGACCAATCTCGATCGCATCGTGGCCATGGTGGAACGTATGGCGGAGATCGGACGCACGCTAAAGGGCTTTACCCGTCGCGCAGGCACCGATCAGAAGCCCGTCAGGCTGGATTTGGTAGTCGACGAAGCGGTGATGCTGATCTCGCCGCGTCTCAAGCAGGAGAATGTGGCCTTCACGGTTGAACGACCGGGTGAGGACGTCGAGGTGCTTGGCGGTTATGTCCGGCTGGAGCAGGTGCTGCTCAACCTGCTCAATAATGCCATCGACGCCGTCGGCGGCCGGCCTGATCCCGCCGTTCGGCTTTCGGTTCGCCGCGTCGGCAGCCAGGTCGTAATGGAGGTCGCCGACAACGGGCCGGGCGTCCCCGAGGAGCTTGTCTCACAGGTATTCGACCCGTTCTTTACCACCAAGGATGTCGGCGAGGGGCTCGGCCTCGGCCTTTCCATCGCGTACAAGATCGTCCACGATTTTTCGGGCAGCCTCGTCGTGTCGGCGGCACAGGAGGGCGGAGCCTTGTTTACCGTACGCCTGCCGCATGCCAGCCTCCCACGAGTCGCTGCGGAGTAAGATCGCATTCATGGACCAGGCGACCGTACTGCTCGTCGACGACGAAAAGGACCTGCGCGAGGCGCTGGCGCAGGGGCTCGAACTGCTCGGCCACGCCGTCGAAACCTTCCCGTCCGCCAATGGCGTCCTGGATTGGCTTGGCCGCGACACCTACACCGTTCTCGTCACCGACATCCGCATGCCACGCATCGACGGTCTTGCGTTGATGCGGAGTGCGTTCGAGATCGACCCGGCAATCCCCGTCGTGCTTATCACCGGCCACGGTGACGTTCCCCTTGCGGTCGAAGCGATGCGCGCCGGCGCTTACGACTTCATCGAAAAGCCGTTCCCGGTGGCGAGGCTTTCCGCCGTGATCGAGCGCGCATTGGAGAAGCGGCGGCTGGTGCTGGAGAATCGGGCACTGCGGGATGAGCTCAGCGACCGCAAGGGCCTGCAAGGTCGCCTCGTCGGACGTTCGACCGTCATGGAGCGACTGCGCGATCTGGTGCTGTCGCTAGCGGCGACCGACGCCGATGTCCTCATCCTCGGCGAGACCGGTGCCGGCAAGGAGGTGGTGGCACGCGCTCTTCATGAGGAGGGCAGGAGGCGCGACGGCCCCTTCGTCGCGCTGAACTGCGGCGGTTTGCCGGCCGACATCATCGAATCCGAGCTGTTTGGCCATGAGCAGGGAGCCTTCACCGGAGCCAGCCGGCAGCGCATCGGCAAGCTGGAGCATGCCAAGGGCGGTACAGTGTTCCTCGATGAGATCGAATCCATGCCGCTCGACCTGCAGGTCAAGCTGCTGCGGGTGATCGAGACGCGCTCGATCGAGCGGCTCGGTTCCAATCGTACGATCGATCTCGATATCCGCTTTGTCGCCGCCACAAAGGACGATCTGGAACGCGCCAGCGCGGAGGGCCGGTTCCGCAAGGACCTGTTCTACCGCCTCAACGTCGTGACGCTGACGGTGCCCCCGTTGCGTGAGCGCAAGGAGGACATCCCCCTTCTGTTCCATCATCTGGCGCGTGAAGCGCGGGCTCGCTATCGCCGCGAGATACCCGATGTCTCGGATGCTTTCCTCGCCAGTTTGATTGCCCGTGACTGGCCGGGCAACGTGCGCGAACTGCGCAATGCCGCCGACCGCTTCGTGCTCGGTCTGGAAGGCGCCATCCCTGGCCCTGTCCGCGATGGGGGCGACAGCCTGCACGAACGGGTCGGCGCCTATGAGCGGAGCCTGATCGCTGCGGAACTTGCCAAGCAGGGTGGCAGCTTGAAGGCCACCTATGAAGCGCTTGGGATCTCACGCAAGGCTCTCTACGAAAAGATGAGGAAATACGGTCTCGACAAACAGGATGTTGTGGCCAACTGATGCGCGAATGGGTCGATGTCGACACATTTGCGCCTCGATTTGGGTTGGAATCGACACATCAGGGCAGCGCAATGGCCGGCTGGAAGGATATGGATGGCCGTGTTGTCGACTTTGCCTGCAGTGGCATACTCCTTGCTGATCACCAAGCCGCGTGCGCCCGGATCCTCTGGTCGCTTTCATATGTCTGGGAGGACATCAATGAAGAAGCTTTTCTTGGCCGCCACGGCAGCCTGTGCCATGACGCTCACCGCTCCGGCTTTCGCCAGCGAGGGCTGCGATGATGGCGAAATCGTCATCAAGTTCAGCCATGTCGTCGCCGCCAAGGGCCATCCAAAGGGTGATGCCGCCAACTTGCTCGCCGAGCGCGTTAACAAGGAAATGGACGGCAAGGCCTGCATGGAGGTCTACCCGAACTCCCAGTTGTTCGACGATGATAAGGTGATGGAGGCGCTGCTGCTCGGCGACGTCCAGCTCGCCGCACCGTCGCTGGCGAAGTTCGAAGCTTACACGCTGAAGTATCGGCTGTTTGACCTGCCGTTCCTGTTCAAGGATCTCGATGCCGTCGACCGCTTCCTCGTGTCCAAGGAAGGTAAGGACCTTCTGAACGTGATGCAGGACGTCGGCTACCAGGGTCTCGGATACTGGTCGTCGGGGCTGAAGCAGTTCTCGGCCAACAAGCCGCTGCTGCTTCCCACCGACGCCGACGGCCTGAAGTTCCGCATTCAGACCTCCGACGTCGCCGAGGCGATGATTGCCGCGATCGGCGGCAATGCACAGAAGCTCGCCTTCAAGGAAGTTTACGGCGCGCTGCAGACCGGTGTCGTCGACGGTCAGGAAAATTCCTGGTCGAACATCTACACCCAGAAATTCTTCGAGGTGCAGGACGGCATCACCGAGACCAACCACCAGATGCTCGCCTATCTGCTGGTGACCTCGACCGAGTGGCTGAACGGGCTTGAGCCAGACGTCCGGGACCAGTTCCTCAAGATCGTCGACGAGGTGACGCAGGTTGCCAATGCCGAGGTCGCCGATACCGAGATGGCGAACCGCGAAAACATCATCAAGGCAGGCGGCACAATCCGCGAGCTCACCGACGATCAGCGCAAAGCCTGGGTCGACGCGATGAAGCCGGTCTGGGACAAGTTCCAGGACGATATCGGCGTCGATCTGATCAATGCCGCAGTTGCTGTGAACGATTGATCGGGTGTCTCTGCGGTTCGCGATCAACGGAAAGGCCTCCCTGCGGGGGCCTTTCCTCAAGAAACGAAAACGCAGCCCCGTCGGGCGAGTTCGCCCGGATCATACTCCACCAAGTATCGATGGCGCAGAGTTCTGCCGGGCGTAGGGAACCGCTCCGGGGGTGCATTCTGCCCGTGGCCCTCCGGAAACGGTCGGGCGGCACCGAGCCACGTCGCGCCGGATAGGGGGCATGACGCCCATGCAGAAACTTGATGATTGGGTTACACGGTTTGAGGAGGGGTTTATCGCTCTGCTTCTCGCGGCGATGACCCTGGTATCCTTCGTCCAGGTCGTCGCGCGCTACGGTTTCAATACCGGCTGGACAGGTGCGCTTGAATTCACCCGCATCCTTTTCGCCTGGATGATCCTGTTCGGGATGAGCTACGGCGTCAAGATCAGCGCCCACCTCGGCGTCGACGCCGCGATCCGCCTGTTTCCGCGGCCGATGTTTCGGGCCTTCGCCGTGTTCGGCGCGGCCGCCGGCCTCGCCTATGCGGCGATCCTGCTCTATTCCAACTGGCTTTCCATCTTCGGCATCGAGGCCCGGGGCGGCGCAATCGACTACTGGCTCAGGATGTACAAGATCGGCATCGGTCTTGACGATCTGCGCTATCCGGAATTCATCCAGGAGACCTTCGGGACCAAGGAGCGCGTCCAGCGCTGGATCGCCTACCTGATCCTTCCGATTGGACTCTTTCTGTTCGGCTTTCGCTGCCTTCAGGCCATGGTCGCGATCATCCGCGGGGACCGCGAGATGATCATTGCCGCCCACGAGGCGGAAGATCTCGTCGCCGAAAACAAAGACCTGCTGAAGGACTGAGGGCCAACCATGGAAGCTGCCTTCCTTTTCATCCTCGTCCTCGGCTTCTTGTTCCTGGGCGTTCCGATCGCGATCTCCCTCGGCCTGTCGAGCGTGCTGGCGATCGCCCTGTTCTCCAACGACTCCATGTCGTCGGTGGCACTGCAGCTGTTCACTGCGTCGCAGAATTACACCTTGCTTGCCATCCCCTTCTTCATTCTGGCTTCGGCCTTCATGTCGACCGGGGGTGTGGCTCATCGCATCATCCGTTTTGCCGTCGCCTCTGTTGGGCACATTCGGGGCGGCCTGGCGATTGCCGCGGTGTTCTCTTGCATGTTGTTTGCCGCGCTTTCGGGATCGTCGCCGGCGACCGTGGTTGCAATCGGTACCATCGCCATCGCCGGCATGCGCCAGGTCGGGTACACCAAGGAGTTTGCGGCCGGCGTGATCGCCAATGCCGGCACGCTGGGGATCCTGATCCCGCCATCGATCGTCATGGTGGTTTATGCCGCGGCGACCGATGTCTCGGTCGGCCGCATGTTCCTTGCCGGTGTGATACCGGGAATCGTCGCCGGCCTGATGCTCATGGTCGCGATCTACATCAACGCCCGCCGCAAGAACATGCCGAGCCAACCCTTCGCCGGCATCGGGGAGGTGCTGTCAGCGGCGCGCGAAGCTGCGTGGGGCCTGTTCCTGATCGTCATCATTCTCGGTGGCATCTATGGCGGTGTGTTTACACCGACCGAGGCGGCCGCGGTCGCGGCGGTCTATGCGTTCCTGATCGCGATTTTCGTCTACCGCGACATGGGACCGCTGAAAGGCGTGCCCTGGCGCAAGGAGGGCGAGAGCCTCGGAGCCGCGGTATGGCGCAATTTCTGGCTCACCGTCGTAAAGTTCCTGCCCGGATGCTTCCATTCCGACACCAAGAAGGTGCTGGTTGAAGCGTCGCGCACGACGATCATGCTGATGTTCATTATCGTCAACGCGCTCCTGTTCGCTCACGTACTGACATCGGAACGGATCCCGCAGGCGATCACCGACTGGATGCTGGGAGCCGGCTTCAACTGGTTCACCTTCCTCATCGCGGTGAACATCCTGCTTCTGCTCGGTGGCCAGTTCATGGAGCCGTCGGGCCTGCTTCTGATCGTCGCGCCGGTGGTGTTCCCGATTGGTCTGGAGCTTGGTGTCGATCCGATCCACCTCGGCATCGTCATGGTCGTCAACATGGAGATCGGCATGATCACGCCGCCGATCGGCCTCAATCTGTTCGTGACGTCGGGCATAACGGGAATGAGCCTGATTCAGGTGGTAAGGGCTTCTCTGCCATTCGTGGCAATCCTGTTTCTGTTCCTGATCCTTGTGACATATGTGCCGGGTCTGTCGACGTGGCTGCCCTATTCGCTGATGGGGCCGGAGTTGATCCTTTCCCGCTGACGGCGCCGATAAGAGGAAAGAACGAGGCCGGCGCTCCAGTGCATAGGCGCCGGCCTTGTCATGCCGCGATCGGGCCGACGTAGCGCGACAGCGGCCGGATCAGGCGGCCATCTCTGCGTTCCTCGAGCACGTGGGCACACCAGCCGGCGGTGCGCCCGACGGCGAAGAGGGGTGTGAACAACGCCCGGCCGAGCCCGAGCGCGTCGAGCAGGACGGCAGTATAGAATTCCACGTTGGTGTCGAGCATCCGGTCTGGCCGGTGCATCTTCAGCGCCGCAACCGCGGCCTTCTCGATCGCTTCGGCGCGCCGCAATGTCTCCGAGGTATCGCGCAGCCCGTCCAGCGTGGCGCGCAGCACGTTGGCGCGCGGGTCGCGGGTGCGGTAGATGCGATGACCAAACCCCATCAGCCGGCGGCCGGCCGCAAGTTCGGCGGCGATCCAGCGCTCGGCGTTCTCCGGCGTGCCGATGGCATCCAGCATGTCCAGAACCGGTCCGGGTGCGCCGCCATGAAGCGGACCCTTCAGCGCGCCCATGGCCCCGACGAGGGCTGAACGCAGGTCGGCGCCGGTTGAGGCGATCACGCGGGCAGTGAAGGTCGAGGCGTTGAGACCGTGGTCGAGAACGGTCACCAGATAACAGTCGAGCGCTGCTACTTGGCCGGGTCCGCTCGGCAGGCCGAGGAGCCTCAGCAGGTCCTCGGCGCACGATAGCGCTGCGTCGGGTGCCTTGACTCGGCGTCCGTCGACGATGGCGGCGGCGGCTGCAAGCAGATAGGGCAGCGCACCGGTCAGCGTGACGGCTTCGTGGCGAGCACCGGCGAGCGGCATTGCTTCGAGCCCGAACCGCATAAGTTCATAGGCCGACAGTCCGGGCGGCGCAGCCATCATGGTCGGAACAACGGCAGTGGCCTGTTGTCGAGCCTCTGCGAACAGGCTCTGCAGCTGCATCAGATAACCGTCAGGCACGAAGCCCTGCCACAGCAGCGCCGTTGCCTCCTCGAAGTTCAGGTGCCCGGCGATCGTCTCGATCGGTCTGCCGCGCAGGATCAGTCGCCCGGCCGCACCGTCGATTTCGCTGAGGATGGTCTCAGCGGCAATGATGCCTGCCAGGCCAGGCGCATGAAGGGGAAGTCCGCCGTCGTTCGCCTTGAACATGTTCGTCATCGGTCGGTTCCTTCTGATGGACTTGACCACAAGCTCGTATAGAGGTTTCATGTCGTCAACATTGATAAATGCAATCAAGCTATGAAGGCGCCAATCTATCTTTCGGCTCGCGAGGCCGCCGCCGAACTGGGGGTACGTCGGGCCACGCTCTATGCCTATGTCAGTCGCGGCCTGATCCGCTCTACGCCCGGACCCGGCCGCGAACGCCGCTATCATGCCGACGATGTTCGCCGGCTGCGCGAGCGTGGTGAGCCCGGGGCGGGGAGCGCGGAGCCGCCGGCCGGCGCAGGTGTTCTGGAGACGCGGCTGACGCTGATTACGGACGAGGGGCCGGTCTACCGCGGCCAGCCGGCTCTCGCGCTGGCCCGTTCCTCAAGCCTTGAGGCCGTCGCGACCCTGCTGTGGGATTGCTCCGACGACCCCTTCGCCGCTCCGGCGCCGCCCGAGAGCCCCGCTGCTCCTGCTGGCCTGCGGCCAGTCGAGCGCGTGATTGCAGCCTTTGCTGCCTGGCCACTTGCCGACCGTGCCGCCTACACGATGGCGCCGCGCCTGCTCGCCGAGAAGGGGGCTGGCCTGCTGCGGGCCGCCGTCGCCGCCCTGCTGCAACAGCCGCCTTCGGCCGAACCGATCCATCGGCAGATTGCGGTGGCCTGGGGTGTGCGCGACGTGAAGCAGATCGACCTTCTGCGGGCGGCCCTGGTGCTTTCCGCCGAACACGAATTCAACACCAGCGCCTTTGCCGTGCGCTGTGCCGCCTCGACCCGAGCACCCCTTCATGCCGCGTTGATCTCGGGCCTCGGCGTCTTCTCCGGTCCGCGCCACGGTGCCGCCTCCGACCGGGTCGATGGCTGGCTGGCGCGAATTACGTCCGAAGAGCACATCGAGCCGGTGCTGCAGGAGCTGCTGCTGAATGGGGAGGCCCTGAGCGGCTTTGGCCACCAGATCTACAGGGGCGCCGACCCACGCGCCGTCTGTCTGCTCGAACTGATTGCGGAAGCGCAACTGGACCATCCCTTGGCGCGGATCCTGCCCAAGATCGTCGAGACGGCCGAAGCATTGTTCGGCCAGGCGCCGAACATCGACTTCGCGCTCGCCTCGATGCGACGCATCCTCGGCCTGCCGCCGTCCGCGGGCATGGTATTGTTCTGCTCAGGCCGGCTGGTTGGTTGGATCGCTCATGCGCTGGAGCAGTACCAGAGCCCCGACAAGATTCGTCCGCGCGCCGTCTATGTCGGGGAACGGCCGCGGTAAGGACGATTAAAGCGCGATGCCCTCGTCCTCGATATAGGCGCGCACGATCGCGTCGAAGCTGGAATCCGCCTTGAAACCGAGTGAACGCGCGCGGCCGGCATCGAAGCGGCGCGGCCAGCCGCTGACGATCCGGCGGATCGTTTCGTCCGGGGCATGCCGGATCAGCTGCACTCGCGCCGGCCCGGCGATTTTGGCAAGGGTGTCGATCTGTTCTGCTACCGAGACGGCGATGCCCGGCATGGTCAAATTGCGGTCCGATCCGAGCACCGAACCGCCGATTGCCGCCGCATGCATCAGGAATCCGACCGCCGCGCGCGGGCTCGCCATCCAGTGAACCACGTCGGTTTCGACGGGCAGCACCGCCTCCTCGCCGTTGAGCGGTTCGCGGATGATGCCGGAGAAGAAGCCGGACGCCGCCTTGTTGGGCTTGCCGGGCCTGACAACGATGGTCGGCAGGCGGATGCCGACGCCGTCCACAATCTCGCGGCGCGAATAGTCCGAAAGCAGCAGCTCGCTGATCGCCTTCTGCGTACCGTAAGAGGTGAGCGGGGTCAGATGGTAGGTGTCCGGAATGGGATCCGGGAATGGCGCGCCGTAGACGGCGATCGACGAGGCAAACACCAGCCGTGGTCGGTAGCTGGGGCCAAGGGCCCGGATCGCTTCAAGGAGCGCCCGCGTGCCGTCGAGATTGATCCGGTAGCCCTTCTCGAAGTCGCTCTCCGCCTCGCCGGAGACGACGGCGGCAAGGTGGAAGATGACGTCGGGCCGGTGCGCCACCAATGCCTCGGCCTGGCCTGCAGCCGAGAAGTCGCAGGCAATATGCGTCACCGGCACGGTGAGATCCGGCGGTGACGCCGGCTCGATCACGTCCGCCAATGTCATCCGCGTGATGCCGCGTCCAGCGACCACCCCGTCTCGTGCAAGGCGTTCGACCAGCTTGCGGCCGATCATGCCGGCCGCACCGAGTACCAGAACGTGGCTCATGATCCCTCCCTTTTGAGCCGGCCCGTTCCGGGCGCGCTCCCTTCTGGAAGCGGAGAGCAGAACCGAAATAGGGTCAAGCCCTTTCCGAGCCGGGGCGGCGGCCGAAACAGCAAATTTCCTGCCGAAGCCATTCGACCGTCACGGCGCCGATCATGCCAAAGAGCCCGTCCGACCGACCAGCCCTTCGGTCCAAGGGTGACGCCGAGGGTGAAGTTGCTCCGGCGGCAGCATCAGAATTATGGGTGGAGCAACTTGGCCTCCCGTGAAATGCAGGATTGTTTCACAGGATCTCGCCGAGCTTCATGGCGACGCCCATGTCGCCGGTGATATTGAAATCACCATTCATGTAGGCGGCCGTCGGGTTGAGTTCGCCCGAAAGCACCTTCTCCAGCGTTTCCAGCGAAACATTTATGGTGCAGTCGGCCTCGGTATCCGAATTGTTCACCGTCGAGCCGTCGACGAACACCACGCCGTCGCCGCCGAAGTCGAATTTCACAGTCTGATCGATCCCGCCGCCGGAAACTTTTCCGGCAATAATCTTGGTCGCCTCTTCAAGCGTCATCTGATTCTCCTCCATGATAAGCGGCCGGCGCCAAGATTGAGCCGGCTTGCGCGCAATCAAGCTAACGTTTACGTAAGTGTCAAGTCGGGAGTGAAACCCGTGAGCGGGCGGCCGGACATTCGGCCGATTACCCGTCGAAAATGTCGTCGAAATCCGCAAAACCGGGAGTATCCTCGTCGGCCTCGAAGCGCCCCGTCTTCCTGAGCCGTTTTGCTGCAGCAAAAAAGGCGCCGAAAGCAAAGCGTGACAACCCCGCACCGATCGACACGCGGGCTACACCCAGCCGACTGAGATCTTCGAGCGAATGCTGGAAGTTGCGACGGCCGGCGAGGACGTTGAGCGGCTTGTCGACAGCGGCTACCACCCGCGCAATATGCTCCTCCTCCACGAGAGCCGGAGCATAGACGACGTCGGCGCCGGCCGCCGCAAAGGCGGCGAGCCGCTCTATCGTTGCCTCGAGGTCGGCGTCAGTTGCGATCGGGGCCTCGGCACGGGCGGTCAGGACGAAGTCTGGCGCGAGCGCCTCCTTGGCGGCAACGGCCGCCCTGATCCGCGCCACGGCATGATCGAAGGCGTAGTAGGGCGCCGCCTCGTCCTGACTGTAGTCCTCAATCGAGCAGCCAGCGAGCCCGGCTGCTATGGCGCCGCGTACGGTCTCGGCGACGTCCTCAGGTGAGGCGCCGAAGCCGTTCTCCAGGTCGCCGTTGACGGGCAGGTCGGTCGCCGCCGCGAGCTCGGCGGCATGGTCGAGCGCCATGCTGCGGGTGACGCGGCCACAAGCATCCTTGTAACCGCGTGTGAAGGCAAAACCCGCGCTGGTCGTGGCGATTGCCTCGAAGCCGAGGCTGGCGAGAATGCGCGCCGTCCCCACATCATGGGGATTGGGCATCAGGAATGCCCGACCGCGCCCGTGCAGGGCACGAAAGGCTGCGCATTTGTCGGCCGTGGTCGGCATGGCCTTCTCCTCGTCTGCGTCGTTCGGAGAAGGTTAGACTGCCGATGCGGGCCCGAAAAGAACCGGACGGCCTTTTCGTGCCACCACTCCGCGCCGCGCTGTTCGGTCAGTGGTTGTCGCGCGGTACACCGAAGGTGTGGGCGACGTCCTTGTATTTGACCGCCGGCTTCAGGACCATGCCCTTGTCGAACTGATCGACCATAGCACGCTGGATCTCCTGCCACGGCGTCTGGCTTGCCGGATAGGGGAAGCCGCCGTTCTTCTCCATCGCTGCGCGGCGCTCGGCCAGTTCCTGCTCCGAAATCAGGATGTCGGCCGTGCCCTTCTTCAGATCGATGCGCACCCGGTCACCGGTCTTGAGCAGGGCAAGTCCGCCACCGGCCGCCGCTTCCGGCGATGCATTGAGGATCGAGGGAGAGCCGGATGTGCCGGACTGGCGCCCGTCGCCGATGCAGGGCAGCGATGTGATGCCGCGTTTGATCAGCGCCGCCGGCGGCTGCATGTTGACGACCTCCGCGCCGCCTGGATAGCCGATTGGCCCGGTGCCGCGGATGAACAGCATGCAGTGCTCGTCGATCTCGAGCGACGGGTCGTCGATCCGATCATGATAATCCTCCGGGCCTTCGAACACGATGGCCCTACCCTCGAACGCCTCCGGATCGTCCGGATTCGACAGGTAGCGGTCGCGGAACTCCTTCGAGATCACGCTGGTCTTCATGATCGCGCTGTCGAACAGGTTGCCCTTGAGGTTGAGGAAGCCCGCCTTCGCCATCATCGGATCCGAGACCGGGCGGATCACCCTGGTGTCAAGATTTTCGGCGTCGCGGCAATTTTCACCAATAGATTTGCCGTTGACGGTGAGCGCATCAGGATGTGGCAGCAGGCCTTCCTTCATCAGCTCGGCGACCACTGCCGGCACGCCGCCGGCATGGTGATAGTCCTCGCCTAGATATTCGCCCGCAGGCTGGAGGTTCACGAGCAACGGGATATCGTGGCCGATCCGCTGCCAGTCATCGTTGCCGAGCGGAACGCCGAGGTGGTTGGCGATGGCGTTCAGATGGATAGGCGCGTTTGTCGAACCGCCGATCGCGGAATTGACGACGATGGCATTCTCGAAGGCCTGCCGTGTCATGATGTCGGACGGCTTCAGATCGTCCCACACCATGTCGACGATGCGCCGCCCGGTCTCGTAGGCCATCTGACCGCGCTCGCGGTAAGGAGCGGGAATCGCAGCGGAGCCGGGAAGCTGCATGCCGAGCGCCTCGGCGAGCGAGTTCATCGTCGTTGCCGTGCCCATGGTGTTGCAGTAACCGACCGAAGGCGCCGAAGAGGCGACGATGTCCATGAAGCCGGCGTAATCGATCTGGCCGGCGGCGAGCTGCTCGCGCGCCTTCCACACGATGGTGCCTGAACCGGTGCGTTCGCCGCGGTGCCAGCCATTCAGCATCGGCCCGACGGACAACGCAATTGCGGGGATGTTGACCGTGGCCGCAGCCATCAGACAAGCCGGCGTCGTCTTGTCGCACCCGATGGTCAACACGACGCCGTCGATCGGGTAGCCGTAGAGGAGTTCCACGAGCCCGAGATAGGCAAGGTTGCGATCGAGCGTCGCCGTCGGCCTCTTGCCGGTTTCCTGGATCGGGTGGACAGGGAACTCGAAACAGATGCCGCCGGCCGCGCGAATGCCTTCCCGCACCCGCTTGGCGAGCTCCAGGTGGTGGCGGTTGCAGGGCGAGAGGTCCGAACCCGTCTGGGCGATGCCTATGATCGGCTTGCCGGACTGCAGCTCTTCCCGGGTCAGGCCGAAGTTCAGGTAGCGCTCGATGTAGAGCGCCGTCATGCCGGGGTTGTCGGGATTGTCGAACCAGGCACGGGACCGCAGTGCACTTGGTTTCTTCTTCTCAGTCATCGTGTCCTCCGGGCCGCGGCACCGCGGCGGTCGATCGCGGAATCTGGCATTCGGGTCGATCTTCTCACCCGATGGAAGAAAAACTCCCCCTCATCGAGATGCCGAAACGGCCCGCCCTGATCGTGGGGCCGGCTGATCAGAATCCTACTCTGCTATTTGTATGATTTATTCGGAAAAATCAACGGTCGGCGCGCGGCCGCCAGCGTCTCAGCAGCCCGGCATTGGCAACCACCGATACCGACGACAGCGCCATCGCAATCCCCGCGAGCGCCGGCGTCAAGAGACCGAGAGCCGCGAGAGGTATGCCGACCACGTTGTAGACAAAGGCAAAAAACAGGTTCTGACGGATCTTGCGCACGGTGGCTCGCGACACGTCAATCGCATCAGCGACAAGCGCGGGCCGTGGGCGCATCAGGGTTATTCCTGCCGTCTCCAGCGCAACATCGGCGCCGGAGCCCATAGCAATGCCAACGTCAGCCGCGGCGAGAGCGGGGGCATCGTTGACGCCATCACCGACCATGGCGACACGGGCGCCTGCGCGATTCAATTCCGTTACGGCACTCGCCTTGGCCTCCGGCGGCACCTCGGCCCGGACCTGCTCAATCCCGAGTAGTGTCCCGACCGCCTCGGCGGCGGCGCGGCTATCGCCAGTGATCATGACGGTCCTCAGGCCGAGGCCACGCAGACGCTCCAGCGCTGCTGCGGCTTCCGCCCGAACCGCATCGGCCATGGCAATGACCCCGACCACGCGACCGGCGACGGCAACGATCGCGCAGGTTTTGCCCTCCGGCGCCAGGCTGCGGATGATCTGGTCGGCCATGAAGCGGTCGACGCCTTGGGTTTCCATCAGCCGGGCGTTGCCGATCATCACCGTCTGGCCGGCGATTTCGGCAATGAGCCCCTGGCCCGGCACCGCCTTGAAGGCGGTCGGCTGCGACAGCGGCAGGCCACGGGCTTCGGCAGCCTCCACCATGGCGCGGGCGAGTGGATGCTCGCTCGGCAATTGCGCCGAGGCCGCAATCCGCAGCAGGCGGTCCTCGTTGCGGTCGAAGGCCCTGACGTCGGTGACCACCGGCCGCCCTTCCGTCAGCGTGCCGGTCTTGTCGAACACGACGGTGTCGATTCCGTGCGCGGTCTCCAGCGCGTCGATGTCGCGGACCAGGATGCCCGCGCGCGCGGCGGCGCCCGTCCCGGCAACGAGGGCCGTCGGCGTCGCGAGGCCAAGCGCACAGGGGCAGGCGATGACCAGAACGGCGACGCTTGCGGCAAGCGCATCGTCGACGGCATGGCCGGTCAGCATCCAGCCGGCGAAGGTCGCCGCGGCGATGACGAGCACCACCGGCACGAAGATCGCTGACACTCGGTCGACCAGATGTTGGATCGGAGCCTTGGCGTTCTGCGCGGCTTCGACCAGGCGGATCATGCGGGCGAGCTTGGTGTCCTCGTCGAGCGCGGCGGCCTCGACAATGAGCGCGCCCGAGCCGTTGATGGTGCCAGCGATCACACTGCCACCGACGGCCTTGGCCACTGGCAGGCTCTCACCGGTGACGAGCGCCTCGTCGAGTTCGCTTTCCCCGGAGAGCACGGTGCCGTCGACCGGCACGCGTTCGCCCGGCTTGACCAGGATTCGGTCCCCGCGACGCAGCGCATCGATTGCCACGGTCTCGGCTCCGTCCGCAGTGATCCGGTGCGCGGTCTCGGGGCGCAGCGACATCAGCGCCCGGATCGCTGCCGTGGTCGAGCGTTTGGCCCGAGCCTCCATCAGCTTGCCGAAAAGGATCAGCGTCAGGATGACGGCCGACGCCTCGAAGTAGAGGTGGCCGTGATCGGTCCCGGCCCAGAGCGTCAGGTAGGCGCTGTAGCCGTAAGCGACCGAGGTGCCGAGCGAGACAAGCACATCCATGTTGGCGCCGCCGCCTCGCAGCGCCTTGAAGGCACCGACGTAGAAGCGACCGCCGGCGAGGATCTGCACCGGCGTTGCCAGCGCGAGCTGAACCAGCGGCGCAAGCATCCAGTCGATGCCGAAAACAGCGAGCACCATCGGGAGCACCAGCGGCACGGTGAGCACGGCCGACAGCCCCAGAACGGCGAGTGTGCGGCGTTCTGCGGCGGAGGCTCGCGCTTCCGAAGCCTCTCGCTCGGCGCGACGAGCGGCACTGTCCTCGGGCCGCACATGAGCGCCGTAGCCGGCCGCCTCAACAGCGGCGACCAGAGCCCCCGGCGTAACGCCCTCGGCAACGGAAATTGCGGCGCTTTCCAGCGGCAGGTTGACGCTGGCGCTGCCAACTCCAGGCTGACGCTCCAGCACCTTCTCCACCCGCGCCGCACAGGCGGCACAGGTCATGCCGGTGATATCGAGATGGAGCGTGCGGCTCATTTGAGCGCCGGGCGCCGATAGTGCTTCGCTGGCAACCGCCATAAGAATCTCCGAAGAGGTGATTCGGCTGTTGCAGTCCAGATAGGAGTTCCAGCGACGGGAAGGTCAAGGGCCGCTTGGCGACATCGTCATCAGATACGCCCTTCCTCCACCGCATGGCAGGCGACGCCACCCAGGAACGCCGGCCGTTCAGCGCGGCAGCGCTCGTTCGCCAGCGGACAGCGGGGATGGAAGGTGCAGCCCGGTGGCGGATTGATCGGATTGGGGATCTCGCCCTCGACCGGCTTGCGCGGCCGCCCGGACATTTCCAGGTCCGGGATGGCCTCAAGCAGCATGCGCGTATAGGGATGGCGCGGGGCGGAAAACAGCTGCTTTGCCTCGGCAACCTCGACCAGGCGGCCGAGATACATCACTCCGATGCGGCGCGCCATGTGGCGCACCACGGCAAGATCGTGGCTGATGAAGAGGTAGGTCAGCCCGAACTCATCCTGCAGGTCGCGCATCAGGTTGAGGATCTGGGCCTGCACCGAGACGTCGAGCGCCGAGGTCGGTTCGTCGCAGACGAGGAATTCGGGCTTGGAGGCGAGAGCCCGGGCGATGCAGATGCGCTGGCGCTGGCCACCGGAGAACTCGTGAGGATATTTTGCGCCGTCGCGCGGATCGAGCCGCACCAGCTCCAGCAGTTCCCCGACGCGTCGGGCAATCCCCCGCCGATCCTTCTCGAGGCCAAACGCGCGGATCGGCTCGGCGATGATGCGTTCGACCCGCCAGCGCGGGTTGAGACTGGCGTATGGGTCCTGAAAAATCATCTGAATGCGGCGCCGCAGGTCACGCATCGCCGGCCCTGAACGCCGGCTGCGCATGTCGACGCCATCGATGCGGATGTCGCCGGCGGACGCCTCGATCAGGCCGACCACCATCTTTGCCACCGTCGATTTGCCGGAACCGGATTCTCCGACGAGGGCGAAAGTTTCGCCCCGTGCGATTGAGAAGCTGACGTCCTGAGCGGCCTTGAGATAAGCCTTGGGCGCGCGCTCCAGCACCCGGTTGAGCCATGGCCGCGACACGTCGAACGTACGTGACAGGCCTTCGACTTCGACGACGGCGGGCGTGCCGTGGGCGTTCATCGCGCCGTCTCCACCGCTTCGGCCGCCTTCCAGCACGCGACGCGGCTTTGGCCGATATCGATCAGTTCGGGCCTATCGATCCGGCAGCGGTCGAAGACGTGCGGGCAGCGCGGGTTGAAGGCGCAGCCGCGCGGGATGGCGTCCAGCCGCGGCATCGAGCCGGGGATCTGGGTCAGCCGGTCGGCATCGCCGGTGAGCGAGGGGATCGCGCCCATCAGGCCGACTGTATAGGGATGATGCGGGTTGGCGATCACGTCCCGCACCGGGCCGATTTCAGCGATGCGTCCGGAATACATCACCGCCACCCGGTCGGCGGTCTCGGCGATCACGCCCATGTCATGGGTGATCAGCATCACCGCCGCGCCGTGATCGTGGCAGATGCGCTTCAGCAGCTTGATGATCTGCGACTGTACCGAGACATCGAGCGCCGTCGTTGGCTCATCGGCGATGACGAGTTCCGGCTCGGCGCAGAGCGCGAGCGCGATCACCACGCGCTGACGCATGCCGCCGGAAAACTGATGCGGATAGGCGGCAAGCCGCTGTGAGGCAGCGGGAATCCCGACTTCCTCGAGCAGGCGCACCGCGCGCTCGCGCGCTTCGCGCTCGGAGACTGGCAGATGGGTCGTGATCGTCTCGACAAGCTGGTCGCCGATCGAGAACAGCGGGTTCAGACTGGTGAGCGGGTCCTGGAACACCATGCCGATTCGCTTGCCGCGGATCCTGCGCATCGCCGCGCGCGGCAAGGTGTCGATGCGTTCGCCCTTGAGGCGGATCTCGCCTCCGGCGATGCGGCCGGGCGGCTCGAGCAGACCGATCACGGCGGTGCCGGTGATCGACTTCCCGGCACCCGATTCGCCCACAACGCCAAGCACCTCGCCCTCCGAAAGGTCGAAGGAGACGCCATCGATCGCTGTCAGCACGCCGCGTCGGGTCGGAAATTCAACCCGAAGGTCACGTACGGAAAGGAGCGGGGCCGCCATGGTCGTTCTCTGTCCTACCGGAGCTTCGGGTTAAGCGCATCGCGCAGCCAGTCGCCAAGCAGATTGACGGCAAGCACGAGTATCGCGAGCGCCACACCGGGGAAGATCGCGATCCACCATTCACCCGAGAAGAGGAAATCATTTCCGATTCGGATCAAGGTGCCGAGGGAAGGCTGTGTTGGCGGAACGCCGACACCGAGGAACGACAGCGTGGCCTCGGTGACGATCGCCACCGCGAGGTTGATGGTGGCGATGACCAGCACCGGGCCGATCACATTCGGCAGCACGTGGCGGATCATGATCAGGAATGGCGGAATGCCGATCAGCCGCGCTGCCTGGACGTATTCCTTGTTTTTCTCGACCATGGTCGAGCCGCGCACGGTGCGGGCGAACTGGACCCAGAACGACAGGCCGATCGAGAACACCAGGATCCAGAAGGCGAACCGCTCGCGGTCGAGATTGCCAAAAATGCCGCGGGCCGCGCCGTCGATCAGCAGCGCGATCAGGATCGCCGGGAAGGTCAGCTGGACTTCGGCGATGCGCATGATCACGCTGTCGACGCGGCCGCCGACATAGCCGGCGATCAGGCCGAGCAGGATGCCTACCGTTGCGGCGAAGGCAACCGACAGGAAGCCGACGGCGATCGAGATCCGCGAGCCGAAGAGAATGCCCGACAACAGGTCGCGGCCCTGGTCGTCGGTTCCGAGCACGAACCGGGCCTCACCGCCTTCCATCCACATGGGCGGCAGGCGCGAGTCGAGGATTGAAATTTCGGCGAGGTTGAACGGATCGTGCGGCGCGATCACTGGCGCGAACAGCGCCCCGACCAGGATCAGCAGGGTGACGACGGCGGCGACCACGGTCACCTTGGATCGCAGGAAGGAATGGAGGATGTCGCTGTCGAGTGCCCGGGCGACCGGGCCCGGTGCTGCCAGCGGCCGGCTCGACACAAGATCGGCGGATCGGGCTTCATCGCCCGCGACGTGGGGCATCAGCCGATTTCCTTGTCGAAGCGATGGCAGGGCACGGTGAGAAAATCGCCGGTCGAGGTCGGCACGCGGGTCGCCTCGACGCCGGCATCGTGCCAGCCAGTCTTGACGTAGAACCGGTGGGCGCGATGGTTGCCGGCGGTGCAGAACAGATAGGCTTCTCTGGTCCCTTCGGACGCCATGGCTGCCTCGGTTCGTGCCATGAGCCATGCGGCGAGCCCCGTGCCGCTGCACCGACATGAAACTGGTCGAGTCGCCATCTTTCCAGAAGGAGAACCCCATCGGCCGCCATGATCGGGCTCAGCGTGAGCGTGTCCTGATCTATGGTCATTGCACCGCGCGCTCCACGCGCAGCCGCGGGTCGACGACGAAATAGAGCAGGTCGACCACGAGGTTGATCAGCACGAACACAAACGCGATCAGCATCAGGTAGGCGGCCATGATCGGAATATCGACGTTTTGCACCGCCTGCAGAAACAGGAGCCCCATGCCCGGCCATTGGAACACCGTTTCGGTGATGATGGCAAAAGCTATCAGGGAACCGAGTTGCAGACCGGTGATGGTGATGACCGGCACCAGCGTGTTCTTCAGCGCATGGCGGAAGTGCACGATCCGATCCGGCAGGCCGCGCGCCCGGGCGAACTTGATGTAGTCGGTGCGGATCACCTCCAGCATCTCCGCCCGCACCAACCGCATGATGAGTGTCATCTGGAACAGGCCGAGCGTGATGGCCGGCAGGATCAGGGCCTTCAGGCCGCTGACCGTCAAAAGCCCGGTAGACCACCAGCCGATCTGCACAACCTCGCCCCGACCGAAGCTCGGCAGCCACTGCAGGCTGACCGAAAAGATAAAGATGAGCAGGATGCCGATGAAGAAGGTCGGAAGCGAGATGCCGATCAGTGAGATCGAGAGGAAAAACTTTGACAGGGCACTATCGCGGTTGAGTCCGGTATAGACACCCATCGGCAGTCCGACGATGAGCGAGAACAGCGCCGAGGCGATGGACAACTCCAGGGTTGCGGGCAGGCGCCTGCCGATCAGTTCGGCCACCGGCTGCTTGAATTGGTAGGACAGGCCGAAGTCGAACTGCGCTGCGTTGACGATAAACCGGGCAAACTGCACCAGCACCGGGTCGTTGAGGCCGAGAGCCTGACGCAACGCCTCCCGCTGCTCGGGGCCGGTCTCGACCCCGACCATCTGGTTGACCGGATCGCCGACGAAGCGAAACAGCGTGAAGGCAATCAACGCCACGACGATCATGACCACGATCGCCTGGACCAGGCGGCGGATGGCAAAGGTGAGCATGATCCCCCAGCGGCTGTTTGGCAATTGGTGCGCGGCCCGGCGGCGTACCACCGGGTCGCGTTCGGGTGTCGGTCGTTAGTTCTTGGTGATCCAGCGGAACAGGAACTGATTGTCCGCGCGCTGGACGAGATCGATCTTGTCCGAGGTTCCCCAAGCCAGACTCTGCTGGTGCAGCGGAATGTGCGACACGTCCTCCTGCGTGATCCTGAAAGCTTCGGCGATCAGCGCGTCACGCTTTTCCGTATCGTTTTCAACCAGTATTTGGGCCGCAAGTTCGTCCACCTTCGGGTTGCAGTAGCCGCCGAAGTTAAATGGTCCGCCCTTGCCGGTATCGTCGCGGCAGCCTTCGATATTGGCCAGCACGTTCCAGCTGTCGAAAGAGCCGGGCGTCCAGCCGAGCAGGTAAAACGAGGTGTCAAAGCCGCCCGACGGCAGAACTTTGGCGAAATACTGCGCCTTCGGCTGAGCGTTGAGATCGACCTTGATGCCGATCCGGGCCAGCATCGCCGCGACCGCCTGACAGATCGCCTCGTCGTTGACGTATCGGTCGTTGGGGCAATCCATGACAATGGAAAAGCCGTCGGGATAGCCGGCCTCGGCGAGCAGCGCTTTGGCCGCTTCGACGTCATGGGGATAGCGCTCGAACTCGTCCGCCCGTGAGAAGAGCAGCGGCGAGATCATGAGCGCCGTCGGCGCCGACAAGCCGCGCATCACCTTCTGGTGGATCGCGTCAATGTCGATCGCCTGGTAAAAGGCCTTACGAACGCGGACGTCCTTAAGCGGGTTCTTTCCCTTGACGCTGGAATAGAGCAGTTCGTCCCGCCTCTGGTCCATGCCGAGGAAGATCGTGCGCAGTTCGGGCCCGGTCAGCACCTTTGTGCTCGGATTGTCATTGAGGCGCTTGATATCCTGCAGCGGCACCGGGTCGATGACGTCGATCTCGCCCGACAGCAACGCGGCGACGCGCGTGGCGTCGGAAGCGATCGGCGTGAACTCGACCTTGTCGATATTGCCCGAGATCTTGTCCCACCACTTCGGGTTCAACTCGAATGTGGTCTTCACTCCCGGCTCGTGGCTGGTGATGACGTAGGAGCCGGTTCCGTTGGCGTGGAGCGCAGCGTAATTGGGATTTGTGTCGGACGCGGAGGTGACCTTGACGGCGTTGTTCGCCTCGGTCCACTCCTTGTCCATGATGTACCAGGTATCCCATTCGTAATGCAGGATCGGGTTCGGCCCTGGCAACACGAAGTCGACGGTGTAGTCGTCGACGATCTCGACCTTTACGTCTGCGCCTATCCGTGTCGTCAGATCGGAACCTTCCGCGCGGACCCGCTCGGCAGAGAAAGCGACGTCCTCGGCGGTGAACGGGTTGCCGTTGTGGAACGTCACGCCCTTGCGCAGGTGAAAGCGCCAGCGGGTCGGCTCGATGATTTCCCAGCTCTCGGCGAGAGCCGGTTCGATTTCCAGGTTCGGGCCGCGGCGGGTCAAGCCCTCGTAGACGTTGCCGAGCGCCCCAAGCGTGAAGGTTTCGTTCAGGCTGTATGGGTCCAGCTGATTGAGAGTGCCCTGGAACGCGAACTTCAGGGTCTCGGCCGAAGCCGACGTGCCGGTGAGCACCATGACGAGCGCGCCGGTCGCCGCCGACATCGCCTTCGTCGAATCTGGTCTGCGCATGTCCCCTCTTCTCCCATTTTTGAGTTTTGCGGGCGTCGATTGCCCTTCGATCCGCCCGTGGGCCGACGCCGTCCCGCGCAGCGGTCATCCTCTGGTCGGAGCTCCCACGGGCTGGACCGTGCGACGCGGCCGATGGCGCAACTCTAGGAAGGCTTGCAACGCGCGTCCAGCATCCTGCTGCCGGTTTAGGCAGCAAGCGCGGAGATCAGACGGCGCAAAAAGGTGACACCCGCTGAAAGTTGCGTCTTTTCAATGAACTCGTCCGGCTGGTGCGCCTGCTCGATCGAGCCGGGGCCGCAGACCACGGTCGATAGCCCCGCCTGCTGGAACAATCCCGCTTCGGTGCCGTAAGCGACGACGCGGCGACCGTTGTCGCCTGTAAGCTTTCGTGCCAGAGCTTCGGCGGATCCGTCCCTTTCGGGACGAAGGCCGGGGACGTGTGCCAGACGTTCCAGGGCGACGCCTGCTGCAGGGTGCGCCGCCTTGAGCGCCGGATCGACGATGTCGCGCAGATGGCGGGCATAGCATTCTTCCCACTCGGCCAGGCTTTCGTGCGGCACGTTGCGGATATCGGTGAGAAACCAGCAGTCCCGTGCCACGATGTTGTGCGCCGTGCCGCCCTGGATCATGCCGCAGTGAAGCGTCGTGAACGGCGGGTCGAACGGCAGGCCGGGGTCTGCGGTGTGGCGATTTTCAGCGGTGCGGTCCTCTAGCCAGGTGATGATTCGGGCCGCGGCGGACACGGCGGACACGCCGCGATCGAGGTGGCTGGAATGAACCGCATGGCCGGTGACGGTGGTACGCAGCACCGCCGTGCCCTTGTGCGCCGTTACCACCTTCATCTCGGTCGGCTCGCCGACAATGACCGCAGCCGGTCGCGGTCCGGCCTCGAGCATGTCGGCGATCATGTCCGGGGCGCCGAAGCAGCCGACCTCCTCGTCATAGGACAACGCCAGATGGATCGGCCGCTTCAGACCGGCCGCGGCCATCTCGGGCAGCAGGGCCAGCGCGATGGCCGCGAAGGCCTTCATGTCCGCCGTGCCACGACCGTAGAGCCTGCCGCCCCGGTCGGTGAGCGTGAACGGCTCGCTCGACCAACTTTGCCCCTCGACCGGTACGACGTCGGTGTGGCCGGACAGGACGACCCCTCCGTCGACCCTTGGACCGATCACGGCGTGCAAGTTAGCCTTGTCGCCATCCGCACTCGGCACCAAGCGCGCCTCGATCCCGTGATTTCGGAGAACGTCGCGGACAAAGTGGATCAGGTTCAGGTTGCTTGCTGTCGATACGGTCGGAAAGGCGACCAGACGCGCCAGCAGCGCCTCGACCGAGGCTTCGATTCCAGTGAATGTGCCCGTCATGCGGCCGTGTCTGTCCTTTCCGGTACGGGGTCTGCGGCGAGTGCCGCTCTGAGGGTTTCCACATCGTCGATAGCCACTGCGTCGAGGGCGGCGGCACGGCCGCGCACGGCGAGCTTTAGCGAGCGTCCGACCGCCTCGGGTGGCACGCCGGCCGCGGCAAAGACCGCCTGCGACACCAGGGCGACCGCGCCTTCTTCCTTGGTCGCCGTTTCGAGCCGGCTTGCCACGTTGACGACGTCGCCGAGCGCGGTCAGGCTCGATGCGACGCCGGCGCGTCCATCGAGCCCGACCCGGCCGAGGATCGAAGGGCCGCCGTGCAGGCCAATGCCGATCCGCAGCGGATGGTCGAGGTGGCTTTCGAGTTCGCGGTTGATCACCGCAAGCTCCTCGACGATGGCAACCACGGTGGCAAGTCCCTGGCGCGCAGCGGTCGTGTAATCTGTCTCCACTCCGTAGAGCACCATGACTCCGTCGCCCATCACCTTGTCGATCATGCCGCCCTTGGCGCGCACGCTGCGGACCACGCCGTCGATATAGCGGTTGAGAATGAATACGACGTCGAAAGCCAGCCGGTTCTCCGTCAGCCTGGTGAAGCCGCGCAGGTCGACGAACATGACGACGATCGCCTGTTCGACACCCCAGCGGAACCGGTCGTGCATCGCCGAAAGCGGGATCGGACGGTCGGCGGCGATCAGCGGCCGCACCGTCAGGTCGGTCCTTGGCCGGATCTGGCACGCAAGGCGGACGCCGCTGGCGGCTTCAACCCGCTTCAGCACCGCGCGCTCCGCCGGGGTCGGCGGATCGAGGTTTTCGCCCCCGGTGAGCACATGCACACGGCAGGTCGAGCAGCGCCCGCGTCCACCGCATACCGACATGTGTGGCACACCTTTCATGCGGCTGATCTCCAGGAGCGTCGGACCCGGCACGACCTTGAAGCTGCGACCGCCGAGATAGCTTACCGTGATGCCGCGCGCGAAACGTTCGCCGAGATGTCGGACGATTGGCACCGCCAGAGCAATCGTGATCAAGCTGTAGATCACCAAGCGGGCGCGAAAGGACAGGGCATAGATCTGCTCGATCTCGCCGGGCTTGAAGTTGTGCCTGGCCGTACCGAGCAGCATTTCACGCTCGGCCGCGGTCATCCATCCCGTCAGTGCCAAAAGCGGCACGGCAATGGCGACCACGGTAAGATACGGCAGCAGCCGGCCGTACCAGGACCTCAGCCGCAGCCAGTAGTGCAGCCCTATCACGGCGTGGGTCCACACGATCAGGAGGAGCAGCGATTGATTGACGGCGTTGCCGGGCCACAGAACGGTGAGTGCGTGCCGGTAGTCGACATAGGTGTGGAACATCTGCTCCGCACCGCGCGTGCCGATCACATGGGGAATCAGCAGGAACGGGATGAGGAGGCCGAGAATGAGCTGTGCAGCCTCCCAGCCGGACATGTGAAACGTCCTGCGCCGCGCCACCTTCCACAGTGACAATCCAATATGCAGAAGGAAGGCGCCATAGAGCAGGACAGTGCCGGGACGGCTGTGCCACAGCTCGTAGCGCAGGTCTTGCCCCCATTGCATCGCCGCGAGCGAGACATTGCCGAGGGCATGATTGAGGAAATGCGTGGCGGCGAAGAAGGACAGAATGAGCCCACTCCAGAGCCGGAGCCGCTGGTCGAGCGGGCCGGCTCCGGGTGGAATGCGCTGCGTTCTTCTGGTCATGTTTCCCCTTGTCGCAGTCTGCCGGCTCCCCGAAGATGCGCATTGGCACCGCCATTGCCCGGACACCGTTGCGCTGTCCATGTCCACTATAAGCGAGGCTGCGGATGAATTCGTTGGTCGATTTCCGCCACGACCTGGTTGACGTGCCCTGCCACGATGACGCAGCGACCTTGAGGGTGAAAAGCCGGGATTTCTTCTGGTTCTCGCCGATTCTGAAGGACAGGCTCGACGGCCGCACCGCCGATCTCATTGTCGCGCCGCGCTCGCGCGAGGAGGTGATTCGTGTCGCGGCCGCGGCGGCGCGGCACCGTGTCCCGCTCACCGTGCGTGGCGGCGGCACCGGCAACTACGGTCAGGCAGTACCCCTCGAGGGCGGTATCGTCCTCGACATGACGGGGCTCGGCCGCATTCTCTCCGCCGCGCCTGGGGTTGCGACGATCGAGGCCGGTGCGGCGATGCTGGACGTCGACCGCGCGCTTGCCGCAACCGGTTGGGAGCTTCGTTTTCATCCCTCGACGCGCAAGCAGGCGACCATCGGCGGCTTCGTCGCCGGTGGCGCGGCCGGCGCCGGCTCCTGTACCTGGGGCCAGATCTCAGACCCGGGAGCCGTTATTGCCGCCGAGGTGGTAACCGTGGAGGAAGAACCGCGCGTCGTCCGCCTTGAAGGCCGCGATGTCCTCAAGGTGCTGCATGCCTATGGTGTCAATGGCATTATCGTCTCCGTCACTGTGCCGCTCGCCCCGCGCCATCCCTGGGCCGAGAGGATCATCGCCTTCTCCTCGCTCGCCGCGGCCGCCCGCTTCGGCCAGGTGCTGACGGAGTGCGACGGCATCGCCAAGAAGCTGGTGTCTGTGTTGGATCCACGGATACCGCCGATGATCGGCAGGCTGGCGAAGCTGGTGCCGTCGGGCGCGGCCGCGGCGATCGTGATGGTAAGCGAGCCCCAGGTTGGCGCATTGGCAGAGATCGCCGCGGATCACGGCGGTGAAGTGGTATTCTCCCGTGACGCCGCTGCGGCGGAAAGAGCCGCTTTCACTGGAGAGGGTTCACCCGGCCCACTCTACGAATACACCTGGAACCACACCACGCTTCACGCCATGAAGCGTCATCCTGACATCACCTATCTTCAGCTCCGATTTCCGCCGGAGAGCAACCTGGAGCTGGTCGACCGTGTCGCGGAGGTCTTCGGCGACGAGCTTCTTCTTCACCTCGAATTCCAGCGGCGCTTCGGCCGCGTCACCTGCACATCACTGCCGCTCTTGCGATACAGCACCCAGGAGCGGCTCTACGAGGTCGTGGCTGCACTGAACGAACTGGGGGTGGCGGTGTCCGATCCTCACACTTACGTCCTCAACGATGCCGGCTGGAAGCGGATCGACGCCCCGCAGCCGGAGTTCAAGCGGCTCGCCGATCCGCACGGGCTGATGAACCCTGGAAAGCTGGTCGAGGCGTACCCATAAGGTCGATGGCCATCCCGCCAGAACGTGACATGCGCGCCTGCTCTCGCTAGACACACCCCAAGATTTTTCAATCGAAGGAGCTCGCCCCATCGATGATCACCGTCTATGGCATCACCAATTGCGACACCGTCAAGAAGGCGCGACGGTTTCTGGAGGAGCGCAGCATCGACTATTCATTCCACGATTACAGGAAGCAGGGCGTTGACCGGCAGACCTTGGAGCGCTTCGTCGCGCAGTTCGGCTGGGAAAAGGTGTTGAATCGCTCCGGCACGACCTGGCGCAAGCAGCCGGACGAGATCAAGGAAGCCACGACCGACGCCGCCTCGGCCATTGCGCTGATGCTGGAACAGCCGTCAGCGATCAAGCGCCCAATCGTGGAAACCTCCGGTAAGCGGTTTATCGGCTTCGATCCGGTCGCATGGGAGACGTCCTACGAACTCGGCGAGTTCGCCTGAGCTTCACTCCGTCGGCGTCCACAGCCGCGCGAGGTCGAAGGCGTGGATGTCCTTCAACAGCTCGACGAATGCGGCGGCCGCATGGTCGAGTGAGGCCTTGCCCTTTTCGGCAGTGGCCGCTGCGGCGTTGCCGACAGCGCCCTTCAGGCCGAGGTCCTGCGCCTTCCAGCCGAACTGCTGCTGGCCATGACCGCGCAGGTACTTGAATTCGTGAATGAAGTCGAGTTGTGCCGATTTGAAGTCCTCGGCCTTCTCCATCCTGACCAGGTCGGGGTGGAGATGCAGCATGATCGAGGTCTCGACGTCGCCGCCGTGGATGCCGTAGGTGAACTCCTCGGCCGGAAACACGCCGTCGGGCTGGCCGAAGCGCGACCAGGCCGTCGCCGTCACCAGCATGTCATGCTTTACCCGGAGCTCACGGGCGACAATGTCGATGATCGGGACGTTGCCTCCGTGCGAATTGATCAGCACCAGCTTGCGGATGCCGGCGCGGTGAACGCTCTCGCCGATCTCGATCCAGGCCCGGGTCAGTGTGTCCCAACTGAGCGTCAGCGTGCCGGGTGAAGAGATGTGCTCGTTTGACTTGCCGACTGCCTGCACCGGCAGGAAGGTCGCGGGCAGATCGTCGGGCAGGAGCTCTAGCGTGCGCCGGATCTGCCCTTCGGCGATCGCGGTGTCGGTGAAGACCGGAAGATGCGGCCCATGCTGCTCGATCGCAGCGACGGGCAGGATCGCGATCCACGACGACGTATCGCTCTCCGAAAAGTCGGTCGTCGTCATCTCGTGCCAGAAGCGACGGGGCAGGGCGGTCATGAGCATTTCCTTGCAGATTGGAGAATCGTGACACCGACGATATTTTGGCCGGTACGCCCTCGCATGCGTTTTAGCGTCCTTTTGGCCAAAAGGCCTCTGTCCCACCGGTCCGAGCGGGTCGCGCCCTCAGAGCGAGGCCAGAAACCGCTTCGCTGCCTCTCCATGCTCATACCTCAGCCGTTCCACATCCATGTGCACGGGGAGACCGTTCATCACCTTCCATGCCCCGGCGATCATGACGCGGTCGGCCGCGTGGGCGCCGCACAGCACCAGGGCCGCAAGCGGGTCGCCGGCTCCGGAAAAGCGTAGCTCGTCGAGCGTGTAGAACGCCAGGTCGGCCTGTTTGCCAACGGCGATCTCGCCGATATCGTCGCGCCCGAGGCACTGCGCCGAGCCCCTCGTCGCCCAGCGCAGGGCGTCGAAATGGGTCACCGTCGCGTCATAGGTCAGACGGTTGATCATCAGCGCGTGGCGCACGCCTTCCATCAGGTTGGAATTGTCGTTCGAAGCCGAGCCGTCGACGCCGAGGCCGACAGGCACACCGGCCGCCTCCAGTTCGCGTGTCCGGCACTGACCGGAGGCGAGCACCATGTTGGAGGTCGGACAGTGACAGACGCCCACGCCATGCCGGCCGAGCTTGGTGATCTCGTCGTCGTTGAAATGAATGCCGTGAGCAAGCCAGACCCGGTTGCTCAGCCAGCCGCAGTCCTCGAGATAGTCGACCGGTCGGCACTGGAAATGGTGCTCGCAATAGTCGTTCTCGTCCCGGGTTTCGCCGAGGTGGGTGTGCAGCCGGCAGTCATGCCTCTCCGCCAGCTGCACGCTCTCTCGCATCAGGCGCTTGGTGACGGTGAAAGGCGCGCAAGGCGCAAGCGCAACCTGGATGAAGGCGCCTTCCGATGGGTCGTGATATTTCGAAAGCACCCGTTCGCAATCGGAAAGAATCGTGTCCTCGTCCTGCACCGCCGTGTCGGGGGGCAAACCGCCGTCCTTCTCGGACAGGTTCATGGAACCGCGCGAGACGGTCATGCGAATGCCGAGCCGGGTCGCCTCCTCGACCTGGATGTCCATCGCCTGCTCCAGCCCGGCCGGGAAGAGATAGTGGTGGTCGGCCGCCGTGGTGCAGCCCGACATCAAAAGCTCCGTCAGCGCCAGCCGCGTCGCCATGCGGAAGGTTTCCGGCGTAACGTTCCTCGCCCAGATCGGGTAGAGCGCCTTCAGCCAGGGAAACAGTTCCTTGTTGATGGCCGCAGGATGGGCGCGGGTCAGCGTCTGGAAAAAGTGGTGATGGGTGTTGATCAGACCGGGCACGATCACATGCGCGGAGGCATCGAAGCTCTGATCGGCCGGTGCGGAGGGTTCCCTGCCGGCGCCCACGAGCTCTGCGATGACGCCGTCCTCAACCACGACACCGCGCTCGGCTCCTTCGGCGAGAATGGCGATCGGGTCCTTGATCCACAGCCGCA
This sequence comes from uncultured Hyphomicrobiales bacterium, assembly GCA_964462985.1. GTDB lineage: Bacteria > Pseudomonadota > Alphaproteobacteria > Rhizobiales > Stappiaceae > CAYXAA01. The sequence continues at coordinate 140,175 of CAYXAA010000004.1, read as the reverse complement.
TGGGAAGTCGGTCCTTTTTCTGGATCTGCAGGCTTAGATGGCGGCCGTCCATGACCGCCCGAGTTCCGCGCAGGAGGATTTCGAGAGGGTGCCGGTGAAGCGGCAACCTGGAAATTTCTATACCAACGGTGCCGATCGGCAAGGGGCGCGGGATTGGCGCTTCAGTAGAAACGGCGTCAAGGCGATTCTAGCCCGAGCAGGGCCGCAACGGCCCAAAGGACGCCGCGCGGTCACGATGCCTGCCACCGTCTACAGCGCCGGCCCGCGAAGCAGCCATATGCATGAACGGCGAAAACATTCGGGCGGAACGTCACAGCAGCGGGATCGGAAACGCCAGCGGCAGCGGGAGCACGTCGACCAGGCTGGGTATGAGTCAGTCCCTTTTTGCCGCCACCACCTCGACTTCCACCACGAAGGCCTCGCGCGCAAAACCCGAGACGATCATCAGCGTGGAGGCCGGAGGTGGGTCGTGAAAGAACTGATCGCGGGTCTTCATATAGCCGGCGAGGTGCTCGCGGCCACTGACGAAGGCATTGATGCGCACGATGTCGGAAAGCGTCATCCCGGCGGCGGCAAGGATCGAGCGGATGTTCTCGAAGCAGAGTCGGGTCTGCCCCTCGGCGTCGGGCGGGATCGTCTCGTCGAGGCCAATGCCGAGCTGACCGGAGCAGAACACCAGCCGATGCCCGGCCGGCACTTCGACGCCGTGACTGTAGCGGGCGAAGGGCGGGTGAATATCAGAGGGCGTGACGGGCTTGATCATTCGGGAACGCCTTTTGGAGCGGCAGGCATGGACGACGCTAGGCCGTTTCGGCCGTCTTGGAAAGACCGCTGCAGCGGGCGATTCAACGCCCGTGAACCTCTCCGGTGGCTAACCTCAAGTCAGAATTTTGCTGCTTTTTTGGGCAGGAGTCGTGAGTTACTGTCATAGATTACAAGCCTTGGGCCGGAACTTGCCGATTTCGCTGGGCCGCTGACAAGTGGCCTTGCGTGGCATGCGGTTTGCGAGCAGGTCCGTTGGTCGAAAATCCGACGGCTGGTCCGTCGTGATCACGTGCGGTCGGGTTCCTGACAAGCAGGATCCAAACAAGAGCAAATGGGAACGCGTCACGCGTGACCCGGGTACACGGAGGGGAAAATCATATGCGTCTGGGGCATCTTCTGATGGGCGCCGGGTTCACCGTAGTCTTGGCCACGGCTGCGACGCCAGCCTTCGCGCTCGACGAGGTCAAGTTCGGGACCAACTGGCTGGCCCAGGCGGAACACGGCGGGTTCTATCAGGCTGTCGCCGACGGGACTTACGAGAAATACGGCCTCAAGGTCGAGATCGTGCAGGGCGGGCCGCAGGCCGCCAACCGCGCGCTGTTGATGGCCGACAAGATCACCTTCTACATGAACGGCAACCTGCTCGGCTCCTTCTCTGCCGTGGAACAGGGCATCCCCCTGGTGGAGGTCGCGGCGATCTTCCAAAAGGATCCGCAGGTGCTGATCGCTCATCCCGATGCGGGCGTGGAAACCTTCGAGGACCTCGCGAAGCTGCCGACCATCTTCATGGGCAAGGACGGCTACACCTCCTATTTCCAATGGATGAAGTCGGCCTTTCCGGGCTTCCGCGACGAGCAGTACAAGCCCTACACCTTCAATCCCGGGCCCTTCTTGGCCGACAAGCAGTCCGCGCAGCAGGGCTACATCACGTCCGAGCCCTATGCCATCGAGCAGCAGGGCGGCTTCAAGCCGAAGCTGTTCCTGCTCGCAGACAACGGCTTCGGCGCCTATTCGACCACGATCGAGGCCAAGGCTGATTTCGTCGCCGCCAACAAGGACGTGGTGCAACGCTTCGTCGATGCCTCGATCATTGGCTGGTACAACTATCTTTACGGCGATAACGCTGCCGCCAATGAGCTGATCAAGAAGGACAATCCCGAGATGACCGACGATCAGATCGCCTTCACGATCGAGACCATCAAGGAGTATGGACTGATTGAGTCGGGAGAGGCGCTGGAGAAGGGCATCGGCTGCATGGTCGACGAACGGGTGCAGACCTTCTACGACCTGATGGTCACCGTTGGCGTCGTCAAGGATGGTCTCGACCTGTCGCAGATCTATACGACCGAATTCGTTTGCAAGGGCGTCGGTATGGATCTGAAGAAATAGGCCGGCACGCTGGTCCTTTGAAACGGCCCGGGTGGGGCTCCGCCTCGCCCAGGCGAAAGGCAGTGAC
>CAYXAA010000004.1:0-137854 GCA_964462985.1 uncultured Hyphomicrobiales bacterium | reverse complement strand
CTGCCGTGTCGACGCCGACTCTCCTGGCGCAAAACGGGGTTTGTGTTGAGCAGTATTCCGCAGCAGAAGCAAGGCGCGGTCGAGCGTCCGGACGCCGGGTCGTCTCGGCCGCTGGTCCGGCTCGACGGCGTCTCGAAGATTTTCTCCAACGGCACCGTCGCTCTCCAGAACATGTCACTTGACGTCGGCGAAGGCGAGTTCATCAGTCTGCTCGGACCGTCGGGTTGCGGCAAATCGACGGCGCTTCGGATCGTTGCCGGCCTTGGCGAACCGTCGTCAGGGACGATCTCGTGGCCCGTGAATGGCACCCATCTTTCCGCCAAGAACCGGCCCGAGATCAGCTTCGTCTTCCAGGAGCCGACCTTGATGCCCTGGGCGAGCGTCTTCAACAATGTGTGGCTGCCGCTGCGCCTGAAGGGTGTGTCAAGGACCGCAGCCCGCGACCGAGTGCTCGACTCCCTGCGCATGGTTGGCCTCGAGAACTTTGCCGGAGCCTATCCGCGCGAGCTTTCCGGCGGCATGAAAATGCGCGTTTCGATTGCCCGCGCCCTGGTCACCCGGCCGAAGCTGCTGCTGATGGACGAGCCTTTTGCCGCGCTCGACGAGATCACCCGCTTCAAGCTCAACAACGACCTGCTGCATCTGTGGGAGAAGTTCGGCTGGACCGTCATCTTCGTGACCCATTCGGTGTTTGAGAGCGTCTACCTGTCGAGCCGGATCGTCGTGATGGCCGCCCGTCCCGGCCGCGTCGTCAGTGACATGGCGATCGACGCGCCCTACCCCCGCGAGGAAGACTTCCGCACTTCCGCCGTCTACAACGACTATTGCCGCCAGGCTTCGGCCGCGCTGCATGCCGCAATGGATGTTGGCGACCACCTATGACCGCGATCGACACGCAAAAAACGGAAAACGTCGCCCCGTCGCACCTCGATGAACCGATGCCGGCCGCTCCCTCGTCGGCGGGTCTCGGCGAACGGGTTCTGAGGGTTCTGGTGCCCGTCACGATGCTGGCACTGCTCGTCGTCGTCTGGGGTTGGTACGTACACGCCTACAACGTGCCGCATTACATCCTGCCGAGCCCGCTGCGCGTCGCCGAGGCCATGGTCGAGGATTGGCCGATCCTGTCTGCGGCCCTCGTCGTCACGTTGAAGATCACCTTCACCGCTCTCCTGATTGCGCTCGTGGGCGGCGCTGGCCTTGCCATTTTGATGACGCAGTCCCGGTGGATCGAACTTGCGCTCTATCCTTACGCCGTCATTCTTCAGGTGACTCCGATCGTTGCCATTGCACCGCTGATCCTGATCTACGCTCCCACCACGCAATCCGCCCTGCTGATCTGCGCCTGGATCGTTGCCTTCTTTCCGGTGCTGTCCAACACGGCCCAGGGGCTGAAATCGACGGACCATAATCTCCTGAACCTGTTCGAGCTCTACGGTGCCAGCCGCTGGCAGACGCTGTTTCTGCTCAAGATTCCAAGTGCCTTGCCGTACTTCCTCGCCGGCCTCAGGATTGCCGGCGGCCTCGCGCTGATTGCCGCCGTCGTCGCCGAATTCGCTGCCGGCTCGGCCGGCGCCAGCTCGGGCCTTGCCTTCCGCCTGCTTGAATCGCAGTTCCGGCTCAACATTCCCCGACTATTCGCGGCCCTCATCCTGCTCTCGGTGACCGGCGTTCTGATCTTCTTTGTCACCAGCCTGATTTCCCACCTGCTTCTGCGCCGCTGGCACGAGAGCGCGCTGACACGAGAGAACTGAGCCGATGCCATTTCCCGCGTTGCCTGCCGGCGACATGGTCCTTACGGCCGCGACGATTCCGTTGGCGATAGCCCGGGCGGATCTCGTCGCCGACGCCGACGGCCTTGCCAGTGGCGATTTGTTCCTATCTCATGGCCGCGTCGCCGCAATCGCACCGCCCGGAGCGCTGCGGCCAGAGGGCGTGCCGGTGGTCGATCTCGACGGTGGTCTCGTCCTTCCTGGTCTTGTCGACATGCACACCCATCTCGACAAGGGTCATATCTGGCCGCGCAAGCCTAATCCCGACGGCAGTTTCATGGGGGCGCTCCAGGCGGTGGCAGAGGATCGCGCTGCCAACTGGTCCGCCGAGGACGTGCGCCGGCGCGTGGATTTCGCGCTGCGCACCGCTTACGTGCACGGTACGGTACTGATCCGCACCCATATCGACAGCATCCCGCCGCAGGATGGGATTTCCTGGCCAGTCCTGACGGAAATGCACGAGACTTGGAAGGGCCGGATCGAGCTCCAGGGCTCCTGCCTTTTCGGCATTGACCGTCTCGACCTCGAAGACGGATTTCTCGATTCGATCGCCGCGCGCGTCGCTAAGGCCGGCGGGGTTCTCGGCGCTGTCACCTATATGGTGCCGCGTCTCGACCAGCATCTCGATGCCATCTTCCGCAGGGCGATCGATCTTGGCCTCGAGCTTGATTTTCACGTCGACGAGACCGCCGACCCACAGGCCCAAAGCCTGCGTCACATCGCGCAGACAGCCCTGCGCCACAAGTTCCAGAATCGCATCGTCGTCGGCCACTGCTGCTCGCTGGCCCGCCAGGACGCCGACGAGGCCGACCGTACCATGGACCTCGTCGCCGAAGCCGGCATCGCCGTCGTCTCGCTACCGATGTGCAACATGTACCTGCAGGACCGGAGCGCTGGACGCACTCCGCGCTGGCGCGGCGTCACCCTGCTCCACGAGATGAAGGCCCGCGGAATTCCCGTCGCGGTCGCTTCCGACAACACCCGCGACCCGTTCTACGCCTATGGTGACCTCGATCTTGTCGAGGTCTATGCCCAGGCGACGCGGATCCTGCACCTCGATCATCCGATCGGCGACTGGATCAGGACGGTGACCACGACGCCTGCAGCAGTGATCGGCCGGCCTGAGTTCGGTCGTATCGTACCGGATCGTCCGGCGGACCTGCTCCTGTTCCGCGCCCGCAACTGGAGCGAGCTGCTGTCGCGCCCGCACGGGCCGCGCCTCGTCCTGCGCGGCGGCCGGCCGATCGACCGCACTCTGCCCGACTACCGCGAACTCGACGACCTGATGGAGACCACGCGATGACGGACCTTGCGGCGTTGAAGGCAGACCTCGCCGGTCTCGCAATCGAGGACAACCCGCAGATCGTCAGGCAGAAGAGCCGCGACTTCTTCTGGTACTCGCCCGTCCTGAAGCGCCAGCTCGACCATGTTAGTGCTGATCTGGTCGTCACGCCAAAGACCGAAGACGAGGTGTTGCGCGTGCTCGCCACCTGCTATGCGCACGATGTCCCGGTTACGACCCGTGGTGCCGGTACCGGCAACTACGGCCAGGCCATGCCGTTGTCGGGCGGCGTGGTGCTCAACCTCGCCGAGATGAACAAGGTGCTGGAAATCGGCCGCGGCACCGTGCGCTCGCAGGCTGGTGCCGTGCTGTCCGCGGTCGATGACGAGACTCGCAGCACCGGCCAGGAGTTGCGCCTCCATCCCTCGACCTATCGCACTGCAACCCTTGGCGGCTTCATCGCCGGCGGCTCCGGCGGCGTTGGTTCTATCAACTGGGGCGGCCTTCGCGACCTCGGCAACGTCCTGAGGCTGAAGATCGCGACCATGGAGGCGACACCCCGGGTTCTGGAACTGACCGGAGAGGATCTTCACAAGGTCATGCACGCCTACGGCACGAATGGCGTTATTCTCGAAGTCGAGACGCCGCTCGCCGCCTCCTACGACTGGGTCGATGTCCTTGTCGGCTTCGACGATTTCATGGATGCCGTTCGCTTTGCCGACGCGCTCGGCAATGAGGACGGGCTGCTTGTCAAGGAAATCGCCCCGGTCGCCGCACCGGTGCCGCACGACTATTTCCTGCGCCACCAGAAGATGATCCGCCGAGACCAGTCGGTCTGCGTGTTGATGGTCGCGCCCTTCGCCATGGCCGCCTTCGCCGCCTTCACGGCGCGGTTTCGCAAGGCCGAGATCCTGTACCGCTCGGATACGGCGACTGTGGAGGAGAAGAAAGGCCTGCCGCCGGCCTACGAGCTCGCCTGGAACCACACCACGCTTCGCGGTCTGCGCGTCGACCCGACAATCACCTATCTCCAGGTGCTCTATCCCTTCCCCGACCACGTTGGGAAGGTCGCGGCGCTGACGCGACTGCTCGGCGACGAGGTACCCGGCCACCTTGAGTTCGTCCGCTTCGACGGCAGGATCACCTGCTTCGGCCTGCCGATCGTGCGCTACACCACCGAAGAGCGTCTCGACGAAATCATCCGCATTCATGAGGACCACGGCTGCCCGATCTTCAACCCGCACCGCTACACGCTGGAGGAGGGCGGGATGAAACAGACCGATGAAATCCAGCTCGCGTTCAAGAGGGAGGCGGATCCGAAAGGCCTTCTCAATCCAGGCAAGATGATCGCGTGGGAAGATCCTGCGTACGACTACCGGTCCGAGAAAGTGTTCCTGTTCAAAGGGCTGGCGCAGTGAGGGGGGTGAGATGAACGCGCGTCCACGCGATGCGTCGAATGTTTGGGGTGACGGCAGCCTTAGCCGTCATCCAGGACAGCGTCCCGCGAAGCGGCATCGCGTGAACCAGAACCCAGTGCAAGACTCGTGGGCGCAGCCCACCCTTAATCCAAGACCAGCGGATACGAGCCCTGCGCGGGCCTATGGACTCGCTGACGCGCGACTTGGTCGCTGGATCCTGGATCACGCGACGCGCCAGCGGCCCACGCGGCCCAGGACGACGGCCGAGGGTGGAGCGACCGCGCTCCGCTCCACCAAACCCATCACTCCATAACCCATGCGCGTCCTCGTCCTTTACGCTCACCCGGTCGAGACCTCCTATCACGCTGCGCTTCATGCCCGCGTGCTGGGCGCGCTTGCGCGGGCCGGGCATGACGTCGATGACCTCGATCTTTATGCCGAGGATTTCGATCCCCGCCTGACACGCGCCGAACGCCTAGCCTATCATGATCTTGAAAACGATCGTGCCGCCGTCGCGCCCTACATAGCGCGGCTGAAGCGAGCCGAAGCGCTGGTGCTGGTGTTTCCGGTGTGGAACTTCGGATACCCGGCGATCCTGAAGGGCTTTTTCGACCGTGTCTTCCTGCCCGGTGTCTCGTTTCGCATGGAAAACGGCAAGGTCGTGCCCTGCCTGCACAACATCAAGAAAGTCGCGACGATCACCACTTACGGCGGGTCTCGCCTGCGCGCACTCATCGTCGGCGACCCGCCGCGCAAGGCGGTGAAGCGGGTGCTGCGCGCCGTCGTCAAGCCGACCGCGCCCTTCCACTACCTCGTTCATTACGACATGAATCGCTCGACGCCCGAGAGCCGTGCCGCTTTTCTCGACCGCGTCGGGACGGTGCTGGAACGGTTCTGATGCACGTCCTCGTTGTCCACTGCCATCCCTGTACCGAGAGCTATGCCGCCGCACTCCGCGATGCCGTCATCGAAGGGCTCGGCGCCGCCGGCCACGAGCATCGCCTCATCGACCTCTACGCCGCTGGTTTCGATCCCGTGATGTCGGCCGAGGAGCGCCGCCTCTATCACGAGCCGGAGATCAATCGCCGCCCGGTCGAGGACCATCTCGACGCCCTGTTCTGGGCCGAAGCGCTGGTCTTCATCTATCCGACCTGGTGGTACGGTCTGCCGGCCATGCTGAAGGGCTGGTTCGATCGGGTCTTCATTCCCCATGTCGCTTTCGAGATGCCGACCGCGACCAGGCCGATGCGACCGAAACTCCAGCACATCCGCAAGATTGCCGTGGTCACGACCTGTGGTGCGCCGTGGCTGTTCTCCAAGCTGATCGGCGAGCCGGGCCGCAAGACCATCCTGCGCGGCGTTCGCGCCCTCTGTGCCCCGCGCTGCCGCTCTCGGTATCTCGCGCTTTACAGGATGGACAGCGTCTCGGCCGAGAACCGCGCCCGCTTCCTCGATCGCGTCCGCCGCACCTTCGCCGGGTTCTAGCCCTCCGGGCCGGATCGCGGGTTGGCGACCGACCAGCGATCGGTTGGGCTGACATCTCGCCGCGGGCCCGGCAGACGTCATCATTTCTTCATGCGGCGCTGATAGGTCGTCTACATGGCATTCAATTACAAGAAGAGCGCCACCTTCCGTCTCGCGCAGGCCGCTAAGGCGCAGCGCGCGCGCTCGGGCGTGCACCTGTCCCGCATCGGCCTGCATCCGGGCCAGGAGGCGGTGCTCAAGGTGCTGTCCGAGGCGGACGGCCGCACCATGAGCCAACTCGCTCTTGCCCTCGCCGTCCAGCCGCCCACGGTCACAAAGATGGTGACACGGCTTTCGGCGCAGGGCCTGCTGCGCCGCGAAATCTCGGCAGCGGACGGTCGTCTCGCTCGTGTTTTCTTGACCGACGAAGGCCGCGAGCGCATCGCAGCCGTCGACAAGGCCTGCAAACGGCTCGAGCGCGAGGCGCTGGCCGGCCTCGATGACAAGGATCGGAAGAAGCTGCGCAAGCTGCTGCGCCAGATCGAGAAGAACCTTTCGGCTTCGATTGATCCCGACCCGGATGTCGACGCTGAGCCGGAAATAGACGCCGCCCCGGCAGAAGCGGGGCCCGACAGGAACGCAGAACCACCCTTGGTGGTTGAGGTCGTCTGACCAGTCCGCACCATTAAAGCCGGCGGGGGATGGGGCCCAGGTGTCCAATTAGCGGAAGTATAGGCCTATCCCGCCGTTTGGCCCCACTGCCGCATGGCAGCCCTGCACAATCTGCATGTGGCGGCGAGCCGGTGTTTGACTATGCTGGCAGATAGTCAAACAAGAACGGGTGAGACAGAGGGAAGAAACCCCGACCCGGGATCACCTTCCATCCGAAGACAAGGCGGTTATGAGTTTGGACGCAACGCGGAACGAACCGGTCGGTTCGGCGGCCGAACGGGCCGCGCGCGATCGTCTGCTTGGCATCCTGCTGATCTCCGTTGCCTTCTTCCTGTTCGCCTGCCTCGACGCTACCGCGAAATATCTTGGCGATGAATTGCCGGCCCTGCAGATCGTCTGGTGCCGCTTCTTCACCCATCTCGTCCTGGCGCTGGTGCTGTTCCGGATCTGGCGCACGCCCCAGTTGCTCACCAGCCGGCGCTGGGGTCTGCAATTGCTGCGCGCCGTCTTCCTGCTCAGTTCGACGGTGTTCAATTTCTTCGCGGTGCGCTACCTGCAGCTCGCCGAGACCATGTCGATCATGTTCGCTGCGCCCTTCGTGGTGACAGCGCTCGCCGGTCCGCTGCTCGCCGAATGGGCAGGGCCCCGGCGTTGGGCGGCAATCATCGTCGGCTTCGTTGGCGTTCTGATCGTGACGCGGCCCGGTCTTGGCGGCATGCATTGGGCAGCAATCCTTTCGGTCGCCGCCATGACGTCCTATGCGCTCTATGCGCTGACCACCCGCATGCTGGCGGCAACCGACTCCGCGGTTGGCATGCTGGTGATTTCCGCCGCGGTGGCGACGCTCGCCGTCACGCCTTTCGCATTCTCCGAATGGGTAACCCCGGCCAGCCCGAAGACCTGGCTTCTGCTGCTGTCGACCGGCTTCCTAGGCTGCATCGGCCACTTCCTGCTGATCAAGGCACATCGGCTCGCCGCCGCGCCAGTGCTGGCGCCGTTCCTCTATATCGAGATCGTCTGGATGATCGGCCTCGGCTATTTCATCTTCGGCGACGTGCCTGGGATGTGGACTTTGGTCGGCGCCGCCGTCGTGGTGGCCTCCGGCCTCTACATTCTCTACCGCGAGCGCGCGGTGAAGGGTGATGTTGGCGCAGCGGCCGCGGAGTAGGGCGGCCCCCGGGTCAGGTCTCGTGGGACACCCCATTCAGCGAAGCGATCCAGTCGGACAGCATCGGCAGGTAGGCATCGCCGTGCCCGTTGGCCTCGGCGGTCGAAAGATAGTTCTTCACCGTCGCGCCGATGAAATTGCCAGCGCCGGCGGCATTGGCCATGTCCGCCATGTAGCGCATGTCCTTGTGCGCGTTTCTCAACGAGAAGCGGTGTGCGTTCTCGTCGCGATCGATGACCCAGCGCATGTAGGTCTCGTAAAATCCATTCGCCATGCGCCCGGACCCGATGACGGCGTGAAATTGGTGCTTGCTCAGCCCTGCCTTGGCGGCCACCGCGAGCGCCTCGCCGTAGAGCGCGGCGTAGCCGACGGCGATGAAGTTGTTGACGAGCTTCATCTTGTGGCCGTCGCCGAGCTTTCCAATGTGCACGATGTTCGTGGCAAAGCAGGAAAGCACCGGTCGGATCTCGGCAAGCGTCGCCGAGTCGCAGCCGACCATGGTGTCGAGCGTGCCGTCCACCGCCTCTTTTGGCGTCCGACTCAAGGGTGCGTCAACCATGCGCGCGCCTCTGGCCGCGAGTTCGGCGGCGAGCGCGAGTGTGGAGTCTGGGTTGGACGTCGAGCAGTCGACCACGATCAGCCCCTCATGCGCACCCGCAAGCAGCCCGTCTTCCCGCCGCACCAGATCCTCGACCTGCGGGCTGCCGGAAACGCAGAGAAAGACAATGTCGCAGTTCGCTGCCAGGTCGGCTGGCGACCGTGCCTCCACCGCGCCTTTTGCGACGAGATCCTCGACCGGCGCGCGGTTCTTGTGTCCCAGCACGCGAAGCGGATATCCCTTCTTCACGATATTCGCCGCCATGCCATGCCCCATCAGACCGACGCCGATGAATCCGATCCGCTTGCGAGCCGTCTCGCTCATGATTGACCTCCCGAAATTGCAGGGCCGCTTGCGTCGGCGCCCGTTCTCGTCAAAACTTAAATCGATTTAAAGAGAGGCGGCAACATGTCCGACATTCCCAGTCGCGACGATCTCCCATGCGATCGTCCAGGGGCAGCGGGCAAGGCGCGCCGCGCCGGCCGCCGGCTGACCCTCGGCGACATCGCCGCCTCGCTCGACCTGTCGACCGCCACAGTGTCGCTGGCGCTGCGCGATTCGCCGTTGGTCGCCGAAGAGACGCGCCGTCGCATCAAGGAGCATGCGGCCAGCGCCGGCTACATCTACAACCGCTCCGCGGCAGCGCTGCGTACCGCGCGCTCCGACATGATCGGCGTCGCCGTCCACGACATTCTCAATCCCTATTTCGCCGAGATCTTCCGCGCCCTTGAAGACGAACTCGGCCGCGAGAAGCAGATCGTTCTGATCTGCAATCACCGCGACGACGTCGAGCGCCAACGCACCTTCGTCGACACCTTGCTGCAACACAGGGTCGATGGGCTTGTGCTCTGCGCTTCCGTCGGAACCACACCGGAGGAGGTCAATCGCCTCGTTGGCGCCGGCATCGCGGTCACTCTGGTGTGCCGCGACGTCGAGGGCGTCGCCGCGCCCAGCGTGCGCGGCGACGATGCCGCCGGCGCCTACGCCGTTACCCGCCATCTGCTGGAGCAGGGACACCGCCAGATCGCCATGGTCGGCGGTCGGCGCCAGAGTTCGGCCGGCCGCGACCGCAATGCCGGCTGGCGCCGGGCGCTCCAGGAGGCCGGGATCGACCCCAACAGCCAACTCGACATTCCTGAGCTGATGACCCAGGCCGACGGACGTGCCGTGCTGCCGCGACTGCTCGTGGAGGAACCGCGCCCGACCGCCGTCGTCGGCTTCAACGACCTCGTCGCGCTCGGCATTTTCCAGGCGATGAAGCGCAAGGGGCTGGAACCCGGCCGCGATCTCGCCCTCAGCGGTTACGACGATATCGACGCCGTCATCCACCAGACCCCTGCACTGACCTCGGTCTGGAACTCCCCCGATGGCATTGGCCGTACTGCTGCCCGTCTCATCCTGCGCCAGATTGGCGGCGAAGCGGTGGCGCCGGAGCGAATCCTGATTCCGCCGGAGGTCCGGGTGCGGGGTACGACGCCGCGGTTGGAAGGGGCTGGGACAGGGCCAAGGGTTCGACGTGTGTAAGGCCCTCGCGATATCACGGAGATGGGAATATGGCGCTCAAGCGAATGGACAACGTGGGGATCGTGGTAGACGACCTCGGAGCGGCAATCGATTTCTTTTGCGAGCTCGGCCTTGAGCTCGAAGGCAGAGCAATGATCGAAGGCGAATGGGCCGGGCGTGTCACCGGACTGGGCGATCAGCGCGTCGAGATTGCGATGATGCGTACACCGGACGGCCACAGCCGGCTCGAGCTTTCCCGTTTCATCGAGCCGCCTGTCGTCGCAGATCATCGGAGTGCGCCGGTAAACGCGCTAGGTTATCTCCGTGTCATGTTTGCGGTGGACGACATTGATGCCACGCTGGAGAGGCTGCGCAAGCGCGGCGCTGAGCTCGTCGGCGATGTGGTCCAGTATCAGGACACGTACCGGCTCTGCTACATCCGCGGACCGGAAGGGATTCTCATCGGCCTCGCCCAGGAACTCGGCTGAGCGGAATGCGAGGACAATCGGCTCGAACCCGGGGTTCTCATCGACCCTTGAGTTTCCGATACACCTGGACCACCTGGGAATCGTCCGCCTGGCCGAGGCCGGCACCGGACGCAGCAAGGAAGAGCTGGTGCGCGACCGCCGACATCGGCAGCATCGCCCGACGCTCGCGACCGGCGTCGAGCACGATTCCGAGATCCTTGACGAAGATGTCGACCGCGCTGGCGACAGGAGGCTCATCCTGAAGCATGCGCGGGCCGCGGTTGCCGAACATCCAGCTCATGCCGGCGCTGGCCGCAATCACTTCCGAAACGATGGCGCCCGCCACACCATGCGCCTCGGCGAGCGCGATCGCTTCCGCGGCGGCGACGAGATGAACGCCGCAGAGCAGCTGGTTGATCATCTTCAACGTCGAGCCCTGGCCGTGTGCCTCGCCAACGTGGAAAATATTGCGGCCGAGGACGTCGAGCAGTGGCTTTGCCCGGTCGAACACCGGCTTCGGGCCAGCCACCATGATGGCGAGCGTTCCGGACTCCGCGCCCACAGTTCCGCCAGACACCGGTGCGTCGAGCATGTCGAGGCCGAGCGCGGCAAGATCCTTGGCCAGCATCGCGGCATCGGCCGGCGCCTGGGTGCAGCCGGCGATGACAAGACCGCCCGATCGGAGCGCGGCGGCGACCCCGTCGCCGAACAGCACGTTACGGGCTTGAGCGCCGTTCACCACCATCAGCAGCGCGATGTCGGCCCCTTCCGCGGCCGCGGCCGCATTAGCTGCCGCGCGGCCACCGGCGGCCGTGAAGGCCGCGACGGCGTTCGGGTTGAGATCGGCGCCCGTGACGTCGTGGCCGGCCTTGACGAGATTAACGGCCATGGGCAAGCCCATGGCGCCCAGTCCGACGACAGCGATGTGCGTCATGACGTGTCCCTATTCCTTCACCGCGCCGGTCATCGCCGAGACGTAGTGGTTGACGAAGAACATGTAGACCAGCGCCACCGGCACTGAACCGAACAGGGCACCGGCCATCAGCGAGCCCCAGCGATAAATGTCGCCGTCAACCATTTCCGAGATGATGGCGACAGGGACGGTCTTGTTGTCCGGCGAGGAGATGAAGGTGAGTGCGTAGATGAACTCGTTCCAGCACAGTGTGAACGAGAAGATTCCGGCCGAGATCAGTCCGGGGACCGAGAGCGGCAGCACGATCTTGGTCAGGATCTGCCAGCGCGATGCCCCGTCGATCAGAGCGCATTCCTCGAGCTCGAACGGAATGGTCTTGAAGTAGCCCATCAGCAGCCAGGTTGAGAACGGGATCAGGATCGTCGGATAGGTCAGTATCAGGGCAAGGGGTGAGTCCCACAGCCCGTAGCTGACGACGATGAACGAGAGCGGAATGAACAGGATCGATGGCGGCACCAGATAGGCGAGAAAGATCATGCCACCGATCGTCTGCGCCCCCTTGTAACGAAGCCGGACGATGGCATAGGCAGCGAGCACGCTGGCAACGAGTGACAGGAAGGTCGCCACGATCGCAATCAGCATCGTATTCCACATCCAATGCAGGTAGGGGGTTTCGAACAGCAGTGCCCGGATGTGGTCGAAGGTCGGGCTCGTCACCCAGAAAGGGTTGCCGCGGCCGAGATCGACGAGCTGCTCGTTCGGCTTCACCGCGGTGATCGTCATCCAGTAGAACGGGAACAACAGTACGACGATGATGACCGCGAGGGGGATGTAGACCGTCACCCAACGCTGCGGAACGCTCATCAGATAGTCCATGCCGGAAGCGTTCTCGGCTTCGGCCCGGCGCAGGCGGCGCCGCTCCTGCCAGCCGGCAAGGAGGCCGTCGTTCGCCTGTTCGGCCGCAGCGGCGTGCGAACTCGTACGTTCCGCGGCGTCAGTCATCGCTTTCTCCCTGCTGCCATTTGCGCCGCTGCAGTCCGAACCAGGACACCATAATCGCGCCGAGGAGGAACGGGATCATCGCCGTGGAGATCGCCGCGCCCTCGCCGAGATAGCCGCCGAGGATGGCGCGCTGGTAGGAGAGCGTCGCCATCAGGTGGGTGGCATTGACCGGTCCGCCGCGCGTGATCGCCCAGATCAGCTGGAAGTCCGTGAAGGTGAACAGTATAGAGAAGGTCATCACCACCGCGATGATCGGCGTCAGAAGCGGATAGGTGATATGGCGGAAGATCTGCCACCGGCTGGCGCCGTCGATCGTCGCCGCTTCATACAGTGAGGGTGAAACGGTCTGCAGCCCGGCGAGCAGTGTGATCGCCACAAAGGGCACGCCGCGCCAGATGTTGGCGAAGATCACCGACCAGCGTGCGTTCCACGGCTCGCCAAGGAAGTTGATGTTGGTCTCGATCAGCCCGGCCTGTTTCAGGGTCCAGGAAATGATCGAGAACTGCGGGTCGAAGATCCACCAGAACGCGATCGCCGAAAGCACCGTCGGCACAATGTAGGGCAGCAGCACGATCGCGCGGATGAAGGCCTTGAACGGGAGGTGGTGGTTCAGAAGGATCGCCAAATAGAGGCCGATCGCGAATTTGAACACGCTCGCAACGATCGTATAGAGCAGCGTGTTGAAGACCGACAGCCAGAATACGGGATCGTCGGCGAGCCAACTGAAGTTCTCGAAGCCGATGAAGACGCCCTCGCGGCCGATCTTGGCGTCGGTCATCGATAGCCAGATGCCGAGGCCGAGCGGATAGGCGAGAAACAGCACCAGGAATCCGGCCGCCGGCAGCATGAACCAGACACCGAGCCAGTTGCGGTTGTGCTGCAGACGCGACCAGAGGCCGCCGGTACCAACGCTGTGTGCTTGCACGGCGATGTCCACCATCCTCCAGGTCCTCTATTTTTGGAGCTTCGAAAGGGGCGATGCTGATCGATCGCCTCACCCATGGCGGAGGCAAATACTGCCGCCGCTGCACACGCGACAGTGGCTTCAACCTTCGTCCCGGCCGGAAACGAACCCGACGTGTGGGGACGGTGGTCGACAAGACAGTGCGATGGCAGATACTGCCGGATCGTAACGTCCCGAATGCGCAAAGCCGGAGCCGGGCGTGTCCGACGCCCGGCTCCGTCCCCCACTAACGGTAGATCCGCTTTGCCTGCCGTTCCGCCTGGGCGATGGCATCGTCCACTGACATGTTGCCCGTGGCGGCATTGGCGAACATGTCGAGCACGATGAACTCGGCCAGCGCCGCCGCCGCCTTGTCGCCGACCGAACCCCTGTACCCTGCCGTCAGCGTGTCGCGGGCCGCATTCTTGAAAACGGCGAGCTTCGGATCGGCGAAGGTCTTGCTGTCTTCGTAGCTCGTCAGAGGCGGCGTCAGGTAGGCGACGGCACCTTCCAGCCAGGGGTTGTACTGGTCCGGCTGGAATAGATATTCGACGAAGCCCTTCGCCGCATTCGGGTACTTCGTGTACTGGAAGATCGACATCGGATAGGCGATGTGAAATTCCGTCGGCCTGCCGACCGGCCCGATCGGCCAGGCGGCGTGATTCATGTCCTCCGCAATCTCAGGTGCCTCGGTCTTGGCGGCCGGGAGGATCGAGGGACCGTTGTTGGTGATGCTGATCTCGCCGGACATGAAGGCCTTGTTGTTGTTGCTGTCGTTCCAGGACGCGACCCCCGGCGCCAGGTACTGCGCCAGTTCCTTGACGTATTCGACCGCCGCCTTGGTCTCGGGCGAGTTGATGATGACGTTGTCTTCCTCGTCAACCAGCGAGCCGCCGTGACTCCACAGTGCCCAGTGTACCCAGGCGTTGCCGTCGCCTGAAGCGTGGCCGAGCGCGAGCCCGATCGGAGTGCCTGCCTCTTTCAGCTTCTTCGCCGCATCGAGGAACTCGGCGGTCGTGGACGGGACCTTCTCGACGCCGGCCTTCTCCAGCATGGAGATACGATAATTAAGGTAGTTGCCGTTATAGGCGACGGGGATGGCGATCCACTGGTCTCCGGACCTGCCATAGGCTTCCGCCGACGGCACCCAGCCTCCGTATGTCTCACCCAGCATGGTGGCCAGGTCGGTGAGGTCGACGAGCTTGTTCGGAAATAGGTGCGGCAGTGAATAGAGGCCCCAGACCAGGTCCGGTCCCTGACCGACATTGGCGGCGACCGAGGCCTTGGGCTGTACGTCGTCGAGCGACTCGTTCTGCACGTTGACGGTGACGCCGCAGTCGTTCTTGAAATTCTCGACGATCTTCATAAAGGCGTCTTCCTCGGCCTGCACGAAGCGTTTCCAGCGCAGCAGCGTCAGTTCCGCACCTTCTTCCGGCTTGAAGGTAAGATCGCAGGCCGCCTCGGCCGGGGCCGGTGCGGACACAGTGCCGAGCGCCGCCGCCAGGATAAGGGCAGGCAGTGCTATCCCCGCTCTCAACGCAACACGTCGTCTGAACCTGATCATCTCGTCCTCCCAGTCTTCCCCTCATGGATTGCCCTTATGGGCTTCGTGCACCCGGCTGTTCGTCAGCCGTGGTGTCTTTATGATTGCTGCAACCGATGTCACTCGCTCAGACGCGAATCCCGGTCGTCGCGTCGAAAACGTGCACAAGGTCGGCCCGAGGCCGCACGCGTACGATCTGGCCCGGCGAGAAGTCGTGGCGCTCGCGGAAGATGGCCGAGATCTCGTGTTCGCCGAGACGCAACAGGACGAGGATCTCCGGCCCGGTGGGTTCGACGACGATCACCGTGGCGTCGGTCGCCCCGTCCTCCCCCGGACCGGCGAGCTCGAAATGCTCGGGCCTGACGCCATAAACCACCGGTTGGCCATCGGCAGGACTCTGATCGTTGCCGACGGGCAGCGCCGTATCCGTCCCTTCGATCGCCACCGCCCGCCTGCCGTTCACCCGCGCCGTACCCGGAAGCAGGTTCATGGCCGGCGAGCCGATGAAGCCGGCGACGAATAGGTTGCGCGGCCGGTCGTAGAGCTCGAGCGGGCGGCCGATCTGCTCGACCACGCCATCGTGCATGACGACGATCTTGTCGGCCATGGTCATGGCCTCGATCTGGTCGTGGGTGACATAGACCGTGGTCGTCTTCAGCCGCTGATGCAGTTCCTTAATCTCGGTGCGCATCTGCACACGCAGCTTGGCATCGAGATTAGAAAGCGGTTCGTCGAACAGGAACACCTGGGGATCGCGTACGATCGCCCGGCCCATCGCCACGCGCTGGCGTTGGCCGCCGGAAAGCTGGCGTGGATAACGCGACAATAGCTCGGTG
Source organism: uncultured Hyphomicrobiales bacterium (assembly GCA_964462985.1). Lineage (GTDB taxonomy): Bacteria > Pseudomonadota > Alphaproteobacteria > Rhizobiales > Stappiaceae > CAYXAA01. Next base: position 122,276 of record CAYXAA010000004.1, on the reverse strand, counting down.
AGGCCAAGGATCTCCGCCGCTCGGTTGACGCGCTCGGATATCACGCGAGGCTCGGTTTTTCGCAGCCTGAGCGAGAAGCCGAGATTGTCGGCGACCGTCATATGCGGATAAAGCGCATAGTTCTGGAACACCATGGCGATGTCGCGTTCCTTGGGCGGCACGCGGTTCACCACCTTCTCTCCTATGGCGATCTCGCCATCGGTGATGCTCTCGAGCCCGGCGATCATCCTGAGCAGGGTCGATTTCCCGCAGCCCGATGGGCCGACCAGAATGACGAACTCACCGTCCTCAATATCGATCGAAACACCGTGGATCACTTCCGCGGGGCCGAAAGCCTTGCGTACGTCGCGGATTTCGACCGACGCCATAAGTTCTCCCGTCCCCTCTGGCAGAGCGTTTCGAGCGCCGCTCCGTCCATCGCGTGGCCGAATGATCGCATGGTCGAACCAATCGTCAAGCATTTTTTAAATCGATTGAAATTGCGAAATTCCCGTCAAGGATGCTCCTGGCGGCGATTTACGAAGTGCGGCGGGTCAGTTATGGGACCTGGGACAACCCTCTCCGGGCCGTCATTCAGCGTGCGCCGCAGGCGCATCGCGAATAATGATGGAGGGGCGGCAGACGTCGGAATGGATAGCGTGTTCGAAGGGAGGAAAGAGATGAGCCGACCGGAAATCCTGGTGGTCAAGCCGCTGATGCCGACGGTCATGGAGGCATTGGAAGCCCGCTTCACTGTCCATCGCTTGTGGCAGGCGGCGGATGCGGATGCGAAGCTGTCTGAGGTGGCGCCGAGGATCCGCGGGCTAGCCGCAGGCGGTCACGGTGTGGTTGACAAGGCGCTCGTCGACCGGCTCCCGGCGCTGGAGATCGTCGCCAATTTCGGCGTCGGCTACGACAACGTCGACGCCGCCTACTGCGCCACCAAGGGTATCATTGTCACCAATACCCCGGACGTGTTGACGGAGGAAGTTGCTGATACGGCCCTCGGCCTCTTGCTGATGACCGTGCGGGAACTCTCCGCCTCCGAGCGCTACTTGCGCGCCGGGCGCTGGGCGGCCGAAGGCCCTTATCCGCTTACCCATGCGACACTGCGCGACCGCACGCTCGGCATCCTCGGTCTCGGCCGCATCGGCAAGGCGATCGCCCAGCGCGCCGAGGCCTTCGGTTTGCCCATTGCCTATCACGGCCGCCGGCGTCAGCAGGACGTGCCCTACGCCTATCATGATAGCCTCATTGGCCTTGCCGAGGCCTGCGACACGCTGATGCTGGTCGCGCCCGGCGGCGAGGAAACCCGGCATATGGTCGGGGCGAAGGTGTTTGAGGCACTCGGGCCGCGTGGCATCCTGATCAACGTCGGCCGTGGGTCGGTCGTCGACGAGGCCGCTCTGATCGCCGCGCTTCAGAGCGGTACGATCTTCGCCGCCGGTCTCGACGTCTTCGAGGACGAGCCCAACGTTCCGGCGGAGTTGATCGCCATGAACAACGTCGTCCTCCTTCCTCACGTCGGTTCGGCCTCGGTCCACACCCGCAACGCCATGGGCCAGCTCGTGGTCGACAACCTGACGTCGTGGTTTGAAACCGGGCGGGCGCTGACCCCGGTGGCGGAGACGCCGCAGAAGGGGTGAGCGGCGATCAACCTCGCTTGTCCGGAGTGAAACTCTTTAAATCCCAGGATGATCGAGCGCTTTGCCACCAATCTGGCGAATTTGCTGCCCCATTGCCTTGCGCTGCTCGCCCGCCGCAGATTGGCAGGACGACGGTTGCTCAGGCCATTCGCAACCAACGTCCTTCGATTCATCTCCTCCTGGAGTTGCCTTCGCACTTTGCCAAGCGTTTGGACTCGGAGCTCTACTTCTTCTTTTCCTGCAAGAATGAGCGCATCCGGTCCAGCGCCCGCAGGATATTCTCTGTCGAATTGGCATAGGATACCCGGATATAGCCTTCTCCGAGCACGCCGAAATCCGGACCGCCGATCACGGCAACGCCGGCCTCTTCCAAAAGCGCTGAAGCCAGGGGCTTTGCTTTCCACCCGGTCGCCGAAATGTTTGGGAAGGCGTAGAACGCGCCCTTCGGCGTCGCGCAGGTGACGTTCGGCAGGCCGTTCAGCCCCTCGACCACCACCTGCCGCCGCCGGTCGAATTCCGCGACCATGGCTCTTACCGCATCCTGAGGGCCGGTCAGCGCCGCCAGTCCCGCGAATTGCGCAGGCGCATTGACGCAGGACCAGCAATTGACGGCGAGCTTGCGCGCGTTGTCCATCAAAGCGTCCGGCCAGACGGAGAAGCCCATGCGCCAACCGGTCATGGCGTAGGTCTTGGACCAGCCGTCCAGGAGGATCAGACGGTCTCGCAGTTCGGCAAACTCCAGTAGAGAGACATGCGCCTCGCCGTCATAGGTCATCTGGCCGTAGATCTCGTCGGAGAGCACGGCGACTTTTGGATGGTCGGCGAGGCCCGCAACCAGCCGTTCGATCTCCGCCCGCGGGGTGACGCCTCCGGTCGGGTTGGCAGGAGAATTCAGGATCAGCAGCCGCGTCTGCGGCGTGATCAGCGTCAGGGTCTCCTCGGCCGAGAAGGCGAAGCCGTTTTCCTCGCGGATCGGCACCGGCACCGGCCGTGCCCCTGTGAATTCGATCATCGAGCGGTAGATCGGAAAGCCCGGGTCCGGGTAAAGGATGTCGACACCCGGCGCGCCGAACATCAGGATGGCCGTGAACATCGTCACCTTCCCGCCTGGCACGATCAGGACGTTGTCCGGCGACACCTGCACGCTGGTTCGCTTTTCCACATCGGCGGCGACCGCCTCGCGCAGCGGGAGAATTCCGGTTGCCGGCGTGTAGCCGTGATGCCCGTCACGGAGCGCCTTCACTGCTGCTTCGACGATATGCTCGGGCGTGCGGAAGTCCGGCTGTCCGATGCCCAGATTGATGATGTCGCGTCCTTCGGCGGCAAGAGCTGTTGCCCGCGCCAACACGGCAAAGGCGTTCTCTTCCCCGATTCGGTCGAATCCAGCAATCGTCTCGAGCATCATGTTCCTCCCAGGACTATCCGGCCGCCGGTTCTAGAACATGCAGCGCCGAAGCGGAAACGGTTTGATGCAAATGCGGCAGCTCGGCATTGCGACTCAAAATGGCATGAACACGTAGATCGCAGCGCAGGTTGCTGCCCCAACGATGATGTTCATGGGACAGCCGATCTTGAGAAAGTCCGAGAACCGGTAGTTGCCCGCGCCATAAACCAGGGTGTTGGTCTGATAGCCGATCGGCGTGGCAAAGCTTGCGCTCGCGCCGAACATGACGGCGACGACGAACGGTCGTGGGTCGACGCCGATCTGCTCGGCGAGGGCGATGGCGACCGGAGTGATGAGGACGGCGACGGCATTGTTTGTCACGGTCTCCGTCAATACGGATGTCAGAAGGTAGAAGGCCGCGAGGATCGCAAGCGGGTGCATATCGGCGATCCAGGGCAGGACCGTACTAACGACAAGCTCGACGGCGCCCGTGTTGGCCAGACCCTGGCCGACGATCAGCATGGCGAAGATCAGCACGAGGATCGACGCGTCGATCGACCCCCAGGCTTCCTCCGCGTCTATGCAGCGCAGGGTCAGTATGGCCGCAACCGCAATCATTGCGAGGATGCCGATATCGGTTAAGCCCATGGCAGCCAGCAGTACCACTGCCGCCAGGGCAAGGATCGCCATCGGCGCCTTGCCGCGCCGATAGGACCGGCCGCTCGGCCGAGTAACCGAAACGAGGTCGGCTTCTTCGAGGAGATGGTCCATGTTGGCGGCCGGGCCCTCGAGCAACAACTTGTCCGCTGCGCGCAGCCGGACATTCTCAAGGTCCGGTCCGGGCTGGTGCCGGTGGCGGTGCGCCCCGAGAACCCGGACCCCGTACCGGCGGCCGAGGGCGAGATCAGCGATGCGCTCGCCGGAGCTCGCATGATGCGGCGCAACCACCGCCTCGACGGCGACGGCATCGGGTAGCCGCTCCGTCCCGCGGCGCAATCCGACGCGCAGGTCCGGATCCTCGTTCAATGTCAACAACTCGGAGGTCGTCGCGTAAACGACCAGGGAGTCGCCCTTCTTCAACTGGCGTTCCTTGATGTTGGCGCGCACCAGCTCACCACCGCTGCGCACGGCACGGATCTCGATGCCGGACCGGCCGAATTCGGCAATGGAGCCGATCTTCTTGCCGGTGTACCTGCCGTCGCGCCGGATCGTGATGTCGCTAAGAAATTTCCCTTCTTCGCTGAGAACGGCGTCGTTCGTTTCCCGATCCGGCAGAAGATGTCGGCCGAGCAGCAGCATTACGACAGTACCGGTTGCAGCAGCGATGATTCCTATGGGCGTGATCTCGAAAATCGAAAACGCGTCGAGGCCCTCTGATCGCGCGACGCCGTCGACGAGGAGGTTGGTCGACGTGCCGATTAAGGTGCAGGTGCCACCGAGGATGGCGGCGTAGGAGAGCGGGATGAGAAGCCGCGTGGCGGCGATGTCAAGCGCGTCTGCCAGCCTCACCACGATGGGAATGAGGACAAGGACGATCGGCGTGTTGTTGACGAAGCTGGAGGCAATCACGGTTGCAACAAGGAACATCGCGATCGAAAGGGTCGGTCGCTTTTCCGCTCGCGCGATGACGAGGTTCGCGAGGCTGTCGAGCACGCCCGTTCGGACCAGCGCTCCGGACAGCACGAACAGGGCGGCGATGGTGATGGGAGCGGAATTGGAGAATACGCCCATTGCCTGGTCCGGCGCGACGAAACCGAAGACCAGGAACAGTGCGGCTCCGCCGACGGCTGTGACTTCCGGCGGGTAGCGCTCTGTCATGAACCCGACCAGCATGAGCACGACGATCGCCAGGGCGATGTAGGCTCCATATGCGGCAAACAAGGTGTCCATCTGGCTGTCTCCGACGGGCTTTCGGCCTCAGACGCTGTTTACGAGCGCAGGCCCCAGGGGTTCCCCGAGAGTCTGGCGACGTGGTGGCATGGGCGCCGAGAGAGTCTCACCTCCAGTGAGGGCGGTCTTCGGCGATGGAAGTCAGGCAGAAGCCGAAGCCCCCCGTACGCCGTGACCACCGGCGGTGCGCAGTGCTTTGCGACGCCGAAACAGGCAAGGATCGGGACGGGAACGTGGCTACAGATGGTCGCGACCACGGATACTCTTTCAAAAGGACGGGCGTAATTCTTTATCGGAGGTCAAGATGCCGGGCCAGCCTGATGAGATGCGAATGATGAGGGCGGCATGACGCGTGCACGCCCAACTTGGGGTACCCTTGACGGGCTCGCTCCGCGCGCCGACATAACCTGCACTGTGCTCCGCCGTTTCGGCCCGTGCTTGGAACGATCGGCTTGCAAAACGGACCACCCATGCCCGCTGCCACGCTCGACACGCCTGTCGGACGTCTTTCGGTCGCCGAGCGAGAAGGCGCAATCGTACGCGTGAGCTGGGGCGAGCCGGCCGAGACCGCGACAGATACGCCGCTGCTGCGCGAGGCTCTGGCCCAACTGGAGGCCTACTTCTCCGGGTTCCTCAAGACTTTCGATTTGCCGCTCGCCCCTTCCGGCGAGGCGCTTTACCAGGAAGTCTTCAGGGCGATGCAGGCGATCCCATACGGGCAAACCCGCACCTATGGCGACATAGCCCGGGAGCTCGGCACCTACGGTCAGCCGGTCGGCCGGGCTTGCGGTGCCAATCCCATCCCGGTGATCATCCCCTGTCACCGTGTGCTGTCGGCGACCGGCCTTGGCGGGTATTCCGGGGCGGGCGGTCTCGACACCAAAATCGCGCTCCTGAAGCACGAGGGCGGCTATCCATTCCTGCTTTAGGGCGTTGATTGCTTCGAGATGCGGGTGCAATCTGGTTTCACGAGGCGATGCCACCTGCTTTGGGGGCAAGAATGACAAGTGACGCGCCTGCAAGAATCCGCTGGTCGGCGCCGCGAATTGCGGCCCTCGTCCTGTCGCTGATGATCGGAGCGGTGGCGCTGCTTGCCGTTTACGGCGCCGCAACCGCGTCTTCCGACGCCGCCGGCAATGCCCTGGCGGAGGCCGTCGCCGTAATAACGGCGGCGATTGCCGTGCTGTTCGCGCTGCCTGCACTCGGTTTCGTGCTCGCCGGCTGGGAAAGAACCGCGTTCGGCTTCGCCGTGGTCGGCGCGATGCTGACGGCCGGGCTCGCATTGATCATGGCTTGACGCTTCGCTATCGGGACCAATGCCCACACCGGAAAAGAAAGGAACCTCCGGTCCGGCCGACCGAAGGTCCAAATTTGCGGCCCTGAGGGCGGCCGGGCTGCACACGGGCCGGCGGATCAGCCTTCCATGCCGTCCAGCCAGCCGCAGAGCTTGCCGGTGGTCTCAGAGTCAACCTCGCCCCGTGAGGTGGAACCTTCGGTCGACATCTGGTCTGTGGCGATGGCAATTCGATTGGCCTCGCAGTCAGCCCGCACCTGCGCCTTCTCCTCCGCCGAGAGCTCCTGCCAATTAGCGCGGACCTCTTCCTCCGACCGCAGAGTATGGTCACCCGGATTGGCGAAGAACATGTCAGTGAGCCGTTCGCCCCAAGTGTCGCCGGCCGCGCCATACGCAGCAGTGCCGAGACCGAACGACAGGGCGGCAGCGATCAAGATTCGTGATGTCATAGGGAACCTCCTTGCTTTTTCATGTGATCCCGCCCAGGCGGTTTCCTCAAACAAGGCGTCCGGTCCATTGTTCCCGCGTTGTTCTTCTGCTGCGGCGTGAGACTGTGCGCATCGGTCGATCGTTGCGTGCGCTTCGCCCTTTGCGCCGGCGCGCCGCGCGCTATAGTGCGGGCCAACGACGGAATGGCCTATTGGCCCCGCCTCCTCAGACCCAGACGGAAACCATGACCGCGACCTCCGAAGACAAGATCCCCGTGACCGTACTCACCGGCTATCTCGGCGCCGGCAAGACCACGTTGCTTAACCGCATCCTCACCGAGAACCACGGCACCCGCTATGCGGTGATCGTCAACGAGTTCGGCGAGATCGGCATCGACAACGATCTCCTTGTCGAATCCGACGAGGAAATCTTCGAGATGAACAACGGTTGCATCTGCTGCACCGTGCGTGGCGACCTGATCCGCACGGTGGAGAACCTGATGAAGCGCAAGGATTCGATTGACGCGATCCTGGTCGAGACCACTGGCGTTGCCGATCCGGCACCGGTCGCCCAGACCTTCTTTATGGACGACGACGTCCGCGCCGCCGCCAGGCTTGACGCCGTCGTCGCCGTGGTCGACTGCCGCCACGTGCTGCAGCGGCTGCGCGATACGGAAGAGGCGGAGGACCAGATCGCCTTCGCCGACGTCATTCTGCTTAACAAGACCGATCTCGTAACGGCTGAGGAACTGCGTGCCGTGGAGGAGACGATCCACGGCATCAATCCCTACGCCGTTCTGCACCGCACTGAGCGCTGTGCCATTGACCCCGGTGCCGTCCTGAACCGCGGCGCCTTCGACCTCGACCGTATCCTGTCACTCGACCCGCATTTCCTCCAGGAGGGCGAGCATCACCACGAATGTGGTCCGGATTGCGATCACGATCATCACCATCACGGTCATGGCCATAACCACCACCACCATGACCATCCGCATGCGGTGAAGTCGGTGTCGATGACCGCCGGCGACCTGAAGCACGACACGTTCTTCCGCTGGATCAGCCAGATCACCCAGACCGAGGGTCCGAACATCTTGCGGCTCAAGGGCATCCTGTCCTTCCGCGATGACCCGCAGCGCTATGTCATCCAGGGCGTGCACATGATCGTGGAGGGCGACCATCAACGCGAATGGAAGCCGGGTGAGCGTCGCGAGAGCCGCCTCGTGTTCATCGGTCGCGATCTGGACGAAGGTGCGCTTGTAGACGGGTTCAAGGCGTGCGAAGCGTGACCGACGTCAAAATGCCGACGCTTGCTCCGCTCGACTATGGAGCCTTCATCGTTGCCGTCGCCTTCCTCGGAGACGCGCCAGTCTTCGCCTTGGGCGACGGGTCGCTGCAGTTTCCCGCCGGTGGTGACCGCGAGACCAAGGTCCATGGTGACGGCCTGCTCGCCGCCGTGCCGACGCCGGACGGGAGCAGCGTCTTGACCGGAGGAGCCGACGGCCGCGTTGTCCGGGTCGACACCGCCGGCGCTGCGACGGAGCTTTCGGTCAAGCCGCGCAAGTGGATCGACCTCGTTGTAGCCGGCCCGCAGGGCGCCGTTGCCTTCGCCTCCGGCCGCACCGCCTGGGTTCGTCTTGCTGACGGCACCGAGAAGGAATTTCAACTCGCCCGCGCCGTCGGCGGCCTCGCCTTTGCGCCCAAGGGCATGCGGCTCGCGGTGGCGCGCTATGATGGGGCCACGCTCTACTGGGTCAACACCGGGGCCCCGCCCCAGGAACTCACCTGGAAGGGTGCACATGGCGCTGCGACCTTCTCGCCCGACGGCAAGTATCTGGTCACTGCCATGCAGGAGAACGCGTTGCACGGCTGGCGCCTTCCCGACGGCCAGGACATGCGCATGACCGGCTACCCGACCAAGGTGAAGTCGATGAGTTGGTCAGCAAAAGGCCGTTATCTCGCCACCTCCGGTGCCAATGCCGCGATCGTCTGGCCGTTCCACGGGCCTAGGGGACCGATGGGCCAGCAGCCGCTGCAGCTTGGGCCGCGCTCGGATGCGATGGTGACGGCGGTTGCCTGCCATCCCAAGGAGGAAGTCGCGGCGATTGGCTACTCCGATGGCATGGTGCTGATGGCCCGCTTCGAGGACAATGCGGAGGTGCTGTTGCGCCGGCCCGGCGCATCGCCAGTCTCGGCGCTTGCATGGGACCGAGCCGGCGAGCGCCTTGCCTTCGGCACCGAGAAGGGCGAGGCCGGGATCGTCGGCCTGGCCGGATAGGCAGCAAGTTGGGGGGCGGCAAACACCACTCGGGCGGAGGGATCGGATGATCGGACGCGTGGTCGTACTGGCGGTGGCCCTGGTGTCCGGGGCGACGACCTCGCAGCTGCCGGAATTCTCGCAGCAGTACCGCCAGCGCCTCGGCGGTGCAATCGATGCCCTCGGCGAGGTGGTGGACGGCTTTCAGGCCGACGCCGCCCGGTTCGGTCTCACCGGCGAACAGGCGGTCGAGCGGCTGCAGACCGCCGACGATGCGCTGACCCGCAGTCAGGGTGACCGGATGCAGGCGACCATGGCGCGCCTCGGTCGGCTCAAGGCACAGCGCACCGCGTTCGAGGGTGCCGGCCCTCTGCTGCGGATGGTCGTGATGCTGTCGGATCTCGACCCGCAGATTGCCCGGGCCACCGCGGACGATTTCGAGCCAGCGGTGCCAGTCACCGGTGAAGGTGCGCTGTCGGCGCTTGCAGGGGCCCTGCTTGGCCTCCTCGGCGCCGGCGCCATTGGCCGCGCAGGACGGCGGCTGCGCCGCCGCCGTCGTGTGGATCATCACGCCTGAGATGCCTGCCCTAAGCCGCAAGATGGTTTAAGCTTCCGCAACATCGCAGGAGCAGGGAGCGCGAATGGACACGCTGGTGCGGATGCGTTGTTTTCTCAAGGTCGTTGAGTCCGGCGGCTTTTCCGCGGCGGCGCGGGAGATGGGACGATCCAAGGCGCTCGTCTCAAAATACGTCGGCGAGCTTGAGGACGAGCTCGGCGTGCGCCTGCTCAACCGCACCACCCGCCAGCTTTCGGTGACTGAGGTCGGCCAGTCCTTCTACAAGGAGGCCGCAGAGATCCTCCAGCGCATCGACGACCTGCGCGACAGCGTGCAGAACACCCACCAGGAAGCGCGCGGGCTGCTGCGCATCAGTGCGCCGCGATCCATGGGTGACGAGTGGCTCAATCGCGCCATCATGGACTTCCTGGTTGCCGAACCCGAGATTTCAATCGATCTCAGGCTGGAGGATCGCTTCGTCGACCTGGTCGAGGAGGGGTTCGATGTAGCCATCCGCGTCGCCGAGATGCCCGATTCGGCCCTGATTGCCCGCAAGCTCGCGCCGTTTCGCGGCATCGTCTGCGCCACGCCGGAGGCAATCGAACGCTACGGGACGCCGCGGCGCCCGCAGGATCTGACGACACTGCCCTGCATCATCGACACCAACTACCGCTATCGCGCCAATTGGGTGTTTCAGGTCGACGGCAGCCGGGTCTCCGTTCCGGTCAAGGGCCGCGTTGAAACCAACAGTGCCAAGGCAAGCCGCGAGGCGGTGCTGCGCCACCTGGGTTTCCTGCGTACGCCAGAGGGTTTCGTTTACAGCGACATCGCCGATGGCCGGCTGGTGGAGGTACTCCGCGAGTTCGCGCCGAATGACATGGGCATCTATGCCGTCTACCCGCACCGACGTCACCTTTCCGGCAAGGTCCGGGCCTTCGTCGACTTTATGGCAGACTGGTTCGTGACGGCGCGCAAGAACGGCGAGCCCTGCTGAGGAACTCACTCAGCCCGTGCCCGTCTCGCGTCGTGGCAGTAGGGCGTCCTCTTCCAAACCCACGTCGGTGCTGACGCAGGTTCTGTTGCGGCCGAGCTTCTTGGCGGTGTAGAGCGCCCGATCCGCGCGCTGCAGCACCGCGTCGATGCTGATGTCGCTGCCGAGAGCGGTGGCCAGCCCGATGCAGATCGTGACCTCCTCGGGCCCGCCTTCGATGCCGCATTCCGCATGGATTCGGCAGCGGATTCGTTCGGCGATCTCGAAAGCGTGTTCCTTGTCAGTGTCGGCGAGAACGATCGCGAATTCCTCGCCACCCAGCCGGCCAAACACGCCGGTTCGTCCGAGTGCCTGTGAGGCCGAGGCCGCGACCTGACGCAGCACGGCGTCGCCGATGCTGTGGCCGTAGGTGTCGTTGATAGACTTGAATCGGTCGAGGTCGAGCATCAGCAGGCTCAGCGGCCTGCGTTCGGTTTGGGCCCTATAGAAGGCGACATTCGCCTGCTCGAAGAAGGCCCTGCGGTTGGAGATCCCGGTGAGGGCGTCGACGCTTGCCAGACGCTCCAGCTCCGCCTTGGCTGTTCTGAGTTCCTGGAGGTCGCGCTCGCGGGCGATCTCGTTTCCGATCCAATCCGCGAACTGCCGGATGATCTCACGGTCGGAGCGATCGAACGGGGTTTCGCGGGGCTCCGGCCCGGCGAAATTGATCGTGCCGAAGTGCTCGCCGTCCACCAGGATCGGCGCGCCGATATAGACTTCAAAGCCGAACTTGAGATGACAGGCCGCCCCGTTCAGCCCGGAGCGGGAGACGTGGTCGATCGCCATCGGCTCGTCACTGCCGTCCATATGCGCGCAATAGGACTCCGCGATCGGCATCACCGTCCCGGCCGCCAATGCCTCGTCCCGGCTCTGGACATAGCGGAGTTCGCAGGTCTCTCCCGTTATCCGGGCAACCACGCCATGCGGCAGCTTGAAGTGACTGCAGCCCAGCTCGAGGATGAGCTTGATCTTCTGGGTGCTGTCGATCTGGCGGCTGGACGTGATGGTGTAGAGCCGGTCGAGCGTTCGCTCAACGTTCTTGCGTGCCGACACGTCGAACGAAAACACCACCATGCCGGCGATCTCGCCCTTGTCGTTGTGTTTTGGCACGTAGTCGACAGAAACGTCGCGCCGGACGCCGTCGGGATAGGTGATCTGTCGCTCGTAGTGCTGGGGCCGTCCGGCGATCGCGGCTTCGGCGAGCGGCCGGATCATCGACCGGGTCTCCCTGTCAAGCATTTCGCGGATCCGGATGCCGCGCAGCCGTTCCGGTGTCGTGCCGTACCAGGTCGCGCCGAGCTCGTTTATGAAGACACACCGTCCGTGTAGATCCAGCTCGGCAATCGCACAGGGCAGGCTGTCGGTCAGGATCCTGATGTTGCGATAGGTATCGGCGAGCTCGTGCTCCAGGGGAAGCTGCCCGGTAACATCGCGGACCAACATCAATGTACCGACCGAGTGGCCATCGGCACCGGCGAGAGCAATACGCGTCGTCTCGGCGATGAAGGTGTCGCCGCTCCGACGGCGGAAGCGCAGGCGGCCTTCGCCTGCTGTCAGTGCCGCCCCGTCCACAGCCGCGCTGACCAGAAGCTGAAGCGTCGTGCCCCTGAGATCGTCAGCCGCGAAGCCGAACAGGTACTCCGCCTCGGTGTTGAGATAGGTGATTACGCCTTCCGCGTCAGCATGGAGCACGGCAACGCCAAGTTGTCCGAACGACGCCGCGAGATCGACGGCTAACGCTGGGGATGGCGTAGATGGCGACATAATATTCAGAGCCCGACTCTTTGTTCTGCCGGGGGTAATCTGTCATAAAACTGCAGGGAACGCCAAATGTCACATTGTGAATTCCCGCAAAAGCATTAACCCATAGTTGGTGACTGCACGGCAGGGCTGTTTGCCGGCGCCCTCCGTGGCCGCGTTGCCAGCGGTGGCGGCCGAGTGACGCCGACTGATTTCATTCAGGCTTTTTCGTCGAAGCGGCGGCGCGATCTGGCGTTTCTCAGCGCCTCGCCTTCGCCAGCCGTTCTTCCGCAATTTGATCGGCAACTGCCTGCGTGGGCAGGTCGAACGCCGCCGCGCGCTGGAAAATGTGGGTGAGTGTCGCGCCGATCGCGAGGACCTTGTCCGTAACCAGCGCGTCGCCTGCGCCGGGTTTGGCAAGCGCGACAGAGATCACGCCGCCGGCGTTGATGGCGTAGTCCGGCGCATAGAGCACGCCGCGCTCCTTGAGGAGCATGCCGTGGCGTGGTTCGGCGAGCTGGTTGTTCGCTGCGCCCGCCACGATCTGCGCCCCGAGTTCGGGGATGGTCCGTTCGTTCAGCACCGCGCCGAGCGCACATGGCGAGAACACGTCGGCCGTAGCGGCATGAATCTCGTCGGCTGCAACGGCTACGGCGCCGAATTCCTCGATGGCACGCCTGACTGCCGCCTGGTCGATGTCGGCCACGATCAGCTTCCCCCCGGCCTCCGCACAGTGGCGGGCCACGGCATAGCCGACATGGCCGAGGCCCTGGACGGCAATGGTGCGGCCCGCCAGCGCATCGGAGCCGGTGGCATGCTTCAACGCCGCCTTGATGCCGACAAAGACGCCGAGTGCGGTATAGGGAGAGGGGTCGCCCAGCCCAGTCGCTCTGGTTCCGAGAGCATGCCGGGTGCACCGGGCGACGATTTCCATGTCATCCGGGGAGATGCCAACGTCCTCGGCCGTAATATAACGGCCGCCGAGTCCCTCGACCTTGCGGCCGAACGCCTCCAGCAGCGCTGTGGTCTTGTCTTCCCTGGAATTGCCGAGGATCACCGCCTTGCCGCCGCCAAGAGACAGGCCGGCAAGGGCGTTCTTGTAGGTCATGCCTTTCGACAGCCGCAGCACGTCGGTAAGCGCCTCGTCCGGGTTGGCATAGTGCCACATCCGGCAACCGCCGAGCGCCGGACCGAGGCGCGTGTCGTGGATCGCGATGATGCAGAAGAGGCCGCTGGCCGGATCATGACCGAATACCACGTCCTCGTGGCCGGAAAACTCCGGGTGGTCGAATACGGCAGCGCCGGTCGGCGTGCCGTGGTCCTGGAGTCGATCGCGGATTGGTTCGTGAATCCTCTTTAGCAGTGCGTTCATCGTGTTCTCCTCCTGCAGGTCAGGTGCTCCCGACTGCATCGACCTCTGCGAAGAACATATGTGCCGGGTTGAGGGGACATTCCGTTTTTTTCTTGCGGAAATTGGCCCGGGAGATGAAAAACTTCTTCAAAATTGGCCTTAATGGAAGAAGATTAATCCAGCACAGCATGCTGCGGCGCATTCGTCAGTAGTGCTGTCGTAGTCTCCGATTGAGCCGGCGCCGCCGGTTTAAGGCTAGAGACCGCCGAGGTCGTCAGAACCGCCGGGTGTCGCGAATGACCGCTAGCGCCTCACTGCCGCCGCACCCCTTGATTGCGGCGCCAGGACCGATATGTCTTTCGTCACATCCCTTCTGCGGCGGGCCCGCCGCAGATCCCAATCACGCCACGGAGCATTTCGATGAGCGGTACGTCCGAATATACGCCCCCGAAGGTTTGGACCTGGAACAAGGAGAACGGCGGCGAGTTCGCCAACATCAACCGTCCGATCTCCGGCCCGACCCACGATAAGGATCTGCCGGTCGGCCGCCACCCGCTTCAGCTCTACTCACTGGCGACGCCGAACGGCCAGAAGGTGACGATCATGCTCGAAGAGCTGCTCGCAGCCGGCCATACGGGCGCGGAATACGACGCCTGGCCGATCAGGATCGGCGATGGTGAGCAGTTCTCCAGCGGCTTCGTCGCGATCAACCCCAACTCTAAGATCCCGGCGCTGGTCGATCGCAGCGGACCCGATCCGATCCGTGTGTTCGAATCCGGTTCCATTCTGCTTTATCTCGCCGAGAAATTCGGCGCCTTCCTGCCCCAGGACCGGGCCAAACGCACCGAGGCGCTGAACTGGCTGTTCTGGCAGATGGGCAGCGCGCCCTATCTCGGTGGTGGCTTCGGCCACTTCTATCGCTATGCACCGGTGAAGATCGAATATGCGATCGACCGCTTCGCCATGGAGACCAAGCGCCAACTCGACGTGCTTGACAAGCGCCTTGCCGACAACGCGTTCCTCGCCGGCGACGAGTATACCATTGCCGACATGGCGGTCTGGCCCTGGTACGGCGGCCTGGTCAAGGGTTGGACCTATGACGCGGCTGAGTTCCTGAATGTCCAGGAATACGCGCATGTCAATCGCTGGGCGGACGAGATCTTCGCGCGGCCGGCGGTGAAGCGTGGACGCATCGTCAACAGGCTGCACGGCGAACTGTCCGAGCAGCTTCACGAGCGCCACGATGCTTCGGACTTCGATACAAAGACCCAGGACAAACTCAAGCCGGCTGCGGAATAGGGCTCCAGCCGCCGCTCTTGCGGGTTGTGAGGCGGGATCGGAGACGATCCCGCCACCCTAACTTCTGGGTCCGCGCAGGCTGCGCCTTCGCTCAGCCGCCGGTGACACCCTGTAGCAGTGTCGCCACGAAGCGCCTGGTGCGCTCGCGCTGCGGGTCTGCGAAGATCTGCTGCGCAGTGCCGGTCTCCACGATCACGCCGGCATCAAGAAACGCCACTTGCTGGGCGATCCGCGAGGCGAGGCGCAGGTCGTGGGTGGCGATCACCATCGTCGTGCCTTCCTGCGCCAGCTTCGTCAGCACCTCCACGACCTCCTCGGCAAGCTCCGGGTCGAGCGCCGACGTCGGCTCGTCGCATAAAAGCACGCGCGGCGCCATGGCCAGCGCGCGGGCGATGGCGACGCGTTGCTGCTGTCCGCCCGACAGCGTCGCCGGCCAGGCGTCGGCCTTGTGCCCGAGCCCAACCTTCTCCAGCAGCGCCTGGCCGCGTTCGCGCGCCTCTGCCTTGGTTCGCTTCCGCACAGTGACGAGGCCTTCCATCACGTTCTCGATCGCCGTGCGGTGCGGAAACAGCTGGAAGTTCTGGAACACCATGCCGGTCTGGCTGCGCAACCGCTTGATATCGCGCCAGGCGAGCTTCATGCCGGGCTCGAACGTCAGTTCCTCCTCGCCGAGCTTGATCCGGCCGGACGTCGGGATCTCGAGCAGGTTGATGCAGCGCAGCAGCGTGCTCTTGCCGCCGCCGGACGGGCCGATCAGCGCCGTAACCGAGCCCTCTGGAATCCGCAGGCTGATGCCGTTCAGCACAAGATTGTCGCCGAAACGCTTCTCGATGGTGTCGAGCTCGATCATGCCCGTGCCTCCAGGAAGCCGCCGTAGCGGCTGAGGCGCTGCTCCAGCATCACCTGAAGCTTTGACAGCACCGAGCTCATCGCCAGATAGATCAGCGCCGCCTCGACATAGAGGATCAGTGGCTCGTAAGTCACCGCCACGATGCGCTGTGCCGCCTGGAACAGCTCCGGCACGGTGATGGCGGCCGCAAGCGACGTGTCCTTCACCAAGGCAATAAAGGTGTTCGACAGCGGCGGCACGGCAACGCGCGCGGCCTGCGGCAGGATGGTGCGGCGCATCACCTGACTCCAGCTCATGCCGATCGAATAGGCTGCTTCCCACTGTCCCTTCGGCACCGACGCGATCGTGGCTCGGATCGTCTCCGATGTGTAGGCGCCAATGTTGAGCGTGAAGCCGATCAACGCCGCCGGAAAGGCGTCGAGCACGATGCCGACGCTGGGCAGGCCGTAGAAGATCAGGAACAGCTGCACCAGCAGCGGCGTGCCGCGGAACACCCAGACATAGAACCGCACCACCATGGCGAAGGGGGCCGGCGCGAACAGCCGCACCACCGCGGCCACCAGTCCGAGTGTCAGCCCGAAGGTGAACGACAGCAGCGTCAGCGGCACGGTGAAGCGCAGGCCCGCCGCAAGCAGAGGGCCCAGCGAGGACAGCATCAGGTCGAGCCAGTGCGGCACCGCAATCTCCCTGAAAAGGCGAACGGGGCGGACTTGACGAGGCCGCCCCGCGCGCAACGGACCTTGAAACGTGTCGGGCTCAATTCGGGTCGGTTCGGATGCCCGTATCGGCCCAGCGTTTGTCCCGATCCTTCCTTTCTGCCCCTTCCTTCGTCACGCCCGAGACACCATCACCCGGTGACGTGGCGAGAGAACGGGCTGCCGGTTCAAGGCCGGCGTCGACGAAGGAGAGGACGACGCAAGGACGCAGCAGCCATCAGCACCGGCATGCCCGAAATCATTCCGCCCTAGACTACTGCGAAACGTCCGTGCCGAAGTACTTTTCCGACAACTTCTTGTAAGTGCCGTCAGCCTTGATGTCCTCCAGCGCCCTGTTCAGTGCGGCGACCAGCTCCGGCTGACCCTTGCGGACGATGATGCCGGAATAGCTCGCCTCGTCCTCCGTCGCGACGATCGTCACCGGCGCGTCCGGACGCTGTGTCTTGAAATCGTAAAACGATAGGCTGTCGTTGATCGTGGCGTCGGCACGGCGGTTGACGACAAGCTGAATCGCCTGGTCGAAACCTTCGGTCGCCACCAGCTCGGCCCCCGCCTCTTCGGCCATCCGCGCGTAGTTGCTGGTTAGCGACTGCGCCGACTTCTTGCCTTTCAGGTCGGCGAAGCTTTTGATCTCGTCATTGCCTTCACGCACGATCAGCGCTGCCTTCGACGCGATATAGGGCTCGGAGAAGTCGTATTTCGCCTTGCGCTCTTCGGTGATGCCGACCTGGTTGATGACGGCGTCGTACCGGTTGGCGTCGAGCCCGGCGATCAGGCCGTCCCAGCGGCCTTCGAGGAACTCGACCTTGACGCCGAGACGCTTGGCGACCTCTCGGCCGAGCTCGACGTCGAACCCGACCAGCGCACCGGAGGCGTCATGGAATGTGAAGGGCGCGTAGGTGCCCTCCGTCCCGATCCTGAGCACGCCAGCGGCTTTGACGTCGGCAAGTTCGGCCCGGGCCGTCGGGGCAACAAGGGGGAGAGCGGCCGCCTGCAGCACGAGAGCGGCGACGAGGGGTTTCAGCCAGTTCATGACGGCTAATCCTGTTCAAGAGGGAGGCGATGGCTGGTGCGAAGGTTTAGGAGCGAACCGGTCCGCGGACAAGGCGCCGCGGTTCTCTGAGGCACCCCTCTGAGCAATCTGATGCTGCAACGGGCACGTTCAGAAGAAGAAAAATCCTGCAGGTCGGCTTAGTGCACCGAGGGAGCGTGACGGGCCGCCAGACGGCCGCTGGCGCTCAAACGCCGGTGCCGCGCCCGCCGAGGACCAAGCCGAGGCCGGCCGCCCGGCCCGTAACGCCTCCGGCACCCGCGCCTTGGCGACGCAGAAGCCGACGAAAACGGGCGGGACCGTGCCGACCTCCTGCCGTCGCTACAAACTCAGCCGTCATCCCGGATCTCGTGATGCGCCTTCGACGCACACGGTCCGGGATGACGGCCGAGGGGTAGCGCGGGAACGGTGCACCCTTCCGATGCCCCGACCTCTCCAACAGCGCATCACGGCATCGGCCGCCCCCAATTCCCCTCACCGCCATCATCCCGCCCCGAATCTGCTAGTATCCAGACCCGAGGCGCCATGACAGCGTTGTCCGATCTGCCGAAAGAAGACATGCCCCGTCGTCGACCACAGTCTACCGTCCTTGCCGGTGCCTTTCTTGCGGCCGTGCTTGCCGCCGTGCCAGCCGCCGCGCATCCGCATGTCTTTGTTGAGGCGCGATCGGAGGTGGTGTTCGACGGCGCGCAACGCATTGCCGCCGTGCGTCAGGTCTGGCGCTTCGACGAAGCCTTCACCGCCTTCGCCGTACAGGGGCTCGACGAGAACGGCGACGGCACGCTGTCGCGCGAGGAGCTGCAGCCGCTCGCCAGGATCAATGTGGAGTCGCTCAAGGAGTACGACTACTTCACCTTCCTCGGCCGCGACCGCGACAGCTTCGCCTTCACCGATCCGCAGGAATACTGGCTCGACTTCTACGACGGCCGTCTGACGCTGTTCTTCACCCTGCCGCTGAAGGAACCCGTCGTCGCCGACGCCGGGGAAGTGACGCTCGACGTCTACGACCCGGAATATTTCGTCGCCTTCGAGATGACCCGGGACCAGCCCTTCGTCCTGGTCGACGCGCCCGGGGCCTGCACGCTCGCCTTCACCCCGCCGAAGCAGCTCGATCCCGATACCGCGGCGATGCTGGCCGAAGTCCCGGCCACCGAGCGCGAGCTGCCGCAGCAGTTCCAGGCCTTCACCGAAGACCTTTCCAACACCGCGACGATTTCCTGCAAGTGAGGACGAGGATGCGTTGGCGAACCAAGGCCTTCTCGACCGATGACATTGCTTCGGCGCTGCCCCCTTATCCCAGCCCGCTCCCCGCCGGAAGGAGGAGATTTCAGCGTGTGACGCGCCGCGGAGTGCGCTCTTCCTCCGCAGGAGACCGTGGCCCGAAGAGCCGGATGACGGCGGCCAGCTTGACGACGCCTCGCGGAGCAATCGCCCCATGATCGGCACCGTCTGGCCCATCCGACGCCGGCCGGGCCCGGCCGCGCTTGCCGTCACCGTGATGGCGGCCGCTGCCCTTGCTGCCGGCTTCGTGCTGCTGATGGCCGTCACCGGGGCATCGGCCGCGCCCTCGCCGTTCGGCGTCGGCCTGCCGGAAGCCGCCGCGTCCCCATCTGGCCCGTTCGCCGGGGTTTTCCGCTGGGTGGCGCGCCAGCAGTCGGCGTTCTATCAGGCCCTGACCGAGGCGCTGAAGGCCCTCAAGGCCGACGGCAGCGCGGGCTGGTGGCTCGCCGGCCTCTCCTTCCTCTACGGCGTGTTCCACGCCGCCGGCCCCGGCCATGGCAAGGCGGTGATCTCGGCCTGGGTGCTCGCCAACCGCGAGACCCTGCTGCGCGGCATCGCGCTTTCGTTCGCCTCTGCCTTCGCCCAGGCGGTGACGGCGATCGTCCTCGTTGGCGTCGCCGCGGTGATCCTCAATCTCACCTCTGTCGCCATCACCGAAACGACCCGCCTGTTCGAGATCGGCTCCTATGCCGCCGTCACGGCGCTCGGGCTGATGCTGGTGTGGTCGAAAATTCTCCGCCCCGTCATCGCAGGCCGCCGCCCGCGCTCCCTCGGCGCCGCCGTCGTCACCGCGCATGATCATCACGATCACCACCTTTGTCACACCCATGATGCCCAGCACGACCATTTGCACCACCAACACCACGATACTGGCGAGGTCTGCCCATCCTGCGGTCATGTCCATGCACCGGACCCGGGGATGTTGTCCGGTGCGTTGTCGCTGAGGAAGGCCTGGTCGGTCGTGCTTGCCGTCGGTTTGCGCCCCTGTACCGGCGCGCTGATCGTGCTGGTCTTCGCGCTGGCGCAGAGCCTTGCGCTTGCCGGCGTCATGGCAACCTTTGCCATGGCCCTCGGCACCGGTCTTACGGTCTCAGTCCTCGCGGCGCTTGCCGTCGGTGCCAAGGGGGCGGCGCTCAAAGTTGCCGGCAGCGGGTCGGCGGCCATCGTGCACCGGGTGGTCGAGGCGGGCGGGGCGATCCTGGTGCTGCTGCTCGGGATGACGCTGCTCGTTGCCGCGCTCGGATTCGGCGGCTGACGTTTGGCGGGATACCAGGGGGACCCGGACAGGACTCATACCGGACACCCGCAGGCACCAATTGGACATGAGAGGGACCCGCGCTTGCGGTATCGGGCTACCGTTTAGCGTCACGCCGGCTCCACCGGCAGCCCGTCGCGGCCGAGTTCGATCGGCTCGCCATGTGGCGTGGCGTGAGCCGCACGGGCCCAGGCGTCGCGGCGTCGGGCGAGCTTCTCCGCGCTGGTTACCCGCTTTTCCGCCACAAGACGCTCGAGCGCGGAAAGCCAATGATGGTAATAAGTTGCGCCGAGGTCCGGGTCGCCGTCCGCCTGTGCCCTGGCGATCTCGGCGCCGAGCGCCGCCGCCCATTCGCTCCAGCTGAACAGCCCGGATTCATGCAGCTTCACCGCCATCGCAAATGCCCTTGCTTGCCATGGCTCCGCGAAAACCGGTCCCTCTGAACCGCGTGGAATCCCGGGGAGAGTGTCAAGGTCGATGGTGCCGGAAGATTTTGACATCGCTCGATTATCTCCGTTCGAGATGCGGCTCCCAAAGGTCGACCCGCACCGTCAGCGACGGCTCGCAGTCGGGCCCCCAGAGATCCGGTCCGCGGAAGGCGACGCCATAGAGGAACGTCGGGCTCTCCCCAGCAGGGGTCGCATTGGAATCGGCGAAGACATGAACGCCATGAACAGCTTCGATCACGCCCGGCCGGCCACGCACATACCGCGGTATCCTCGTGTGTCCCTCCGGATGCATCAGCCGCGCCGTCACCCAGTCACCGACCCGGAAGTTCGGTTCCGCCGTTGCCAGCCGCTCTGTTGGCCCGCCCCGGGCCAGGGTCTCCGCCACATCGCCGGCCCTTAGCACCCGCCGGACTGGTCGGGACTGCCTCAGGCTGCGGCCGGCCCGGATCTCGTCCTCGCCGACAAGTCCCCGTTCTGAAAGGAGTTGTTCCAACCCCGCCAGCCAGATCTGATAGTAGCTCATGGCGAGGTACTCTCCCGCCGGACGGTTCTCCCGTGCTGATCGCGCCATATCGAGGGTCCATTCCCCGGTGGCGCCCATCGCCAGGGTGATCGCGAAAGCCCGCCGCTCCCAGGCGGCGTGGAAGATCGGCTCGTCCGGCTCCGGGACCACCGGGCCGAAGCCCATCATGCCGCCCAGATCCTGGCCGCCGTTCATGACCTTTCCTTCGCCACCGCCTCCGGCGACAGCGCCAGACCGGTGCCGATCATACTGTCGCGGGTGACGAGCCGGGCGAGCTCTTCCTCGCTCCAGCCTTCTGTGCCCGCCGGCCGCATCGGGATGACGAGGTAGCGTATCTCGGCGGTCGAATCCCAGACCCGGATTTCCGTTTCGGGAGGAAGCGTTACACCGAAGTCGACCAGAACGCCGCGCGGATCGCGCACCGCCTTGGCGCGATAGGGCGCGGATTTGTACCAGACCGGCGGCAGCCCGAGCACCGGCCACGGGTAGCAGGAGCACAGCGTGCACACCACCATGTTGTGCCGGGCCGGGGTGTTCTCGACCGCCACCATGTGTTCGCCCTGCCGCCCCACGTAGCCCATGGAATGGATTGCGTCGGTGGCGTCGGCGAGCAGCTTCTTGCGGAAGGACGGATCGCTCCAGGCTCGGGCGACGACCCGTGCACCATTTTTTGGCCCGACCCTGGTTTCGTAGGTCTCGATCAGAACGTCGAGCGCGGCCGGATCGACGTAGCCCTTTTCGACGAGCACCGATTCGAGCGCCCGGACCCTGAGCTCAGTCTCGGTGAGGTCGGAGTGATCGTGATGATGATGGGGGACGTGCTCCGACACGCGAAACTCCGCGGCTTTAAAGAGTTATTCTGCGGCGAGCGGCAGGCGCTCGGCCATCCTTGCCCGGACGGCCTCGCCGAAGGCGGCAAAAAGCCGTTTCGAGGCCGGATCCGAGCCGACCCAGTATTCCGGATGCCACTGCGTGCCGATGGCAAAGCTCGCCGCGCCATCGATCGACACCGCCTCGATCGTGCCGTCCTCGGCGTAAGCCTCGGCGGTGAGCCCCGGCGCCAGTCGCCCAATCGCTTGGCGGTGCAGGGAGTTGACCTCGATGCGCGCCGCACCGAGGATTTCAGCGAGCTTGCCGCCGGGCACCACTTCGACATGGTGGGCAAGGGCAAACCGGCGGTCCTGATCGTCGGACACAGGCGCGCGGTGATCGCGTCGCCCAGCCATGTCCTGGATCTCGGTGTGCAGCGTGCCGCCAAGGGCGACGTTGAGCTCCTGCAGGCCGCGGCAGATGGCAAACAGCGGCAGTCCGCGCGCCAGCGTACGCTTGATCAGGGGGAGCGCGGTCTCGTCGCGCTTGGGATCGTAGGGGCCGTTCTCCTCCGTCGCCTCGCCGCCGTAGAGCGCCGGATGCACGTTGGAGCGTGATCCCGTCATCAGCACGCCGTCGACGCGCTCAAGCACGGCGTCGAGGTCGATGGCGGCGCCGAAGGCCGGCAGAATCAGCGGCACGGCGTCCGACCCGACAAGGACTGCCTGGAGATAGGTCGAGACGGCGGCGTGCCATTCATAGCCGTCGAGATGTTTCGTATCCGCGCTAATGAGAACAAGGGGCTTGGGCATGGGATGGTCCGTGGGCAGCCATGCAGTCGACGGTTGAACAGGCGGCCACCCCTCGAGAAAGTGGCCTAACTTTTTGTCCGCGTAGCGTCGCCGGTCTTGGGCGGGACGATGACATGCGTCCTATATCGCACGCGCGGCATCATTTCGAAAGGTTGGCCCGCTAACATCGCCGACAAGCGCTTCGGCGTGGACTCGCGTGATTGTTGTGGGAGAAGGATAATGGATCGTCGTTCATTCCTGAAGAATGCCAGTGTCGCCGCCGGTTCGGCTGCCGCGGTCTCGACGCTTGCAGCGCCGGCGATCGCCCAGAGCCGGATCGAGATGGTGATCGTGTCCACCTGGCCACGCGACCTTCCCGGCCTCGGCACCGGCGCGCAGCGCACTGCGGAGCGCATTACCCTGCTGACCGAGGGCCGTATCAACGCACAATATTTCGCCGCCGGCGAGCGCGTCGACGCTTTCGACGCCTTCGACGAAGTCGCTTCCGGCAATGCTCAGGCCTATCACGGCGCGAACTATTACTGGAAGGGAAATCATCCGGCCTGGCCCTACTTCTGCGCCGTGCCCTTCGGCCTGACCGTCGCCGAGATCAATGCATGGATCCGTTTCCTGGGTGGCCAGGAGCTTTGGGACGAACTCGGCGCCCAGTTCGGCATCAAGGGGCTGATGTGCGGCAATACCGGTGTGCAGATGGGCGGCTGGTTCAACAAGGAAATCGAGAGTCCCGATGACCTCAAGGGCCTGAAAATGCGCATCCCCGGCCTTGCCGGCGACGTTATGGCCAAGCTCGGCGCTTCCCCGGTCTCGCTGCCCGGCGGCCAGATCTACGAGAACCTGGTTTCCGGCGCCATCGACGCTACGGAGTGGGTCGGCCCGTGGAACGACTACTTCCTGAAGTTCTACGAGGCGGCGAAATATTACTACTATCCGGGCATGCACGAGCCGGGCTCGATGCTCGCCATGGGCTTCAACAAGTCCTGGTGGGAGAGCCTGTCAAAGACTGATCAGGCGCTGATCGAGCACGCGTGCACGTCCGAGAACGACGTCATGATGGCTGACTTCAACGCCAACAACGGAACCTATCTGCGTCGGCTGATCGAAGAGCACGATGTTGAACTCAGGGCCTTCAATGAGGATGTCTACCAGGCATTCGGTGAGGCCTCGGCGGAAGTGTTCGAGGAAATCCGCTCCCACGATGACCTCGCCAATCGCATCCACGAAAGCTTCGTCAAGGCCCGCGCCACGGTCGGCAACTGGCTCAATTTCGCCGACGTGGCCTATCTCCAGGCTCGCAACCGCGTCCTCGATCTGTGAGGACGGTGAAGGACATAGGAGACCAGTCACTGCGGGTCTTCGGGCGTTTGAGAGCGCACCTTCATGTCGGTGCTTACCAATAACGGCCTGACATGCGTCTTCATCGCCAACAATAGTTTCAACGTCTGGATGGCACCCCGGCGCGTGGCTCCCGCCCGTTTCGGCCGGTGCTACGGAAGTGGCGCCCCGCTGTGGCTCCCGGTCGCCGGTTTCGCTTCCGGTGAGGGGGCGATTGGTGCATCGCAGCGTCGAAAACCGTTGACCGAAGTTCGGTCGGACCGTCACCTTGCCCCAGACGACAGCTACGGGTGTGGGAGGACGCGGCCTCTATGGCGCGCAATGCGGTAACGCTTGACGATAAGTACGATCTGACGAAGGAGCGCATCTTCGTCTCCGGTACGCAGGCACTGGTTCGCCTCGCCCTGATGCAGAAGGCGCGGGATCGCTCCGCGGGGCACAACACCGCAGGCTATGTCACTGGCTACCGTGGCTCACCTGTCGGCGCGCTCGACCAGCAGTTCCAGCGCGCCGCCAACGTGCTCGGACCCGAGAACATCCGCTTTCATCCGGCAATCAACGAGGACCTTGCAGCAACGGCGCTGTGGGGCACGCAGCAGGCCGAAATGCGAGGCGAGGGCCGTTATGACGGCGTATTCGGCATCTGGTACGGCAAGGGCCCGGGCGTCGACCGTTCCGGCGATGCCCTGCGTCACGCCAATCTCGCCGGCACGTCCCGGCTCGGCGGCGTCGTGGCCCTCATGGGTGACGATCACACCTGCGAAAGTTCGACCACGGCGCATCAGTCGGAATTCGCCTTCGTCGACGCCATGATCCCGGTCCTCAACCCGGCCGGCGTCCAGGAGATCCTCGACTTTGGCCTGCTGGCATGGGCGATGTCGCGGTTTTCCGGCACATGGGCCGGGCTGAAGCTGGTCAAGGACAATGTCGAATCGACGGCCTCGATCGACGGTCGGCTCGACCGGGTCCCGATTGTCCTGCCGGAGTATCCGTTTCCGCCGGACGGGCCGAACATCCGGCCGAACGACCATCCGCTCGCCCAGGAGCGCCGGCTGCACGAGGTAAAGCTGCCGGCCGCCCGAGCCTTTCTTGCCGCCAACGGTATCGACCGCCTTGTGCTGCGCGGTGGTCGCCACAGGCGCATCGGCATTGTCTCCTCCGGCAAGAGCTACCTCGACGTGCTGCAGGCTCTTGATGCGCTCGGCATAGACGAGACCGCTGCGGCAGACCTGGGCCTCTCGCTCTACAAGGTCGGGTGCCCCTGGCCCTTGTCGGCGCAGGGGATCTTGGCCTTCGCCGAGGGCCTGGAACTCATGATCGTCGTCGAGGAAAAGCGCGGCCTGATCGAACCGCAGGTGAAGGAGATCCTCTACGGCCGCATCGAGGCACCGCGGGTGATCGGCAAGACCGACGAGCGCGGCGCCACGCTGTTTCCGGCTCCGGGAGCGCTTGACCCGAACGACATCGCGATCGCGATCGGCGAACGGGTGCTGGCCCGCACGCCGCGCCCGGACCTTTCCGCGCGCGTCGAGGAGCTCAAAGCGCTGCAGCGCCGGCTCAAGGCGGCCGGGGACGTTGCGACGCGCACCCCCTATTTCTGCGCCGGCTGCCCGCACAATTCCTCGACGGTCATCCCGGAGGGCAGCCGCGCCTATGCCGGCATCGGTTGCCACTACATGGTGCAGTGGATGGACCGCGGCACCGAGGGCTACACCCAAATGGGCGGAGAGGGCGCCAACTGGATCGGCGAGGCGCCGTTCTCGACCCGCGGTCACGTGTTCCAGAACCTCGGCGACGGCACCTACAACCATTCCGGCGTGATGGCGATCCGCGCCGCCAAGGCCGCCGGCGTCAACATTACCTACAAGATCCTCTACAACGACGCCGTCGCCATGACCGGCGGCCAGGCTCACGACGGCGGGCTCACCGTTGCCGAGATCGCCCGCCAGGTCGCAGCGGAAGGCGCGGCGCGGGTGGCGATTGTCACCGACGAGCCGGAGAAGTATCCGGCCGCAACCGCCTGGCCGGCGGGCGCCACCATCGACCACCGCGACGATCTCATCCGGGTTGAGCGCGAGCTTGCGGCAATTCCCGGCCTCACCGTCCTGATCTATGATCAGACCTGCGCAGCCGAGAAACGCCGGCGCCGCAAACGCGGGCGCTTTCCAGATCCGGACCGGCGAGTGGTGATCAACGAGCTGGTCTGCGAGGGTTGCGGCGACTGCGGGGTGCAGTCGAACTGCGTCGCGATCCAGCCGGTCGAGACCGAATGGGGTCGCAAGCGCCAAATCGACCAGTCCGCCTGCAACAAGGATTTCTCCTGCCTTAAAGGCTTTTGTCCGTCCTTCGTCACCGTGCACGGCGGAACGCTGAAGGGGCGGGTGGGGGAGCCTCCCGCACCGCCCGAGATTACCGAGCCCGACCTGCCGGCGCTGACGGCGCCCTACAGTGTCCTGATCACCGGCGTCGGCGGCACCGGCGTCGTGACCATCGGGGCGATCCTCGGCATGGCAGCGCATCTCGAAGGACTCGGCTGTGGCATGATCGACATGGCCGGCCTTGCCCAGAAGGGCGGGGCTGTCACCAGCCATATCAAGCTGGCGCCCCGGCCGGAGGACATTTCGGCGATCCGGGTCGGCGCCGGAGCGGCCGATCTCGTGCTCGGCTGCGACATCGTCGTCGCCGGCTCCGCGAAGGTGCTGGCGGCAATGGACCGCGCTCGAACGGTTGCGATCGTCAACAGCCATGAGACACTGCCCGGCGACTTCGCGCGCAATCCGGACTATGTGTTGCCGGGTGGCCGGCTCCGGTCAGCGATCTCGGCGGCGGTGGCGAAAGGCGGCAGCCGTTTCATCGATGCAACGGCGCTCGCGACCGGCCTGTTCGGCGACGCCATCGCCGCGAACATGTTCATGCTCGGCTATGCTTGGCAGACCGGCGCGATTCCGCTTTCTCATAGCGCGATCGAGGAGGCGATCCGCCTGAATGGCGTTTCCGTTGCGATGAATCTTGCGGCCTTCGGATGGGGCCGCGTCGCCGCTGCCGATCCGCAGGCAGCGGAAAGTGCCGCCGCCGGCGCCGAGGCTGCGCCTGCCCACCGGCGCCGCTCCGAAACACTGGAAGAGATCGTTGACCGGCGTGCCGACTTCCTCACGGCCTATCAGGATGCCGCCTATGCGCAGCGGTACCGCGACCGGGTCGATGCAATGCGGGCGCGTGAAAGGCTGTCGGGGGCTTCCGGCGAAACGGTCACCGAAGCGGTGGCCCGGCAGCTGTTCCGGCTGATGGCGATAAAGGACGAGTATGAGGTCGCGCGGCTTTACAGCGATGGCACATTCACGGCGCAGCTCGAAGAGACCTTTGCCGGCTACGATCGGATCGAGTTCCATCTGGCACCACCGCTGCTTTCCCGTCCCGACCCGCGCACCGGCCGGCCACGTAAACGGCGCTTCGGCCCTTGGGTGCTGCCGCTGTTCCGACTGTTGGCCCGAATGCGGTCGCTACGCGGCACGATCTTCGATCCATTCGGCCGCACCGAGGAGCGGCGCCGGGAGCGGCGACTGCTTGCCGACTACGAGGCAATCGTCGACGAGATCGCAACGACGCTGTCGCGCGACAAGCAGGTCGAGGCGCTGGCGCTTGCAGCCTGGCCCGAAAAGATCCGCGGCTTCGGACCGGTCAAGGAGAAGAGCGTGAGCGAGGCCGAGGCCGTGCTGCCCGGACTGCTTGACGCTTACCGTGCGGAGGCAGCCGTGCGGACGGCGGCGGAGTGACGCTCTGCCAAAGGCAGAATTCGGCTTTCGTTCCTCGTCATCGTCGTTGCCCGGCTTGAAGCACGAATGAGCAGCCGGCAGCATTGTCCCCACGGCATCGGCATCAACGATTGTGAGGACGGAGCCTCGCCCCGTCCTCTCGATTGTCTTGTCAGCCGTACCAATTTAGCTTGAAGCCCCATCGGCCCACGTCATAAGCGAAGGCCAGGCCCCAATAGAAGATGAAGTACGACCCGCCCGCCAGCAGGGCGGCCGCGCTGAACTTCTCCAGCTTGCCGGGATGCTGGGCCGACCAGCTGGCGATCCGTTTGGCAAACGGCACGAACAGCACCAGGAAGAGCAGAACCATCACGAGGATCTGCCCGATACCCTGGACGGCCATCACCGCGCCGCCATAGAGGGAATTCTCCGAAGCGGCCGCATAGGTCAGGAAGTCGCGGAAGACTGGAAACGGGCGCCCAACCGCAAACAGTCCGACGAGCACCCCCATCACGCCAGCCTTGTTCAGCGGGGACGCGAAGAAGCGCAGCAAGCCTTCCGGAAGCATGGACACGATTCTGTCGAGAAATCCAAATGAGATCAGGCCCCAGACGAACAAGACCCCGCCCAACAAGGTAAAGATGACCTGTGCCTGAGCGATTCGATTGGGCCTCTCGTTGAACGCGGCGATGCGTTCTGTCCCGAGAGAACCGACATAGGCGCCATAGAGGAAGCAGACGACAAGTACGGCGAGCGAAAAGACTCCAAGCGCCTTGAGGGCGAGCTGCCGGGTCGATCCCTTCCCATCGCTGGGGCATGCCAGTCCCGGAAGCATGGCGAAGACGACGCAGTTGCATGCCGTAAAGGTCGCGGCCAGACCGGCGACGATGGCGAAAATAAAGCCGAATCCGGCGCCCTGCTCATTGTACGAGCCTGCCAACTGCTCCGTGTCGCCGATCACCTGGCCAGCAACGAAATCCTTTCCGAAGCCGTCCACCCAGTGATAGTTCCAGAAGCCGGCAATCAGAACTCCCAACCCTATCGCACTAATGGCCCATAGCAGACGGCTGCGGATGTCAGGAAATAGTCCACTGCTGATCGCTCTTCCACTTGCATGATTGTAGGTCATTCTGTGGCCCATGCTCTTCATTGGATGGATTTGATTTCGGTGCAGCACCGCCGTGACGAATGCTTTCTTGGTATTGCGCAGTCGGGTTGTCGGCGAAACGGCGAGGAGTCGTAGCGGGCGTGCCTCCACGCCGGATGGAGGGATCGGCGGGATGAAGGCAGCCTATTGTGATCCCGTGATCCACTGCAATTGCAAGTTGCTGCAATTGCGGCCGCTAAAGTGCGTCTGGGACCGCTCCGATCGGGAGATGCCCGACTCTCGAACGACTTGCTGAACGGTGGGCAGAGGCGATTTGGATCAACCTGCGTCTGAATGGACGCGGAAAGGTTGCTCCGGGACTTTGGAAGCGATCAGCTTTTGGGCGTTCAATTCGTTCCGATTTGAGGCCCGCTGATCTGGTCAAGAACGCCGCATCAACGCACGGCCCCCCAATTCACCGCCGCCGTCAGCATGTAGCCCGAGCCGTAGATGGTTCGGATGATCGGTGGGTCGCCGTCGCCGAGCTTCTTGCGGATGCGCGAGATCCGCACGTCGATCGCCCTGTCGAGGGTGTCATCTCGTCCGCCGAGATCGAGCAGGTAGTCCCGGCTCAGCACCCGTTTGGGCGCCCGAAGCAGAGCTTCGAGCAGACTTGCCTCGCCGGAGGGCAGGAAGGTCTCCTCTCCGGATGGGGCGACCAAGCGATGAGACTGCGGCTCGTAGGCCCAGCCGGCGAAATGGGCCACCTCCCGAGAGGCGGCAGGCGGCTCCGAGTCGCGCGCTGTTCGCCTCAGCAATGAGCGGATCCGGGCAACGATCTCGCGCGGGTCGAACGGCTTAATCACGTAGTCGTCCGCCCCGGTTTCCAGCCCCATGATACGATCGGACGTGTGGGCACGGGCGGACAGCACGATGATCGGAACGGCGGTGCGCGCCCTAATCCGGTTGATCAGGTCCATTCCGTCCATGTCGGGCAGACCGAGGTCAAGCACGACGACATCAGGCCGCCGCAGCTCCAGCGCGGTGAGCGCATCGGAGGCGGTCGCGAAGCCCTCGGCGCGGAAGCGGTAGGTGCCAAGCGTGTCGACAAGCAGGCTTCGGATATCGGCCTCGTCATCGACCACATAGATCAGATGGTCATCGGACGTTGCCGTGCGGCGGTCGCGTATCGGGTCCGGATGGGTCATCGTGCCAGGATCTCGCTTGTGACGTCGGCCAACATGCGCGTGGTGAAAGGCTTTGCAAGGACCGGGCATGGCAGTTCGACGGTCGGCTGTCCGCCACGATAGCCGCTCATCAGGGCCACGGGTAACTCCGGCCGTGCGGCGCGGGCGGCCTCGACCAGGGCGAGACCGTCCATGCCGCCCGGCATCACGATGTCGCTCAGCATCGCCCGGATCTCGGGTACCTCACGCACCAGCTGCAGGGCGTCCTCCGCAGACGTTGTCACCAAGACAGTGAAGCCGAGTGCACAGAGCTGGTCGCGGATCACATCGGCGACATTTGCGTCGTCGTCGACAAGAAGGATCAGTTCGCCGTCGCCGATGGTCTTAGGGGGGGCCGCCGGTTCCGCTTCCCCGGCAAGGGCCGATATCGTCGCCGGCAACATCAGTCGAATCACTGTCCCCGTCCCAAGAGTCGATTCGATTTCGGCCTTGCCGCCGGAGCGTCGTGCAAGCCCGTAGACGGTCGGAAGGCCGAGCCCGCTGCCGGTGCCGAACGGCTTGGTGCTAAAGAACGGATCGAAGGCCTGACGCAGCGTCTCGGCATCCATACCGACTCCGGTGTCGGTCACGGTGATCTCGGCATAAAGGCCGGGCGGGAGCCCCTGCGCCTCCGCGGCGCGCTCGTCGAGCGTGTTGCGTTCCAGTGCGATGTTGAGCCGCCCGCCGCCCGGCATCGCGTCGCGGGCGTTGAAGGCGAGATTGACCAGCGCGTTCTCGAATTCGTTCGGGTCGACCCGCGCCTCCAGGGTGGCGTCGACCGGCCCGATGGCGAGGTCGATCGTCTTCGGCAAGGAACCGGACAGCAGCGTGGCGACATTGGCGAACAGGGGCGCGAGGCGCTGCGGCCCGGTGACAAGGCCATCACCGCGGGCAAAAGCCAGCAGTCGCCGCGTCAGGTCGGCGCCGCGCTGTGCCGCCTGCAGGATTGGGTCGAGATGCGCGGACAGGTCCGGCATGGCGGGAACGTCGGCACGACGGCGCAGAGCAAGCACGTTGCCGATGATGATGGTGAGCAGGTTGTTGAAGTCGTGTGCCAAGCCGCCTGAAAGCTGATGTACCGCTTCCATCCGCTGCGCCTGCGCCAGCGTGGCCTCGCTGCGCTTCTGCTCGGTGACGTCGAGCGACAACACGAAGCAGCCCAGCGTGCGGCCGTCGACCGTTCGATCGGGGATCAGGGTCGAGCGCATGTGGACCATTCTACCGTCGTGTCGGGCGCGGCTGTATTCGTAAGTGACCGCATGGCCTTCAAAGGCGCGCTCCAGGTGGGGTTCTATCGTGCGGTAGAGCTGCTCGCCGACGACCTCCCGCGGCGAGCGGCCAACGATGGAAGCGACCGTTTGATCGAACCATTTGGCATAGCGTCGGTTGGCAAAGCGGTAGACGGGGCCCGGCGCTAGATAGGCAACCAGCGCCGGAACGTTGTCGGTGACGAGGCGCAGCCAGTCCTCGCTCTGGCGCAGCGCGCGGGTTCGCTCCACGACCGTACGTTCCAGCTTGTCCTGGTGGCGGCGCTCAAGGGTAACATCGGTATAGGTCGTGACGAAGCCGCCCTGCGGCAGCGGGGCACCTGTGATCAGCACCACCTGACCGTTCGGTCTTACCCGTTCGAACGAGTGCGGCTCGAACAGCTTCGCGCGTGCCACGCGACGGGCAACATGCTCTTCGATATCACCCGGTCCGTATTCGCCGCGACTCGCGTTGACCCTGAGAAATTCGGAGAGATGGGTGCCCGGGGCGGCGAGCTCGATCGGAAAGTCGAGCAGGGAAAACAGTCGGCGGTTCGCAGCCACCAGCCTCAGGTCCGCATCGAACAGCGAAAAGCCCTGATTGATGTGGTCAAGCGACGCCTGCAGCAGGTTGAGCTGCCCGCGATCGCTTGGGTCGATGGGAGGAACCGTTGAAGCTCCGTGATCCGCGTTCATGGGCGAATTGTAGGCGATTGGCGGCGAAGGAAAAGCTGTTCGCCCGGCGGATGGCGTAGCGATCTCTCCGATCACCGACAGCGTCGGTTTCGACACAGTTCGACACAATTAGCACATACTGACGCAATGCATTCGCTTTAGCGTCCGTCGCGAATGAAGAGCCACGTCAATCAGCAGCGAATTCTGGTCTGAAGAAAAGGACTTGATCTCGCAGTTCGGCGACGCGTTTCATAAAGGCTCGAATACGACCCCGGCAAACGGGGCGAAACGGAGGGACGGAACGCAATGGCAGGGTCGCCCGTGGTCGAGGCGCTTGACGAGGACACGTTTCCCAAAATCCTGTTGCGCAACGCTCGCGTGTTTGGCAGCCGTCCGGCCGTCCGCGAAAAGGATCTCGGCATCTGGCAGGTCTGGACCTGGAGCCAGGTTCTCGACGAAATTCGCGCCTTCGCACTCGGCCTTCAGGAGATCGGCTTCGAAGCTGGCGACAAGATCGCGGTCGTCGGGGCCAATCGGCCCCGCCTTTACTGGGCCATGGTGGCGGCGCAATCGGTCGGCGGCATACCCGTACCCGTCTACGCCGACTCCGTGGCCGAGGAAATGGCCTATGTGCTCGAACATGCCGAAGTGCGGTTCGCCTGTGTCGAGGACCAGGAGCAGGTCGACAAGCTGCTCAGCATCTCCGAGCGCCTGCCGGCGCTGCAGCACATCATCTACGACGACGCCAGGGGCCTGCGCGACTACGACCATACCCATCTGCACGATTTCGTCTCCGTCCAGGACAAGGGCCGGCAGACGCTTGCCGAAGGTCCCGAAGCAGCGCGGACGTGGGAGGGCGCGATCGCAGCCGGCAAAGGCTCCGACCTTGCGGTGATCCTTTACACCTCCGGCACGACGGGGCGCCCGAAGGGGGTGATGCTGTCCTTTGACAACCTGGTCGTCTCGGCCGCGAACGGCAACCGGTTCGACAAGCTGGATGAGCACGAGGAAACGATAGCCTACCTGCCGATGGCCTGGATCGGCGACCACGTGTTTTCACTCGCCCAGGCCTATGTCGCCGGCTATTGCGTCAACTGCCCGGAAAGACAGGAGACAGTTGATGTCGACCGCCGCGAGATCGCACCGACCTATTTCTTTGCTCCGCCGCGGGTCTTCGAAGGCCTGTTGACCCAGATCATGGTCCGGATGGAGGACGCCGGACGGATCAAGAAGCGCATGTTCGACAGCTTCATGGCGGTGGCAAGGAGGGTCGGCGAGAAGATCCTCGACGGCGAGAAGGTGTCGCTCAAGGACCGCCTGCTCTATGCGCTCGGCGAGGTCCTGGTCTATGGGCCGCTCAAAAACCGCATGGGCTTTACCCGGCTCAAGGTCGGCTATACGGCGGGCGAGGCAATCGGTCCGGAGATCTTCCGCTTCTACCGGTCCCTCGGGCTCAATCTGAAGCAGCTATACGGCCAGACCGAAGCCAGCGTCTATGTCACACTTCAACCGGATGGAGAGATCTACGGCGACACCGTCGGCAAGCCGGCACCCGGCGTCGAATTGAAGATCGCCGACAATGGTGAGGTGCTCTACCGTTCTCCCGGCGTCTTTGTCGGTTACTATAAGAATGACGAGGCGACGCGTTCGACCAAGACCGCGGACGGCTGGGTCCATACCGGCGACGCTGGCTTTTTCACCGACAACGGCCACCTCAAGATCATTGATCGCGCCAAGGACGTCGGCAGGCTCACCGACGGCTCGCTGTTTGCGCCGAAATATATCGAGAACAAGCTGAAATTCTTCCCAAACATCAAGGAGGCGGTGGCCTTCGGCGACCGCCGCGACTACTGCACCGTGTTCATCAACATCGATCTGACGGCGGTCGGGTCCTGGGCGGAGCGCAACAACGTCAACTACGCCTCCTACCAAGAGCTCGCCGCACATCCTCAGGTCTATGAGATGATCGAGAGCCACGTCGACCAGGTCAACCGCGACCTTGCAGCCGAACCAATGATGGCGGGTGCCCAGATCCGCCGCTTCCTGGTGCTGCATAAGGAGCTCGATGCCGACGACGGCGAACTGACGCGGACCCAGAAGGTGCGCCGCTCCTTCATCGCCGACCGCTACGCGCCGCTGATCGACGCGCTCTACGACGGCTCCACCTCCAAGCGTGTTCGCACCGAGGTCGTCTACGAGGACGGCCGCAAGGGTGCAATCGAGGCAACGGTCGAGATCCGCGACATGTCCACCTATGCACCCGCCGGCCACAGCGTCCGGGAGGCGGCCGAATGATGGCGTTCGTCGATCCGAAGCAGACTCCCTCCGGCCAGGAGATCAGGAAGGGCGACGTGTTGCTGCGCGTCGACAACGTCTCGCTTTCCTTTGGCGGTGTGAAAGCGATCACCAACATTTCCTTCGATGTCAGGAAGGGCGAGATCCGCGCCATCATCGGGCCGAATGGGGCCGGCAAGACCTCGATGCTCAACGTCATCAACGGATTCTATCATCCGCAGGAAGGTACCATCACCTGGAAGGGAAACGTGCGCCGCAGGATGCGCCCCTACGAGGCGGCGAGCCAGGGCATTGCCCGCACGTTCCAGAACGTTGCGCTGTTCAAGGGCATGACGACGCTCGACAACATCATGTCGGGCCGGTCGCTCAAGATGCACACGAACTTCCTCTGGCAGATGCTCTACTTCGGACCGGCCCAAAACGAGGAGATCGAGCACCGCAGGAAGGTCGAAGAGATCATCGATTTCCTCGAAATCCAGGCGATCCGGAAGACGCCGGTCGGCCGGCTGCCCTACGGCCTGCAGAAGCGAGTCGAATTGGCCCGTGCGCTGGCGATGGAGCCCGAACTGCTGTTGCTCGACGAGCCGATGGCCGGCATGAACCTCGAGGAGAAGGAGGACATGAGCCGCTTCATCCTCGATGTGAACCAGCAGTTCGGCACCACGATCGCTTTGATCGAGCACGACATGGGTGTTGTCATGGACCTCTCGGACCGGGTGGTGGTGCTCGACTACGGCCGCAAGATCGCCGACGGCCCGCCGGATGAGGTTCAGTCCAACCAGGACGTCATCGATGCCTATCTGGGCGTGGCGCATTAGATGGCGGGGCTGGTGATCGGACGGGCGAAGATGTCCATGTTCAAGACGACAAGCCGGATCGTCGCGCCCCGGGTTTCGGCTCTGGGTCGCGGCAGAGACTGATCGAGGGATCGCCGTCATGCTCTACAGTATTTTGATCGATCCCTTCATGCAGATGGTCGAGGCGCCCGACTTCCTGATCCAGGTGATATGGGAAGGCTTCGTCGCCGGTGTCCTATACGCGCTGATCGCGCTCGGATTCGTGCTGATCTTCAAGGCTTCGGGCGTGTTCAACTTCGCCCAGGGCATCATGGTGGTGTTCGCCGGACTGTCGCTGGTCGGCTTGCATGAGATGGGTGTCCCGGCCTGGCTGGCGCTGGTCTTGGCTATCGGCATCATGGCGATCCTGGCCGTATGCATCGAGAAGTTCGTTATGCGGCCGCTCGTCGGCCAGCCAGACATCATTCTGCTGATGGCAACCATCGGCATGACCTATTTCCTGATCGGCCTGGGCGAGGTCATCTTCGGCGGCGAGCCGAAGCAGATGATCACCTCGGAGCTTGGCCTGCCCACGGGGTCAACGGCGTTCGAACTGGGTGAGCGGGGCCTCATTATCCTCCAGCACATCGACATCGCCGCCGCGGTGATCGCGCTGATCATGGTCGCGGCGTTGGCGTTGTTCTTCAACCGCACCCGCATCGGGCGCGCCCTGCGGGCCGTTGCCGACGACCATACGGCCGCCCTTTCGGTGGGTATCTCGCTCAACCAGATCTGGGCGATCGTCTGGTTTGCCGCCGGCATCGTGGCGCTGGCCACCGGCATCATGTGGGGCGCGCGCTCCGACGTGTCCTTCGCCCTCGAGATCGTGGCACTGAAGGCGCTGCCCGTCTTGATCCTCGGCGGCTTCACCTCCATTCCCGGTGCCATCATCGGCGGGCTGATCATCGGCATCGGGGAGAAGGTCGGCGAGATCTACTGGGGCGGCCTAGTAGGAGGAGGCATTGAAAGCTGGCTCGCCTATGTCATCGCGCTGATCTTCCTGCTGTTTCGCCCGCAGGGTCTGTTTGGCGAAAAGATCATCGAGCGGATCTGAGGAGCGGTCATGTTCTATCGCGAAGCCGGCCAGTACAAGACGACCTACGCCGCCGACCAGCAGATTTTTCCGATCCGGCAGGACCGCATCGGGGTGGCCGCGATCCTCGTCATCGCGCTGCTGCTGCCGCTGGTGGCAACGGACTTCACGCTCTCGGCCATCGCCATTCCGTTCCTGGTGCTGGCACTGGCCACGATCGGCCTCAACGTTCTCACGGGATATGCCGGACAACTGTCGCTGGGGACTGGCGCCTTCATGGGGGTCGGGGCTTACAGCTGCTACAAGCTGGTAACAATCTTCCCGGAGGTCAGCGTCCTCATCCATATCCTGCTGTCCGGCACCTTCGCGGCGGCGGCGGGCGTGGTTTTCGGGCTGCCGTCCCTGCGCATCAAGGGCCTCTATCTGGCGGTGACGACGCTCGCTGCGCAGTTTTTCCTGGAGTGGTGCTTCATCCGCATTCCCTGGCTGTACAACTACAACTCCTCGGGTGCCATCGAGGTGCCGGGAAGACAACTCTTCGGCGTGCAGATCACCGGACCGGCCGCCAGCGGCGCCACCCGCTACTACGTGGTGCTGGCGATCGTCGTGGTGATGACGCTTCTCATCAAGAACATCATCCGCGGACGCATCGGCCGGCAATGGATGATGATCCGCGACATGGATATCGCCGCCGAACTGATGGGCGTGCGTCCGCTGATCGCCAAGCTCTCGGCATTTGCCGTCTCGTCCTATGTCTGCGGCGTAGCCGGGGCGATGTTCGTGTTCTTCTATCTGGGAGCCGCCGAGCCGGCGGTGTTCTCGATCACCTTGTCGTTCCAGGTGCTGTTCATGGCGATCATCGGCGGCCTCGGCTCCCTGGTCGGGTCGTTCTTCGGCGCGGCGTTCATCTGGATCCTGCCGATCGTCCTTCGCGTCGGCCTGCCGGCACTCGGCGTCAACGTCGCGGCTGAGACAGTTTTCCAGGTAGCGCAGATGATCACCGGCGCCCTCATCATCTTCTTCCTGATCGTCGAGCCGCACGGTCTGGCTCGACTGTGGGCGATCGGCAAGGAGAAGCTCAGGGTCTGGCCCTTCCCCTATGCGTGATCGGGAGGATCCGCGGGAAAGCCGACTAAGGCATGCCATCGGGGCGCGAGCCGAACCCGGACGGAATGGCGAGGCTCCATCGGCATGGCTCCATGAAGGGGCACGAATGGGAGGAAAGACATGCGAATGAGAACGCACCTGGCTGGATCGGCCCTTGTGGCCTTCGCGGTATCCCTTGCCGCTCCGGCCATTGCCGAGGATTCGGTCTACATCCAGCTGCCAACCTATCGAACCGGCCCCTACGCCGGCTCGGGCATTCCCATCGCCAACGGAATGTCGGACTACCTGGCGATGATCAACGAGCGCGACGGCGGCGTGAACGGCGTCAGGATTGCGTTCGACGAATGCGAGACCGGCTACGACACACAAAAGGGCGTGGAGTGCTACGAGCAGGCCAAGGCCAAGAACACCTTGGTGTTCAATCCGTGGTCGACCGGAATCACCCTGCAGGTGATCCCGAAGTCATCCGTCGACAAGATCCCTGTTCTTTCCATGGCCTATGGTCTGTCGGCGGCTGCTGACGGCAATACCTTCCCGTGGGTCTTCAATC
Source organism: uncultured Hyphomicrobiales bacterium (assembly GCA_964462985.1). GTDB lineage: Bacteria > Pseudomonadota > Alphaproteobacteria > Rhizobiales > Stappiaceae > CAYXAA01. The sequence continues at coordinate 84,538 of CAYXAA010000004.1, read as the reverse complement.
CGCCGGACACCTATTGGGACGGCTTGTCGGCGATCATCAAATACATCGCCGAACAGGAAGGCGGCCTCGAGAGCCTCAAGGGGAAGAAGATCGGCTACATCTTCCTTGACGCCGGCTATGGCCGGGAGCCGATCCCGCTTCTCGAGAACATGGCCGAGAAGTACGGCTTCGAGGCGCTGCAATACCCGGTCGCGGGCAAGGAAATGCAGAACCAGTCGTCGCAGTGGCTGTCCATCCGCCGCGACCGCCCCGACTACGTCGTGATGTGGGGCTGGGGCGCCATGAATCCGACCGCCGTCAAGGAAGCCGTGAAGAACCGCTTCGACATGTCGAAGTTCATCGGCGTCTGGTGGGCTGGCGGCGACGAGGATGCGCGGGCCGGTGGCGACGGTGCCAAGGGCTACAAGTCCGTCAGCTTCAACAATGTCGGTGCCGACTACCCGGCGCTGCAGGACATCAAGAAGCTGATCGTGGACGCCGGCAAGTCGGGTACCCCAGCCGATATGGTCGGCAAGAACCTCTACAACCGCGGCGTTGTCAACGCGGTCTATATGGTCGAGGCCATACGCATCGCGCAGGAGATGACCGGCAAGAAGGTGATTAGTGCCGAGGACATGCGTCTCGGTCTCGAAAACCTGAAGATCGACGAGGCCCGTCTCGAGGAGATCGGACTGAAGGGCATGATTGCGCCGATCGAGATCACCTGCGCCAACCATTCCGGGCACCATCCGCTGTTCATCCAGGAATGGGACGGCAGCCAGTGGGTCCCGGCCACGGAGTGGTTCTCGCCGATGACCGAGGAAGTTACGCCGGTGCTGATGGCGGCCTCCAAGGAGTACGCGGAGTCGAACGCTCCTTGGCCGACCCGCGCCGAAGCCTGCCCGGCGCAGTGATTCCGGCAGCTTGAGGAAGCCCTCCGGTCCGCGGCAAATGTCCGCGGACCGGACCAGAGTCACGCACCGTGCGATTGACGCATGGTCAGCCGTCCCACGCCAGCGCTGGAAGAGTGCCATGGCCGCCGATGCACTGCAGACTGCGACGTCCGCCTCGACGATCCTGGCTGTGAACAATATCGAGGTGATCTACAATCACGTGATACTGGTGCTGAAGGGCGTATCGCTCGCCGTTCCCGAGGGCGGCATTGTCGCGCTGCTGGGCGCCAATGGCGCCGGCAAGACCACGACGCTAAAGGCCGTGTCGAACCTTCTGCAGGCCGAGCGCGGCGACGTCACCAAGGGCACGATCGTCTTCAAGGGAGAGCAGGTGCAGTCGCTGTCGCCGAGTGACCTCGTGCGCCGCGGCTGTATCCAGGTGATGGAGGGTCGGCATTGCTTCGGCCATCTCACCATCGAGGAGAACCTGCTGACCGGCGCCTTCACCCGGCGCGACGGAGCCGCGGCGGTCAAGGCAGACCTCGAGATGGTCTATAGCTACTTTCCGCGGCTGCGTGAGCGACGTGGCAGCCAAGCCGGCTATACCTCCGGCGGCGAGCAGCAGATGTGCGCCATTGGCCGGGCGCTGATGAGCCGGCCGAGCATGATCCTCCTGGACGAGCCATCAATGGGTCTGGCACCGCAGCTCGTCGAGGAGATATTCGAGATCGTGAAGACCCTCAACGAACGTGAGGGCGTGTCGTTTCTGCTCGCTGAGCAGAACACCAACGTGGCACTGCGCTACGCCACCTATGGCTACATTCTGGAATCCGGCCGCATCGTGCTCGATGGCGACGCCGCAGCGCTGCGCGCCAACGAGGACGTCAAGGAATTCTACCTCGGAACCGGTGGCGAGGGACGAAAGTCGTTCCGAAACGTCAAGCACTACAAGCGGCGCAAGCGCTGGCTGTCGTAGCCGGCCATTCGAAATCCTTTCTGAGCGAGGAGCGGCCCGGTCGGGCCGAGGGCGACAACATGACCGGCGAGCACTTCGACAGTCTGGAAACGCGCGGAGCCGAGGAGCGGGAACGGGATCTGTTCTGCCGCTTGCCGGACCTGCTGCGCCATGCGATCGACGCGGCGCCCGGCTGGCGCCGACATCTCGCAGGCGTTGATCCGCAGACGATTGACTCGCGTGAGGCACTGGCGAGCCTTCCGGTGTTGCGCAAAACCGAATTGATGGCAGCGCAGGCCGAAGAACCACCTTTCGGGGGCTTTGCGACGGGTGAGCCGGGCAGCTTTCGTCGCGTTTTTCTGTCCCCGGGGCCGATCTTTGAGCCGCAGGGTGAGGGAGCCGACCCTTGGAACGGTGCCCGCGCGCTGTTCGCCGCCGGCTTTCGTCCGGGTGATGTCGTCCACAATGCCTTCGCCTACCACCTGACGCCCGGCGGATTCATACTCGACCACAGCGCCAGGGCACTCGGCTGCGCGGTGTTCCCTGCCGGCATCGGCAATACGGAGATGCAGGTCGAGGCGATCGAGCGCATCCGTCCAACCGGCTACACGGGGACGCCTGACTACCTGAAAGTCCTGCTCGACAAGGCAACCGAGCTTCGGCGGGACGCCTCTTCGATCAAGAAGGCGCTGGTCTCGGGTGGCGCCCTGTTCCCTTCGCTGCGCGCAGAGTACGAAGCGCGGGGCGTGGCCGTTCGTCAGTGCTATGCCACCGCGGAGTTCGGCATCGTCGCGTATGAAACCATTGTCGACCAGGGAATGGTTGTTAACGAGGACTGCATCGTTGAGATCGTGCGGCCCGGAACCAATGAGCCGGTGCCGGAGGGCGAGGTCGGCGAACTGGTGGTAACGAGCTTCAGCCGGTCCTATCCGATGATCCGTCTCGGCACCGGCGACCTCTCGGCACTGTTGCCGGGAGTGTCGCCTTGTGGGCGCACCAATACGCGCATCAGGGGCTGGATGGGGCGTGCCGACCAACGCACCAAGGTCAAGGGAATGTTCGTCGACCCGCAGCAGGTCGCCGAGGTCGCCCGCCGCCATCCCGAGATCGGCCGCCTGCGCCTCATCGTTGAGCGCTCAGGGGAGCAGGACGTGATGCGGCTTGCGTATGAAAGTGCGATCGCGGGCGACGGCCTGGACGCGGCGCTGGAGCAAAGTCTCCGCGAGGTAACGAAGCTGAAGGGTACGGTCGAGCGTGTCGCCCCTGGCAGCCTGCCCAATGACGGCAAGGTCATTGCCGACGAACGCAATTACGGCGGATAGGGTGTTCCCGTAGAAATCTGCCGCAGGCCCCCGGTGAAAGGGGGCGTTCTCCTCCGCCTCCGACGTCTTTTGGCCCGCGGGTGCATTGCCGCGGATCTCCATCAAAGGCTGCGTCGGCCGGCAAGGTTAAGCCGCACAGGCGTCGTCACACCCGCTCCGAAATCCTCAAAACAGTCACCTGCTGCGAAGGCTCATAGCTTTTAACAGACTGAAAAATCTGGCTTATGATTGAATGGATTCGCCTGGCCTGTAACAAAATCCAATATCGGCAGGCGCAATTCGAATGAGCGGGCGGTGCGTCGTCTCTGTTAGAACGGCAGAAGGATCGGAGGCGTCGCTCGCGCCCGCACATCCTTTGGGCGAAGCGGCCAGAATCTTTGGAGACGGAGAGATGTCGAACAAGACTGCGCTGGTCGTCAGCGCGCATTCCGCCGATTTCGTCTGGCGCTGCGGTGGTGCCATAGCACTGCACGCCGAGAAGGGCTATGACGTCACCGTTGTTTGCCTGTCCTACGGTGAGCGCGGTGAAAGCGCCAAGCTGTGGAAGCAGGGCGGAATGACACTGGAGAAGGTCAAGGCAGCCCGCCGTGTCGAGGCGGAGAATGCGGCGAAGGCGTTGGGCGCGGCCGACATCCAGTTCTTCGACCTCGGTGATTATCCGCTGGAGATGGACCGTGAGGCGAAGTTCCGCCTGGTCGACGTCATCCGCAAGGTGCAGCCGGCCTTCATGCTGTCCCACTCGCTCGATGATCCCTACAATACGGACCACCCCTACGCGACCAGGATGGCGCTCGAATGCCGCATGGTCGCGCAGGCTTGGGGCCACAATCCGGGCGAGAAAGTGCTCGGCGCGCCGCAGCTCTATCTGTTCGAGCCGCATCAGACCGAGCAGTGCGGCTGGAAGCCCGATACCATTCTCGACATCACGCCGGTGTGGGAGAAGAAGAAGGCCGCCATCGAGTGCATGGAGGGTCAGCAGCACCTGTGGGCCTACTACACCAATGTCGCCGAGAACCGTGCCAATCAGTTCCGCCGCAACTCCGGCGGCCAGGCCGGCGGCCGTGAGGCCAGATACGCCGAGGCGTACCAGTCGATCTTCCCCCGGACCGTGGATGAGCTGTGATGAGCGGGATCGTCGTTCAGGAGATTGAGCGGGCGGATGCCGCCACCATCGCCGGACTGGGTGAATGCGGCGTCGCCACCGTACACGAGGCGATGGGCCGCATCGGCCTCATGCGGCCCTATATGCGCCCGATCTACCCCGGGGCGCGGATCGCCGGATCGGCCGTTACCGTGTCGATCGCACCCGGCGACAACTGGATGATCCATGTCGCGGTCGAGCAATGCCGCGACGGCGACATCCTTGTGGTGGCGCCGACGAGCCCCTGCGAGGACGGCTATTTCGGCGAGCTGCTGGCACGCTCGCTGATGCATCGCGGCGTCCGGGGGCTGGTGATCGAGGCCGGCGTGCGCGACGTGCGCGATCTGACGGAGATCGGCTTTCCGGTCTGGTCCAAGGCGGTCTCGGCGCAAGGCACGGTCAAGGAGACGATCGGCTCGGTCAACGTGCCGGTGGTCTGTGGCGGTGCGGCAGTTCAGCCGGGCGATACCATCGTTGCCGACGATGACGGCGTCTGCGTTGTACCGCGGACCAGCGCCGAGGAGGCACTCGCCGCTGCTCGCGCCCGCGAGGCCAAGGAGGCCGAGACGCGCAAGCGGCTGATGGCCGGCGAATTGGGTCTCGACATCTACGGCATGCGCGACAAGCTGAAGGCCAAGGGGCTGAAATATGTCTGACGGCATTCGTTGCATGTGGATGCGCGGCGGCACCTCGAAGGGCGGCTATTTCCTTGCCGACGACCTGCCGTCCGATCCTGGCGCACGCGACGCGCTGCTGCTCAGGATCATGGGCTCGCCGGACGCGCGGCAGATCAACGGCATGGGAGGAGCCGATCCACTGACCTCCAAGGTGGCGGTCGTGAGACCCTCCAAGCGCCCGGGAATCGATGTTGACTATCTGTTCTTGCAGGTGTTCGTGGATCGTCCGATCGTCACTGATGCCCAGAACTGTGGCAATATCCTCGCCGGCGTCGGGCCGTTTGCAATCGAGCGCGGCCTCGTCAAAGCTGCCGGCGAGCGCACCGAGGTGCGCATCTTCATGGAAAACACCGGCCAGGTCGCCGTCGCCACTGTGGCGACGCCGGGCGGTAGGGTCACCTACGCCGGGGAGGCCCGCATCGACGGCGTGCCGGGAACGTCTGCGCCGGTGCCGATCGAGTTTCAGGACACCGCCGGATCCTCTTGCGGCGCCCTGCTGCCAACCGGCAACGCGGTGGATGTGATCGACGGAATCGAGGTGACGCTGATCGACAACGGCATGCCCTGTGTCGTCATGCGCGCCGCCGATCTCGGCGTCGACGGCGCCGAGGAGCCGAAAGCGCTGGAAGGGAATGCCGCGCTGCGCGAGCGGCTGGAGTCGATCCGGCTCAAGGCCGGGCCGATGATGAACCTCGGCGATGTGACCGAGAAATCGGTGCCGAAGATGACGATGGTATCGGCGCCGAAGCAGGGTGGGGCAATATCGACGCGGACGTTCATTCCCCATCGCTGCCATTCCTCGATCGGCGTTCTTGGCGCGGTTTCGGTCGCAACTGCCTGCCTGCTGCCGGGGAGCCCGGCAGCGGAGCTGGCGCAAACCGGGACCGGCACCGAACGCAGCCTGCCGATCGAGCATCCGACGGGCGAAATGACCGTCGTCGCCACGCTCGGGCCGGACGACACCGTTCGCAGCGCGGCGATCCTACGGACTGCCCGCAAGCTGTTCGACGGCTTCGTGTTCGACTGAGGCGCATTGACAGGACAGCGCAGCCCCCGCTTTGTGGTGCGGTAACGCCGACGTGCCGCCAAGTGGATTGACGTGACCGGATTTCCCGCTGCCGCCCTGCCGAACATCCGCCACCTGCGTGCGTTCGCGGCCGTCGCCCAGACGGGAAGCGTCACGCGTGCGGCCGAGCGGGTGCATCTGTCGCAGTCCGCCGTCACTCAGGCGATCACCAGTCTGGAGAAGGCCTTCGGTGGCCCGCTTTTCGAAAACCGCAAGAGCGGCGCCGCCCTGACCGCGCGTGGTGACATCGTGCTTAAACGCGTCCGTCGCGGCCTCGGCCTGATCGCTGCCGCGGACGAGCGATTGACGGGCGACACGGCCCGACCCGCAGGCGCGGACAGCCACAGCCTCTCGTTGCACGCCACCGTCGCCAATCTGCGGGCCATCGTCGCCGTCGCCTCGGCCGGGTCTTTCTCCGCCGCCGCGCGCCGGCTCGGTGTCAGCGAGCCGGCGGTTAACCGGGCGGCACGGGCGCTGGAAAGGGCGCTTGGCGTAGCCTTGCTGGAGTCCCGAGCCTCCGGCGTGGGGCTGACCCGAAAAGGGCGAACACTTGCTGCCTATGCCGGCCGGGCGCTGAGCGAGTTCGCCGGAGCGATCGACGAAATTGGTGAACTCGAAGGGCGCTTCGAGGGCACCGTCGCAATTGGAACCCTGCCACTATTGCGCACGGCCGTCGTGCCGCGGGCGGTGGTCGACACCGTTGCTCGCTATCCCAAGGCCAACGTCCAGATCCACGAAGGCTCCTATGACGCGCTGATTGCCGCACTCGATCTCGGCGAGATCGATGTCGTGCTCGGTGCACTGCGGCCACAGCCGCCCCACGGCGGGCTCGAGCAAAGCATTCTGTTCTCCGACGGTCTCTCGATCGTCGCTCGCGCGAGACATCCGCTGCTTCGCCGCCGCAAGATCGAGCCGCAGGACCTGCGCGACTACCCCTGGGTCGTACCGCTGCGCGGCACACCGACCCGCAGGATCTTCGATGAGGCGGTGGCAACGGGCTCGATCGTCGTCGGAGACCAAGGTCTGATCGAGACGGGATCCGTCGTCACCTTGCGCGGCATTCTTGTCCGATCCGATTGCCTGACCGTCGTGTCTCGTGCTCAGATTTCCCCCGAAGAGGCGGCGGGCTGGCTTGCGGTCCTGCCGATCGCCCTGACAGGCACCGAACGTCCGCTCGGCATGATCACGCGCACCGGCTGGCGCCCGACGAGCCTCCAGTCCGCCTTCCTCGCGGCGCTGCGCGCGGCCGTCGCCCGCGAAACGAAAGGTGGATCCGGCTCGGCTTGAACTCGCATCTTGAGCGGCGTTGCCGAAGCGGTCAGCCCAACGGACCTACCACTCCACCGAAATGTACTGGCTCTCCATGAATTCCAGCATGCCTTCGTGTCCGCCCTCGCGGCCCAGGCCGGACTGCTTCATGCCGCCGAAGGGCGCAGCCGGGTCGGAGACGAGCCCGCGATTAAGCCCGACCATTCCAAACTCGAGCTGCTCGCACACCGCGAGGCCGCGTTTCAGATTTTCGGTGAAGACATAGGCGACCAGGCCGTATTCGGTGGCGTTCGCCCGGGCGATGACCTCGCCTTGGTCGCGAAAGGTCTGCAGCGCGGCCACCGGGCCGAAGATTTCGTCCTTGAGACAATCCGCAGTGTCGGGCACGTCGGTCAGCACTGTCGGCGGATAGAAGAAACCCTTTCCTTCCGGCCGTTCACCGCCGAGTCGGAGCTTGGCGCCCTTGGCGACAGCGTCGTCGACGAAGGCGGCGACCTTGTCGCGGCTCTCCGCGTTGATCATCGGGCCGACATCGACGTTGGGATCGAGCCCGTTGCCCACCTTCAGCGCCGCCATGCGCGCGGCAAGCCGTTCGGTGAAGGCGTCGGCGATGTTCTCATGCACGTAGATGCGGTTGGCCGCTGTGCAGGCCTCGCCCATGTTGCGCATCTTGGCGAGCATGGTCCCGTCGACCGCTGCCTCGAGATTGGCATCCTCAAACACGATCACCGGCGCATTGCCGCCAAGCTCCATCGCCGGTGTCACTACGTTGTCGGCCGCTGACTTGAGCAACTTGCGCCCGACCTCGGTCGATCCGGTGAACGAGACAACGCGCACGCGCATGTCGTGCAGAAGGGAGTCGACCACAACCCCGGACTTCCGCGACGGAATCACGTTGACGACACCCGGGGGCACGCCGGCCTCCTCCAGCAGCGGCATCAGCGCAAGCATTGTCAGCGGTGTCTCGGACGCCGGCTTGATGATGACGGGGCAGCCGGCGGCGAGCGCCGGTGCGATCTTGCGGGTGCCCATCGCCGCCGGGAAGTTCCACGGGGTAACGAGCACGGCAACGCCGGCCGGCTTGTTGCGCACCATGATGCGGGCGCCGGAGGCCGGCGCCATGCCGAGCGCGGCTTCGGCCCGGACTGCCTCCTCGGAAAACCACCGGAAGAACTCGGCTGCGTAGGCGGCCTCGCCCATCGCATCGCTCCGTGCCTTGCCGTTCTCCAGCGTGATGAGCCGGGCAAAATCCTCCAGTTTCGCGGTGAAGAGATCGAATGCCTTGCGCAGGATCTCGGCGCGCTCGCGCGGTTTGCGCCCGGCCCAGTCCGGAAATGCGGCCTGAGCGGCGTCCAGCGCGGCCATCGCATCCTCGAGGCCGGCGGAAGCGACGGAGGCCAGCACGGTCTCGTCGGCGGGATTGATGACGTCGAAACGTTCACCCGAGGCAGCCGGACGCCAAGTTCCATCGATGTAGAGATCGGTGTGGGAGGCGGGATTGGTGGTCAGCATGTGGAAACCTCGATCACAGCAGGTGGCGCAGCGGAGCTTCGAGCCGGCCTGAGACGACGATCAGCGATGACACCGCCACGTCCGGTAGTATGGTCCAGGGCGTCAAGCTACGCGTCTGGTCGACCGTTGTCGCCGTTGTTCCTCCGGGCAGGGTTAGCATCGGGCGGCGCCGGTAGAATGGCCTTTCCAATCATAGAGAGTCGTGCCGGCAAGGTCGACGATGCGAACATCCGGTTCTGGCGGCGATCTGGCGCAGGTCGGCCTCTTGCCAGCCGTGGCAAGGACGATTACGGGCTTTGAGTGGATGGTGCGCGTGACCGATGATCCGAACCGACCACCGCTCTGAAAGCGACATTTGCGGGCGCTTCCGTTGAACGCGCGCAAGCCTCCTGACGGCCAGCCGGGACGTGCTGGTCAGAATCGCTCCGGTCAAGGTGTGACATGAATCGATTGCCGAATTCGATTGAAGCCAGGGATATCGCCTATCAGCTGCATTCCTACACCGACGCTCGCAAGCATGAGCAGGCCGGTCCGCTTGTCCTGGACAGGGGCGAGGGAATCTACGTCCATGACGTTAACGGCAGGCGCTACATTGAGGGCATGGCAGGGCTGTGGAGCGTCGCGCTTGGCTTCGGGGAGAAGCGTCTGGTCGAGGCTGCCGTGCGCCAAATGGAAAGGCTGCCCTTCTATCACACCTTCACCCACAAGTCGCACGGCCCATCAGTAGAGCTCGCCGAAAAGCTCGTCGGAATGGCGCCAGTGCCGATGTCAAAGGCCTTCTTCACCAACTCCGGATCGGAGGCCAACGACACGGCGCTGAAGCTGATCTGGTATCGCTCCAACGCACTCGGTCAGCCGGAGCGCAAGAAGATCATTTCCCGCATCAAGGCCTATCATGGCGTAACGCTGGCCTCGGCCAGCCTCACCGGTCTTCCGAACAACCATCGCTCATTTGACCTGCCGATCTCAGCCGTGCGGCACACGACCTGTCCGCATTTCCGCAGCTTCGGCCAGCCGGGGGAAAGCGAGGGCGATTTCGTCCGGCGCTGCGCCCAGGACCTCGAGGACCTCATCCTTGCCGAAGGGCCCGAAACCATCGCCGCCTTCTTCGCCGAACCAGTGATGGGCGCCGGCGGTGTGATCGTGCCGCCTGCCGGCTACTGGGAGGCGATCCAGCCCGTCCTGAAGAAGTACGGCATCTTGTTTGTCGCCGACGAGGTGATCTGCGGCTTCGGTCGTACCGGGGAAATGTTCGGCACGACCAAGTATCGTCTGCAGCCGGATATCATGACGCTGTCAAAACAGCTCTCCTCGTCCTACATGCCGATTTCCGCATTGCTGGTGAACGACGCTGTTTACGGTCCCATCGCTGACGAATCGCATCGGGTCGGCGTGCTCGGCCATGGCTTCACCGCCAGCGGTCATCCGGTCGCCGCGGCTGTCGCCCTTGAGAACCTGAAGATCATCGAGGAACGCGACCTGGTCGCGCATGTGCGGGAGATCAGTCGGACGTTCCTGACAAGGCTGAACGGCTTTGCAGGTCATCCTCTCGTTGCCGAGACGCGGGGCGTCGGCCTGATCGGAGCCATCGAGGTTGGCCATGAGTCGACAGCCGGAACGCCCGGTGCTCTTGGTGCCCGTCTCAATGGCGAGCTGCAGGCGCGCGGACTGATCTCGCGCAACATGGGCGACGCGCTCGCCTTCTGCCCGCCCCTGATTATCTCGGAAGCCCAGATCGACGAGATGTTCGACATTTTCGCCGCCGCATTGGAGGCCGTCACCAAGGACCTCGGCGCCTGAGCGGCGCAATCCTGGCCTGCTCATGTCGGAAGGAGGCGTCGTGCCGCTTGTTGTCTTCGTGATCGCCGCGATCGTCTTCCGGCTCGTCACCGTGTTCATCTCGGTGCGCAACGAGCGCCGGCTCAAGACGGGTGGTGCCGCCGAATACGGTGCGCGGACCAGCAACGCGCTCGCCCTCGCGCACATCGTCTTCTATCTCGCCGCTATCGCCGAGGCGACCGTCAGGGGATGGCCGGCCTTTAATGCCGTCAGCGGGGTTGGCCTGGCTCTATATCTCTTTGGTGCGGGTATGCTCATCGCCGTGATCCGCACGCTCGGGCGCTTCTGGACCGTGAAGCTGCTGATCGCTTCCGACCACGTGCTCGTCGCCAATACCCTGTTCCGCCGGGTTCGTCACCCGAACTACTACCTGAACATCTTGCCGGAATTGACGGGCTTTGCCCTCGCTCTTCATGCCTACGCCACGCTGCTGGTGGGGCTTCCCCTTTACCTGATTCCGCTCGTCCTGCGGATCCGGCAGGAGGAAGCGGTGATGCGCGCAAGATTTGCGAACTACTGAGGGGGCGCGCCAGAAGCCGTAGGTCATGAATCGACGGCAGAACTCTTTTCCATGTCGGCACCCGCCGTGAGCATCGGCTGCGGCTTTCCGCGCGACGATCTCGGATTCGCGCGTGTGAAGACCTTGCGGTCGGCCAGTACGCCAGCAAGGATGACAGAACCCATCACCGCGAAATTCAGCGAGCTGGGGATCCCGAGCAGATTGACAAGGTTCTGAAGCACCTGAAGCAGCACTGTGCCAAGCACCACTCCGATGATCGATCCTTCACCGCCCCTGAGCGAGCACCCGCCGAGCACGGCCGCCGCAATGGCATAGAGCTCATAGAAATTGCCGTGCGATGAGGGCGAGATCGAGCGCGTGTACATCGCGATGAAGACGGCCGCCAACGCGGTGAGTCCACAGCAGATCGTATAGGCGGCGATCACCACGCGGTGCGTGTTTATGCCGCTGTAGCGCGCCGCTTCCTCGTTCTTGCCGACGGCGTAGAGATAGCGGCCGAACACCGATCGGTGCAGGACGATCGCCATGACGATCGTGACGAGGAGGAATGCGATCAGACTGTGAGGAATACCATGGAAGCGACCCGTGGTCAGCCATTCCAACAGCGGAAAGCTCTTTCCGAACGGGAAGCCGGCCGTCGCATCCTCGGTGTAGTAGCGGGCGATGCCCCGGTAGATGAGCAGGCCGCAGAGCGTGACGACAAACGGCTGCAAGCCGATCCGGGCGACGAGAAAACCGTGGATCAGCCCGAGGAGGCAGCCGAGGCCGACGACCAGTAGGAACACGATGCCGGGTGGCGCCACCTCGGCCGCCACAAGATCGATGAAGATCACGCCGAGCAGGGCGATGATCGAACCCACGGACAGTTCGATCCCGCCGGAGATGATCACGAACGCCTGGCCAATCGCGAATATCCCAAACAGGCCGATCAGGTTGGCTGTGTTGGACAGGTTGATCGGCGACAGAAAGCGGGGATTGATGATCGCGACGGCAGTTCCGACGAGAAGGATGAGGATGAGAAGCCAGAGATCCTTGCGGTTGATCATGTGCCGAAATCCGGTGCGTGGGTCGGGGAGGTGTTCCGCCCGACAGCGAGTGAAAGGATCGCGTGTTCGCTGAGATCCGCCCGTTCCAGAAAGCCTGAGATCTGCCCTTCGTGCATGACGGCAACCCGGTCGCTGACGCCGATCACCTCCTCCATGTCGGACGAGATCATCAAGATGCCGATTCCACTGTCGGCGAGTTCGCGGATCTGCCGATAGATCTCGCTCTTTGCGCCAACATCGACGCCGCGCGTCGGCTCGTCGAGGATCAGCAGGTGTGGTGCCATGGACAGCCATTTGCCGAGGACGACCTTCTGCTGGTTGCCACCGGACAGCGAGCCGCAAGGCGCTGACAGGCTGGCGGTCCGAATATTCAGGCGGTCCTGCTGTCGAAGGGCCGCCTTCTCCTCGGCGGAACGGTCGATCAAGCCTCCTTTGGCGTAGCGGACCAGATCGGCGAGCGTGATGTTGTCGCAAACGGAGAAATCGAGGACGAGGCCGGAAAGCTTGCGGTTCTCCGGGACGAGATAAAGCCCGATCTTGATCGCTGCGCTTGGCGAGTCGATGACGACCCGGGTTCCGTGCATCCAGATTTCCCCGCCATGCAGCCGGTCGAGCCCGAAGATCGTCCGCGCAAGTTCCGTACGACCGGAACCGATCAGTCCGGCAAGGCCGAGGATTTCGCCGCGCCGTACGATCAGGTTGACCGACTGGTCCGGTCGGAAGCCGGTGCGAACGTCCTTGAGCTCCAGAATAACCGGACCGGGCGGGGCGGCAGGTGGGCGGTAGACCGTGTTGAGGTCTCGTCCGATCATGTGGCGGATCATCGTCGGAGCCGAGATCTCGTGTCCCGAGAGCTCGGCCACGAGCCGTCCGTCACGGAGGACGATCACACGGTCCGCAGTACGCTCGACCTCGGTGAGCCGGTGGGAGATCAGGATGACGGATACGCCCTCTGACTTCAGGCGGGCGATGATGGCAAGCAGCCGCTCCGTCTCGGTGGTTGTCAGGCTGGACGTTGGCTCGTCGAGGATCACGAGCCGCGCATCGAGTGACAGAGCCTTTGCGATTTCGACAATCTGCATCTGCGCCAGTGACAGCATGGATGCCGGCGCTTCGGCCGAGAAATCGGCACCGAGTTGCTGCAGCAATGGTGCGGCGCGCCGGTGAATCTCCCCCTCGTCGACGAACCGGAAGAGCCCGCGCCTTATGGGTTCACGCCCAATGAAGATGTTCGCGCCGACGGTGAGATTGTCGAAAAGGTTCAGCTCCTGATGGACGAAGGCGATGCCGCTGCGCATCGCGGCGCCGACGGTGAGGCGTGGTAGATCGACGCCTTCAACCGTTACGGATCCTGTCGTGGGTTCGATCACGCCGCCAAGGATCTTCATCAGGGTCGACTTGCCCGCACCATTCTCCCCGACGAGGCCGATCACCTCGCCACGGCCGATGGTCAGGGATACGTCGTCCACCGCCTTGAAGCCGAGATAGGACTTCGTGATTCTGTTCAGCTTGACGAACGGTTGGGTCATCACACGAGCGTTCGCTGGGAGCGGGCGCTGGGCGTGCAGGCCGGCTCAGGGAGGACCCAACCAGCCTGCACGCTTCGAGGCATCAGCCGCCGATCCGCGACTTCAGCTCTGCCTCGAATGCATCGACATTTGACTGGTCGATGATCTTGGTGGGGACGATTACCAGTTTGTCCTCCGGAATGCCGGAGGTGTCGCCTTCAAGGTATTTCGCCATCAGCTTCATGCCCTGATACCCCCACTCATATGGCTGCTGGACCACCGTGCCGGCGATCGTGCCTTCTCGGATCCCGCCAAGGGTAATTGGATCTTCGTCGAAGGCGACGACGGTGATCTGGCCAAGTTTGCCGGACTCCTTGAGCACTTCATAGATGCGCGGCGTGTTGTACGAGTAGAAGCCGACCATGCAGGTGATATCGGGATTGGCCGCAAGTGCGTCCTCGACGTTGCGCTTTGCCCTGGTCATGTCGATATCGTCGCCGCGGACGTCGACCAGTTCGACCTTGGACCCTTCGAGCACCGACTTCATGCCATCGATGCGCTCCCGCGCATTGTCGGCACCCGGTAGGCCGACGAACCCGATGCACTGGCCGCCATCCGGAAGCGCCTTCAGTGCAATTTCACCGGCTTGCTTGCCGGCATCCGTGTTGGACGACCCGATGTAGGCGATGCGGTTCGTGTCGGGGGCGTCGCTGTCGGTGGTGAACAGCGGCACTTGGCTGCCAATTGAGTTGAGGGCCTCGGTAGAGGACTTGGGGTCGACGGCGCTGACCATGATCGCGGAAATGCCCGCGGCCACGAGATCCTCCATCAGCCGCTGCTGAACGGCGGCCGCCGCCTGTTCCGGATACTTGAACTGAAGATCGTAATTCGGCAGTTCCTCCTGTGCCTTACGCACGCCCGCTTCGGCAAGCTTCCAGAAATCGGAAGCGCCATTGACGACGAAGGCAAGGGATTGCTTGTCCTGCGCATGGGCCGTGCCGGTCGCAAATGCGATGGCGAGGGCCAGGACGGCGGAAAGATGCTTTGTCATATCGTAAACTCTTTAAAAGGGTGAGGATGGCTGCGGCGCGACAGATCGCATTCGACCATGCGCCGCCGGTTCGACGGGCATAGGCCGGCAGACAGCGCCGCCGGCACTGCACATTCAGCCGTCGATGCAGCTGCCGACGTTCTCCTGTGTGCACTCATCGAGGCCGGTGAAGATGATCGGCTCGACCGACTTGCCCTCGATCAGGTCGATCATGACGCTCGGGGCGCGATACCCCATCTCGAAGGGGCGCTGACCGACCTGGACGTGGCTGCGGCCGGCCTTGAGCGCCTCCATCTGCGGAGGCAAGGTATCGCCGGCGACGATGACGAGCGACTTGCTCTTCAATTTGTCCATGACCTGGTCGGTCACCTGGGCGTAGGCCTGCGGCGCGAACTGCGCCCAGCCGCCAATCAGCATGAAGGCGGTGAGATCCGGGTTAGCCGTGAACGTGTCGGCCATTTGCTGGTTGGCGAGATCCGACTGGTCGTTCGTGAACACCGGGCAGCCGTCGATTTCAGTCCAGCCGCCCTGGCCGGTGAGGCGGTCGATGCCTTTCTCGCCGGAGAGAGTGTCGCGCGTGCCGGCCGCGCGCTGATTAATGTTGTCGGCGGCGACATTGCCAAGCTGCAGGCAGACTGTCCCGCCCTCAGGCTTCAGTGCCTTCAGATGCTCGGCGAACTTCACGCCCATCTGGTAATTATCCGTGCCAAGATAGGTTTTGCGCAGCGACGCATCATCGGCGGATAGGTCTGCGTCGATCGTCATGATCGGAATGCCGGGCTCCTTCTCCCGCAGCATCCTGGCCATGAGCGGCGCATTGGAAGGCGAGATGGCAATCGCCTTAACGTCGGGCCGATTGAGGAGATCTTCGACGATCTGCACTTCGCCGATTTCGTCCGCGCTCGATGCCGGCCCGGTGTAGAAACACTTGTAGCCGCTCGACGCATTCTCCTCATTCCACTTCTGGCAGCCCTTGTTGATCTGTTCGAAGAACGGATTGTCGAGACCTTTCACGACGATGGCCAAAGTCTTGTCCTGAGCGAAAGCCGTTCCGGCCATGAATGCTGTCAGGGCGCTGCATGTAATGATCATCGACTTGAGTGACATACTCATATCCCTCCCTAGCAGGTAGACGTCCGGGCCGTTCGCTTGTTGGCGCGATTTCCGGCCCGGGGCTTCAGCCGGGATACCAGACCTTTCGCGGATCACTCGGCGACCGGTCGTAGTCCCAGGCAGAATCGATGAGTCTCTTGAGGTCGTAAGCAGGCCGCCAGCCGAGTTCGGCCTTGGCACGGCAGTTGTCCATCCAGTTGCTGACGAACGGTCCGCGAATGCGAATGGCCGGAAGCCCGCGGCTTTCCGCTAGGTAACGGGCGACCGCACCGTAGTCGACCGGCTCGTCCATGCAGATGTTGTAGAGCTTCTGTCGCGCCGCTTCCGCTGTCAGCGCCAACACGATCGCCTCGACCAGGTCGTCGACATGGACGAAGTTGCGTTGGACCGGGGTGCCGTCCTCCTCGACGAGCAGCGGCACGGCGCCGGTTCGGCGCGCGTGTTCCAGTTCCTCGCGCGTCACCATGGCGCTCCAGTCCGGCCCGCCGAAGCGATCGTCGCCGAAGGACAGGCTGTAGCGGAAGTCGTCCTTCTCCATGATCCAGGGCGCGCGCAGGCAGCACCAGTCGATGCCGTACTGGATCCCGTACTGGCTTACCATCACCTCCTCGAGCACCTTGGACAGCGCGTAGCAGCCCGGATACGCCGTCAGCGGCGCGTCTTCGGTGATCGGCTTCGAATGACGGTGGAAGAAGTGGCCCACGGCCGCATCGCCGCCGATCAGCACGAACCGCTGCGCCGTCGGGCTCTGGCGAAACGCCTCGAGCAGCCAGAACAGGCCCTTCACTGCCACGTCCATGATCTGGTCGGGTGTCTCCTTGCAGGTCGCCATGTGGACCACATGGGTCATACCGTCCACGGCGTTGCGGCAGGTCTCGCGATCCGAAATCGAACCGCGGACCACGGTCAGTGCCGCCGTCTCTTCAAGGATCCGGTTGTGACAAAGTGCACGGATGCTGACGTCCGGCGCGTTGCCGGCCAGTCGCCGGATCAGAGCCTGGCCAACCTTGCCGGTGGCACCTGTCAACAGAACGTGCATGCCCGTCCCTCCCGCTCGCGAATGAAACCGGTGTCGGGCGTGCTGTCAACTCAATAATCATATTTATCTGACAAATGCTATTTTACCGGGTATTGACGAGGGGCGGCCAAGTCGCATTATTGGCCGGCGGACGGACGGGGAGGGCGTCAATGACCGTTTTGCGGTTGGACGGTATTTCCAAGCACTTTGGGGCGATCCACGCCCTTGATGACGTATCGCTGTCGTTGAATGCCGGAGAGGTCGTGGGCCTGATGGGCGATAACGGTGCGGGCAAGTCGACGCTGGTGAAGATCGTCGCTGGCAATTTCCGGCCGACGCATGGGAAGATCTTCATCAAGGATCGGGAGACGGTGTTTCACGGACCGCTCGAGGCGCGCCGCAACGGGATCGAGATCGTCTACCAGGACCTGGCACTGTGCGACAATCTCAGCGCGGCGGTGAATGTCTTTCTCGGGCGCGAACTGACCTGGTCTCTCGGACCGTTCCGAGTGATGGACTACGCGGCAATGAACAGGCGTGCTACCGCCTTGTTCAAGGAGCTGAAGTCCGAGACGCGTCCCAAGGATCTGGTGAAATCCATGTCCGGCGGCCAGCGGCAGGCCGTGGCCATCGCCCGCACCCGTCTGAGCAATGCCCATATCGTCCTGATGGACGAACCGACGGCGGCCATTTCCGTGCGCCAGGTTGCCGAGGTCCTGAACCTCATCGGCGAACTCAGGCGGCAGGGTATCGCCGTCGTTCTGATCAGCCACCGCATGCCCGACGTGTTCTCTGTCGCCGATCGGGTCGTCGTCCTGCGCCGCGGCCGGGTGGTGGCCGACAAGCCAACGTCCGCAACCTCTCCGGAAGAAGTGACTGGTCTCATCACGGGGGCGATCGAATATGGTTGAATCGACTGATGCGCGCGATGCCGGCCGTCTCGACGCGGCAATTGAACGCCGGACCCATTCCCTCTGGGGGCGTATAGTCGGTCAGCAGGCCTTCTGGGTGTTCCTCGCAGCGGTTGCAGCCTGTGTCGCGCTGACGGTCGTCACCGAGACGTTCGCAACGCCGCAGAACCTCTTCAACGTTACCCGGAACTTCGCCTTCATCGGCATTGTCTCGCTCGGAATGACCGTTGTGATCATTTCCGGCGGAATCGATCTATCCGTCGGCTCCGTGCTTTGCCTGTCCGCGATGGTGCTGGCGATCAACATGAACGCCGGCTCTTCCTTCCTTTTCAGCGCGTCGCTTGCCATCGCCGTCGCGCTTGCGGTGGGCTTCGTCAATGGAGTGCTGATCGCTCTCCTTCGCATTCCATCCTTCGTCGTCACGCTCGGCATGCTCTCGGTGGCACGAAGCTTGGCCATGGTACTGTCCGACAACAAGATGGTCTTCCAGTTTGGGCCGGACGAGAAGCTTCTGTTTGCACTCGGCGGCGGGTCGACTTTCAACGTGGCCAATCCCGTCATCGCATTGGGACTGCTGGCGATCGTCACGGCCCTGCTTCTCAAGTGGACGCGGTGGGGCATCCACGTCTTTGCGCTGGGCGCGAATGAGCGCGCTGCGGTGCTGACGGGCATTTCCGTGCCTCGCCTCAAGATCAGCGTCTACATGTTCTCCGCCCTGATGGCGGGGATCGCCGGAATTCTGGAGGCTGGATGGCTTGGCGGCGTCACCACCAATCTCGGCCAGTCGATGGAACTCAGCGTCATCGCTGCAACGGTCATCGGCGGAGCGAATCTGCTCGGAGGCGCCGGATCGGTGTTCGGCTCGGTCGTGGGTGCGGCCCTGATCGAGGTTATCCGGAACAGCCTGATCCTGCTCGGCATCAGCACCTTCTGGCAGGGTGGATTTGTCGGGACCTTCATTGTATTGGCCGTTGCCTTTGACCGAATCCGTGCGTATCGCGAGACGGAGGCTTGAAGAGGGGGGCGATATGGCCAAACAGCGGCGGGACGAAATGACGGCTGGCATTCCGGAGGCGGGCAGTATCAACGCCGGCCGTCGGGTGCGCCGCCCTGGCCCGCCGAAAGGTGCGCCCATTTCGGCGGGGCAATCGGTTCATTCCTCGATCGCAAACGAAATCGGCCTGCGCATCGTGCGCGGCGACTATCCGCCGGGGACGATCCTGCCGAACGAGGCGGAATGGTCAGCAAACTTCGGCGTAAGCCGGTCGGTCGTCCGCGAAGCGATCAAGATGCTGATGGCCAAGAACCTGCTTTCATCGCGTCAGAAGATTGGCAGCTGGGTTGCGCCGAAAGAGTACTGGAACCTGCTCGATCGCGACGTGCTGTCGTGGTATGCGGCCTCGCCCGGCAACAGATCCTTCCTGAAGACTGTCCAGGAGTTTCGCCGCATTATCGAGCCGGAAGCGGCTGCCCTCGCAGCGCAGCGCCGCAGTGACGAGGACATGGAAGCGATCACCCTGGCCTGCCGAGAGATGGGGACGGCACCGAGCCTGGCCAGTCGCGTCGCTGCCGATACGCGCTTTCATGTCGCCATTTTGCGCGCGACCAGCAACGAGTTGCTGCTCCCGCTCGGGGTCCTGATCGACTCCGCCCTCAACCAACTCTTCACACTTGTGACTCGGGAGGTTAATGACCTCCGGCATGCGCAGGACCTTCACGAAGACATCGAGAAGGCGATCCGGCTGAAGCGTCCGGAAGCCGCGCGCAGAGCGGTCCGGCGTCTGCTCGCCAATACCGACGGTATCATCGTAGCGCGCGGCGCCGAGTGACCTCTGCAACGGAGTACCGGTGTCGCCCGAAGGAGACCAAGCATGTTCCGATGGGGAATTCTCTCGACAGCCAAGATTGCCCGCGACCACGTCATTCCAGCAATCCAGAAGTCGGATAACGGCATCGTAGCGGCCATTGCCAGCCGGGACCTGACGAAGGCGCGGAAGCTGGCCGATCGGATTGGCGTAGAGACCGCGCTTGGCTCCTACGAAGACCTGCTTGCCTCCAATGGGGTGGACGGGATCTACATTCCGCTCCCGACCTCGGACCACGTCAAATGGGCGATCCTTGCAGCGGACGCCGGCAAGCATGTCCTAGTCGAAAAGCCGCTGGCGCTTCGGGCGGACGATATCGCGGATGTGATCGCCGCGCGCGACCGCAACGGTGTCCTCGTGTCCGAGGCCTTCATGGTGGTGCATCACCCGCAATGGAAGCTGGTCCGGGATCTGGTTGCCGAAGGCCGCATCGGCCGATTGCGCCACGTGCAGGGCGCGTTCACCTATTTCAACATCGATCCGGACAACATGCGAAACCGCGTCGAGCTCGGCGGCGGCGCTCTGCCGGACATCGGCGTCTATCCTGTCGTCTCAACCCGGTTTGCAACGGGAGGCGAACCGCGCCGGGTGCGGGCAACGATCGAGCGGGACGACACCTTCGGAACGGACCGCTACGCTGCAGTCACCGCAGAGTTCGAGGGTTTTGATCTTTCGTTCTACGTCGCAACCCAATTGGCCGCGCGCCAGCTCATGGTGTTCCACGGCACCGAAGGTTTCATCGAGATTCATTCTCCCTTCAATGCGGGCCGGTACGGCGACCATCGTGTCGACCTGCACGACCGGTCCCATGTTGAAGCGACGAGCTTTCGCTTTCCGGACGTCGATCACTATCGCTTGCAGGTCGAGGCGTTCGTCCGGGCCACGGAAAAGAAGCCGGCCGATGTCTTTACCCTGGAACAGTCGGTGCTGAACCAGCGCGTGATCGATGCAATCTTCCGCGCCGGCTCCACCGGTCAGTGGGAGCCGGTACACGCCTCAACCTGAGGCGTCCGGCGCCATCCTCCTGTGGGAGGTCCGCTAAGCATCACCAGCCGAATTGAAACGTCGTGCCAGCCCGGCCGCTGCCGAATTGTGAGATGTCGGCAGACGTATTCCTGCCGAACTGGAACAGGCCGTAGGCGTTGCCGTTGCCGTTTTGTTGCAGAGTCGCCGAATGACCGTGGCCGTTCTGCTGAATGATGCCCTGGTTGCCGGCGCCGTACTGCGCGATGCCGGCGGTGTTGTTGCGGCCATTTTGGCGAATGTTTGCGCCGTTCGTCAGGCCCTCATACAGCGAGTAGAGCTGCAGACCCGCTTGAAGCGCCCGAACATCCCGCTCTCCCGTTGGCGAGTAGCTGAAAGAAATGGATCCCCCGGCGGCAGCCGGATCGGGCGCAGCGGTCGATCCGATCATCGCGGCGGCGAGGGCCGCCATCAGAACAGTTTTCACGGTCATCGGTCATCTCCTCGGTCGCTGGTGCGGATGGCGTCATTGCGTCAGCGGTTCTGTCGTCGGGTGCCTCAAATTCGGCCGACGTGGTCGGTGCAGGCGATCGCTCTGCCTCCGACGTTGACTATCAGGTCTGCGTCGAGGCGCGGGCCGCTGAGTGTGACCGTGCCAAGCGTCGCAGGGCTTCCCGGGCCAGCCGTGAATTCCCCGCCCTGCTCGATGTTGGAACTGCCTGATGCGCCGGAGCTCTTGATCCGGAGGCGATACGAGCCGTGGACGGTCTTATCCGCATGGACGACACCTTTCAGGCTCGTCATGCCGCCCGAGGTATTGGCGCTGATTTCACATTGGACCAACTCCGATGGCGAGCCGGCGTGGCAGCCGCCGACTGCGATGCCGGCCATGCCGAGACCGAGGAACATCGGCACCAGCGTTTTTGGGAAGCCCTTACCGCTTCTGAACATCTGTCTTCTCCATGGTTGCCGATCGGGTGGGGCCGGCGCGACGTGTTGGGCGCTCCCAGCCCGTCGAGTTGTTCTGCTGGTGTTACGGGCAGACCTGGACGAACGCGGCAACATTGCCACCGCCGCCCTGTGTCACGTCGGCGCTGCAGCCGTTGCCGACCTGGACGCCGGCTGCGACGTTGCCGTGGCCGTCCTGGGTCAGGATCGCCGTGTGATTCGAGCCGAACTGGCCGACGCCGGCGCTGTTGCCGCGACCGTACTGATAGAGATCGGCGCGATTCCGGTGGCCCTCCTGGCCGATCGCCGCAAGGTTGCGCCGGCCCGACTGGCTCGAGACCGCAGTGTTGTAGTGGCCGTTCTGCTGGATCCCGATCCGGTTCCTGAAACCGGTCTGCGCACCGCCCCCGGAATTCGCGTAGCCGTACTGCTTGATGAAGACGTCGTTCGCCATGGCCGGGACCGCCGTAAGGCCCATCAGGGCGGCGACGGCGCTGGCGATAAGGAGCTTGCTGGTCATTCTTCGTCTCCTGGGTTTGGCTGGTGCCTCTTGACGGTTTCGTTCTATGCAACCGCGTTCGAACCCAGGCTGAAGCGGGCATTCAGCTACCGTTCACCCCGGACGGGCGTTGCGTCGGCCGGCAAACGATCGACGTTCGGCTATTTCTCGCCCGTTCGGATAGCAGTGTGGCCTGAGCAAGTTCCTCAGGGCATTCCGCTTAAAGCCAACCGGTCAGAGCGACACGGATTTGCTAAAGCTGAGGTGTTTGCTGATCTGTCAGACGACCTGCAATCTTGTCAGGAAAGTCCGCATTTGCGGCCTTGCCGTCGGATTAATGTTACCGCAGCCGTTCTCAATGACTTTCCTGCACTGTAGGCTGTCTGTCTCGGCACGCGATGATATCGAACAATCGAGGCGGGTGACGGATCGGGCCGAACGAGGAATTCCGTGGGCAATGCTGAGCTTCGGCGAAGTGTCGTCGCAAGAGGAACTGAGTGTTGCTCTCGTGCTTCCCTCCCTTGCGGCCGGCGGGACCGAGCGGATCGCGACATTCATGGCCAACCATTGGGCAAGGCGCGGTTGGCTGGTGACGGTCGTCACCCTCGAGGCCGAGAACACCGAACCCTATTATCCGACCGATCCACGCGTAAGGGTCCTACGGCTCGGGCTGCCGCCTGCTCCCGGTCATCGGGTTCAAGCACTGAAGCTCGTCATGGGTCGAGCGTTGCGCCTGCGGCGCACCTTTGTTCGGCTCTCTCCGCATCTCGTCATCAGCTTCCTGACGCGCACCAACGTGCTTGCCGTCGTCGCGGCGACGGGCACGGGCATTCCCGTCATCATTTCCGAACGCAACAATCCCGAACGGCAACAAGTCGGGCCATTCTGGGCGTGGTCGCGTCGTCTATGCTATCCCCGCGCGGTTGGGCTCGTTGCAATGACGCGGGGCGCACTGGAACACTACCCTTATGTCCCCGCCTGTCGCCGCTGGGTGGTGCCGAACCCGGTGGTGCTGCCTCCCGGGGTGACGGCCGATCGCCGTGGCACGAGACTGGTGGCCGTCGGCCGGCTTGTCCCGCAGAAGGGATTCGACCTGCTGCTCGAGGCCTTCGCGCGCATCGCCGCCACGCATAGGGACTGGCATCTGACGATCTGGGGCGAAGGCCCGGAGCGGCCTGCACTGGTGGCTCAGCGCGATGCTCTTGGCCTGAAGGACCGGGTCACGCTGCCGGGCACCAGCAGCACGCCCGGCGAATGGCTGACGACAGCCGACGCCTTCGTGCTGTCTTCGCGCTACGAGGGGTGGGGCAATGTGTTGGCCGAGGCGATGGCGGCGGGCCTGCCGGTGGTTTCATTCGACTGCCCGTTCGGCCCGGGAGACATGATCACCGACGGGGTGGACGGGCTTCTTGTTCCCGACGGCGACGTCGACGGGTTGTCTGCGGCCCTTTCGCGCCTCATGTCAGACGGCGCCCTGCGCGAGAGGCTCGGCGAAGCCGCCCGGCAGTCGTCCCGGCGCCACTCGGGCGCTCGGATCATGACATTGTGGGATGGCATCATTCGGCAAGCGACCAAGGATGAATAGGTGAGGAGACCTGACAGCACACCGTCCGGTCAACGCGTTTCCAGTTCCCGTTGCCGCGCTGCTGATCGCGTTGCGTGCACCTTCCGGCTATGAACGGGAAAAGTCCCGTAGCCGCGATCAAGACGCAGGCCAGAAACGTCGATCTCGGGCGCGCGCTGCGATACAATGTCTGCAACGACGCGGCCGGAACCGCAGGCCATGGTCCAGCCCAGCGTGCCGTGGCCGGTGTTCACGTAGAGATTGCCGAGAGGCGTGGGGCCCACGAATGGCGGTCCATCCGGCGTCATCGGCCTCAAGCCACACCAGAAGGTGGCTTCGCCGACCGCGCCGCCGAAGGGAAAGAGGTCGGTAAGCGAATGCTCTAAAGGCGCGCGGCGTGATGAATCAAGACGCAGGTCGTAGCCTGAGATCTCTGCCGTTCCGCCGACGCGGATCCGCGAGCCAAGCCGTGTTATAGCGATCTTGTAGGTCTCGTCCATGATCGTCGAGACCGGGGCTCTGTCGGGATTCGTGACAGGAACCGTCAAGGAATAGCCCTTGACCGGATAGACCGGGAGTCGAATGCCCACCTGGCGGAGAAGCAGCGGTGAGTAGCTTCCAAGTGCGACCACATACGCTTCGGCCGTCAGCTCACCGCCGCTGGTCACGATACCCGCCACACGGGAACCTTCCTTGCGGATGCCCTGAATTTTCGTCTTGAACCGGAACCGTACGCCACGTTCCGCACAAAGCTTCGCCAGTTGCTCAGTGAACATCTGGCAATCACCGGTCTCGTCATCGGGAAGCCTCAGGCCGCCGACAAATGTTCCTTTCGCATACCGCAGTCCGGGTTCCGCCTCTACGCATCCTTGCGCATTGAGGACCTCGAACGGGACGCCGATCTGCTCAAGCACCGAAACATCACCCGAGATGCCATCAAGCTGCTTTTGCGAGCGGAACAATTGCAACGTGCCCCGGCTGCGTTCGTCATATTGAATGCCGGTCTCGGACCGCAGCTGGCGCAGCAGATCCCGGCTGTACTCTGCCAGGGGCACCATCCTGGCCTTGTTGAGCGCATAACGTGCGGACGTGCAGTTGCGGAGCATCTTTAGCAACCATGCCCACATCGCCGGATCGATCTTCGGACGCAGAACCAACGGACCGTGCCGCATCAGCAGCCATCTGACCGCTTTCAGCGGCACGCCGGGTCCGGCCCACGGAGAGGAGTAGCCCGGTGATATCTCGCCGGCGTTGGCAAAGCTGGTTTCGAGCGCCGGACCGTCACGACGTTCGACGACCTCGACCTCGTGGCCCGCCTGCGCCAGATACCAGGCGGTGGTGACGCCCACCACTCCGCCTCCGAGAATGATCACCCGCATTGTTCAGGACTTTCTCTGTGACTAGGCGGCTGACGGGCCGGGATCATCAAAGTCCGTCCCCGCACTTGCCGGCATTTTTCGCCGTGGTGCCTCCTCCCTGGAGTCGTCCGACCGATGGACAACCCTGAGGAAGGGGCCGGTTCGCGATTGGCAACTCGAGCGGCCGCGTTCCCTGCTGGCGGCCTCCGGTTGATAGGCGATCCGAACCACGCTGATGGTTTCGGTTCCCCCGTCTTCCTTCTCCAGCGTCATGCTTTGTCCCTCCGCCAAGCCGAGCAGGGCGAGTCCGCGCCGGTTGGTGAGAGGGATCGTCATCCCCATCAGCCCGTGCAGCTCGTCGGTTGTGACAATTCGGGTTTCCGCCGGATGGTCATTCACGCGGAAGGTCACCCGGCTGTTCAGCGTCACCACGGTGGGCGGAATGTCCTCCCGAAACATCACTACGGCACCCGACAGCTTGCGCCTTAGCAACGGCGCCAATGGGTCAGCACGCCCAAGCCGGCGTTCGAGCATGACTTCAATAATGGTGAAATCTTTCGTGGTCAGCAGGCAGTTCTCAGTCCCGGACATGGCAGATCTCCAGCCGGCCGTGGCCGGCATCCGGTGTAACTTCACGGCGGAGCAGCATCCCCTGCCCAGTCGCACGAGTTACCGGGACTGGGGCAGGGGCTACACTCCCGTGACGAGACTGCCTGCGTGGAGGAACAATCGAACGGGCCTGACGAACACGGTTATTGCTCCGCAGCGACGGCTGAGGCGGCAGCTGTCTCGGCCTCGGGTTGGCGCACGGAAACAACCTTCAACTTGTGCTGGCGGCCGTCACGCGCCTGCCAGGTGATCGATTGTCCAGGCTTCAGCCCGATCAAGGCGGTGCCGATCGGAGTGAGAATGGAGATCCTACCCTCGGCGATATCCGCCTCGTCCGGAAACACCAGCCTGACAACCTTGGCCGGGCCCGTATCGGGTTCGAATTCGACGATGGAGCCCATACGGATGACATTGGCCGGCAGCGCAGCATCCGAAACGACCTGCGCCCGGTCCAGCTCCGACTGCAACTCGTCCGCAGCTTCCGCGTTCCTTGCAGCAATTGCAGCGGCAAGCCCGTCGAGCCTGCTGTAGTCCGTCTGACTGATGACAATGGCCGGCTTGCGCCGGTTTTCCGTGTTCTCCCGCATTCGGGCACCTATGCTTCTTGTACGGGCGATCATGAAAATCGCCGCAGCGGAGGCCAATGTGGCTAGTTTCTGGAAGTATGCGCCGTTGTGATCGTGCCGGTCTGTCGGCAAATCAAGATCACTTGAATGATCGCCCCACGGCTCGGGGCGCACGGCGCCGAGCCGGGGGTTACGATCCCGCGATGGGACACGCCCTGAGATGGATTTTCGTACGCGGTTCGGCCATAGTATTCATGCTACCATACTTGATGATTGATGCGCGTCGAGTCAAGCCGGCGGCGATACGGCGTTTTGCTGCTTGGAGGCAGCAGAGGCAGCCGGAACCTTTCAATATATGCGGCATCCAACGGAGTGTCGGGCCACCGTGGCACGGCCTCATGCCAACGAGATGACATGCGCAAGGTGTGCAGGACGGCTGATCAGGCCGTCGAACGGCTTCGTCGCAAAGCTCCGTAGAGAAAGTATTGCGGACGCTTCCGTGGCGTCGCGACGATGTGCAGGCACTGACAGGCCGTTTGGCAGGCGCTGATCCGACCGCGGTTGCCGAGGCAGCGTCCAAAGGCCGCATCCGGTCCGAGCAGGTTGAACTGGTGGGTGTATAAGGCCATATATATGGCATGACCGATTTTCGTTGCCATAAGAAATATTTAGCCGTTTCGGCATCCCTCCCGCCGCTTGCGTAGCCCCGAGCGGCTCGAATGCGTTCGTTCGCCGGCTCGGGGGCTCCCACTCTCGTAATCAGACCAACTCGCTAAGCACCTTCCTCCGCTCTGACGAGCGTCCGGGGAGCGTCGTCGATGCGCCAGCTGACTCCCCCGCGGATGTCATTTGCAAGAAGAACTGGCCATCGTGGATTGGAGGGATGTCATGTCCATAACTCTGCACGATACGAACACCGTCCGACACAGTCCTTCGCGCCGGAAGCCGTGGATGGCCGTTGCGCTGCTCTTTCGCCGCGCATTCCAGCGTTGGCAGAGGAGCCGCGCCATCGCCGCGTTGGCGCGTCTGAACGACTGGCAGCTTGAGGATATCGGGGTTGCGCGGAACGACATTCCGAGGGTTGTCGAAGGCTTGCTTCAGTCCGAAGCAGTCCCTCCCTGTTCCGGGGCCCGGGACCCGTCACCGGACGATTGCATGAGGCAGGAGCCTTGATTGTGTGCTGATGGAGCCGGCCGCTTAAGCCGCGGAGCCGCGGCCGGCGGCGGCTAGGAGCAATGGTGATCAAGGGCTTTCGACTGGGTAGCTGTCATGTGCATGGACGCATTCGTTCTCATCTCGAGGCTTGCCGGGGACGGTCGGGATTAATCCCGGAGCAGGACCTTTCATCCCAAATCCCGCTTCCCATCTGCTCCGGGGCATCGACGACCAGCGGCCTTCCTGGGGCGCCCAGCGCCTCACCGATGGAGCGTGACGTGAGACTTTCCCATTCAAAGCGCATCTGTCTTTCCTGCAACCGCATCCTGCCGAAGGCAGCAGCCCGTTGCCCATGGTGCATCACATCGACCGTTGTGCCTGCGGCACTGGCGGATGAGCCCGATCCGAACCGCCTTCCGACAGCTCATCCGTCAAGGATGGGGGCTCGTCTGCGGCCGTCCTCTTAACGAGGACTTTGGAGCGGCACGGGAGAGAGCGTGGCGGCCTGGCCGAAGACCGCATTGCATCTCATCGACTACCATTCGCCTCTGGCACATGGCGGGCAGAGGGTGGGGACACGCTGTTAGGCATAGGCAACCCAGCCACGCCAGGTGAAGGCTGCATAAAAGAGGCTGACGTTCGAGAAGCCGCCATCCCGCAGGATCGCCTCGTCCTGCTCCGGCGCGAAGGTGTTCAGGCTGGCTGCGACGGCAGCGCGAGCCTTGTTCACCTCCGCCGGATCCGCTCCCATTGCGACCGGATAGGCAGCATAACGGTCGAGCCACGCACTGCGCTCACCCGCGCCCTGGGGGAAACTGGAATGGGCAGCCACGAAGGGCCCGCCGGGCCGGAGCCTGCGATGGATTGCACGCACGGTCCGAATTCGCTCGGGCGCGTCTAGAAAATGCAGAGTCAGCAGACAAGTTGCCGCATCGAACGGGCCTTCTGGTGCGTCGTCGATATAGCCCTGGACGAGTTCCGTCCTGTCCATGTGTGGACCCAACACCCGTTCGGCCAGCCTCAGCATCTCGCCTGCGGGATCCACGCCCACAAAGCTCCAGCCTGGTTGCGCCGCGGCGAGTGCCTTTAGTTCGCTGCCCCCACCTGCCCCGAGCACCAGAACTCTTGCGTTTCCAGGGGCACGCTCCGCCAGCAGCAGCTCCGTCATTCGATGAAGCGCCTCCAGTCCCGGTACGAAGCGGCGCGGCCCTTCGGCATAGCGAGCGACCGCTGCGGGATCCTCGAAGCTTTTCAGAAACATCTCTTGATGGGGCTGGGCTTCAATTTTCATGGTGCCTCTCTCGAAGAACGGACCGCGCGGGACCCGATCCGGCCCTTGCCTACCGCAAAGTGTGGCAGAGCGAATGAGTAACCGGGTCAGCCAAATAATGTAACTTTTTAAGTTACAAAATATGTACCGTCAATGACAAGGTTCCAACCTGGCGGATCCGCATCCTGCTGGAGCAACCACCGCCTCAGAGGCCGCGCCAACACAGCCCGCCGTGGCCTCCGCTAAAAACTTAGCGAGTTGGCAAAGTTTTTCTTGCGCCGTCGTCGGATCTGGAGATAGTTAGCTATATGGCTAAGCATGATCCTGATCTCTCGCTGCTCTTCCATGCGCTCGCCGACCCGACGCGGCGTTCAATCCTCACTCGGCTCGCCGAAGCGCCGGCACGGGTCACCGATCTGGCGGAACCTACTGGACTGCGGTTGCCGACTGTGATGCGGCACCTCTCGGTGCTGGAGGAGGCGGGATTGATCACCACGTCCAAGGACGGGCGGATTCGCACCTGCGCCATCGTGCCTGGGGCCTTGGATCCAGCGCGAAAGTGGCTCGATGAACAGCGCGCGATCTGGGAGGCGCGGCTCGACCGGTTGGATGCATTCGTGATGCGTGTGATGAAGGAACGCGAAGAATGACACAGGACTTTGCAGCAAACAGCGTGACACGTGCGGTGCCCGATCATGGGAAGGGCCGCTTTGCAACTCTCGCCTTCGAGCGGGAGGTAGCGGCGCCCTTAGCGGTGTTGTGGGAGGTATGGACCGCCCCGGCTGCGCGGGCGATCTGGGCTGCGCCATCGTCGTCGGTCACCGTGGAATTCCTCGAGGCCGACACCAGGTCAGGCGGACGCGAGGTCTGGCTCTGCAAGGAGGAGGGTCATCCGGACATCCGCTGCGAGTGTGGCTGGCTGGTCTTGCAGCCCATGCGGCGCAGCGTGAACTACGAGGTGATCTCATCCGAGGGCGTGACGCAATCGGCAGCGCTGGTGACGGCGGATATCTCGGAAACCACCGAGCGCAGCCGGCTGAGCGTGACGGTGCAACTCTCCTCGCTGGCGCAGGATCTGGAAGCAGGCTACCGGGACGGCTTTGGCGCCGGTCTCGACAATCTCGCCAGCGTGGCTGAACGAACCATGGTGCTGCAGCGCGTAATTCCGGCGCCGCGGTCCCTCGTCTGGGGGGCCTGGATGAACCCCGAGACGCTGCCGCAATGGTGGGGCCCGGAAGGCTTTTCCTGTCGAACGGACCGGATCGACCTGAGAGAGGGCGGCGAATGGGTCTTCGATATGATCGGGCCCGACGGCACGGTCTACCCCAACCACCATCTCTACAACGAGGTCAGCCCCGAGGAGAGGATCGGCTACACGCTGCTCTGGGGCGAGTACGGGCCGAAACACGCCGACGCTTGGGCGTCGTTCGAAGACCAGAACGGGGCGACGAAGGTAACGCTGGGTATGGTCTTCACCACGGCTGCCGAGTTCCAGGAGGCCAAGGGCTTCGGTGCCGTGGAACTGGGGCTGCAAACGCTCGGCAAACTGGAACGCTTTATCGCGTCCCGCTGAATGGCTGCGATGCGCCCGTCCCGAATGGGCATCTCGACTAACGCGTCCTCCGTGCGTCATCGGCGAACTTGCCGGCTCTCGCCTCAGCGATCAGGTTGGCCAACTGCCTTCTAGAAGGGCATAACCAAGGGCACGAGCAGGATGGTCGTCAGGAGGCAGATGCAGGCAAAGGGGACGCCGATCCGTACGAAATCACTGAAACGGTAATTGCCCGGTCCCACGACCAGCGTGTTCACGGGCGAAGAGACCGGCGTCATGAAAGCAGCCGAGGCGGCCAGCGCAACCGTCATGGCAAATGGATAGGGCGATGCGTCAAGGGCTTGGGCGACGGCCAGCGCCACTGGCGCCATCAGGACGGCCGTCGCGGTGTTCGAGATGAACAACCCCAGCACACCAGTGACGCCAAAGATCACTGCCAACACCAGCCGGGGCGAGGCGCCGTCCAGCGCACCGAGCAGGGCCTGCGCAGCGATCTCGACCCCGCCGGTGCGTTGCAGCGCCAGCGAGAATGGCAGCATTCCGACAATGAGTATCAGGCTTTGCCAATGGATCGAGCGATAGGCCCCGGCCATATCGATACACCGGAACAAGCCCAGAAGCAGGCAGCCGATCAGCGCCGCCTGGACATTTGGAACGATCCCCCACACCATCAGCACTACGACAAGCGCGAGAACACCTACGGCGACGGGCGCATGGTGACGGGCTGGCACGGCCTCGTCGGCTTCGGCGGGAAGATCCAGCAGGACCAGATCGCGGCGTTCGCCGGTCAGGTTGCGGATCGCCCGCCAGGGGCCTACCGTCAGCAGTGTATCGCCGGCGCGCAGGGGTTCGTCGATCACGCTGTGGTTCACGGGCGTGGTGCCATGCCTCATGCCGATCACCGACAGGTCATAGGTGCTGCGAAACCGCGCATCGATCAAGGTTTTGCCAATCAGCCGCGAGGTCGGTGGGACGATGATTTGGGCCATCCCTATCTCTTGGGCCGTGTCCGCGAACCATTGACCCGATACTGGCAGCGCGACCAATCCGTGGGTCTCGGCAAAGGTTTTCAGATAGCCGGTGTCGTCCGCGCGGCGGCGCTGGTCAATCAGCAGGATATCGCGCGCCTGCAGGATCGTGTCGGCGCGCGGCTGGATCAGTTCGCGGCGAAAGCGGCCGCCTCGGTCGATGGCGATGATGTTGATGCCGGCACTTGCGCGCAGGTCAAGCGCATCGAGCCGCTGACCCACCAGGTCCGAGTCCGGGCGTAGTTGAAGACGGTGTTCGCGCCCGGCCAGATCGTAGTCGGTAATCCAGCCGGCGATGGCAGCCCGTTCGGGCACGGCGGGAGCAGGACCCGGTGCCAGAAAGCGGCGCGCCACCAGCATGTAGAAGATTGCCAGAACAAGGATTGGCACGCCGAAGGGGGTGAAGGCGAAGAAGCTGAATCCCGTGTGCCCCTGCCGTATCAGTTCGGAGTGGACGATCAGATTGGGCGCTGTCGCGACCAAGGTCATCATTCCGCTGATCAGGGCTGCCATCGACAGCGGCATCATCAGCCGGCCGGCCGGTATGCGAGCATTGCGGGCAATGCGCAGGACGATCGGGATGAAAATCGCCACCACTCCGGTCGACGACATGAACGAGCCGACCCCCGCGACAATCAGCATCAACAGACAGATCAGCCGTGCCTCGCTGGCAGCCGCGCGAGTGGTCAACCAGTCGCCGAGGCGCTGCGCCACGCCCGTGCGCACCAATGCCTCGCCGATCACGAACAGGGCGGCGATCAGCACGATGTTCGGGTCCGACAGGCCCACCAGCGCCTCCGACATGGTGATCACGCCGGTCAGAGGGAGCGCGACCATCATGATCACCGCAACCACGTCCATCCGCGGGCGGTTCAGTGCGAACATGACCACTGCCGCACCCAGGAGCGTTAGCACCATGGCAATCGGTGACATGCGTCAGACCCTCCCGTCCAGGTTCGAACCCCGATGTCGCGAGACCATTGTGGCACGGCCATGCTGTGCCTCGTGACAGAACACCGTGCATGATGCGGGTTTAGAGCAACAAATTCCCCCGTTGGGAGGGCTAACGCCTCGGCTCATCGCGTCCTGCTGATTTCACCCGATGTCCCCCTGTTCGAAGCAGATGGGCCCTTCATCGCCTGGCCGTTTGGGACAACGAGCATGTAGGGTGGGCCTTGACGACGGCCCCCGATTGAGCCGCAATCACGATCAAACCGGACAAGGCGACGGTACATGCTTCTTGCCAATGCACCCTGCTCGTGGGGCATCAACTACCCGACCGGCAACACCCTTACGTGGCATCAATACCTTGATGAGGTGGCGGCCGCAGGCTATGGCGGCACCGAGTTGGGCCCGTTCGGATACCTGCCTAGGGATGCGGACGTCGTTCGCACGGAGCTGGCCGAACGCAACCTGACACTGATCGGGGCTACCCACGTTCACACGTTCGCCGACCGCTCATCATCGTCCGACCTGATGGATACGCTACGCGAACTTGGCGCCCTGCTTCGCGACGTCGGCGCGCGCCACATCGTCATCATGGACGAGAGCAACTGGTACCCGTCCGATCGGCAAGGCGTGCTGGACGAAGCAGGCTGGCAGGGTCTCGTCGCCAC
Source organism: uncultured Hyphomicrobiales bacterium (assembly GCA_964462985.1). GTDB lineage: Bacteria > Pseudomonadota > Alphaproteobacteria > Rhizobiales > Stappiaceae > CAYXAA01. Next base: position 51,725 of record CAYXAA010000004.1, on the reverse strand, counting down.
AGTGCGCGAAGCACAGGCTGTCATCGAAGGCGAGTTCGGTCTGAAGGCGACATTTCATCCGCACGTCGGCACGGCTGTTCAATTCGAGAGTCAGATCGATCGGCTGTTGGCGGAGACGGACATCGACCTTTGCTTCGACACCGGCCATCATGCCTTCTGGAACCAGGACCCGATCGCCTACATGCGGAAGATCTGGGGCCGGATAGCCTACGTTCACCTCAAGAATGTCAACGCGGCTGTTCGCCAGCGCGTCCTTGACCGCGAGTTGTCGGTCGAGGAGTCCTATGGTGCCGGTGTCATGACGGCTCTTCCCGATGGGGTCGTGGACATTCGGGCCGTAATGCGTTTCCTCGCAGACCAGGGCTATGACGGACCGGTGGTCGTCGAACAGGATCTTTCCGACGACGCAGCAGAAACGCCGTTCCAACTGGCCAAGCGCAATCTCGCCTTCCTGAGGACTGTCGTTTAGCGTCGCCTTTGGAGCCGGTACGCCTGTTCATGCACCGCCTCAAAGCCGGCCAAATCCGTGGGGCAACGGTCCCCTGTCATATCCCCGTCATGGCTCCGCGCTAGAAGCGCGGGCGAGATATTTGTTCTACTTGGATACGGAATGGACTTTTCGCTCCATTTTTGACTTGCCTTGGATCCGACGGGGGGTAATCCTTAACGGAAACAATGACGGCTAATGGAGACCGCTGGCCGCGACAAAGGGAGGAGAGCCAATGAATCGTCGTGAGTTCCTACTGACGACCGGTGCCATAGCGGGCGCTTCGGTGCTGCCGGGCGTGGCTTTCGCCGAACCCAATCGGATCGACTGGTACACGAGCTCTGATCAGAACGTTACGGACTTCTGGACCAACTACATCAAGCCGCCCTTCGAGGCCGCCAATCCAGGTGTCACCATCAATCTGATCGATGCGGGCGACAATGCCGGGCTGCAGGCGATTGCCGAGCGGGCACTTGCTGCAATGGCGAGCAACGCCGATCCGCAGGCGGATTTCCTGGAGGGCTTCGACGCCCGCCAGCCGGTCGGCGCACTCGAAAAGGGCCTTTGGGTCGATTTCTCCAAGGAGAACCTCTCCAACTACTCGAAGATCAATCCGCTGGCCTTCAAGATTGACGATCTAGGGCAGAACCTGCCCTATCGGGGGAGCCAGGTGCTGCTCGCCTACGACACCACTAAGCTCGACCCGTCGGAGGCACCCAAGACCTGGCCCGACCTCATCGCCTGGATCAAGGCGAACCCCGGGGAGTTCATTTACAATCGCCCGGACAAGGGCGGCTCGGGCGGAAACTTTGTGCGGCGCGCCATCTACGCCGCAAACGGCAACGACCCGACCCTGTTCGCGGTCGACAACTATACAGAAGCCAAGGGCGAGGAAGTGCTCGGCAAGGCCTGGGATGTGCTCAAGGATCTCGCCCCCTATCTCATGGACAAGGGCGCCTACACTTCAGGCAACACTCAATCGATCCAACTCCTGGCACAATCGGCCGTGACCATGATTCCGGCGTGGTCTGACCAGGCGCTTTCCGCGATCAGCCAGGGTGTGCTGCCCGAGACCACCGGCCTGCTGCAACTCAGCGATCTCGGCTTCCCGGGCAATTTTTCCCGCATAACCATCCCCACCAATGCCGCCAATAAGGAACTGGCGATCAAGCTGGCGGACTTCCTCCTGACGGAGGAGGTTCAGTCCAATGTGATCACCGCGCTCGGTGGGTTCCCGGCCGTGTCATGGGATTACGTTGCGTCTGACCTGCGCGACAAGTACGCAGACCTGATCCCGGCCTCGATTCCCGTGTTCCCGGGCGGAGACTGGGAGAAGGCGGTCAACGAGGGCTGGTATCGCAACGTTGCGCCAAACGCGGATCGCGGCTAGTGAGTCTGGCTGCCAGCGACAGCGCCGGCGGACGACATGAGCGCAGGAGGCCCATCGGTCTCCTGCTGGTCGCCATACCGGTGCTGCTTGTCGGGTGGATGATCATCTACCCGATCATTTCTGCAGTCGTGACCACGGTCTGGATCCCGGACGAGAACGGCGTCCATTCGCTTTCGCTGGCGACCTACACGTTCTTCTTCACCGATCCATACAGCCTTGCCAACCTGCGCGTCACGCTGTGGACAACGGCATTGTGCGCATTGTTTCTTCTCGTTATTTGCCTGCCCATAGCGCTTTATCTGCGTTTTGCCAGCGGCCGTCTCGCCGGTTACGTCCAGAGCCTTGCGATTTTCCCACTTTTTGTTCCTTCAATCATCCTGAGCTACGCCCTGATCCGCGTGCTCGGGCCCAATGGCATGGTGGACACCCTTCTCGTCGCCGTCGATCTGCCGAAGATCCGGTCGCCCTACCTGACGCCGTGGGGCCCGGTGATCGGGTTGGTGTGGGATCACATTCCCTTGACCGTACTGATTCTCATTGCCGGCCTCGGGGTTGTCTCCAACCAGTCCATCGAGGCGGCGCGTGACGTTGGTGCCGGCCGCATCGCCGTGTTCTGGCACATCATCCTGCCGCGTATCGGCAACTCGATCCTGGTGGCAATCTCGTTTTCCGTCCTTGGGATCTTTTCCGCCTTCACGCTGCCCTACGTCCTCGGTCCCGCCGCGCCTGAAATGATGGGGCCATTCATGCAGCGCACGTTCCGCGATCTGTACGATCCGACGAATGCGTTAACGCAGGCTGTCATATCGTTCTTCTTCTGCATTGCGTTCGGCCTGTTCTACGTACGCTCGGTCGTCCGAAACCAGAGGGGGCGCTGATGGTCGACCAACCGGCACGACATCGGCTCGACTGGATCGGCATCGGCTTCGCCGTCGTGCTGTCAGCAGTCATCGTGTTTCCGCTGCTCGTGGTCGTGACCTGGGCCTTTGCCAGTGTCTGGCGTTACCCGGCGGTCATCCCACAGCAGTTCGGGCTGCGCTATTGGGAGCAGACGCTGGCTCGGCCCGACGTTTGGGGCGCGATCACCACCAGCATTTCGCTGTCCCTGATCGTCACCTTGATATCTGCGGTGATCTGCCTGCCCGCCGCCTACGCCTTCGCGCGGATGAGATTTCCTTTCCGCAGCCTGCTTTTCTTCTCGTTTCTTGCGGGGCAGGCGTTCCCGAAATTTGGCCTGCTCGTCGCGATCGCCGGGATCTTCCTGTCGCTCAATCTGATTGGAACGTTCTGGGGTGTTGTGCTGATTCAGTTGGTCGGGACGCTGCTGTTCATGATCTGGATCCCGGTCGCCGCCTTCCAGAGCGTCGACCGCCGCATGGAGGAAGCTGCACGCGATGCCGGCGCCGGCCCGCTGCGGGTGTTCTGGTCGATCACCCTCCCGCAGGCGGCCCCGACCATTGCGGCCGCGATTCTGCTCACATTCGTCAACACGTTCTACGAGACCGAGGGAGCCTGGCTGATCGGAGCACCGGCCATCCGGACCATGCCGGTGCTGATGATCTCGTTCATCAACAACCAGCCGGTCATCCAGTACGGCGCGGTGCTTTCAGTGCTTCTGTGGATACCGTCCATCTTCGCGCTGCTTTTCGCACGGCGCGTCATCAGTTCGGGTTCGTTCGCACGAGGGTTCGGCGGCTAGAATGGCGATTCTCAGTATCAAAGGCGTCGCCAAGCGGTTCGGCGAGGTGCGTGCTGTCGAAGATTTCGACCTGACAGTCGACGACGGAGAGCTCGTTTCCCTTCTCGGCCCGTCAGGGTCCGGCAAATCGACGCTGCTGCGCATGGTCGGCGGGTTCGAGCGCCCGAGCGCCGGCAGCATCACCATCGATGGCGATGAGGTCATTCATCTGCCGCCGGAGCGCCGACCAACCGGCATGGTGTTCCAAAGCCATGCTCTGTGGACCCACATGAACGTGTTCAAGAACATCGCGTTCGGATTGAAGCTCCGCCGTCTGCCCGCTGACGAGATCCGCCGCCGCGTCGAGGCGGTTCTGGATCTGGTCGGCTTGGCCGGCTATGGCAGCCGGGGCGTCAACCAGCTCTCCGGAGGACAGCAGCAGCGCGTTGCACTGGCCCGTTCCTTGGTCCTCGAGCCGAAGATCCTGCTGCTCGACGAGCCTTTCGCCAGTCTGGATCAACACCTGCGTGAGCGGCTGCGCGAGGAGGTCCGTGATATCCAGCAGCGGCTGAAGATCACGACGCTGTTCGTCACCCATGGTCAGGACGAGGCGCTTGCCATGGCCGACCGCATCGTCGTCATGCGTGACGGGCGTGTCGAGCAGATTGCGCCGCCCGACATCCTCTACCGCGAACCGGAAACGCCCTTTGTGGCCGGCTTCATCGGCAAGATGAACCTGATCGAAGGCATGGTCGCCAACGCGACGTTTTCCCACGCCGCCTTTACGGTTCCGCTGCCGGTCAGCGACGGGCCGGTGATCTTCGCGGTGCGGCCGGAGGCACTTGGCATCGCGCCGGCCAGCGGACCGGGATCCGCCAGGGTTCATCGCGTGACCGACTACGGCGCCCATGCCATTGTCGATCTGGAACTGACGGACGGGGTCCGTTTGAAGGCCCAGGTGCCCGAGGCGCGCGATTGGGCGGCAGGGCAACCGGTCAATCTCAAGCCGCACGTCTTTGCCGTCTATCGCGACGACAAGGTGATCTACCGGACGAGCAGCACCTCATGAACGGGCCCGTCGGGATTACGCGCGATCGGCATCGCACGATGTTCAAATGGCACCGAGCCCGACGGCGCGCTTCCGATCCGGTCTTTACGCGGCAGCGGGTTCAGGAGGGGATGGCGCTCGGCGCCAGCGTCGAAGTCGATCTCGTCGTACACGGCGGGCACGGTTTCGCGGTGCTGCACGACCATTTGTCGATCGCGCGCGAGACAACAGGGCACGGCGCAATCCGCGATCATTGCGCCGAGGATCTGCGTGCACTCTATCTGCGCGGCAATGACGGGACGCCGATAGCCGATCATGTTATGCTGCTTGAAGACCTCGCGGCGCTGTTGACAGAGACGCCGCCGCACCCCGAGGCGTTGCTGCAACTCGATTACAAGGAAGGGCAGGGGGAGCTCGACACCACGACGATCGTTGCGTTTGCCCGATGTGTCGGACCGATTGCGCGCACCATGATCCTGTCGTCCGGCGAGGCGCACTCCGTCGGGGTGCTGGCAGAGGCGACGCCGGGCGTGCGGATCGGCCACGACCCCTGTCACGGTCATGCACTGACACTCCTTAAGCAGACCCGGGATTTCGCGGGTTTCGTCGCGGACGCTGTCGCGGCATCGCCGAAGGCGGAGATGATTTATCTTGCCTATCCGATCGTTCTTGCCGCCGCCGGAGAGGGGTTTGACATCGTCGATGCGTTCCACACGGCGGGCCGGCGTGTCGACGCCTATACCATCAAGGCCGCCGACAATGCGGCCCGGCCGATCGTGGACCAGCTGCTCGAACTGAAGGTCGACCAGATCACGACCGACGATCCGGAGGGGCTCGCCATCCTTCTCGAGGGTCACTGATGGGCGAAGATTACCGCGCCATACTCACCGAGGTGAGCGCCGTCGCGCGTGATGCCGGCGCGCTGACACTTGAGCATTTCAGGCAGTTCCGCGACCTTGAAGTCGGCATCAAGGGACCGGCGGATTTCGTGTCCGATGCTGACAGGCAGTCGGAGCAATTGATCCGAAAGGCGCTCCTGTCGCGCTGGCCGGACTGGAGCTTCACCGGCGAGGAGTTTCCCCCGGTAGAGGGGGCCGACCGCGAACACCGCTGGCTGGTCGATCCGATCGACGGAACGACCAATTTCATCAACGGCCAACACTACGTCATCTCGATCGCATTGCGCCGGGGCAGCGAAACCGTCTGCGGCGTGCTTTACAACCCGGTCGCTGACGAGATGTTCACCGCCGTTCGCGGCGAAGGCGCATTTCTCAACGGCGATCGGCTTCAGGTCAGTCAGCGGGAGGACGTCGGGCTGATGGCGGTGGGCACCAGCATCCCGACCAACAACCGATTCACCTACGACGGCTTCTACGAGCGGCTCGAACAAATCCGCCGGCCAATCGGGTCCGTCACCACCGTCGGAAGCTCCGCCAATTCCTGCGCCTATGTCGCTTGTGGCCGGCTGACGGGCTATTTCGAGGAGTCGGGCCTCGTCGACTGGGCCGTGGGCGTGCTGCTGGTCGAAGAGTCAGGCGGTATTGTCACCGACTGGTGGGGACGCGGCCCTGATATCTATGAACGAACCGGCTGCATCATCGCCGCCAATCGTGCGACCCACGCCTATCTCATCGACAAACTGAAGGATGCCCCAATGAAAGACCCCGTCCCCGGAGGCCATGTGACATGAGCCAGCTGCGTGTCGGCATCATCGGCGGCGGTCTCGTCACCCAGGTTGAGCACCTGCCCAATCTGATCGCGCTCCCTGAGCGCTTCCATGTGGTCGGCGTCGCCGACCCGTCTCAAAGGGTGCGCTCTGGTTTGGTCGCCCGTTATGACATAGCGGCGTTCGAAACGGTGGAGGCGCTGCTCGCCGAACCGTTGGACGCCGTCGTTGTCGCGACGCCGGACGCGTATCACGCCGATCATATCGTGGCGGCGCTGGAGCGGGACCTGCACGTCTTCTGCGAAAAGCCGCTGTGCTATTCAGTGGCCGACGCGGCGCGCATCCGTGCCGCGCGCGATCGCGCCGGCCGCATAGTCCAGGTCGGTTACATGAAGCGCTTCGACCCGGCTTACCGCGCGCTCTGCGATCTTCTGGCCAGGCAGAGGGGGCCCGTACGGGCGGTCAATGTCGATGTCATAGACTCGGACGCCGGACCTTATGTGGCCCACCGCGAGCTCATCCAGCCGGATGATGTGGCGCCGGCGCTGATTGCCGAGGGCCGAGCCCGCCAGGCCGAGCAGGTCGCGGCCGCCCTCGGCTTCACGCCGGAGCCGGCGACTCTCAAGGGCTTCTGCGGGCCCTATTGCTCGAGCATCGTCCACGATCTCAACCTGGTACAGGGCCTGCTTGCCGCATCCGACACCCGCGTTGACCAGCCGATCGGCGCGGCCTTCATCGACGGCAATGCCGGCGGCTTCCTGTCCGCCAAGCTGACGCCGGGCGACTCGGTGGTAGCGATGACATGGGTCGCAGCGCCTGATGTCGCCTATTACTGCGAGCGCATCAGCCTCGTCTTCGACGATGCGGTCTACGAGCTACGCTTCCCCTCGCCCTATCTCAATCATCAACCCACGATGCTGGTCGAGCGCCGCTCAGAAGGACATCATTTGCGGGAGACCTATCATCGCCCGTCTTACGCGGAACCGTTTGTCGAGGAATTGAAGGCGTGGCACGCCGCCATCGTCTCGGGCGGCGTGGTGGTGAACACCGTCGAGCAGGCGGAAACGGATCTGCGCTTGTTGGCGGATTTTGCGCGCCTGGCGATCGACCGGTCATAGTCGCAAGCACCCGGCCTTTTCGGGGCCGCCGGCATAGCCGCCAAGGTAAGCGCTTGGCCGTGCATTGCCGAGGGCCTGTGTCTCCGACGCGAGCAAGGACAGCGCAGCTTTAAGCAAGCCGATGGCCATCTGCCCGTTGCGGGCAACCTGCCGCAACCCCGCATGAGTCCGATGACAGGAACAATCGCCGAACGTTCCTGTTGGACTGCGTCGCGAGAACAGTTTTCTTGAGCTACGGAAACAGGGCTGCCATGGCACCATCTGCGATGAACACCGAGCCAGCGCCCGATCGGCGCCGCTATGGCGGCTGGCTCATGGTCGGCTTTGCGCTCGGGGGCTTCTTTGACGGGATCGTACTCCATCAGATCCTGCAATGGCATCATCTGCTGTCGGGCATGAATGAACCGCTCGGATCCGATCTCCAGTTCCAGATCGTGATGGATGGATTGTTCCACCTGATCATGTACCTGGTAGCGATTTGCGCGATGGTGCTGCTTGTCTCCGGTCGCGCGATTCCACGCCCTGACAGGGCACCTTCAGTGCTGAGACCGGTGCTGATCGGCTTCGCTGTCTGGCACGTCGCCGATGCCATCCTCTCGCACTGGCTGCTTGGTCTGCATCGCATCCGGATGGATAGCGAGACGCCGCTGGCCTGGGATGTTGCGTGGCTGATCGCGTTCGGCATCCTGCCGTTGATCATCGCCTTCTTGCTGCCGTCCCAAGGAGGTTCGACCCGCGGCGTGACCGCGGCTGTCCTTGGCGTGATGGTGGCGTCGGGACTTGCGGCGGGCGCTGGCCCGCGTTTCGACGGTCCGAGTGAGACCATCATCGTTTTCCGCAATGGACTTGCGCCGGCACAGATGATGGCGGCCGTCCAACTGGCCAATACACGCTTGCGATGGACTGATCCTGGCGGCACGATCTGGGCCGTTGATGATGTGTCCTGGCGCGGGTTGTTCGCGCTCTACGCCAATGGGGCGCTACTGGTCGGTTCGACTCCCGCGGTCGCAGGCTGTCTCGCCTGGATGAAGCCCGCGTGAGGGAAGAACGCAAAGCTTGATCGGGTATCCCGGCGCTGGAGATCGCAGCTGTTTGGGATGAACGACCAGACGGACTCATCCGCGTCATCCGGCTTCTGCAAGACGAGTCGGCAATCTTTGTTGTCGGGCTGGACGCATCTTCTGCAAAAGCTTGTTCCAGCTGTTCAGGTCGATCTCGGCTCGGCATGAGGCCGACCGACTTTTCCGGATTGGGAGGATGGCGACAGGCGGTTCCGATACGATAAAGAAACGGATGTTCTGCGGACGCATCCTCTTGTGAGGCGATAGGCATGATGGGTTGCCTGAAATGGGTGGCAGTGACGGTGACTCTGCTCTGGGGAGTTGGCGGCATCGCCGCGGCGCAGCCCGTTGTCTACCCGAAGGCCACCGACGCGCTGCCGGAAGGCAGCGACAGGACGTATCTCGACCTCCTTCGGCTTGTGGTTCCCAGGATCACTGTCGCGGATTCAACCTATTCAGGTGGTGGGACCATAAAGATCAGGCACATTCAGGGCTGGAATGACAGTAACGTCGAAATCGCGCAGGCCGGCGATCTGCGGCTCGCAGCCGTACCGTTGCCTGCGGATCGCGCTGATCGCATGGTTCTTCTGATCGATTTCGGGGCTACGGAGTTCAACGTTGGATTCGCCATCCTCGCCCTTTTTGACATCAGGGACGAACCGACACTGGTTGATAGCGCCGATATCTCGTTTGACCGATGGACATCGTTCATGGAGCCGGTCAGGTTGTCGGTCGGCGCCGGCCACGATCTGCTGGTGACCGGCAGCACCCACCACAACGCCAGCCAGGATTACGCGACCACGGCGTTGCTTCTCGTGCGCAACAACCGGCTCTCTCTGATCGATACCATCCGCTTGCTTAGCGAGAGGGAATGCAGCTTTGTACGCAGCCAGCGCCTCTCTATTGAAAAGGGTGCAGCGGAACCCGTCGCCGATATAGTGGCGACCGTGACCGTCCTGACGGAGCCGACTGGCGATGACTGCAGCGGCGGAACCATTCCGGAACCCGGAAGCCGAATGATCACCGTGACCTACCGCTGGGATGCTGCTGCGCAACAGTACAGGCCCGACTCGGACGGCTTCCAGATCTTGGCACGAGAGAATGAGGAGCGTTTCTGACGGTCGCGATCGTCGGCCCATTCCGCCGGATTGAAGCACGGAGAGCCGTCCTGCCGCAGGGCCGAGAGCGTCGGGTTACGTCTATTCAGTCGACGTCTTCCGCTCGGGAACCGGTCCTTGCATCGAATTCTCGCTGGGCCTCCTCGATGTCGTCGAGGTGGTGGATTGCCCAGTCATAGACTGCTGCAAAGGGAACTTGCAGCGTGCGTCCCAGGTCCGTAATCGAATACTCCACGCCAACAGGTGACGTTGCAATAACCCGGCGTTCGATTAATCCGTTGCGCTCAAGCCGCCGCAGCGCCTGTGTGAGAGCCTTGTGGGTGATCCCCTCCAGTCGACGCATCAATGCGTTAAACCGCGTCGGTCGCTCGGCGAGGATTGTCAGGATCATAACCGACCATTTGTTGGCCACCTGATCAAAGAAGGATCGGGCCGCGCAGTCGGCAAAATAAACCATGTCCACATCCGCAGGTGGGGTTCTCGGCACGTCGATATCCTCGTGTATATCTACGCACCACAAGGTGCGTAATTGATCGTAGATATAACTTGTATATTTAAACGCCTCCAGGCAATCAATTCCCATCCGGCGGTTCGCTGACGCCGGGCGGGTGCAACGCAAAGGAGGCGCTCATGGCACAGAGAGCGTTTGAATTCTCCCGGCGAAGCCTTCTGGGATATTTGGGAGCTACGACGGTCGCCGCAATCGGCGCCGGCACCGCAATTCCGTCATCGTCATCGGCGCAGGAGCGGCGACCCGCCCGGCTGTTCTTCACCGATACGGGGGATGGCGTTGATGTCTTGCTACTTCACGGATGGACCTGCGATTCGCACGACTGGAGCTGGCAACTGCCGGTGTTCGAAAGCAGATATCGCGTGATCGTCCCCGACCTGCGCGGGCATGGCAGGTCCGAAGTCATGCCCTCGGGCGCTTACGCGCCCGCCGATTATGTGGCAGACATCGAGGCACTGGTTCTCGCCAGAAACCACGGACGCAAGTTCGTTCTTGTCGGCCATTCCATGGGTGCCCAGATCGCGGCGAGGCTTGCTTCGAAAAGACCGGATTTGGTTCGCGCCGTCGTATCAATCGACGGTGCGCTCGGGTTCGATACCTCGGCGGCGCGCCTTTTCGCCCGGACTGCTCAGGAGCTTGTCGCAGGCGATGTGGACACCGTGGTTCCTGCGCTGTTCGCCGGGGTCTATGACCATGCTTCGGATCCGGCTTTCAAGCGTTGGCACGCCCGGCGGGTTCAAGGCATGCCAGAGCATGTCGTTCGCGAGTCGTTCGGCCCTCTCTTCACGGGACCCGACCAGATCGGCGTGGAAGAGGCGAGCGCCAGATTCTGCCAGCAACTGCAAATACCATTCTACCATCTGTGCCGGGATCCGGCGCAGGCCGAGCGTATGCGTCCGTGGTTCTCTCATTCGAAATCGAAGGTGGAGGCTTGGACCGAAGCGGGGCACTGGATCATGCTCGACCGCAAAGACGAGGTGAACGCCGCAGTCACTGACTGGATTGATGCGCTGTAGCACCGCGGAGACGGGAGCTGCCGCAGCGTGCGGGCGCGAGGGATCGCGGCATATCACATCACGCGTGCCCGCTTCCGCACGCTGGTTTCCCCGGAATTTTGTCCGGGGACACGGTCCGCGGGAGGATGTACGCTGCGGCTATACTGCCGCGGCGTGCATCCCATGACTCGCTTGAAGGCGGTACTGAAGGCGCTTTCCGACTCGTATCCGAGCGAAATCGCGACGGCAGAGATCGGGTCATTGCTGTTCTCAAACCTGTCGCCTGCGAGCATCATGCGCCAGCGGGTCAGGTAATCCATCGCGGTTTCACCGACCGTCATCTTGAATTTCAGAGCGAAGCTCGACCGCGACATGCCAGCTCGCGCGGCAAGTTCCTGCAGTGTCCAGCGATGCGCTGGGTCGGCATGAATGGCGGTGATCGCTGCGCCGAGTTGCTTGTCGGCGAGGGCGTAGAACCAGCCCGCACCTCCGTTGCAGCTTTCCTCCAGGTGCAGTCGCAGGGCCTGAACCAACATCATGTGTGCAAGATGCTGGGCAATTAGCGCGTTGCCTGGGCGCTGCTCGCGCAATTCCTGCCGCATACGCTCCACCGACCAGATCAGCGCGCTCTGCTCAGCCTCCCTCCGGATATGAACAATCGGCGGCAGCATGCGAAGCAGGTCGAGTGAATTTTTGCCGCTGACGCCGAACCGGCTGCCGACGAGAAAAACGCCACCGCCGCCATTGACCCTTACAACGCCGCCCGGACTGGGGGGTGGGAAGAACGTGCCGGCCTCAACGGGCGTTAACACGGTGTCGCTGGCGAGCCGAAAATCTCGGCCGCTCGGCAATACAAAGCACTCACCGGCCCGGAGCCTCACGGGCTCGGTAAGATCTTCCACGATCAGCCAGCATTCACCCGATACAACCGCATAACATTTAATTCGATTCTGCTGGTTGGAGAATTGAATCGACCAATCACCGCAGGCATCGAAGCCAGAGGACACGTAGCTGCGCGGCTTGAGCAAAGACAGCACGTCTGAAAGCGGGTCCATGGAGCCTCCTGGACGTTCGCGAAGATAATATGGACTTCCCAGCATAGATCGGACTTTTCCGACTATCTAAGTTCTGGCCATGGAGCATCAAGCAGCCTGCATGTACACAACGTCTGCAGAAGGTTCTGACATGAAGATAAGTATCGGAGCCCGTCATTTTCAGCTTTGCCGCTGAATGACGGGAGCAGTTCTGCTGATTTGCTTGCTGTGCCGCACACGGCATTCGGACGACCGCGGCGTGATCCGTGCCGGTCAGAGTGCCGCAACTCGTAGGCGATAGCGAACCGAGGAGATCCCTTTATGACCGCCTTCACGATCAATGGGCGCGCGGTGGACGTTGATGCCGCGCCAGATACACCTCTTCTGTGGGTTATTCGTGAACATCTGAGGCTCACCGGCACCAAGTTTGGCTGCGGCGTCGCACAGTGCGGTGCGTGCACGGTTCATGTCGACGGTGTGCCGACGCGTTCCTGCGTAACTTGGCTCGAGGACGTCGCGGGCCGCACCGTGACCACCATCGAAGGCCTGTCACCAGACGCCAGCCATCCACTTCAAAGAGCCTGGATCGCCGAGCAGGTGCCGCAATGCGGCTACTGCCAGTCGGGGCAGATCATGCAGGCGGCGGCTCTTCTTGAAAGCAATCCTAGCCCGACGCGGGAGCAGATCGTCGAACACATGGACGGCAACATCTGCCGCTGCGGGACTTATGTGCGAATTATCAGCGCCATTCAGCGCGCAGCTCGGGAAGCCTGAGACATGACCGAGACAGTCAAGCTTCACAGCCGCCTGCTTTCGCGGCGGAGTTTTCTGGTCACGACTGGCGGATTCGGCGTCGCTGTCGCGTTCGGGGGTCTGACCGGGACGGTCACCGCTGCTGGCCTGGCCGCAGCCGCCGAGGGCAACTATCGTCCGAACGCCTGGGTGACGATCGCGGCCGATGGCACCGTCAGCATCATGTCGCCTGCCTCCGAGATGGGTCAGGGCATCATGACCACGCTGCCGCTCCTCGTTGCCGAAGAAATGGACGCCGATTGGAACTTGGTCCGGATCGTCCAGGCTCCATCCGACGGAGAGACTTATGGCAACCCGGGATTTTACGGCATCCAGCTCACCGGCGGCAGCGAGTCGACGCGAGGCTACTATGACTTGCTGAGATTGATTGGCGCTCAGACCCGCAAGGTCATTGTCGCGAGCGGGGCTGACATGCTCAACGTGCCGGCGGGCGAACTGACGACGGAACCTGGCAGGGTGGTGCATGCACGGTCCGGCCGCTCTCTGGACTACGGCTACATCGCCGCCGAGGGAGCCATTCCGGAGCCGCTGCCGCAGGCGACCGATGCCGATCTCAAGCCGGCCGAGCAGTGGCGTTATCTCGGCAGGCACGACATTCCACGCATCGACGTTCCCTCGAAGGTTGATGGCAGTGCGATCTACGGCATCGATGTGCAGCTTCCCGACATGCTTTACGGCGCGGTGTTGCGGGCACCCGTTCAGGGCGAGCGACCGGTCGTTTTCGATGCCGCCGAAGCCAAAGCCGTGGCCGGGATCACGCATATCGTTCCGCTTTCCTACGGTGTCGGAATCATCGGGGAGACGGTCGAGGCGACGCGCCGGGCCAAGGATCTGCTCAACGTAACGTGGAGCACCTTGTCACGGACGCGCAACTACACGAGCAGCCGCCTGCTCGAGCACTATCGCAACGTGGGGCGCGATCTTTCGCACACGGGTGTCGAAGCATTTTCGGCCGGGGACGCGGAAGCGGCGATCGCCAATGCGGAGAGAGTGATTGAAGCCGATTACATGAGCGATCTTGTCTGCCATGCGACCATGGAGCCGATGAACGCGACCGCGCTTGTGGCCGGCGACACCGTGGAGATCTGGGCCCCGACGCAGGGGCCGACGGCCACGCAAGGCTTCGCTGCGGAGGTTATCGGCACAACGCCCGATAAGGTCAAAGTGAATGTCACTTTGCTTGGTGGTGGCTTTGGCCGCAAAGCGGAAGCAGACTTCATCGTCGATGCCGTATCCTTGGCCAAGGAGGTGGAGGGACGGCCGGTCAAGGTCATCTGGAGTCGGGAAGATGATATCCGGCATGACAAGTTCCGGCCGCTCGAATCGCAGCACATTCAGGTCGGACTGGATGCCGACGGAAACATTGTCGGCTGGAGGCACCGGATCGTGGCCGATTCCATCTTCGCCCGAACCAATTCCGAGCTGTTCGTCAGCGCCGGGGGCCACGACGATGTCGTGACCGAAGGAGCGCATTTCAACTACGCCGTTCCCGCTCATCGGATCGAGTATATCCGTCAGGACAATGGCCTGGACATCGGATTCTGGTTCGCCGTCGGGGTCGGCTACACCAGGTTCGCGATCGAATGTATCATCGACGAGATTGCGGCCGCCAGGGGACGTGATCCCCTGCAACTCAGACTGGAATTGCTCCCAGAACAGCCAAGGGCGCGCAAAGTCATCGAGACCGTCGGCCGAATGGCGGAATGGAATCGAAAACGTGACGGTCGGGCGCTGGGCCTCGCCTATTCTGATGCCTTTGGCTCCCACTGCGCGCAGATAGCCGAGGTGTCGCTCGACCGCGCCACCGGTGTCATCAAGGTGCACAAGGTCTGGTGCGCCGTGGATCCGGGAGTGGCGATCCAGCCGCGCCACATCGAAGGGATGATGATCGTCGGCATCACGAACGGAACCGGGCATGCGCTGTTCGAGCAGGTCAATATCGTGAATGGTGAGGTGCAGGAAGGAAATTTTGACACCTATAGGGTGATCCGCATGTCCGAGGCGCCGGACATCGAAGTCGCGGTGGTTCCGACGGCAGGAAGTCCGATTGGAGGCATGGGGCAGGTCGGGCTGCCGCCGGTCGGACCGGCGATCGCAAACGCAGTGGCGCGGCTTACCGGCGGTGTGAGGCTTCGGCACTATCCATTCTTGCCGGAGCGGGTCCTGGAAGCACTCGGCTCCTGAGGCCGGAACTGCCCGCTGCAACGTTCGCGCAGGTTGCGCCGGCTTGGCTGGCCAAACCGGAGCCGTCGCAGACGGCTGCAGGGCAGGTCAGTTCCGCGAAATACAAGGCGTTGGCTCTTTCCGCGCGCCGGCACCGAAGCGTAATCCGTCGACCAGCAACGCGACCATCCGGCGCGCCTCCTCTATCTCGCCATCGCTTGCCGGCGCTGCCAGGCGCAGCGCCGCCATGAGGAACTCGCGCGCATCGACGCCTTGTCGAATCTGTTCGGCGCCGGCCGCTATATCCAGCAGCCCTTGCAGGGCAGGCGTGAGACGACCAAGAACGTAATCCGGGAGGGCTTGCAAGGCCGCTTCGCCGGAGTGTAGTGCGGGACCCAGTCCGCGCTTGGTTGCTGCAAGATCCACGAGCTTCTGAACCCATGCCGCGAGCGCCTCGTCTGGCTCAAATTCCAGCGCTACGGTCGAAGCATATTCTACGCAGGCGTCGACCTCACGCTGGATGATGGCCTTGATGATGTCGGAGCGCTGCGGGAAGTGGCGATAGAGCGTTCCGACTCCGACGCCGGCCTCGGCCGCGATCGATCGCATCGGGGCGTCCACGCCAGACCTTTCGAATACGATCATCGCTGCACGAAGAATCGCATCGACATTGCGTCGTGCATCGGCCCGCATCGGCCGGCCGTGCTCGTCCCGTAGCTCCAGGTCAGCGTCGTCTTTATCCGCCACGCAACAAGCCCCTTGATAAACGGAACATGGTTCCGTATAAAGCGGACGAGCGTTCCATTTTCATCTATACACCGCTGGCCAAGGTTTGGCCAGAACTTCCCCAGGAGACAGCCATGCACTATCGTCCGCTTGGCCGAACCGGCATTCAGGTCAGCACATACTGCCTGGGTGCGATGATGTTCGGCAAACTGGCCAATCCCGATCATGTTGAATGTGTTCGCATGATCCACAAGGCCCTCGATTTCGGCATCAATTTCATCGACACCGCGGATGCGTATTGCAACGGCGAGTCCGAGGAGATCGTCGGCAAGGCACTGAAGGGACGGCGGGACAATGTCGTTCTTGCCACAAAGGCCGCTCTTCCGATGGGTGAAGATCCGAACCAGCGTGGCGGTTCACGGCGCTGGCTAACCCGAGCTGTAGAGGACTCGCTGCGGCGGCTCGAGACCGACTACATCGATCTTTATCAGATCCACCGACCCTCCCCGGACACCGATGTCGAGGAGACGCTGTCCGTGCTTACCGACCTCATGCGCGAAGGCAAGGTCCGCGCCATCGGCGCGTCCACCGTTCCCGCCTGCGACATTGTGGAAGCTCAATGGGTCGCGGAGCGGCGCGGACTTGCGCGGTTCCGCACAGAGCAGCCTCCTTACTCCATCTTGAACCGCTCGACCGAGCGGGAGGTGCTACCGGTGTGTCAGCGCTTCGGAATGGGCGTAATGGCGTGGAGCCCGCTCGCCAAAGGCATGCTTACCGGAAAGTACCGCAAGGGCAGACAGCGGCCGGATACGCTGCGCGCGAAATTCTTCCCCAAGGCGATGTCCGACGAAGGCAGCCTCAATGTCATCGAGCAGCTCATTCCCTTGGCCGAGAGCGCGGGCATGTCGCTGATGCACATGGCATTGGCCTTCGTCGTCGCGCACCCGGCGCTCACCTGCGCCATTATCGGGCCGCGCACGATTGAGCAGCTCGACGGGCTGTTGGCCGGCGCAGACGTGGTACTGGACGACGAGCTTCTCGACCGGATCGACGAGATTGTACCGCCAGGTGTCGACGTGGCACCGCTGGAGCGCGCAGCGTACTCTTTCCCACCGATTGAACAGTCGAGTTTGCGGCGCCGTCCGATCGAAGAGCGGGCGGCCGCCTGATGGCGCTCTTGGCCGGGTCTGAATCCGGCTGTGACGGTCCGCCATCGAGTTTGTGGCGCCGGACCGTCGTCTCCTCCAGCTCTGTTCGGACTTTCAGAGCACCCCTCGCGACCGTGCATCGTCCCGCCGTGCAAGTGCGACGGGACTGAAGATCGCCAATGCGTGATCGTCTCTGGCTACGGCTACGCAAGTCCGCCTGCGCGCGCCTCCTGACCGGTCTCGAGAACGGAATTGCGGCGCATCCTCAGTGCGTCTTGTTTGGGTGGTGCCTTGAACAGCCGACCATACTCCCGTGTGAACTGGGAAACGCTCACATATCCAACCTCGAATGCCGCGTTGCTTGCCGACAGCCCTTCCTCCAGCATGAGGCGTCTCGCCTCGATTAGGCGTAATCGTTGCTGGTACTGCCCCGGTGTCAACGATGTCATAGCCTTGAAGTGCTTGTGAAAGGCGGTAAGGCTCATCGCTGCCGCCGCTGCCAGCCGTTCGACGGGCACGCGTGAACGATACTCCTTCGTCAGGATCGCGATAGCGACAGCCAGGCGGCCCGCGTATCCGTCAGGATCTGCAAGCGTCCGAAGCGCTGGACCATGCGGACCTGACAGGAGCCAGTAATGCAACTCCCGCATGACACCGGGCCGCAGGAGCGGCACCGCGTCCGGCCGGTCCACAAGCTGCATGAGCCGCGATACGCAATCGAGCATCGCTCCTTCGGTGTCATTCGAGAACAGAGCCTGCATTTCCGGTGAACGCGGTGAACGGGCATTGCCGATCTGGACCGCGACTTCGCGCAGGAGGGTCATATCCAGTTCCACCGCAACCGCGAGATATGGCGCCTCTCGGCTTGCTTCCACGATCCGCCCGACCACAGGCATATCTGCCGCCACGATGACGGATTGCCCTGCACGGAAGACTTGTTCCTCATTCCCCACTGTCATGCGCTTCGCACCTTGCAGCACGAAGCAGACCAGCGGCCGGTAAACGGAGTGCAGGTCTCCGGCAGGCCTTTCAACACGCATCATCCTCAGGCCCTTAACCGGTGTGGAAGCCAGGCCATCCTGGTTTGCGTGGTCCCGCGCGTAAGTGCGGACAGCGTGCTTCAGCGCGTCCATGACATTCGTCCCTGCTTTTCGGCTAGAGCGTACCATGCCGGCGAAGACGTTTCATCATGTGTGCAGGATAAGGCAAGTTTTGCGTAGGGCTGGGCAAGCCTTTTCTCCTGCCTTCCCGATATAACCCTCTGACAACATGGATGTGTTGGCATTGCTCGCATGTACACCGGGGCGCCGGTGGAATGCGAAGAAGTGCAGCCGTCCGCTAACAAGCTGGAGAACGTCAACATGAAGACAACGGGAAACACAATTCTCATAACGGGCGGTGGCTCGGGAATTGGACAGCAGTTGGCGTGGCGTTTCAACGACCTCGGTAATACGGTCATTGTGGCCGGACGACGCATGTCGACCCTCGAGGAAACGATCGCCGGTCGGGACCGCATGCACGCGATCACCCTCGACGTTGAGGACTCCGAGGCAATCGAATCCTTCGCGAATGAGGTTGTGGCTCGGCATCCGTCGCTCAATGTTTTGATCAACAACGCCGGCATCATGCGGCGAGAGAATCTGACCAGGACGCATGATCTGCGCGACGCCGAACAGACGATCGCCGCCAATCTGCTTGGCCCGATCCGGCTGACAAATGCGCTGACCGATTATCTGGTACACCAGCCCGACGCTGCGATCGTGAACGTCTCGTCGGGCCTCGCCTTCGTCCCGCTAAGCAGTACGCCGACTTACAACGCAACCAAGGCGGCGATCCACTCCTACACGGTTTCCCTTCGTGAACAGCTCAAGGGAAGGGTCGAGGTCATCGAACTCGCCCCGCCCGCGGTCCAGACCGAACTCACGCCCGGGCAATCGACCCGCGAAGGTTACATGCCGCTCGACGAGTTCATTGACGAGGCGATGAGCCTGTTCCTGCAGCAGCCGACGCCGAAGGAGATTCTGGTCGAGCGCGTGGGATTCCTGCGTTGGGCGGAGCGGGATGGCCGCTTCGACCAGGCCGTCGAGATGCTCAGCGCTCACTGACTGCACGCCCGCTTTCTGCGGCGGGAGCCAAGCGATCGTCGACGAATGCCATCCGTACCGCACCGGCGCCTGACGGCGAGGCGGAAATTCGCGAGTACATGAGCGGCAATCTGTGTCGCTGCGGCGCCTTTCCCGGCATCGTGGCGGCGATCCAGGATGCTGCCAAGGTCATGGAGGGCTAAATCATGCAGCCCACCTCTTATGCCCGCCCCACATCCCTCGCCCTCCGGCGTCAAGGGCGCGGGCGAGGTTGTCCTTGTCGGCGTAGCGCCCGCGATCACCAATGCGGTCTATTACGCCACAAGCGTGCGTGCACGCCATCTGCCGTTCCGCATCGAAGATCTGATCTGATTGCAGTTGAACCGGCAAACCGTTGCCGGACCCGGGGGAGGGGGAGTGTTAGCAACGGAGACAAGGATGCAGTTGAAGGACCCTTCACCCGACCTCCCCCTCGCGCAAAGGATGTCGCATCAGGCAATCGCCGCGGCATTGACGCTTTTGGTTGCCGGAAACGCGAGCGCTCATCACGGCTTTGACGGGCGGTATAGCCTCTCTGCCCCTGTGTGGGTTGAAGGTGAGGTGGTCGATGCCTATTTCGGCCATCCTCACTCCGAACTGACCGTAAGGGTCTCAAGCGAGATTGTCGTGCCTCAGCCTTCACCCAATCTCGGCCCCGCAGCCAGCTTTCTCGATCCGCAGGCGCTGTCGGTTCCCGGCGACATCATTGGTCAGACAGTGGTCCTCGAACTGCCTCCGACGCCACAATATGTCTTGCTTGGCAACCGCATCGCGAGAGGGGATCGGATTGCTGCGGTGGCCGTGCGCAACTGTGAGCCACCACATCAATTGAACGTCCAGTGGCTGCGGATGGCAGATGGTGTGGTAGAGAGCCGCAGCCGCGCGATGAGCTACATGGTCGAAGAATGCTGATCGCAGCCATCGACGCGATGGCCGATTGGTTGCCGGTTGAATACCTGCGCACCAGCCGGGCGGCCTATGCTACAATCAACGCGGTCCATATCGTGGGAATGAGTTTGCTTGTCGGATCCATCGTCAGCGCCGACCTGAGAACCGCAGGCCTGTGGAAACCGGATCGCTGGCGGGAAGGTCTGGAGACGTGCGTCCCGGTTGCAGCATTCGGACTGTTGCTGGCTTCCGTCTCGGGGGTAATGCTGTTTTCCGTTCGGGGCACAGCCTACCTTGCCGACCCTGCTTTCCAGATCAAGGCGCTGTTCTTGGTCGCGGGTCTCGTGAATGTCGTCGCGTTCAAGGTGGCGATGACGAAACGAAGAGGTGGCGCGCCATCGAGGCCCATGATGCTGAGCGCCTTCTTGTCCATGGTGATCTGGATTGCCGTGATCTTTGCAGGCCGCTGGATCGCCTTCACCTATTGATCGTGAGGTACGGGACATGGAACCGACGCGAAGAACTGTCCTCCGGTCGCTGCTCGCCGCGCCACCTGCGATCGTCTTCACCGGATCGTGGGTGCGGGTGTGGGCGCAGGTTCCGGATCTCCCTCTCACACCTGCCTGCGAATCGGGAACCCAACCGACGCTGCAGCAAACGGCGGGGCCGTTCTTTCGGCCCAATGCACCGCTAAGAAGCGATCTGACCGCTGACGCCGGATCGCAACGGCGGTTCTCTCTGCACGGCTTTGTTCTGGATACGCGCTGCCAGCCGGTGCCGGACGCCATCGTCGAGCTATGGCATGCCGATGAGCGCGGCGAATACGACAACACCGGCTACCGCTGGCGCGCATATCAGCTGACGGATGAGGCCGGCCGTTGGGGCTTCGACACGATCCTGACGCAGCATTATTCTTTCCGCACTGCCCACTACCATTTCCGGGTGCAGAGAAAAGGCGGGGACGTGCTGACGACGCAGCTCTATTTCCCCGACCATCCTCGAAACGCTGGCGACAGGCTGTTCGATCCGAGGCTGGTGATGGCGCTCAATTATGAACACAGCACCGGCAGGTTTGATTTCGTCGTGCCAAATCTCTGAACGCTTGCGTGGCACGCTCCTGTCGGGGTCAGCAATGCAGGCGCGCCCGACAAAACGCCCGTTCCGCACCGCCGATCCGGGCCGTTCACCCCGATGTCGGCGGCGTATCGCTTGATGGCGCAGAACCGGCAATCGCGGTACCTATGCAGCCAGCAGCTTTTTGCCCCTGTACTCCAGGTCGGTATGCGCGGTGCTGTACTTGACGGCAGCGGCGACCATCCAGTCACTCAGAAGTCCCTGATCCTCCTTCGAAAATCTTGCGCGACGTTTCAGGTCATCGAAGGAGTCATCGGGATGACACCGGTCATATTCCTCGCGAGCAATGGTCTCGTGAAAGGCCCGGATCTTCGGATCGTCTACGCCGATCCCCCGCTTGATCCCGTTTCTTGTAATGTGGATCCTGTCAACGACTGTCCTGGTCATTGTCTCGCCTCATCTCCGCAAGCCGAGAAGCCAAAGACTTACGCACGTGCGATCATTGCACCGAAGCGCCGTCACAGGTGGTGACGGTCTCGGCAATCATCATCCGGTTTCCGTCCGATACCGAAGCTTCTAGAACGTCACCACCTGTGAAAAGCTATTCGACATAACATGCATATCAATGAATGTTTTGTCGCACTCTGGCAAAGAATGGCTTCGCCCGGTCGGGCCTTTGCGGCATTCGACGCGGCAATGCGAGGACAGAGGTTGGACCGACTGAGATGGACTCCGGCCTACGGCAGGGAGGAAGATTTCGCGCCGCTCGAATGAAACGGCAGGTGTCCAGTTTCAAAAATAGTGCGGATACTGCTTCGCGATCTTCTGCACGGCGGCCAGCGTGCCGGACAGATGCGTGCGGACGGCCGTTTCGACTGCATCACGGTCGCCGGCGGCGATCGCCGCCAGAATGTTCTCGTGATCGCGGATCACTTCGGCAATCTTGCCTGGATCGGGAAGGTTCAGTCGCCGCAGACGATCGATATGGCCGGAGCGATCGGATATCAGGTGCCACAATGCGCCCACGCCGACTGCTTCGAAGAGCGAGAGGTGGAACAGACGGTCGAGCGTGGTGAACTCGTCGACGTCGCGGTCCGCACCCGCCAGCTTCTGCATTTGTAGAAACCGCCTGGAGGCGGTCAGCGGTGCGTTGGCGCCCTGTCTGGCCAGCGTCTGCGCGACCTCAAGCTCGACGCTCACTCGCAGGAACTGGGTCTCGCGCGCCTGTGCGACATCGATCTTCGAGACCACCGTGCGCGACTGCGGGTAGGAGATGACCAGTCCCTCCTGTTCGAGGCGCTGGATAGCCTCGCGCACTGGCGACTGACTAACGCCGCAAGCCTCTGCGATGTCGCTGCGGATCAGCGTGGTATCCGGCTCGAGTTCCAGTGAGATGATCTTCGCCCGCAGCGCTGCGTAGACGCGCGCGGCGGCCGTCACCGGACGGCCGGGGCTCGACAACTCATCCGCAGCCTTCATCAGGGCAGCTGAGAAGGAACCTGCGGTCAAAAGCGGCCGGCCTTCCGCATCATTGGGCGCCATCTACATCAGCTTTCCTGGCAGGTACAGCGACAATCCGGGGAAAAGAACGAGGATCGCGAAGAACAGAGCCATTGCGGCGAAATAGGGGATCGCCGCTCGAGTGAATGCCCCGGTCTTGACGTCGAGAATGCCGCAAACGGTGAACATGATGACGCCGACCGGCGGTGTCAGGCCGCCGAAATTGATCAGCGTTACGATCAAGATCCCCATGTGAACCGGGTCGTATCCGGCATGCACGAGGACGGGAAGGACGATCGGCGTGATCAGCAGGATATTCGCGGCGCCCTCCAGAAACATGCCGCTGACGATCAGGAGCGCCGCCACGAGAACCAGGATCAAAGCCGGGTTCTGGGTCAGGCCTGTAACAAATTCCGTAATCTGCTGCGGCCCGCGCTCGATCGTGACGGCATAGCCCAGGACGGCGGCCATCATGATCAGCAGCATCACCATGCCCAGATCCGTGATCGAACTCTTCGTCGCCTCATAAAACCGTTCCCAGGTCAGCTCGCGGTAAACGAACAGCCCTATGAACAGCGCATAGAAAACCAGAAACGCACCGGCTTCCGTCGCTGTGAACAGCCCAAACCGGAATCCGACGATGAGAATCACCGGGAAGGCGAGTGCCCAGATGCTGTCCAGGAAACTTTCCCAAAGCTCTCGCGAGGATGGTGGCTCGGCGATATCGGCCGCGTAGCCGTTGCGCCGGGCGATCAGCCACGCGGTGATCATTAGGATGATCGTCAGCACCACTCCGGGAACGACGCCGGCGATGAACAGGCGTCCGATCGAGACCTCGTTGATGAAGCCGAACAGGATAAGGCCAATGCTGGGGGGTATGGTGGCTGTGATGATGGAGCCGAACGCAAGCACGGCGGCGCTCGCCGCCCTGGAATAACCTCCCTGGCTGATCATGCTGGGCCCCAGCAGGCGCGCTTCCATCGAGGCGTCTGCGACCGCAGATCCTGAAATCCCGCCCATCATGAGGCTGAGCACGATGGAAACCTGCCCCAGCCCGCCGGCCATCCAGCCCGTCAACAGCCGTGCAAAGCGCACGAGCCGATGGGTAATGCCGGTCGAATTCATAAGGTTACCGGCGAAAATAAAGAACGGCACCGCCAACAGGGGAAAGCTCTGGGTGGCGGTGACCATTTTCTGGATCGCAACGGTCGGCGGCATGGCGCCGGTCAGTACGAAGACGGGGAAGGCAGCGAGCGCGAGCGCAAAGGCTACGGGCATTCCCGCCACGAGGAAAAGGCAGAAAAGTACAGCGATCAGAAGCAGCATTCAGACGGCTTTCCGCGAAATCGTGGACGCAAGCTTGACCAGCAAACTACGTATCATCAGGCCGAAACCGACCACCATTGACGCGTGAAAATAGGAGCCGGGGATCTGTAATGCTCCATCGAGCCGGGTATGCATGATGATCATGTTGCGCCAGGCGTAGCGGATCAGGAAGACGAGCAGTGCGATCAGAACGATCAGATTGACGATCTCTAACGCCTTCCTGACTGCCGGTGAGACATTGTCCTGGATAACCTGGAGGCCGAAGTGCCGCTCGTCCTGCAGGCCGAGGTCAATCGCCAGAATGCACAGCCAGAGAAACAGCAGTTGTGCAATCTCGATCGACCAAATGATCGGGCTTCCCATTGCGCGGGTAATGGCGGCCACGCCGACCAGCATGACCACGACGCAAAGGAGAAGCGCTGCGCAGGCAAATTCCAGGCGTCTCAGCATGAGGTCCCGCCCCTGGTGGCAAGGGCAACGGCCGCGTCAGCGGCCGAGCACCTTGTTGACGGTATCCACCTCGGAAGCGAGGTTCAGTTTGTCGTAGACGCCCTTTACCGCGTCCTTGAACGGGGCAACGTCGACGTCCGACACGGACACGCCCGCGGCAGCCACCTCTGCAAGGGCTTCTTCGCCTTGCTCGATTGTCAGCTGCGAGGCATAGCGCCCGGCCTCAACCGCGAGATCCCGCACGATCTGCTGGTGCTCCGGCGAGATCTGATCCCACGTATCAGCGCCGATCACCAACGCGGTGACGAGCTGGATGTGTCCCGTCCTGGTGACGTTCTTGACGACCTCGTGCAGTTTTGCGCCGGTTATGGCAGTCGGTTGTGCTTCAGCGCCGTCGAGCGCTCCAAGCTGCAGGGCCGAGTAGACCTCGCCCCAGGCCATCGGGGTGGGCTCCGCTCCCATGGCACGAATGGTCTCGACCCAGATCGGCGCGCCGATGGTGCGCATGCGGACGCCCGCAAGGTCGCCGGGCGCCGAGACGGGCTTTTGCGTCAGAAGGTGGCGCGGACCTTGATACCAGTTGGAGGCAAGCATCACGAGGCCGGATTTCTCTTTGAGCTCGTCACCCCAGGCCAGGTAGTCCTCGGATAGCGCAAAAGTATCCGCCTGCTCATAAGTATCGAACAGGAACGGCGCCGACATGATCGCCAGAGAGGGCACGAAGCTCGACAAGCGGGCGACATCGGTCACGGTGCCGACATTGGCGCCCACACGAGCCTGGTCGAGCATCTCTGTCGTGTCGCCAAGCTGCGAGTTATGAAACACTTCGACCTTGACTTCGCCGTTGGTGGCCGCCTCGACCTCCGCCTTGAATTTCTCCAGTCCGACACCCATCGGATCATCGGGCGCGAGCACTGTCCCGAGGCGCAGTGTCGTTTCGGCAACGGCGGGCGCTGACAACGCAAGCGCTGCCACAAGGCTCGCGCACAGACCCAAATGTCTCGCAGACAGCTTCATTCCTTCCTCCCATTTCGCGCATGGATTAATATATTAGTTTTTCTAGTATATTACTTTTGACCCTGTTTGGCTGTCAACAGGGGTGGGACGGCGGCGCGTCCGCGGCGCTCCGGCACCGTTGGCTGGCATAAGCGGGGCAAAACGACCGCTGACTTGTCGGCTATGCGCGGCAGAGGGGCCTTAAGGCTGCCATGTCGTGCGGTACGTCGCAAGCAAAGGTGGCCGCGAACAGATCGGCTGCGCTACACCGGCGCCGGCGTGGCTGTCCGATCAGGCGCCGCGGTTTCTCGCTTCCGATGTCACCTGAGGATCGCAGACATCGCACCCGCAGCCAATCGCTCTTCTGCTCCCAAGGTGCGTGCCACCCACCGGGTCGCTCTTGTTCCGGTCATGGCATGCAGGGGACGCCAGTGCTTCCGGACCGCCCATGACCGCTCGCTCCAAGGGCGGTCCTGGAAAAGGAGCGGCCCTCGACCCAGCGCTTCGCAAGGCGACGTACATGCCCGGCTGCAATCCGGGTCCGGGTCACCGCACCAGGGTAGTGTCAGTCAGGCGAAACCTGGGAGATTCCGACGCGCGGTCGTGAACCTCCCAATCCACTTTTTGCGCCCCGACATGGATCAGTGCTGTCGCAAGCGTGTTCTCGCCATCGGGGTCATCGGGCTGCTCGCGAAGGATCGGCAGCGTCCGATCCTCCTTGTCCCAGAGGATGGACAAAGGATCCGTGTTGCGGGCCAGCTTCGCTCGCAGGATTTCGTCGCCACGCCGCTGCCGTGCCGCGGATGACGGCGTGACGGTCTGCCGCTCGCACGTCATTGCGTCGTGAACGAGGTGGTTCGCGTGGCAGCATGGCTGCTCCACGATTGTCGCGGATGTGCGCCCGTGGGTGAATTCAATGGAGAAGATGCGGCTGTCGCCGCGCTGGGCCAGCGTGAAATGGAACGCGCCGGCACGCGGGGCTGTTTCGATGGTCCGGACTGCCTGATCGAGCGATTGACACTGCAACACGGCGCGCCCGAGCAGCATGCGGGGCAGTCCGATCCCCATGTTGCGGGAGCGTATGTTGTTTACGGCTTGAACCAGCCCTGACTGCGTGACGGCAAATGTGTGGCCCGGAACCGATCCCGGATAGACAAATGCGGTAAACTCCTCGCCAGCTTCTGGCCGGACGTGGACGAGTCCGCAATGGCCGCGCAGGCCTGGGTCTCCATCCTCGTTATGGGCTAGGATCGGTTCGTCGCCCGGGATCAACACCGTCGTGCACCCGTCGGGTGCCATTGCCCATATGTCGCCCCGGCAGTTCCAGGCGAAGACGTCATCGAATGGCAATCCGAGCCCGTGCGCAAGGCCCTCGAGCTCGCGCCAGCAGTCGGGCAGTCGCTCCTTCACCATCTGCTGCAACGCAATCACCCGGTCGTCGCAGCGCAACGCCACCACGGACTGCCATGCCGGCGTCGACACCAGGTACTGGTGGGCGATTGCCGCGCCGAATCTTCCGAGCGCCACGCCGATGTCGTGGGGCGATCCCGCTGCCTCGAAGAACCTCACACTCCCGGGGTCAGTGGACATGCTGCAGGAAATCCTTGAGCCGAGGGTTCTCCGGATTGGCAAGCAATGCCGAAGGATTGCCGTCCACCGAGATCTTTCCGTCTTCCATGAAGATCAGGCGCGTACCGACCTTGCGCGCAAAGGCCATCTCGTGGGTGACGACGATCATTGTCATCCCGTCTTCCGCAAGTGCCTGCATCACCCTCAACACTTCATGACGCAGTTCTGGGTCGAGCGCCGAGGTCGGCTCATCGAAGAGCATCAGTTTCGGCTTCACCGCCAGCGCGCGGGCGATCGCGACACGCTGCTGTTGGCCGCCGGAAAGTTCGGATGGGTAGTGATGGCCGCGGTCGGCAAGACCGACCTTCGCCAGTAGTTCGCGCGCCTGCTCGATTGCTTCGGCCTTGCCAAGACCACGCACGCGCCGGGGGCCGAAGGCAACGTTCTCCAGTGCCGTCATCTGCGGGAACAGGTTGAACTGCTGAAACACCATGCCCGCTTCCTGTCGTATCTGGCGCACCTGGGATCGCCCGGCCTTGACGCTGATGCCATCGACGATCAGGTCGCCGCCATTGATCTCCTCCAGCGCGTTGATACAACGCAGAAGGGTCGATTTGCCGGACCCGGAGGGGCCAATCAGGACCACGACTTCGCCGACATCGATCGCGAGGTCGACATCGCGCAGCACGACCACCGTCCCGAACGTCTTGGTGACCTGCCTGAACTCGACGATGCTCATAGGATCCGCATCCTCTTTTCGGTGACGCGCAGGATGAGCGTCAGAGTGCCGGTCATGATCAGGTACAGGATCGCAACGGCAGTCCAGATCTCGACCGCGCGGAAGTTGGCAGCCATGATTTCCTGGCCCTGCCGTGTCAGTTCGCCGACGCCGATGACAATGAAAAGCGACGTGTCCTTGAGGCTGACGATGAACTGGTTGCCGAGCGGCGGAATCATCCGCCGGAAGGCGACGGGGCCGATGATGTAGACCAGCACCTTCCACATCGGCAGGCCGAGGGCGAGGCCGGCTTCCTTCAGGCCTTTGTGTACGGAGAGGAAAGACCCGCGCACAATCTCCGCAATATAGGCACCGGCATTGACAACGATCGCCGTGACGGCGGCCGTCATCGGATTGACTCGAATCTCGGCCAGCACAGGCAGCGCAAAATAGATGAACATGACCTGCACGACGATCGGCGTGCCGCGTATCAGTTCGATGTAGACGAAGGCGATCGCGTTCAGGAGCCAATTGCCGTAGGCACGCATCAGCCCCGTGACGAAGCCGACGACCAGCCCGCCGGCAAGACCTGCAAGAGTGATGAAGATCGTGAGCCGGGCGCCGCCCAGCAGTGCGGGCATCGCATCCGCGATGACGGACCAGTCGAATTCCATGGAGGTCCTCCTCAGGCCGATGGAGACGCGCCGGCGGTTCCGGCGCGCCCCACCACGTCGATCAGCTCTGAGGCTCGGTCCCGAACCACTTTTTGTAGATTTCGGAGTAGCGGCCGTCCTTCTTCATGTTGGCGAGAGCCGCATTAACCTTGGCGACCAGTTCGCTTCCCTTAGGGAAGCCGATACCGTACTGATGCGCCATCATCTGCTCGCCCACGGCCTTGACCTTGCCGCCGCCGGCGGTGGCCACGTAGTAGAGCACATTCGGGGTGTCGTGCATGGCGGCATCGACGCGGCCCGTCTGCAGCTCGAGATAGGCATTGTCGATGTTCGGAAACTGACGGAGTTCGGTTTCCTTGAAATGCTCCTTGGCGTAGTCGGTCGCAGACGTGCCGGTCTTGACCGCCAGCGTCTTTCCTTTCAGGTCTTCCGCGCTCTTGATGTCACTGTCAACGGGCACCATCAGCAGGAACCCGCTGTCGTAATAACCATCGGAAAAGTCGATCACCTTCTGGCGCTCCTCCTTGATGGTGATGCCGGCGAGCGCCACATCGACCTGCCTGGTCTGCAAGGCCGGGATGATGCCGTTGAAGTCCATCGGCTGCAGCGTATAGGTGACGCCGATCTCCTTGGCGATGGCATCCCACAGGTCGATGTCGAAGCCGACATATTTGTCGCCTTCCTTGAACTCGAACGGCACGAAGGCTGTGTCGGTTGCGACCACAAGGTCGTCAGCCCGCAGGGGCTGGGCGAACACCATGGTTGCGGCGAAGGCGGCGACAACGAGATTGCGAAGCTTCATGATCAGTTCCCCTCTTTGAAAATTGGTTGTGTTTATTATTCGGTCGCTAGAGACGAGGCCTCGATTCGCATAGTGGCGAAATGCTCCGCAGGCTGCGAGGTGAAGAACGCGCACCGCGAATGGCTGCCTGAAGTGTCGGTTAGGGCGTTGTCGTCCACGTCGCAGAACCGAGTGTTGCTGTCGCCGACGTCAGCCGGCGCTGTCGAGTGGATGACGTGGCAAAAGGTACCGGTCATGGACGCACCGCTCCCGCTTCGTAGTAGGTGTTGAGCGCGGCTGCCTGTCGATCGACACGGGCAAGCGCCTCGCGCGTGGCATCGCCCCCGCGCCCAGCCACCAGTGCGCCCAGGATCTCCGCGACGACGAAGGCGGACGACATGGTGTGCAGGAACGAGGGACACTCGGTCGGTACAATCACGGTGGAGGCGGCACGTTGCGCCAGCGGCGCCACTGGACTGTCGGTTATCGCCACAACACGCACGCCGTTCTCCTGCGCGTGATCGGTGATCTCCACGGTTTGGCGCGTATAGGGGAGCACGCTTACCGCGACGAGCACGTCGTCGTCGGTCGCGTCGCCAAGGGAGTCGACGCCGATGCCACCCAATGCGTCGAGCATGACCGACTGCCTGCCTGCGAGCGAAAGGATGTAATGCAGATGCCAGGCGGCGGAATGGCTCGACCGCAGGCCCAGGCAATAGATCCGCCGGGCGGCCCCGATCAGCCGCGCTGCCTCGACCAGCCGTCCCAGGGAGGCGGGTTGTGCGAGCCCTGCCACCTGTCTGTCGATGACGCGCACCATCTCGGCAGCGAGAAAATGGTCGCCTTTGAGCTTCTGGTTCTCGGCTTGCGCCCCTACCTTCCCGGCAAAGCCGGTTCCCTCGCGGCGCATCGCATCGGCATAGAGCTGACGCACGTCTTCGTAGCCGGAAAAGCCGAGATGTTTGGCCAGTCGGGTCATGGTTGCCGGCTGGACATTGGCCTGCCGCGCCTGCTCCCGCATCGACATGAGGGCGACGTCGCTTGGATGCTCCAGGACATAGCGCGCGGCCCGCTGCAACTGCCCCGGCATAGTCTCGAACAGGTCGATGATCTGCTTCGAAAGCGGCGTCTCTTGCATCCGATATTCGTAAAACTTCGTGCCCGTCGATGCAACACATGTTTTACGGTCGAGAAATGCGATCTACTTGGATCAGATCCCTGCTGCCGGACACCGGACCCGGTTCGCCCACCGGTTCGCCGCGAAATCCTGCGTGCTTCCAGGGGACAGGAACCTGGTGTGAGCAGACGATGCGCCGCTCCTTTCGTCCGCTAGCCGACGTGCCTCAATAGCGGAACAGCACAGGCCGCGCCGCCGACCCCGGCTTCGGGATGGCAGCCGGAATTCCTGCATGTCTGACCGAGAGCCTGAGCGCGCAGGCGCGAGATTGCCCGCTGTCGTCGTACCGGCCAGCATCGGCCGGCAACCCCGGCGCGGGAGACAGATCTATCCCGTCGATCCCGGCCGGCCCTTACTTCACCGCCCAGGTCGCGATCGGCGGGAAGAACAGGATGATAGCAAGCGCCAGAAGCTGCAGAGCTATGAACGGCAGCAACGCCGTGTAGATGTGCTTGAGGGTGATTTCCTTTGGCGTGACGCTCTTGAGATAGAACGCCGCCGGCCCGAACGGCGGGGTGAGATAGGACACCTGCATGTTGACTGCGAACAGGATGCCGAACCAGAGCGGATCATAGCCAAGCTGAATAATGATCGGCACGAAGATCGGCAGCGTCAACAGGGCGATCCCGATCCAGTCGAGGAACATGCCGAGTACCAGCAGGATCAGCATCATCACCATGATGATAACCACAGGCGGAGCATCGAGACCGAGGATCGCGTTTGACACGAAGCGGTTGCCGCCCATGAGGTTGTACACCCCCACCAGAACCGCCGCGGCAATGCCGATCCAGATGATCATGCCGCAGGTTTCCAGCGTGTGGGTGAGGCTTTCCTCAAGCATTCGCAGGTTGAGCTCGCGACGCAACAGCGCGACGATCAGAACCGCCAGCACTCCCAGGGCCGCGGCCTCGGTGATTGAGGCGATGCCGCCGTAGATCGAGCCGAGAACGATCACGACAATGAACATCGGCGCTGCCAGTGAGCGCAAGGCGCTCCCGATACTCTCCTCGGCGATCTCCTCAGGGGACATCGGTGGCCCCATCTGAGGGTTGCGCAGGCATATGAACAACACGTACGCGACATAGAGTCCGAACAGCAGCAGCGCCGGAGTGATCGCAGCGACAAACAGGTCGGCAATCGAGACACTGGCGATCAGGCCGTAAATGATCAACACGATCGAAGGCGGCATCATGGTGCCGAGCGACCCACCGGCAACAACGACGCCGATGGACAGATTGCGGTCATAGCCGAGACGCAACATCTGCGGCAGCGCCAGAATGCCCAGAAGGACGATTTCGCCACCGATCACCCCCGACATGGCGGCCAGCAGAATGGCAACGATCAACGTTTGCACGGCCACGCCACCGGGCAGGCGCCCGGCGAGGATCCTCATGCCGTTGAACAGGTCCTTGGCGATGCCCGAGCGATCAAGCAGGGCCGCCATAAGGATGAACATGGGGATGGCAACCAGCGAATACTCGGTGATGAAGCCGAAGATGCGTGCAGTGACCAGTGGCAGCGCCATGCCGCCGAACCAGCCAAAGGTGAAGACCAGGGCGACCATGCCCGTGACCCAGGCCAGCGGCTGTCCTGTGACCAAAAGGATGAAAATGCTGGCGACCAGAATATAGGAGCCTAACTCGATACCAAGCGCTGAAAGGCCCATTTCAGTTGTCCCTGCCTGGAGACATCGGTCGACGCCGGATGGCGCTGACAAGGTGGAGCAGCGTCTGCACGAACATCAGTACCACGCAGAACAGCACCAGCATCTTGAGCAAGGCCGGCGTGGGCGGATTCCAGGCGGTACCGGTGCCTTCCAGCCGGATTTGGCCAGTGGGCGTGAAGATTGACCTCGAGGTCATGATCCAGCTCGCATAGGCGAGCCCGGCGAAGAACACCAAGGCAATCGAGGAGTTCAGAATATCGAGCCACCGCCGCTTCTGCGGTGACACGGCGTCGTAGATTATGCGAACCCGAATGTGCCGGTCGCGTGCCAGCGCAATGGGTCCGCCCAGCAGGAAAATAGCCGCGATCAGGAACGTGGTCGTTTCGTGGGCCCAGAAGGTGGGGCTGTTTAAAAGATAGCGGGCGAAGATCTCGATAACCGAAATGACAAAAGCGGCGAAGATGGCCCATGAAAAAATGCGGTTCGAGCCCGCAACGATGCGGTCGAGGCCCGTTCGGATCTCGCTGTGGGCCTCGTCGTCGGCCGCCACCAGGTCAGGGTCTTCAGTCATCTCTGCTCCAGAAGTCATGGTGCCACGCCCGGCTCACCAGAGCCGAGCGTGGTGGACGTTGCCGATAGTCTAGAGCAGATTACGGCTTTCGAGATAGGCGACGACCGCATCGTAGTATCGCTGCGTCATCTCGCTGCGACCTGCCCAGTTCTCCCATTCCTGCTGCGCAATGCGACGGAACTTGGCGCGTTCCTCACCCGACCAGTTGATAATCTCGATGTCCGGGTTTGCCCGCGCCTTGGCGACCGCTTCCGCATCGAGTTTGCGGATCGAATAGACGTGATCGAAGATGAACTTGTCGACAGAGGCGTTCAGAATGGCCTTCAGATCGTCCGGCAGCCCATCCCAGATCTCCTTGTTGATCGAGATGTCGATAAGCGGCAGGGAGTGGAAGCCCGGATAGAGCGGATAGTTGGCAATGTCATTCATGCCGAGCGCCTGGTTCGTGGCGAAGACGGTATTGTCCGCAGCTTCCACCACGCCCTTGTCCAGCGCCGAGAAGATCTCCGAGCCCGGAAGGGCCACGGGTGCTGCACCGGCTTTCGAGAAGATCTCGAACACCATGCCTTCCGGCGCGCGAAGCTTCACGCCCTTGAGGTCTTCCACGGTGCGAATGGGGACCGCGGCGACAAGCGCTTCCGGTTCGGTGGCGGCAGCACCGATGAAATGCACACCGTAGGGCTCGACCAGTTCAGCATAAAGTTCATGGCCGCCGCCGGACTTCATGAAGCCGATCAGCTCGAAAGGGTCGCTCCAGGCGCCGACCAGGTTACCCATCATGGCAAAGGCCGGGTCCTTGCCGGAGAAGTAGCTTGGATCGGTCAGATGCCCCTGCAGAATACCTGCCCCGACCGCGTCGAGGGTATCGGTGTGCGGAACCGCGGCTCCGATCGGCAGGATTTCGATCTCGATTCGCCCACCTGACAGGGCCTTAACGTTTTCCGCCCACTTCGTCTTGTTGATGAAGCCCGGTTCGCCTGCCGTTTCGGAGGTCTGGAAAGTCCAATTATACTCGGCGGCGACGGCTGCGTCCGACAGTGCCAGCAGGGATGCGGATACGGCGAATGCCGCGGCAAATCTCTTCAGTACGGTCACGTCTCACTCCCCATGATTGATGTTCGTCATTGCACGCATGACTCACGGTCGTGGAACAATGCATGGATCGTCCCTTCATTCAAGCGCTGACTGGAGCAGGCGGCATGACCCGGGCCGGGCCGAGGACGGACGCCGTGATCCCCCACGCTCCGTTTCGCCTCAAGAGGTGCGGCGGCCGTAAGGAAATGCTGCCGCCGCCGCCGCAGATCGCGGCCGGGCGAGGGCGGACGACAGCCTTGCCGCGCGCTCGCGCGCAAGGTCGGATTGCGCGTCGGCTCGCGGATGATCACCGGCGGCACGCCGGCACCGCACGTGGCCTTGCCATTCGTGTGCGCGCCATCATCGGCGCTGACGGAACTCAGCCGCCGCCAGGCCGGGCAACGAGGACGCTCGAGACCAGCAGCGCGGCGCCGATGACGACAATTACCCCGCCGGCCCCCAGACCACCGACGATCGTGCCGACCGCCACCGGTAGCACCGCTTGCCCGGCCCGATTCACCGCCAGCCGCAGCGACAGTGCGCTGCCCAATGTGCCAGAGGAGATGATCTCGCCGATCCAGGCCAGCGTCAGCGGCGCGCCGATGCCGAGGCCGAGCCCGGCGACGAAGGCCAGGGCGCCCATCAAAATCGGCGATGCCACCAGCGGGATGAGCGCGATCGCCGCGCCAGACCCCAGAAGAGCCAGCACCAGAAGTCGCTGCCGCGGCATAGCGCGGTAGAGACGGCCAAAGAAGAGCCGCGACACAACCGAAGCGGCGCCCCGGAGGGCCAGCAGCAGGCCGACGGCAGTCGGACTGAGGCCGCGCTCCGCACCAAACAGTGGCAGGTACAGCACCAGGAGATCCATCGCTGCGAACAGCCCCAGCGAGGCCAAAGTGGCCGGGACGTAGCCCGGCGTCTTCATTATGCTGCAGGTCGTCGACCACATCCCGACGTGGGTGGCGGGTGGCGTCTGCTGTGGCCGGTTCCGGATCAGCAGCGTGCCGGCAAGCAGCACCAAGCTGGCTGCGCATGCCGCCAGCACCACCGGCGCCGTCTCGGGCACCGCCTGCGGACCGGCCAGCATTCCGAACAGCAGGGGCCCTATCATGTGCGCTAGGGATATCATCAGCGTAACATGGCCAAAGCTGGCCGCCTGCCGCTCGCGGCAGGTCTTGCCTGCGGCGCCGTGTTGCCCGGCGACGCCGATGAATTGCGAAAAGCCGGTGGCGGTGCTGAGCAACAAGAGGTTGAGGGCGCTCGGTGTCGCCAGCCACAGACCCATCGCTGCGACCAGGGCCATCACCGAGGCCGCGGCCAGGGCCACCGGCTCGCCCAACCTGTCAATGGCCCGGCCAACATGCAAAGCCAGCAGCGCCGGAATCGCTCCGAAGGCGCTGCCGATCAGCCCGATCCAGAGTGCGTCAAGGCCGATGGCCACAGCCTGATAGGTCATCGTGATTCGCAACAGCATCACGATGACCTGGAGCAGGAAAGTATGGCCCAGAAGGGCCAGAAACGACCGGCGTTGGAGAAGCGTCACTTCAGGTCGATCCTCTGGCGCCGGTGCCCGCGCGCGGGAATGCGCGCGGGCCGCCCGACTTCACTCGCCGGTCAGGTACTGCTTGTTGTCATCAAAGAACTTGTTGAAGCTTGCAACGAGCTCGTTGCTCTGCTCCATCGGAAGGCTCAGCGTGATGGCGTCGCGGCCACTGGTCTTCAGCCACTCCTTGTATTCGTCCGAGTTCACAGCGGCCTGATATGCGTCATAGAGCTTCTGAAACGCCTTTGGCTGGTTCTCGGCAAAGTCCCTGGGCACTGCGATGCCGCGGATCGAGCCGAGGTCGGGAAGCGTTTCGGTGATGCCTTTCTCCTTCAGGTACGCGTTCACCGGAACCGCGTCCGGCATCAGACTGGTGCCGGCATCGTTGAACACCGCCAGAGTGCGCACGTCCGGCCCGAGCGCGTAGGTCTCGGATGCATTCGTACAGGTCGCATCTAGGTGGCCGCCGACAACCGCCGAGCGCATTGCCCCACCGCTGGTTTGCGGCACCTCCCGGAACTTGACGCCCAGCAGTCCCTCGAACAGACGCTTGCAGGCGAGGACCTGAACCGAGCCGATCAACAGACCCATCGTCACCGTGTCGGGCCGGGCGCGCATGTCCTCAACGAAATCGTCCATGGTCGCCCATGGCGAATTGGCGTTCACTACGACGACGACCGGGTCGTTCTGCAGCAGTTCCAACCAGGTCCACTGGTCGGTGCTGTAATCGACCGGGCTCAGCGCCTCGATGGCGCTGAGATACTGCTGGTTCATCCAGATCAGCGTCTGGCCGTCATGCGGCTTGGCCCAGGTGTATTCCAGGGCGATCTGCATCGCCGCGCCGGGCCGGCTATCGACCAGCACCGGGACGCCCAGTTGCTGCTCCAGCGCCGGGGCCAGTGCACGCGCTCCGGTATCGTCGCTGCCGCCCGGAGCGAAGCCGACGACAATGCTTACCGGGCCGTTTGGGTAGTCCTGCGCCATGGCGGGCAAGCCAGCGGTAGCCAGGACGGCAATGCATGCAGCACCGGCAAGGTGGGTGATCAGGCGATTCATGTGGTCCTCCCTGGTTGACCTTCCTTCGGACCGGTCCCACTGATGGACGTCGGCCGCGGCGAAGATGGACCGCTGCTCTTAAGGCGTAGCGCAGGGGCTGGCAGTACGGGAAATAATGAGCTGGCAATCCACTATTCGAAACAGGCATACCGCCGGCATCCTCGGAGGCATTCGCTGCCGTTATCTCAGCATGACGGATCGGCATGCGAAAGCCAGCGGCACCTGGGCTAGTGTGCTGTGAGTCGCGCCCAGTGCACATTGCCCCGGAGCAAGCCCGTCATGATCGACCGGATAGAGGTCTTCGTCACCGAACTGCCGACCCGCATTCAGCGCACCTTCTCCAGCGGCAGCTACGACACCGGCGCGCCGCAAGACTTATTGGGCAAACCTGTTTTGGTGGCGATTCACGCGGGAGGCGCGGTGGGCTATGGGCAGATCCGCCCGATCAGCCCGGGCCATTTCGTAGCCGACACCGTGCACAGCGTCGTCGCTGCGATCACGGAGATCTACGGCCCGCTTCTGCTGGGCCGCCACCCTTCGGAGTTTGAAGCGGTTCAGGCCGCATTCGACGACCGGTTGGCCGGCAATCCGGCTGCACGAGCGGTGTTGGACAGCGCGCTGCACGACCTGTGGGGAAAACAACTGGGCGTTCCGGTAGCGCGGCTGCTGGGCGGAGTCTCCCAGCCGGTGATTCCGATCGAGTGGTCGGTGAGCATGGCCGCCGATCAGGGCAAAATGCTGGCGGAGGCCGAGCGCGCCGTGCACCAGTTCGGGATCAGAGTGTTGTGCCTGAAAGCGGCGGGCAAGGGTGGCTGGCGACAGGATGTCCGAAACTTGGAAATGGTGCGCAAGGCGCTTGGTCCGGACATCGTCATCGGCGTCGATCCAAACACCGGATGGACTCTGGCCGAGACACTGGCCTTCCTGGCGGCAGTGCGCGACTTCGACCTTGGCTATCTGGAGCAGCCGGTCGAGCGGCGGGACCTGCGAGCGCTTGCGACGATCCGGGCGCAGGCGGGAGGCGTGCCCGTGATGGCGGACGAAAGCCTGTTCACCCTGGCAGACGCCTTCGCGCTGGCCGAGGCACGGGCGGTCGACGTGTTTTGCATTAAGCACTACAAGGTGGGTGGCCTCAGCGCCGCGCGCAAGATCGCCGCTGTCGCCGAGGCAGCGAACATCAAACTGAACTTAGGGGGGCTGGCGGTAACCTCCCAGCTGGAAGCGGCGGCCTCGGCCCATTTCCACGCCGCTTTCCCCGATCGACGGATGTTCGGCGCGGCCGAATTCGCCTTCGCCCTCGACACCGTCGGCCCCGACCCACTGCTTGCCGAGCCGGCGCTGATACTGAAGGACGGCGCGGTCAAGCTGCCAGAGGCGCCGGGCCTGGGCGTGGCGGTGGATGCCAAAGCCTTGGATCGGCACACAATCCACCGCGCAGTGGTGACCCCCTAATCCGCAGCCGCGGCACTCTTGCGTGCTGCGTTCCGCATCTTCCCCATCACAAAGCGCGGAGTCAGATGCGGCGCCAGACTGGCGATGAAATCCAGCACGAAGTGACGCACATAGGTGCTGGGCCTGATGGTGACGGTGGAGATCGACGAAGCGAAGAGGTGGCCGCAATCGCGCGCGGCAAGCTCGACGTCATGTTCAGGCACGTAGGCGACGCTGGTCAGGATAGCAAGGCCAAGTCCCATCGCCGCATAGGTCTTGCAGACGTCGGCGTCGATCGCCGACAAGATCACCTTGGGCTCTATACCCGCCTTGCGGAACTCGCCCATCACCTTCCAGCGACCGGTATAGCGGGGGTCGTAACTGATGATAGGGTAGCGGGCAATGTCGTGAAGTGTGATCTCGGGCAGCGCGAAGATCGGGTGACCTTTGGTGGCCACCACGCTGCGGGTCAGCTCCAGGCAGGGCAACTTGACCAAGCGCGGATAGGTTTTCACTGTCTCGGGGCCAAGGGCAAAGTCGGCCTCCCCATCCTCCACCATTTGGCAGATCTGCTCGGGATCGCCCTGCTTCAACACGAGCTGCACCCTGGGGTAACGGCCGATGAAGTCCTTCGCCACCCGCGGCAGCACGTAGCGCGCTTGCGTATGCGTGGTTCCGATGGTCAGCACACCGCGGTCGCGGGCCTTGGCATCCTCGCCGAGTGAGCGCAGCGCCTCGATCTCCGCGGTCACACGGTCGGCGATGGCCAAAACCTGTGCACCGTGTTCGGTCAGGCCAATGATGCGATTGCGGGTGCGGGTGAAGATCTCGAACCCGAGCTCGCTTTCCAACAGCTGAATTTGCCGGCTGACGCCGGGTTGCGACGTGTTCAGCGAATCCGCTGCGGCCGACAGATGATTACCTTGCCGGACGATCTCGGACACGTAGCGGAGTTGCTGGAGTTTCATGATGGCAGCATAGCCCGAAATCATCCCAGAATGTCAAATCATTCTGTGACCACATACTGAGCGCGATGCTAGCCTTCCTTCAACACACCCAAGCGCCTCCCTGCATCGCGGTGACAGGGCGCGGTGGGAGGATCAACCACATGTGCCACGGACGGATGGATGACTTGCGCTGATCTGACCGAACCCTATGACGTCGTCATCGTAGGCGGCGGCAATGCCGCGCTCTGCGCAGCGATCTCGGCCGCCGACGAAGGCGCCCATGTTCTCGTGCTTGAACGGGCACCGAAGGAGGAGCGCGGCGGCAACAGCACCTTCACCGACGGAAAGTTTCGCGCTGTCTACAATGGCGTGGAGGATGTCACCGCTCTGGTGCCCGACCTGACCGAGTCCGAGATCGCGACCACCGACTTCGGTGCTTATTCCGAGGCCGACTTCTTCGACGACATGGCGCGGATCACCCAGTACCGCACCGACCCCGATTTGTGCGAAATCCTGGTCCGGAACAGTCGCGACATCCTGTTCTGGCTGAAGGACCACGGCGTCCGGTTCATGGCCAACTACGGCCGCCAAGCCTATCGCGTCGACGGACGTTTCAAATTCTGGGGTGGTACAACACTGGTCGTTGCCGCGGGCGGGCCCGGACTGGTCGATGCGTTGTATGCGCGGGCCGAGAAATTGGGGGTCGAGATCCGCTACGAAACCTGGGTGCGCGACCTAATTTACGATCAGCACAGCGTTTCGGGCGTGGTCGCGGTCTCGGGTGGCGCGACTCAGCGGATCCACGCCCGCGCCGTAGTGCTGGCCTGCGGCAGCTTCGAAGCGAGTGCCGAGATGCGCGCCAAGTACCTGGGGCCGGGCTGGGACCTGGCCAAGGTCCGCGGCAGTCGCTTCAACACCGGAGACGGCCTTGAGATGGCGCTGCGCATCGGTGCCCAGCCGAAGGGCCACTGGTCGGGCTGCCATGCCACGGCGTGGGAGCGATATGCCTCGGATTTCGGCGACATGGCGCAGACGCCACATTACCAGCGCCATAGCTACACCTTCGGGATCGTCGTCAATAGCGCCGGGCAGCGGTTCATCGACGAAGGCGCCGACTTCCGCAACTACACCTATGCCAAGTACGGCAAGGAAGTGCTGCAACAGCCTGGACAGGTCGCTTGGCAGATCTACGACAGCAAGGTGCTGCACCTGCTGACCGATGAGTACCGCACCCGCTTCGTCACCAAGGTGCGGTCGGACACGCTGGAGGGTCTGATCGCGCAGTTGGACGAGGTGGACCCCGAGGGGCTACGCCGCACCATCGCTGAGTTCAACGCCGCGGTGCAGACCGAGGTGCCGTTTGACCCCAACTCCAGGGACGGGCGCGGTGCGCCGGGGCTGCCGGTGCCACGCACGAACTGGGCGAACACGATAGACACCGGCCCCTTCGAGGCATACGCCGTCACCTGCGGCATCACCTTCGCCTTCGGCGGGCTGCACATCACCAACGAGGGTCAGGTGGTCGACACCGCCCAGCGGCCGATCCCCGGTCTATTCGCCGCCGGCGAAATGGTGGGGGGACTTTTCTACTTCAATTACCCGGGTGCGAGCGGCCTGACCAGCGGTGCGGTCTTTGGGCGGCTTGCCGGCAAACATGCGGCGCGCGCGGCTCGCAGCCTTGTTACCCAGCCGGCAACGGCGTTCTCCTGAGCAAGAAAAGGAAGCAGTATGAACATTGCCGCAAAGACCGAGATGCCTACCCGGGCGCTGGCCGACTTCGCCGTCGGACTGAAGTATGAGGATTTGTCGCCCGAAGTCATCGAAATGGCCAAGCGCTGCATCCTCGACAGCCTGGGCTGTGGCCTCTACGGCGCCACTAAGGATTGGAGCCACTCGGTCGCGCGCGTTGTCGGCCGATTGGGCCAAGCACAGACCGCCAGCGTCTGGGGCATGAACATGAAGGCCGACCCACTGGGCGCGGTCTTCGTCAACGGCACTGCGGCGCAGGGATTCGAACTGGACGATTGCCATGACCAGTCGATGTCCCACTACGGTGCCGGTGTGGTGCCTCCGGTGATCGCGGTGTCGGAGGCCTTCGGCAAGTTCACCGGCAAAGACATGATTCTGGCCGTAGTCATCGGTTATGAGCTCGGTGCGCGGATCGGCAACACCGTCAGCCCCAGCGCGTTCCACCGCGGCTTCCACCCCTGCGGCCTGACCAGCACCTTCGCCTCGGCAGCGACCACGGCCAAGCTGCTGGGCCTCGACGTTGACCAGTTCGTCAGCGCGCTTGGCCTAGCCGGTTCGCAGGCGGCGGGTCTGATGGCTTCGCAGTTTGGTGCGATGGCCAAGCGGTTCCACTCGGGTAAGGCGGCGCAGAACGGCATCATCGCCGCGATGAGCGCGCAAGAGGGCCTGACCGGCGTGCGCGATGTGCTGGAGGCGCCCTATGGCGGCTTCTGCTCGACCTATGCCGAAACGTACAACCTGGACTGGGCGACCAACGGCCTGGGCACCGACTTCGAGATTCTCAAGAACGGGTTCAAGCAGTACTCGTCCCTCGCCTCCAGCCAGACCTCGGTCGATGCATTGCGGGCGATCCGCGCGCGCGAGGGGATCCGCGGCGAGGATGTCGCCAAGGTGGTCATCGGCACCACACGCATGGTGCATGTCCACTGCGGATGGCCCTACGAGCCGGCCGAAACCATCACCGCGCAGATGAACCTGCCGTACACCGCCGCGGTGACGCTGCTGGAGGGGACCGCCTTCGTTGACCAGTACACGGACGAAAAGCTGCGCGATCCCAAGATCGTCGATTTGGCCAAACGGATCGAGGTGGTGGTGGATCCCAAGCTGGACGCCGGCGGCCCGCATGAGATGCGAGCGGTGCATGCGGTGGTTACGATGAAAGACGGCCGCACCTTCGAGCAGGACGTCACCTATCGCAGCGGCCACTGGC
Organism: uncultured Hyphomicrobiales bacterium; assembly: GCA_964462985.1. Lineage (GTDB taxonomy): Bacteria > Pseudomonadota > Alphaproteobacteria > Rhizobiales > Stappiaceae > CAYXAA01. Next base: position 10,246 of record CAYXAA010000004.1, on the reverse strand, counting down.
GCAACCCGCTGTCGGACGAGACCATGATGTCGAAGTTCCGCGACTTGGCCGGCCGGGTACTGACCGACGCGGCGGTCGACGAGATCGCGGCGACCGTGCAGGGCCTGGACAAAGTGGCCGAGCCCGGACCTGCGCTGGGCCGCGCGCTGCAGACATTGCGGGGCTGAGCGAAGCGGCCCGACGCCAAGGGAGGAGCGTCATGTCCACATCGGCAAACCGAACCGAACTGGTGATGCGGCTGGCGGTGCCGACCGCGATCATGCTGGCCAGCCTGTGGTACCTCGGCTCGCTGTGGGACGTGCGGATGCGGGCGCAGAACCTGATCTTGGTGCGCCCGGTCGTGGTGGCGATGCTCCCCTTCTACCTTTGGGTCATCGTCTGGGAAATCCGCCGCCACAGCGTCCTTCCGGCGGCGCAGGCGGCGGGGATCCCTGCTGCGGTCAACGCCCGCGACCAAGTGGCATTCATGAGCGTCTCCGTGATTTCGGTACCGCTGTTCTACCTGGTGGGCGCGGTGCCGGCGACCGCGGCGCTGCTGGTCGTCAGCATGTGGATCCTGCGTTTCAGAAGGCCGGTGGTGCTGTTCCTGGTACCGGTGCTGACCAGTCTGTCGCTATGGCTGATCTTCATCCAGGTCTTTGGCATCCGCATGCCGCTGTTCCTGATGCCTTGGTGAATCTAGAGCCTTCAAACAACCAATCGGAGGCCAGGGAGGGACGGCATGGTAGACACGCAGATGATGGGGCAGGCGTTCGCGCTACTTCTGGATTGGCAGTTGCTGTGGTTGCTTCCGGCTGGGCTGCTGTACGGCGTCGTGGTGGGCGCAATCCCTGGCATGACCGCCAGTTTGGCAATTGCGCTGGTGATGCCCTTCACCTTCCACATGACCGCCATCGAAGCGCTGGTATTCCTTTCAGCGATCTTCACCGGAGGCGTCTATGGCGGCTCCATCACGGCCATCATCCTGAACATGCCAGGATCGCCCGCCTCGGCCGCGACAGGGTTCGATGGCTTTGTGATGGCGCGCAACGGCAAGCAAAACGAGGCGCAAGGCTATGCCATCGGCGCCTCGGCATTGGGCTCGCTATTTGCCGCCATCCTGGTGCTTGTGCTCCTGAAACCCATCGCAGCGTTTGCGCTGATGTTTGGCCCCGTCGAGATGCTGATGGTCGGGGTCTTCGCACTGACGATAGTAGCCTCGTTCAAGGGCGAGACGCTCGGCAAGGGTATCCTGGCCGGGTGTTTTGGTCTGCTGCTGGGAACGATCGGCGTCAGCTGGGGCGGCGTCTACCGCGCTACCTTTGGCAACATGTGGCTGATCGACGGCCTGCCGATTGTGCCGGTGATTCTGGGAATCCTCGCGATGCCGGGCCTGTTCGCGCTCGCCGGCGAGAGCTTTGTCGTCAATGACGCGCTGCTGCGGCGACCGGACTTTCGCAAACAGTTGCACGGCATGATCGACGCCGGCCGTCACAAGATGCTGCTGATCCGCTCGACGCTCATCGGTGTCGTGGTCGGCGCGCTGCCAGCCGCCGGCTCATCCGTCGCCTCGCTGGTGTCTTGGCACAGTGCCAAGCAGTCGGAGAAAAATAACACCATCGGTGACGGCGACCCACGCGGTGTCATCGCTTCAGAGGCGGCGAACAACGCCTCCGAGATGGGCTCGACCGCCGTAATGCTGGCACTGGGCATTCCCGGCGGCGGGGCCACCGCGATCATGCTGGGCGCCTTCCTGATCCATGGACTGACTCCCGGCCCGCGACTGCTGGCCGAAAACCTTAATCTCGGCTATGCGGTGTTCCTGGCCCAGTTCGTGCAGGTCGCGCTTCTGCCAATCGCCGGGCTGATAGTCATCGGCGTCAGCAACTGGATCCTGAAGGTGCCGAACCAGGTGCTGGTGCCAATCGTGCTGGCGATCACCTGCTGGGGCGTATTCGCGACGCGCGAGACTTTCTTTGACATCGGCCTGCTGATCGGTTTCGGCCTTCTGGCCTATGTCATGCAGCGCTACGGCTATCCTCCGATCGCGCTGCTGCTGGGCATCATCCTGTCTGACATGCTGGAGCCCGAGCTGATCCGCGCCGTGGCCACCTTCGACGCGGTAAACTTGCCAAATGTCATACTCACCCGGCCGATCCCCTTGGTGCTGGTGCTACTGACCATCATCAGTCTCTGCTACTCCTTCCGGCGCCGGGCGCAGGTGAAGGCCAACGGCCCGGAGGCAGCATAGTGAATAAGGTGTCCACCAGTGGAACCACGGTCGCGCAGCGGCTGGCGCGTGAGCTGATCGCCTCGGCACGCTCCTCGCAAATCGACGAGGATGCCCGGCACGGTGCCGAGAGGGTCCTGCTGGACAGCCTGGCCTGCGCGTTGGGTGCTATTGACTCGCCCCCGGTGCAGGCGGCGCGGCGCTGGGCAGAGCGACTGGCCGGCGCGCCCAAGTCGACGATTCTCGGGACGGGGCAAAGCTGCTCAGTCATGGCGGCGGCGTTGGTCAATTCGACCATGATCCGCGATCTCGACATGAATGATACGTACTTCTCGACCAATCCCACCCATGCTTCCGACGCTCTGGGGGCCGTGATTGCGGTAGCCGAGGCTGAGGGGTCGACTGCGGACGAGCTGATCCATGCGGTTCTGGTCGCTTTCGAGATCCAGATGCGGGCGGCCGAGTTCAGCGAGGTCTCATACTTCCGCAAACTTGGCTGGGATCACACCTTCTTCATCTCGGTCGCCGCCGCGGCCGCCTGCGGGCTGCTACTGAAGCTGTCCGAGGAGCAAATGGCTCACGCCCTGGGAATCGCCGGCTGCTATCCGGTGCTGGGCGGACTGCGCGCGGGCCAGATCTCGATGATGAAGTCGATCAGCGCCGGCCAGACCGCCGCACGCGGGCTCGAGGCGGCGTATCTGGCGCGCGAGGGCGTCACCGGCGCACTGGCGATCTTCGAGGGCGAGCGCGGTGTCTCGGCCAATGCAATTGGGAACTGCGACTGGAATCTTTTCGCGGCGCCCTTCGGAGACTGGCGGCTGCCGCGCGCCTGCCTGAAGCGCTACCCGGCCGCCTACATCATTCACAGCGCCATCGACTGCGCACTGCAAATCGCCCAGGAGCCTGGCTACGATCCTGCAAAGGTGTCGCAGGTCGAAGTTGCCGCTTTCGGCTGGCTGGTCGAGGACATGGTCGACGGCATGGGCGGCACCTCGCGCTACTTGATCGACCGACGCGAAACCGCCGACCACAGCCTGCCATTTTGCGTCGCCGCGGCCCTGTGCGATGGTCGCTACGGCGTGGCACAGCTGCAGGCCGCTCGCTGGGCCGACGCCGACCTTCAGGCAATGCTGGAGCGCGTGACCTGCGTCCATGACCCGGCGATGGATCCGCGTTTTCCGACCGATCGCCCGTCGCGTGTCGAGGTTCGTTTCACCGATGGGAGCAGGTGCAGCGCCGAGATTGCCTATCCCAAGGGCGATCCACGCGACCCGCTGTCTGACGCCGACCTGATCGCCAAGCTCGACAGTCTGGCACCCGCAGCGATGAATTCCGCGGCACGCAGGCGGCTGGCAGAGACTGCCCTCGAATTTCGAAACCGTACGGTGGCCGATCTGGTCGCCGCCGCGGTGATCCAACCTGCGGAGTGACCCGATGACCCTTGCCCGAACCTATGCCGACTTCATCGCTGGCCTGAGCGCCGCCACGATCCCCCCCGAGGTGCGGCGCGCTGCCTATCTGCATGTGGTCGACTCGATCGGCGTCATCATCGCCGGCGCCGCGCCGGACGAGGAGAGCGGGCAGGCGGCGCGACGGTTGGCGGCGAAGTGGAAGGGCAAGGGAGCGACTCTATTCGGCCTGGGCGCCGAGGCGCGGGCCGAGATGGCGGCGCTGCTGAACGGCTCACTGGCGCAGGCACTGGAGATGGACGACAAGCATGGCTCATCCCTGGCCCGCCCCGGTTCCACGGTCATCCCGGCGGCGCTGGCGGTGGCCGAGCGGGATGGGCGCAGCATCGCCGACCTGATCACCGCCGTCACAGCGGGCTACGAAGTGATGATCCGGCTGGGCTATGTGGCTGAGGAACGGTTCTTGGAACGCGGATACCACACCAGCTCGCTGATTGGCGGCTTCGGCTCTGTCGCCGCCATCGGCCAGCTGACCGGATGCAACCTGGACGAGATCATCGCGGCCTTCGGCATCGCAGGCACGATGGCCTCGGGTATCCAGGAATCCACCCGCACCGGCTCGACCTCCAAGATCATCCACGGCGGCTGGGGCGCACACAGTGGCATTGTCGCCATCGACATGGCCATGGCCGGCATCACCGGGCCGGAAAGCGTGTTCGAGGGAAAGATGGGCTTCTTCCAGACCCACCTGACGCCGATCACTGGCGCGTTGGACTGGGATCGTCCGTCGTCGGGCCTGGGCAGCCACTGGTACCTGCCCGAAACCGCGTTCAAACCGTATCCTTGCTGTCAGCTGCTGCACGCCTTCATCGAGGCGGCCAAGCAGACGCTGGCAAGGATGGCCGCCGACGGCGTCAAGGTGGACGCGATCACCGCGATCCGCTGCAAGCTGGCCGAGCCGGGGTTGACCCTGGTGACCGAGCCGGCCGAGCGCAAGAAGGCGCCGAAGCTGAGGCACGAGGCCCGGTTCAGCCTTCCGTTCACGGTGGCGAATGCCCTTGTAACCGGCGACATCGGCCTGGCCTCGTTTGACGAGGCTCATATGGCCGATCCCCGTATCGCGGCGCTGGCGCTGAAGGTCAGCTGGGCCGAGGACCCGGAGTCGGATTATCCCGCGCACTGCCCGGCGCGGATGGAGGTGGATGCGGGCGGCAGGACCTACGCCACCCACGTCCCTTACCATCCCGGCAGTCCCGAGGCGGCGCTGAGTCAGGACGACGTGCTGGACAAGTTCGCCCGCAACACCGGCTGGCTGCTGGGCGAGGGCGCGCGCGAGGCTGGCGTAGCGCTGTTGTCCCTGCCCGAAACTGCTGACCTCAAGTCAATCGTGACCTTGCTGGACCGCGGCGCCACCGCAGCGCAGAGGGTTGCCTCGTGAGTGTCGAACCGCGGCGCTGGCCGCATCTCTACATCGGCGGTGAATGGGTGCCGCCGCACTCCGGGCGGATGATCGCCTCACTGGATCCGTCGACTGAGAAGGTCTGGGCCGAGGTGGCCGAGGCCGATGCGGATGACATCGACCACGCGGTCGAGGCAGCGCGGGCCGCGATGAACGGCCCGTGGGGTCGCACCCTGACCGCCAGCCAGCGCGGAGGGCTGATGCAGAAGCTCGCGGCGCTGATCCGGCGCGACGCGCAGCTTCTGGCCGAGGTGGAAAGCCGCGACAACGGCAAGCCGCTGCGCGACACCTTGGGCGAGGTCAACCGCGCCGCCGACTGGATCACCTATTTCGCCGGCGCAGCTGACAAGATTCTGGGCGAGCAGATTCCGTATCGCCCCGACGCGCTGGCCTATACCCGGCGCGAACCGGTGGGCGTGGTGGCGGCGATCCTGCCCTGGAACTCGCCGATCTCGCTGGCGTCGTGGAAGCTTGGCCCCGCGCTTGCCGCCGGTAACGCCGTGATCCTGAAGCCTGCCGAGCAGACGCCGGCCAGCCTACTGGAGATCGCACGTCTGGCCGAGGAGGCTGGGTTCCCGCCCGGCGTCATCAACGTGGTGCCGGGCTTCGGAACGGTGGCAGGGGCGGCGCTGGTCGCGCATCCGGGTGTGAACAAGATATCGTTCACCGGCGACCACCACACCGCGCGGCGGATCATGGCCGCGGCCGCCGGCAGCCTGAAGCGCTGTACTTTCGAATGCGGCGGCAAGTCGCCCCACATCGTCTTTGCCGACGCCGACGTGGATAAGGCACTGACGGTGGCGATCCACTCGGCCTTCCGCTCTACCGGGCAGTCCTGCTCGTTGGGCTCGCGCTTGTTCATCGAACGGCCGCTCTACGACAGCTTTTCCGCCGCGTTGGTCGAGCGGGTGCGCAAGATCCGTGTCGGCATGCCGCTGGACCCGCGCACCCATATCGGTCCGCAGACTTCGGCCGAGCAGCTGGAGAAGACCCGCCGCTACATTAGGCTAGGTTCCGAGGAGGGTGCGCGCCTTCTGCTAGGCGGCGGCCGTCCGAAGGGATTCGAACGCGGCTATTTCGTCGAGCCGACGATCTTTGGGGAGGTCGACAACCGCTCGCGCCTGGCGCAGGAGGAAGTCTTCGGCCCGGTGCTGGCGCTCCTGCCCTTCGACACCGAGGACGAAGTGGTCGAGAAGGCCAACGACGTGCCCTATGGTCTTGTCTCGGGCCTTTGGACGAAGGACGTCACGCGCGCCCACCGTGTCGCGGCGCAGCTGGAGGCTGGGCTGGTTTCGGTCAACACCTTCCGGCCCGTGCACTGGATGCTGCCCTACGGTGGTTACAAGCAAAGCGGGGTCGGCCGAGAGAACGGGCTCGAGGTGCTGCATGAGTATCTGGAGACCAAGACCGTCGTGGTCGAACTGGCCGAAGGTCCGCCCGCAGATCCCTTCGCCGACTAGGAACAGGGACGTCCCGGCCCACCGGGGCGCCCTTCCGGCGGCCTGCCCCTATGCCTCCCCATAGTGCAGCCGCCGGAACATTGCCGAGGGGATCGTCTCGTCGATGTCCAGATCCCATACCGCCGAGTTCTCGCTGCTCTGGTAGGCACGCAACAGCGCGTCCATCCCGCCGGGTGCCCGCAGCTTCTCGCCCTGGTGCCCGAAGGCTCTGGCCAGCGCGGCAAAGTCGGGACGGCCGGTGATTGTCTGGGCCGGATCCTTGCCCTTGGCGCGGAACTTGTGTGCCTCGGCACTGTAGGCGCCGTCATTCATCACCACGGTCAGCAGCCGGATGCCGTGGCGCTGCATCGTCTCCAGCTCCTGGATGTGCATCATCATGCTGCCATCGCCCTCGACCAGCACCACCTTGCCGTCGCCCCGCGCCGCGGCGATGCCGATGGCAGCGCCGATGGCCGAGCCGATGGCGCTGAACGCGGTGATCGGGTGATAACGCTGCGGCGCCCGGCCTTTCAGATGCGTCAGCACGAAGTTGAAGAAATGCCCGGTGCCGCAGACGATGTCCCAGTCGGGCGGGATCGCGCGATCCAGCTCCAACATCGCCTTGCGCGGATCCAGCGTGCCGGGTGCAGGCTGATACTCGCGCGGATCGGGGCTTTCCGCCGCCAGCCGCGCCTGGAGTTCGGCGCTGCGCCAGCCGGAGGCGCGATGGCCCGACGCCTCCAGCCGCGCGCTGATTGCCGCCACGCCGCGCGCCGCGTCGGATTGCAGGTGCAGGTCCGCAACCCGGCCGCCCTGCCACAGCCCCCGTGGCGAAAGGTCGATCTGCACGACGCGCGCTTCGGGATAGAGATAGCCGCCCTCGCTGGTGTGGTAGCCCATGGCGCATCCGACGCCGATGACCAGATCGGCCTCGGCAAGAAGCTCACGCGCCAGGCTGGTGGCAAATGCGCCGGCGATGCCGAGGTCGAAGGGGTGGCCGTCGAACAAACCCTTGGCCAGCAGGCTGGTCGCCAGCAGCGCGCCCGTCTGATCCGCCAGGGTCAGGATCGCGGGCCCCGCGCCGGAAGCTACGGCGCCGCGCCCGGCCAGGATCACTGGACGCTGCGCCGCCGCCAGCATCTCCGCCACCCGCGCCACCACCTCGGGGTCGGGCATTGGCCGCTGTGGCGTCGGCATCAGGGTGCCGGACGGCGTGTAGTCCGGCAGGAACGGAAAGGCCTGCGACTGCAGATCCTCGGGCACGCTCAGCACCACCGGACGCCGCTCGGCCCGTGCCTGGTAGAAGGCGTCGCGCACATCGGTGAGCATCCGGTCCAGGCTGCGCACCGCTATAAACCCGGCACCGGTGGTCAGCGTCAGCGCGCGCTGGTCGAAGGCATGGCCCGCCCAGGAGGCGCGCAGCGGCGTGTCTCCGGCCAGCACTACCAGCGGCAGGCGCGACCGGGCGGCGACGGTCAGTTCGGTCGCAATCTGGGTAAAGCCCGGCCCGTCTGTCACCGAGGCGACGCCGACCCGGCCGGTGGCGCGGGCATAGCCCGAAGCCATGCCGACAGCGCAGTGCTCGTGCCGGGCGTGAATGGTGCGCACACTGTGCAACCGGGCCAGTGCGTCGGCCCAGTACATGTTGGCGTTGCCCATCAGGGTGAAGTGCAACTCGGTCCCTTCGGCGGCGAAGGCCGCAGCCATGACCTCATAGGCGGGCGCGCTCATGGCTGGGTTCGTCCGCGCCCGCCGCGCAGCCAGTCGCGCAGCGCCTGCCAGAGCAGCGCAAAGCCGCTGGCCGTGGCAGAGGCGCCGGGCGGGGGCGCCGGGGCTGCCTCGGCCGGTGCCATCCGCGCCTCGAGGTTGCGGGCAAAGTCGGCCAGCAACGCCCGGGCCAGATGCACGCCGCCGGTCCGGGCAAATCCCTCCAGAGGGCCCGTCACCTGGAAATCGCCCTGCACAGTCAGCGTCGCCGGGCCGCTGCCCATCACCGAGACTGTGCCGGTGGCCAGTGCATTCGACGCACCCCGGCCGTCGCGCCCGCGCCCCTCGATCGTGCAGCGGCGGGCGGCGTCGTCATAGGCCAGCGAGACGAGGCCAGTAAAGGTCACCGCGGTCGGCCCGAACTTGACCTTGATCGCTCCGGCATAGGTGCCAGGTGCGTCCCCCGCCGTCAGCGTTGCGCCAGGAATGCACGCGGCGACGGCCAGCGGGTCCGACACCACAGCCCAGACGGCATCGCCTGAGGCAGCAATGGTGATTTGCTCGGACAATTCCGTCATGTTGCTCCTCGCAGCTCCCTCTCTGGCGCAGTTTGACGGGCGCGAGCATGTCGCTCAAATACCACCTTCCGCTAGCAGCATGCCGCTCAGGCATGCTCGCGGTCAGTCCTGCCGCGCGCGCCAGGCACGGTAGCGCGCCAGCACAGCCTCAGAGGGCGGATAGGTGCCCGGGACCGGGGCACCGCCGGCGATTTCAGCCATGAGGAAGGCGTCCAGCTGCTCCTTCTCGACCGCCTCCTCGGCGATTTCGCGCGCTATTGCCGCGGGGATCACCAGCACACCGTCGCCATCGCCCAAAATCCAGTCACCGGGATAGACCGGCGCCTCGCCGCAGCTGATCGGTACCTGCAGATCAACGGCATGGTGCCGTGTCAGGTTGGTCAACGGGTTTCGGCCGGCACAGTAGACCGGCATTTCCATGTCGGCGATGGGATCGGCGTCCCGCAGCGCGCCATCCGTGACAAGGCCGGCGCAACCGCGTACCTCCAGCCGTTTCAAGAGCACCCCGCCCGCGGCGGCCGAGCCAAGGTCTCCCCGGCTGTCGAGCACCAGCACGCTGCCCGCCGGCGCCTCCTCGATCGCGCGACGCTGCGGGTGGGCGGGATCGCGGAACACCGATGGCACATCGAGGTCCTCACGCGCCGGGATGCTGCGCAGAGTGAAGGCCGGGCCCGCCAGTATGCGCCTCGTTTGCGTCAGCCGCTGAACCCCGCGCACCGCCTGGCCCCGCAGCCCGCGCAGGAACAACAGCGAGGCCACCGTCGCCGTCGTCGCGCGTTGCAACAGCCCGCGCAAGTCCGCTTCTCCGCCGGCACCATCCATCGGATCCTCCAATAACATTGACCGTCGCCAGATAGATTGACGGTTTCATGAACCCCTAGACTCCGCAATATCAGAGCGCACACATTCAGCACCACACCGCCCGCCGCTGGAAGCAAAGGCGCTTGCGGCCGGTCACGACCGGCATGGCCAGGGCTGTGATCGCCGGTATCGCCGCGGCGCATGAACTCACCATCGTCACCCGCAACACGAAACATTTCCCGCCGTTCGGTATCGCCGTGCTGTCGCCCGACGAGGCCGCCGGAGCAGCTGACTGAACGTGACCGCTCCCGCTACCAATGTTCCCCTGCGCGCCGCCCTTTACCTGCGCGTCTCGACGGCGCGGCAGGCCGAGCATGATGTGTCCATTCCCGATCAGAAGCCGCAGGGCGAAGCCTATTGCGAATCGCGCGGGCTGCAATTGGTTGAAACCAAGCTCGCCAGGAACGGCGTGAAGCTGGTATTCGATCACACAGGAAATGGGGATGACGCCATGCATGTCATGATGCAGCTCGCCTATCTGTCGCCCGAGGTGCTCGAACACCTCGTCATCAGGCGCGTGCCGCCGGCGCTTTCGTTGCACGACCTCGTCACAGTTGCCGATCGGCCGTGGGCGGAGCAGATGG
>CAYXAA010000003.1:0-214325 GCA_964462985.1 uncultured Hyphomicrobiales bacterium | reverse complement strand
CCTATTGCTGTTCCGGATGGACTGGAGGACGACCAGGTCCTGTTTCTCTCCGACATTCTTCCGACCGGTTGGATGGCCGCGGAAAACTGCGATATCGAGCCAGGCGACACCGTCGCCGTGTGGGGTTGCGGGCCTGTGGGGCTATTCTCGATACAGAGCGCGCTGGTGATGGGCGCGGCGCGCGTGATCGCGATCGATCACTATCCGCACCGGCTGGAACTGGCGAAGGGTCTCGGCGCAGAGGTATTGAATTACGAGGATGTCGACATCTTCGAGGCCCTGGTCGAGATGACCGGCGGCATCGGTCCGGATGCCGTAATTGATGCAGTCGGCATGGAAAGCCACGGGTTCTCCATCGACAACGTCTATGATCGGGCCAAGCAGGCGGTGATGCTCGAGACTGACCGCCCCCATGTGCTTCGTCAGGCGATACACGCCTGTCGAAAGGGTGGACGAGTGTCGGTGCCCGGTGTCTACGGTGGCTTTGTCGACAAGTTTCCCATCGGTGCGGTGATGCAGAAGGGCCTGACAATCCGCACCGGTCAGACCCACGTACAGCGTTACCTGAAGCCGCTTCTCGATCTCATTCAGGACGGCACGCTCGACACCACCTTCCTCATCAGTCATCGTTTGCCGCTCGAGAAGGCGGCCGAAGGCTACCGGATGTTCGCGGAGAGTCAGAATGACACCACGAAAGTGGTTCTCAAACCGGGGTGGGAGACGGTGCAGTGACCCGACGCGAAGAGGAGACGGGATTCCCCAGTTGGCGGCGTTGACCGGCAGAGATCGGCCAATCGCGCGATGTTGGCACGCGTCGCGGCCCCGCTGGCGTAGCCGCCGGCGGGGCCGCGATCCTCGTGTTCTGCAGGATATAACTCAGGCGGCCTTCTTGGCGCGGGCGTTCGCGTCTTGCTCGGCCAGCTTGGTCAGATCCGTGTCGGTCTGGGATTCTTCCTTCAAGGTCTCGTCGAGCAGCTTGGCGGCATCCTTCATGCCGAGTTCCGTCGCCCACCGCTTCAGCGTTCCGTAGCGGGTGATCTCGTAGTGCTCGACGGCCTGCGCCGCGGAGATCAGGCCGGCGTCAAGGGCAGCCGTTCCCTTGAACTCATCCATGATCTCCTCGCCCTCGGCGACAATGCCCTCGATAGCGTCGCAGGTCTTGCCTCGGGCCGGCTTGCCGATGATTTCGAACACACGCTGCAGCCGCTCTACCTGACCTTCGGTCTGCTCGCGGTGCTTCTCGAAGGCAGCCTGCAAAGCCGGCGACTTCGCAGCGCGCTTCATCTTGGGGAGCGCCTTCAGGATCTTACGCTCTGCGTAATAGATGTCCTTCAGGGTATCGAGGAAGAGGTCGTCGAGCGTCTTTTCCTTGGCCATGGGTTGAAGTCCTTTGCCTTGATCCGGGAGGCTGCACCGAACGGTCCAGCCGTGCTTTAACCCATGACGGGGCGGAGAAGTTCCAATGTCCGGCACAGGCGTGGATGCCCGTGTCGGGGACCGGCTCGTCAGGTCGGCATCCGGCGCTCATATTCGTCCCGCAGCCTGACCCAACCATCCCAGAACGGCTCCGGTTCCTTGCCCCTTGCGCGGGCGAGCAGAATATCGAGGTGCATATGCCAGCCGGCACCGATCTTCAGCTTGATGGCACGATCGGACGGCAGGCGGTTATGAGTGAGGATCAACAGAACCTGGTCGCCGGCAGGCTTCAGCTCGATGGTCACTTCGCCGTCAGTACCCCAGGTAAAGCCAATTTTGTGCGGCGGCTCGAGCTCGGTGATCCGGCTTTGCATCCGGTGCTCTTCGGCAAAACCCTCCGGCCGCGTGCCAGGCGGGTCGGTCAGTTCGTCGTTGCGCCAGATGAACTCGAAGGGAGCTCCGACCCTCAGCTCCATCTGGCCAGCCGCCAGCCACTGCCTCCGCAGGTCGCTTTCGGTGACATAGGCCCAGGCGCGCTCGATCGGACCGGGCAGACGGCGCTGGATCTTCAGTGTGGAGGGGCCGAACAGCTCGCCATAGTCGCTGAGCGTTGCAAGTGTGTTCATGTCTGGTCTCCTTTCTGGGGGGAGGGGATCACGGCGGCGTCTTGCTCGCGCAGGAGCCGTTCCAGCGCATCCAGGCGTTCGGTCCAGAAGTGCTCGTAGAAGCTCAGCCATTCGTGGGCGCTGGCGAGTGGTCTCGGCTCAAGCCGACACAGATGCGTGCGGCCGCGCACCTCACGCTGAATCAATCCGGCACTTTCCAGCGCCTTGATGTGCTTCGAGGCGGCGGCAAGCGAGATCGCGAAAGGCTCCGCAAGCTGTGTCACTGTCCGCTCGCCATCGGCGAGCGCGCGAAGCATCCGCCGGCGAGTCGGATCACCAAGGGCGTGGAACACGGAATCGAGCTGTGAGGTATTTAATTCAACCATAAGGTTGAATATGAGGGTGCGGGGACAGAAAGTCAACCAATTGGTTGAATGACCCATGGTGGTTGCTCAAAGATGGTCCGGATGGACGGCCGATAAAGCTGAGTTCATCGGCACTTAAATCTAATCGACGCGGTCAGTTGCTCCTGCCTTGTCGCGCACAACGGTTGGTTGGTCGTGGCCGGAACGGGCCTCGGCGGCGCTATCGGTTGCTGCGTCCTCCGCGATCAGTCGAGCACCGCGCTCGTAGGTCAGATAGCGCCAGAGCCACTGCACTGAGACGGTCAGTCGATGCTGGAAGCCGACGAGCAGGTAGACGTGCACGACCGCCCAGAGCACCCAGGCCAGCCATCCTTTGAGCTTGGCGCGCCCGACCTCGAACACGGCGGAATGACGGCCGACGATCGCCGTGTTGCCTCGGCTGCGATAGGCAAACGGTTGCAGAGGGGTATCCTTTCGGATCCGGGCGGCGAGACCGTCGCCAAGGTGGCGGCCCTGTTGCTTCGCCACCTGCGCAAGTCCGGGCAGTGGCTTGCCATCGACCTCGAGCCGCGCGATGTCGCCGATCGCAAAGACATCCTCCGGGCCCGGGACGGCGAGTGTGGGCTCGACAAGGATGCGCCCCGCCTTGTCATGTTTCGACCCGACCTGGCGCCCGAGCCCGGAAGCCGTCACGCCTGCCGCCCAGATCACCAGTTGCGCCGGCAGCCGCCCGGATTCGGTCGTCACGCCGAACCGGTCGATGGCTGTGACGGGCGTGTTCAGGCACAGCGTGACCCCCAGCTTCTCGAGCCGGCGCGCTGCGTGGGCGGAGAGACTCTCCGAAAATCCGGCGAGGAGTCGCGGCCCCGCCTCCAACAGCGTGATCTTCGCGTTTTCGGATCTGATCCGGCGGAAGTCGCGCGCCAGCGTATAGCGGCTGAGTTCCGCGATCGACCCCGCCATCTCCACTCCGGTCGGGCCGCCGCCGACGACAACAAACTGCATCAGTCGTTCGCGCTCCGCCGCGTCTTCCGCCCGCTCCGCCAATTCGAAGGCGAGCAGCAGCCGCGTCCGGATGTCACGGGCATCGGCGATTGATTTGAGACCCGGCGCATGGCGCCGCCACGTATCGTGACCGAAGTAACCCGTACCTGCGCCGGTTGCGATCACAAGCACATCGTATGCAACCGATCCGCCGTCGCGCAGCTGCAGCGTCTTTGTGCTGGTGTCAATTTCGTTGACCTCGCCGTAGAGAACGCTGACCGACTCGTAGGGCCGCAGTACCTTGCGGATGGGCTCGGCGATGTCTGCAGGCGACAGCGCTGCAGTCGCCACCTGATAGAGCAGGGGCTGGAACAGGTGATGATTTTGACGGTCAATCAGCAGAACCCTGACGCCGGCCTTACCAAGCCGCTTTGCAGTCTCCAGTCCGCCGAAGCCTGCGCCCACGATCACCACCAGGGGATCGCGCATCGCTTGAAGGGTGGGCGGCGCACCTTGGCTGTGTTGCTCGAGTGTCATGGTGTCATAGGTCCGACCGCTCAACTGCCGGCCACGGCCGAAGTTCCCGGTGATCCGGCACAAGCCGTACGGATGGTTTCACCCGTCGCGCCTGAATGAACCCTGCCGGAACAACCACGGCGTCGGCAGGTTTGAGAGAACAGCCCAAATCTCGATCCAGGGAGGCAGCCTTGGAAGTGCCCGTTCAGATCGCATTTCATCACTATCCTCATTCGGATTGGGCGGAGGAGGAAATCCGCGCTCGGATCGACAAGCTCGATTCCCTGTTCGCCGGCCTCGTTTCGGCGCGGGTTCGCGTCGACCAGCGGGCGAGCAACGTTGAGGGGACGATCCCGCCGGTGGTACACATCGAACTATCGGTGCCGCGCGGCGCACCGATCGTCGTGGCTTACGAACCGGAGCGGTTGCAGCGCAAGTTCCAGAACCCCGACCTGCGCAATGCCATCCACGACGCATTCGATCTCGCCGAGCGCAAGGTTCTGGAGCTCAAAGAGCAGCGGGCCGGCCGGCCCGAAGCGTCCGACCACGAGGCAGCACATCAGTTCCTTGGCCAGATTGCGGAACTTTATCCGGAGGACGACCATGGCTTCCTGCTCAACAAGGAGGGCGGACTGCTTTATTTCCACCGTAATGGTGTCCTGAGCGGCACATTTGACGGACTGAAGCGCGGCGATGAGGTCCATTACATCGAAGAGATCGGCGATACGGGGCCGCTTGCGACCAAAGTCCGGCCGGTTCGATCCTAGATCCCAGGTCGAAGCCTGCCCACGTACCGCGCACTCGGGTGTTGATCGGCAGCGCGAGCGTGTTTGGTCAAGTCTTCAAGCGAAACGACTCCGACAGGCTGCGAACCCGGGTTTCGATCTCACGCAGCGCGAAACCAACCGCAGCGTAAGCCTGTTGCTCCGCTTCAGGCCTCCCCCGCGCCTGATCGATGAGCCTCAAGCGCGAGGTCTCGATCGCGGCCCTGAAACGGTGCGCCGGCGCGGTTTCGGTGGCATCGCTATCCAGCGCGGTGCCGAGACTGCGGATTTCCTCGGCACAAGCAGATTGTACCGACCGGATCTCGCGCTCGATTGTGCGGCAGCCTGTGTCGGACATGCCGCTGCACTCGTCGGAAACGGCCCGATCTAGGATCACCAGCGAATACCAGAGGCCCTCCACCGAGTCCGTCGCCTCCTTCAGGCCGGCCCCGTTTGCAATGCGCCGACCGAACAGCGACGTGCGTGTCTGCGTCCGGGCAGCGTCGATATCCTGCAGGAATGCGGCATGCACTGCGTCCTGCTCGCGGCGGTCTTCGCCGTTTTTCAGTCCACCGGCCGCCAGTTCGAACAATCTTTCGCAACGGCCCAGAGCCCGCTGGAGCGCGGCGATCGCACGGCGGCGCGCCATGATCGGCAGCGCGAGGAAGCCCGCGAGCGCCGCCATTACGGCGCCTAGCAGGATCGCCTGCGTGCGAACGAGCGCTTCGGCTATACTTGGCACCGGATCCAGCGCGATGATCGCCGCGGTGACCGCCGCGTAATGCAGAATGGGCGACAGTGTGGCCGCAAGGGTGGCCACAGTGGCCGCAATGACGAGTGCGACGATGGGCCAGCCGATTGCCCAGGCGGCGATCAGCCCGAGGGCTGCACCGAGGAGTGCCCCGCCGACATGGCCAAGTGCCTGGCCGAGGCTGGCGTCCGCGCTGCGTCCGACAGTGTAGAGCGAGGCGATCACGGCCCAGGTCATGTGAGGCAGACCGAACAGAGAGACCACCGCATAAGTCGCCGCCACTGCAATTGACGACTGCACCCCGACTCGCAATAGGTCGTGCCGAAGTGATGCGACGTAACGGAGCAGGCGATCCGCCCCGCTTGAGATCAGCCGCAGGCGGCTCGGAGCGTTGTGGCGCGGCGTAGCGGCTTTTCTCCTACGCTGTCTCTCGCCCGTATAGTGCTTTCCAGACACGAACCACTCTGCTCATCTGCCTCCCTGACCGAATGGTGTGAAGCCGATCGGCTGGCGCTGCGGTCCTTCCTGTCGAAGGGTACGGAGCATCTCCTCATACTCCTGTTCCATTTCCGGCGTCACAGATGCCCGGGTCTCCTTCAGGGCCTGGTCGAAGTGCGCAGCTGTCACGTGGTCCAGATCGAGCGATTCCCGCAAGGCCAGCAGCCCTGCTCTGCGGGTGAGGTCCTCCAGATCAGCCCCTGTGTAACGCTCGGTTTTCTGCGCAAGGGCATCCAGATCCACATTGTCCGCCAGCGGCATGTCCTTGGTGTGAATATCGAGAATGCGCCGCCGTCCCCGGACATCGGGGACGGGTACATAGATGAGTTCATCGAACCGTCCCGGGCGCAACAGCGCCGGATCAAGCAGATTCGGCCGATTGGTGGCGGCAAGCACAACGACCCCCTGAAGCTCCTCAAGGCCGTCCATTTCTGCCAGGATTGTGTTGACGACCCGCTCTGTCACGGCTGGCTCACCCAAGCCACCGCCGCGGGCCGGAGCCAGGGAGTCGATCTCGTCGATGAAAATCACCGTCGGGGCAACCTGGCGCGCACGCTGGAACAGTCGGGAGACCTGCTGTTCGGACTCGCCGTACCACTTCGACAAAAGGTCGGAGGATTTGGTGGCTACGAAATTGGCTTCCGCCTCCCGGGCCACGGCCTTTGCGAGCAGGGTCTTTCCGGTGCCGGGAGGACCGAACAACAGAAAGCCCTTCGCGGGTCTGATACCGAGCCGGCGAAAGGATTCCGGCGAGCGCAGCGGCAGTTCTACCCCTTCGCGCAGGAGGATTTGGGCTTCCGAGAGCCCGCCGATATCCGCCCAAGTGACGTTCGGCACCTGAATCATGATCTCGCGCAGAGCGGACGGCTGGATGCGCTTCATGGCGCTGTTAAAGTCCTCGCGCTGCACTTGAAGTCGCTCGAGGATTTCGGCCGGAATGCCCTCCTTGAGGTTGATTTCAGGCAGGACCCGCCGTAGTGCGTCCATCGCCGCTTCGCGGGCAAGCGCCGAAAGATCGGCGCCGACGAAGCCGTAAGTGGTGCGCGCGATCTCATCAAGATCGACGTCTTCGGCGAGTGGCATGCCGCGCGTGTGGATCTCAAGCACCTCGCGCCGACCCTCTTGGTCGGGGACGCCGATCACAATCTCCCGGTCGAAACGGCCGGGCCGGCGCAAGGCTTCGTCGATCGCGTCGCGCCGATTGGTAGCGCCGATCACGACGACGTTCTGCCGCGGCTCAAGACCGTCCATCAGTGTCAGAAGCTGAGCGACGATCCGGCGTTCCACCTCTCCGGTGACCTGCTCCCGCTTCGGCGCGATCGAGTCCAACTCGTCGATGAAGATGATGGATGGTGCGTTCTGGGTCGCGTCCTGAAAGACCTGCCGCAGGCGCTCCTCGGATTCCCCGTAGTGGCGGCCCATGATCTCCGGACCGGCAATGCTGAAGAATTGCGCCTCGGTCTCATTGGCGACCGCGCGCGCCAACAAGGTCTTGCCAGTGCCGGGAGGGCCATGAAGGAGGACGCCTTTCGGCGGATCGATCCCAAGCCGCTGGAACAGCTCGGGATGGCGCAGCGGCAACTCGACCATCTCCCGAATCTGATCGACAGTGCTGCCGAGACCACCGATGTCGTCATACGTTACGTCTGTGCGGCGCGCCTCTTTGGGTTCCTCGAACTGCGGCCGCAACTCGATCTGCGTTTCCTCCGTGATCTGAACAATGCCGCGGGGCTGCGTCGAGACCACCAGCAAGCGAATCTCCTGAAGTCCGTACGCGGGCAGGTCGAGCAAACCCCTGAGCTGCGGCGGTATCCGCGGATCCGCGGCGGCGTTGCGGTGGTAGATGGAGGTGGAGATCACGTCGCCTGAGACGAACGGACGATGGAAGAAGGTACGGCGCAGGGCATCGCCCGAGCCCTGCAGGCGCATATTCTTCTGCGCCGGCGCCAGAACAACTCTGCTGGCCGGCCGGGCCTCGGCCTTCCGCAATTCGATACGGTCTCCAGTCGAGACGCCGGCGTTGACGCGTTGCAAGCCGTCGAGTCGGACGAGGCTCAGCCCTTCATCTTCCGGATAGGGGCCAACCGCGATAGCGGCCGTGTGACGCTTACCGATGAGTTCAATGACATCGCCTTCCTGTACTCCGAGCGTGTCGAGAGCATCCCGGCCGAGCCGCGCAACGCCGCGTCCGGCGTCCTGGGGGCGAGAATTGGCCACCTGTAGAACGAGGCTCTTTTCTTCGGACTCTGCCATGGGAAGCTCCAAGCTGGCACCATCATCGAACGGCTGACAAAGGCGGCCACATAGAAATAAGCCAGACCAGGCTGAAACGCTTCTTTGCGGCTTTTGTTTCTCAAGCCGGGAATTTCCTGCGGCGTCCGGCCATGGCCCCATGGGGCCGCTAGAAGAGCGGCGGGACTGCATCTGGCCCGATTTCACTTGTCCGGCAGAGATAGACCTCCCGCTCGGGATGGGCCTCGATCCGAAAGCCAGCACTGCGCAGTAGCGCCTCAACCGCTGCGCGGTTCGGGAGGAACCAGTTGGTCGGGTCGCCAGAAAAGCGGTGCTCGATGAAGAAAAGCCTGGGGAAGTGACGATCCTCGAACACTTCCCATTCCTCGAACACGTAATCCTCGGAAAACGGAGGAACCTCCGCGGAACCTCTTTGCAGGCTCTGGAACAGCAGCAGGTCGTCGGCGACATGATGGCGGATGAGGTCCAGCGCCAGCAGCGGATGGCGCAGGTGATAAAGGACGCCCATGAACAGAACGAGGTCGAAGCGTTCACCGAGCTTGCCGATGTCATAGACTGACATGCGGCGAAATTCGATCTCCACACCCGCGTGTTCGGCGGCGAAGGTGGCCTGACGCAGATACCGCGGATCGCTGTCGATCCCGACAACCCGCCCAGCGTTCCGCCGCTTCATCTCGATCGCATAGAAGCCGGCGTTGCAGCCGATATCGAGGACGGAGCGCCCTTCGAGATCCTCTGGCACGACATGTGAGAAGGTCTCCCACTTGAAGGTTGGATAGTCACCCAGAAAGTGGTCCGGTGCGGTTTCGATCCCGTTGATGCGCAGGTTGTGAAACCACGGCCCGAGATCTTCGATTGCCCGCCTGATCTCATATTCACGGACGTCGAGGTCGGCTGCCATGCGCTCGGGACCTTTGTGGGTTCGTCGCTGCGGCGCAAATTCTGGTCGGCTGGACGAACGGTAAGGAGATGGGAGGGCCGGTCGCGAGGCCGGCGAGTCATCCAGTCGAACCGGAGCGTGGAAACTTTGTTCCGGCACCCGGATACGGCGGGAGAGACATCCGGCATTTTTCGAGGCGATTTTTAGGAACCATCAGCCGCGCCGTTCATTGCCCTTGTAGAGACGACAGGCCAAAGCACCGTGCCTTCGGAAGCGGCCTCTCGCAGGTCTTGTTCCTGAAAGCGACCGAGAGATCGCTTCAGTTCCGGCCGTCGAGGTCGAGCAAACACCCTCATCGGACCGAGAGACTGACTGGCGAAACGACGATCGCCCTAGGCAGTTCCAGAAGGATATTTGTCATGGCACCCGATCGGGAGATCGTAAGCCTTATTCCCGCCTTGCGGGCCTTCGCTCGTACCTTCTGCCGTAATCCAACTGACGCCGACGATCTTGTTCAAGAGACGTTGACCAAGGCTCTGGCGAAGATTCACCAGTTCGAGCCTGGCACCAGGATGAAGTCCTGGCTGTTCACGATCATGCGGAACACTTTTTACACCAAGGTCAGCATTGCCAACCGCGAAACGCCCGGAGCAGCGGACTGCGCTTCCGTCCGCCCCGCGATCGACGCGACACAGGAGTGGTCCGCACGCGGGCGCGAATTGTCCGAGGCGATTGCCCGCCTCTCAGAGCAGCAGCGGCAGGTCATCGTGCTGATCGCCGTCATCGGCGTCAGCTACGAGGAGGCCGCCGAAATTTGCGGCTGCGCCGTCGGCACGATCAAGAGCCGGCTCAACCGGGCGCGGGCGAACCTGTTGAAGGAACTTGGAGAAACATCACGCGATGCGGCTGTTGAGCGCGCGGACAACCATCCGGTCACCTCCATGCCAAAAAGCGTGAGACTATGAACGTGTCCGCATCCCGACCTCAGACTGACCGGTCGGGCGGAGGAGCACCGAACAGTGCTCTGGCGATCGAAGCAAGCGCCTCGGGATCCGGGCTTAATAAAAAGCCTGGAAAGCCTTCGGAGAAGCGAGCCTGATCGCCGCGCACCGCGAAGACGTAAGGAAGCCGGATCCGTTGCAGGCGTTCTGCAAGCGGAAACGCCCAGTTTGGGGGGATCTCAATATCCAGGATCGCAGCATCCACCGTGAGGGCCAACCGGTCAGCCTCTTCGCCGACCGGGATCGGACCGACGATATCCACATTGAGACGCTCCAACTCCGTGCGCACCCTGTTCGTCAGGAAGTGCTCGTCCTCGACGATGAGAATTCGTCGGCCAGACATCAATGGAAGGCTGTCTGCGGGCATGATCGCTGCATCTGATTCCTGCTCTGGCGCCGAAAACAAAGCGGTGGAGCCGCTCAGGTCGTATGGTCTCCGGCCTCACCGCAGAAACAGGCAGCACCATCCCCTTCGATTCGGCAATTGAAGGCAGATTATCAGCCGGGCCACCTCAAAGCACAGCATGCATTGCCCAAGGGCGGCAGCGCCCGGGCACCAGGCATCTTTCGTGCAAACCGGACGGCGTCGCAGGTGTTCCGTGTAGTTCCACACTGAAATCGGCGTGCTTTGGATGCCGTCGCAGTGGATACCGGTGGGCAGTGAGGGCAAGGCTAAAGGAACGCGATCCTGCGGGAAGGCTCGATCCTCGTCATTCCGCGGGATCGAGTGCCGTCGCGCGCCGAATTCGGGGCCAGCCAGTCGAGCGTTCGTTGCAGCCCGTCTTCCAGCTTCACGCGAGCCCGCCATCCGAGCAGCGCGAACGCCCTTGACGTGTCGGGCTTGCGCATCTGCGGGTCGTCTTCCGGTATCGGCTTGCTGGTAATCGTGGCGCCGGGGAAGCGGCCTCGAATTATCTCCGCGAGTTCGTTGATGGAGAATTCGCTCGGGTTGCCAAGATTGATCGGGCTACCCGGATTGTTTTGAACCGCCATCAGCGCCATGAGACCGTCGACCATATCCGAGACGTAACAGAACGATCGGGTCTGCCGACCGTTGCCGTAGACCGTCAGCGGTTCGCCGGCGAGAGCCTGAGATAGAAGCGTCGAGATCACCCGACCGTCATCCGCCTGCATTCTCGGGCCGTAGGTGTTGAAGATCCGGGCAACGCGAACGTCAGCCCGGCCCATGCGCAGATAATCGAAACAGAGCGCTTCGGCGGCCCGCTTGCCTTCATCATAGCAGGCGCGGGGACCGGTGCAGTTGACGCGGCCGGCATAGGTCTCCGGCTGAGGGTGGATTTCCGGGTTGCCGTACACCTCCGAAGTGGAGGCCTGAACGAACCTTGCGCCGTGCTGCATGCTGAGGTCGAGCAGGTGCTTCGTGCCGGCAACGCTCGTCATCATCGTGTGGACGGGGTCCTTCTGATAGCGCGGCGGGGAGGCGGCGCATGCGAGGTTGTAGATCTCGTTGATCCGACCATCGACCTCTACAGGTGTGCAAATGTCGTGCTCGACCAACTGAAAGCGCGGATGGTCCTGCACTTGCGAAAGGTTGGGCCGCGCTCCGGTCAGGAAGCTGTCGAGGCAGATCACGCGATAGCCGCGATCGATCAGGGCATCGCACAGATGCGAACCGAGAAAGCCCGCACCACCTGCGATCAAGGCGGTCTTCTTGCCGGCGTTGCCGACGGTTCCACGATACACGGTCGCCATGTTTTCCTCATCGAAGGTGGTGCCTCGCGAAGTCAGCCGTGATCGAGCAAACGGATAGGACAGACTGAACCGTCCCGCGTCCAAACGAACGCAGAAGATCTGCCCTAAAGCGTTGAAATTGCCCAACTCGTTGCATTCGGTCGCTCTGCCGAATGCACGCCGATCTGGAAGATCGGTCGTCCTCTACCAAGCTCCGCGAGTGCACTGGGCCTCACACGGCGTCCAACAAGTGTTGGCAGGGATTGTTCCCATTGATGATGCTGGTTGAGTGGCGCAGGGTTCCCGGACGGGCAGTCAGAGGCGACTCGACCACCCACCCGTTCGCCATAGCCGGCTGTCAGCGCTTTTGCCGAGCACCCTTGGCGAGGTCGGTCACGGCTCTTTTGTGCTTGTCGACTTTGCGAAAACTCTCGATCGGATCATCTGTCTCGAGCCGCTCGTCGGGCATCGCCTTTCGTTCATTACGGACGCTCAGCTGGTCCTCTCCCTGAAGGCTGTTTTTGCCCATGCGTTCACTGGCGAGATCGCTCTCGGTCAGCCTGCGTTCGTCCGACTTTCGTGTCGCTCTGGTCATGACGTCCTCCGGTTTTCCGGCTCGAACACGCAAGGCGCAACTGTGTTCCGGCCGGGCGGAACAAGAAGATGCGCCTGCGGTTTTAGGGGCTCACGTTGGCAACACGAGGAGGCCGATGGCTCGGCAGCAGAATTCCGACCTGGCGTCGCCGGCTCCGGTGATCCCGTCGGTTCACCGGGCCGTGAACGGCCTTTCTGGAACCATGCAGGCTCGAACCATGCAGGCGGCGGTGGTCACGGGGCCGGGCCAGATCAGTGTCGAGGACGTGCCGATCGTCGACCCGGGGCCGGGCGAGATTCGCGTCCGCCTGGAAGGGTGCGGCGTCTGTGCCTCCAATCTGGGCCCCTGGGCTGGTCCGTCGTGGATGCAGTTTCCAACGGCACCGGGCGATCTCGGCCACGAGGGATGGGGGACCGTCGACGCCATTGGATGCCAAGTCGAGAACGTCGGGGTCGGCGATCGCGTCGCCGCCTTGTTCTACAATAGCTATGCCGAATATGACGTCGGCCCGGCATCGCATGTGGTCCGGCTTCCCCCTTCCCTGGACGGATATGACATCCCTGGAGAGCCGCTCGGCTGCGCCATGAACATCTTCGGTCGCAGCCGGATCGGCAAAGGCGACATCGTGGCGGTCGTGGGGGTCGGCTTCCTGGGTGCCCTGCTCGTTCGGCTCGCCACCGAGGCGGGAGCGCGGGTGATCGCGCTTTCCCGCCGGTCCTTCGCACTCGAGGTTGCGAAACAGGCGGGCGCCATAGAAGCGATCGAGCTCACTGACACGCAATCGGTGGTCGAACAGGTGACTGACGTGACCGGAGGCCATCTGTGCAACCGCGTGATCGAGGCGACGGGAAAGCAGGTCCCACTCGATCTCGCCGGCGCCCTGACACGGGAGCGGGGGCGTCTCATCATCGCCGGTTATCACCAGGAGACCCGCCAAGTGAACATGCAACTGTGGAACTGGCGCGGCATCGATGTCGTCAACGCCCACGAACGGGACCCGCGCCTCTACATCCGAGGCATGCGGGAGGCGGTGCGGGCTACGCAGGCGGGCCGGATGCGCCCTCAGGACCTGATCACGCACCGCTATCCGCTGGATCGGCTCGGTGAGGCCCTCGATGCGACGCGGGACCGTCCACACGGCTTCCTCAAGGCGGCGGTGACCTTCCCATGACAAATACTGACCTCAGTCGCGCCGCCGCGACCATGGTACGCCCCCGCATCGGATTTCTCGGTGTCGGCTGGATCGGCCTTGACCGGATGAAGGCTGTGGTGGATGGCGGGCTGGTCGAGGCAACGGCAGTCGCCGACTTCTCTCCAGTTCGGCTCGAGCGGGCTGCCAGCCTCGCCCCGGAGGCGGAACTCGTATCTTCGCTTGAAGACTTGCTTTGGTTGAACCTCGATGGGATCGTGATTGCGACACCGAGCGCCCTTCATGCGGCACAATCGTTGACAGCCCTGGACAGCGGTGCGGCGGTGTTCTGCCAGAAGCCCCTGGGCCGCAATGCCACAGAAGTGAGCGCTGTTCTACAGACGGCACGAGCGGCCGATCGTTTGCTGGCAGTGGATCTGTGCTACCGGCGCACGGCAGCGATGCAGGCGGTCAAGGACGTCATCGTCCGCGGTGAGATCGGCGACATCTATGCGGTCGAACTCACCTTCCACAATGCCTACGGCCCCGACAAGCCGTGGTTCTATGATGCCGCGCTTGCCGGAGGTGGCTGCATGGCGGACCTGGGCATTCATCTCGTCGATCTCGCCTTGTGGACCCTCGACTTTCCGGCGGTAACTTCGGTTTCGAGCGAGCTCTTTGCTGCGGGAACCCGGCTTTGCGGATCGGAAGATGTTGTTGAGGACTATGCGACGGCAACATTGCGCGTCGCAACGGACGCAACCGTGCGGCTTGCGTGTTCCTGGAATCTTGCGATCGGGCGCGACGCTGAGATTTCGGCCGTCTTTCACGGCACCGAAGGTGGTGTCGCACTGCGCAACATTCGTGGCTCCTTCTATGACTTCATCGCCGAACGCTACCGCGGAACGGAACGGGAAATTCTGGTCCGGCCACCCGACTCCTGGGGCGGCCGCGCCATCAGCGACTGGGCCAGACTGGTTGCCGAAGGCCAAGGCTTCGACGAGGAAGCGAACCGTCTTCTTGATGTTGCAAGTACACTCGATCGCATCTACGGCCGGTGAGATCCGGCGGAGTGATCATCCTGCCGGCCTGAGAACGCCACAAGCGATTCGATCTCCCGCGTCACCGGAAGGTTGCGAAGAATAGTCGTCGGCGTTGGAGTGAATCACCACGGCCGAGCCGTCCTCGTCAAAGATTCGAACATCGCCCTCGTCGCCCATGCTGAATCCATAGGTAAAGAACTCGGCCTTAATCGCGCCGTCGGCTTGCACGTGGACATTGGGAAGATCACCGGGGTGAGGCCCGTCCGGGGTGTTCACGCCGTGACTTAGGCCGCCACTTAAGTGACCACCAGCGGATTTGAAGCCGTCGGCACTGTCACACGAACCGGTCTCGTGGACATGAAAGCCGTGGGTCCCTTCGGGAAGCCCTCCGGCTTCAAGGACCACCAAAATTGCTCCGGATGCGGTTTCGGTCATCGTGACGGTGCCGCTGATGCCTTCTCCCTGAAGGTCGGCAATTCCCTTGTCACCTTCGGCCGCGAAAGCGACAGGCGGAAGCGAGAGCAGTGCCATGCACAGGAATGGAAGCGTCTTCATCGGTCGTTCTCCTTTCGGCTCACCAGTTCGGCAAGGTGCAGTCGAGTTGAATGACCTGTCGCCCAGGCGTCCCTAGCCGGATGACCGCCGGCCGTGAGCGTAGCGGCAATGGTGGGTAGGGAACCATGAGCGCCCGCCATGGTTCCCGCATTTAAATGACCGCGCTTTTGGCTGTTTCCATGTGGGAAAGGAGCTCGCATGCCGCTGTCACTGATCAGCTCCGCCTTTGCCGACGGGGAGCGGATTCCCCGACAGTTTACCCGCGACGGCGAAAATGCCCTTCCGCCAATGCAATGGTCGGGCATTCCTGAGGAGACGCGCAGTCTGGCCATGGTCATGGAGGATCCCGATGCGCCTGGCGGAACCTTTCGTCACCTGATGATGTACGACATCCCGCCGGCGTGTACCGGGGTGCCGGCGGACGTAGATGTCTATACTAGCGAGATCCGGTATGCCGACAACGACTTCGGCTTTGCCCGCTATGACGGTCCGGAACCACCACCAGGCCGCGGATCACACCGCTATCGCTTCCGGCTCATGGCCCTTGACGTGCCGAAGCTTCCGCTTCCCCACTCGGCCGGTGCGAAGCACGTCCTGCAGGAAGCACGCAAGCACATGATCGCGGAGGCCGAGTTGATCGGCTGCTACGAGCGTTAGCGGATCGTCTGGAAGCGGTCAGGCGGAAGTGCGAAACCCGATGGTAGCCGGCCGTCCGGCCACCGCTTGAAGATGTCCTATGAGTTCCTTTGCACGGGCGCGCCCCGTGTGGGCAGCAAGGATACGCTTACGGGCTTCGTCGGCGATGGCTTGGCGCCGCTCGACCGAAAGGTCCGTCAGTGCTGTCACAACATCGGTTGCGCTGTCGGCGATAAGGATGGCCTCGCCCTCCGGGAGGATGGTGTCAAGCCCGTGCCAGCGGTCGCCGATGATAGGCGTAGCGCAGGCCGCTGCCTCAAACAGTCGGACGCTCGGCGCAAAGCCCGATTCAACCATGTCCGCCCGGGTGAGATTGAGGGTAAAGCGCTGGCAGCTATAGAACGCGGGATGGGCCGAGGGCTCGATGTGCTCGATGCGCTCGACGTTGTCCGGCCAGATGATGTCGTTAGGATACTGCGAGCCGGCAACGACGAAGCGGAGGTCCGGTCGGCGCCGTGCCGGGTCAAGAAGGAGCCGTTCGAGCTTCGGCTGTCGGTCCACACTGTAGGTTCCGAGATATCCGAGATCCCAGCGGACGCTTTGCCCCGTATTGCGATACTGATCGGGATCGACGGAGCAGTAGAGAGGTACGGCCTTGTTGGCTCCGTAGCGACCCTTGAGCGCCGCCAGACTTCGCCCACCCGCAAAGGAAAGGTAGAGATCAAAAAGGGGGATCTGCCGCCTTGCCAGATATCGCTCTTCGCCGCGGTCGAGGTTCGCCAGCGTGACCGGTGTATCGATATCATAGTAGGCTAGGAGCCGTAGCTGCTCGTTAACGAGCAGATCTATGATTTCCCGCCCTTCCGGAACGTAGGAGCCGATGATGACGGTATCGGCGCTTCGGATCTCAGGCAGGAACCCACGCAGTTCGTCGAGTGACCGATAGAACGCAAGCCCGCAGTAGTCCGGCTCTGACAGGTCGCGGTTTTCGGCGTACCAGGGCACGTCCCGCTCCAAAAAAAGGACGTCATGACCCTCCGCCGCAAGCCCTGAAATGAGCGCGCGATAGGTGGTGGCGTGGCCATTGCCCCAGGCCGACGACAGCGACAGGCCAAGGATTACGAGTTTCAGAGCTTCGCTCATCCCGCCACCTCTGTGGTGCGTGTGCTCTGCACCATCCGGAAAATGCGGTGCACCTCTTCCGCCCGCTGAGCATAGGTGTGGTCTCGCAGCATGCGGCGCCGGGCCATTCTGCCGATCTCGGCTGCCCGTTCGTCCGAAAGGGCGTCGAGCCAATCGACCACCTCCCGCCCGTCGCGTGCAACCAGGACCTCGTCCCTCCCCAGGAAAAGGTCGATGCCGGGCCAGTCGTCGGTGATCAGGCAAGCGCCGGCGCCGGCCGCCTCGAACACCCGGGTCGCGGGAGAAAAGCCGTTCTGTGCCATGCTGGCGCGATTGATGTTGACGACGGCTTTCGGCGATGCGTTGAAGGCATTGTGGTCCCTCGTCGAGACGTGTCCGACGTATCGCACGTTTGCCGGCATCAGTTTGTCGTCCCAGCCGGCGCCGCCCAGAAGAAAGCGGAGGTTAGGACGCAGGCGCGCCGGTTCGAAGAAAAAGGCATCGACGCGAGCTTCGCGGTCCGGAAGGCGGTTGCCTAGGAAGGCAAGGTCGGCCGAGAAGCGCGCGTCGGGCGCGACGGGATGGTGGGTGTCGGGATCGAGCGCGTTGTAAATCGGATAGCATCGGTCGACGCCGAAGGTCGCATAGCCGTCAACCACCGGCTGTCCGCCGCCGTAGGTAAACACGGCATGAACACGCAGTAGGTCATCGCGCAGCGGATGGCGCGGATTTGCGCGCAATTCGGCGAGCGTCGCCGGCGCGTCGACGTCCCAGAAGGCCGTGAGCGCGTCCGGACGCGCCGCATCAAGTACGTGGCGGAGCAGGGCATCATCCTCGTAGCCGACGCCGCTTGTCTTGATGACGATATCGGCTTCCGCGGCGAGCCTCGCCACATCGCGCAATGCTTCGATGGTGCCGTCATATACGATCACCCGACACCAGTCGGGCGGCTCGATGTCGCGATGTTGCCGCCGCTCGTAAACGTCCGGCTCGTAGAAGGTGATGTCATAGCCAAGGCCGGCGAGCGCACGAAGCAGGCCGCGGTAGTAGGTTGCCGCACCATTCCAGTAGCATGACAGCAGACTGGAACCGTAGAACGCGATTTTCATGGGATCGCCTCTCCAACGGTTGCAGCGGCAAAGACAGGGCTTGGCCGATGTTCTGCCACGATGTCGAGAAGCTCCAGCGCCCGATGTCGGCAGGTGTGATGCTTCCGGATCGTCTCCAGTCCGCTGGCGGCGATTGCGGCCGCTTCGTCGTGGTCGGCGAGAACGGTTCGAAGCGCGTCCGTCATCTCGCCGCTGTTGCGGACGACGAGAAAGTCCTCTCCGACCCGGAACAAACCTTCGATATCGTTCCACGGCGCCGAGACCAGAGGTATGCCGCAGGCCAGTGCCTCGAATACTCGGATGGTTGGGATGCCGGGCAAGGCCGAGACATAGGGCCGGCGCGGCACGTGCACGGTGAGCCGGTGCCGGGCGAAGACGGACGGGACGTCTGCATTGGCCAGCCAGCCAAGGTAGCGAATGCCGGCATCCTTGAGCGCGCCCACGGCCGCTTCGGGATAGCGCACCCCGTAGACCGAGCTCTTCAGCCCAAGCCGGCGGACCGGTTCTATCAAGAATTGGCTGAGTTCTTCTGATCGCTCGCCGTCACCCCAGTTGCCGATCCAGACGAGATCGCCATCTGGCGGAAGGCCTGGCAGCGGCCTGAACAGGTGCGTGTCCGCGGCTTCGTGCCATATGACCACTTGTCTGCCCCAACCGGCCCTCAGGTAGCGCTCGCGCAGGGCCGAGCCGAACGCCAGTACGATGTCATAGTCATCGAGCGGCAGCGCGGCGATATCGGCATCGGCGGAGACGGCACGATGGTGAGTATCGTGGAAGAGCAACAGGAATCCGCCGCCCGCGCGACGAGCATGGCCGATCTTCGCCACCAAATCGGGAGCGGTCCATTCGTGCACGACCACCACATCGGCATCCGCCAAAACGGATTCGTGGTCGAAATCCGGGCCATAGGCAAGCGACGCCAATCCCGGGAAATCGGTGTCGAACCGGCGAAGCGCGTGAGGACCCTGGCTCTTCATCAGGTTTCGCCGGCTCCAGCCGTCCTCCGGTTCGTAGGCCACGGTGTCATGACCGAGTGTCTCAAGCTCGCGCATCACGCCGCGCAGGAAATGCGCATTACCGTGGTTCCAGTCGGAGACAAGGGAGTGCGTGTAGAAGACGAAGCGCATGTCGTGCCCTGCGGTTGTCGATTCGTCGATTTGAAGGCGGCCGCAAGCAACGTCAGGCCGGCAGCCTGCGTGACAGGTGATGACGGGTCGCGTGCATCCCGCGCTCTGCTTCCAGCCAGGCAAGCAGGTCGCGAAGACCGCTCCGCCAGGCGACCGTCGGCGACCAGCCGATCGCCGACTGCAGCCGGCGCGTGTCGGAAACGTAGTAGAGCTGGTCGCCAATGCGGGCAGGTTCGTAGGTCACCTTAGCTGCCTCACCGACCATTCCGGCGATTTCGTCGAGAACCATTGCCAGGCTGACCGCATTGTCGTGGCCGCCGCCCAGGTTGAATGCCCGGCCCGAAACAGCGTCAATGGCGTCAAGAATGCCGCGGTACGCCAGGACGGCGTCGTCGACGTGCAGAACGTCCCGCACCTGCTTGCCGTCACCGAAGATCGTAATTGCTTCCCGGTTGAGGGCGCGGATCAGAAAATGTGCCACCCAGCCTTGATCCTCGGTGCCGAACTGGCGCGGACCATAGACGCAGCTCATCCTCAAAACCGCGGATTTGAGGCCATAGGACGCGGCATAGTCGAGCATGTATTGGTCCGCGACACCCTTGGAGCAGCCATACGGCGTGCAGCAGTCAATCGACCGGTCCTCGTCTACCCCAAAAATGCGCAGTCGATCGTCTGTCGGCAAATGGCAGTCCACACACTCCACCAGAGCGAGATCGCTCAGAGAACCGTAAACCTTGTTGGTGCTGGCGAAGACGACGGGCTGCCACCCTCCAGCCCTACGCACCGCTTCCAACAGGTTAAGGGTGCCGCGTGCATTGATCTCGAAGTCCTCGATCGGGTGATCCAAGCTCGAGGTGACCGCGGTCTGGGCGGCGAAATGGAAGATCGCGCGCGCATCGCGCACCGCCGCATCCAGCGCAGTCTCCTGCCTCAGGTCGGCGATGCACCGATGAACACGGTTACCGTGCCTTTGCTCAAGCCAGTCGAGGTTATCCTTAACGCCGTTGCGGCTCAGGTTGTCAAAGACGATGACCTCCTCGCCACTGTTCAGAAAGCTGTCGGCAAGATTGGACCCGATGAAGCCGCAACCGCCCGTAATCAGCACGGGAGAGGCACGGCCAATGACAACAGGATCAGCCAACTTCCTGCCGGGCTCACTAGCTCGGCGGGTCATGTCAGACCATCCTTCGGTGAGCAAGATGGCAGCTCCCGAGCCTGACGGCCGCGAGCGACGATAGCGGGTTTCCCTGACACGGCTGCTCCTGTCAGCGGCATTGTAGAAGACGAAATCAAACAGGCGGGTCTGCCATTTGTTCCGGCCGGGCGGATCGGGGGAAAAACGAATGGCGCGCTTGCAATGGAAGCCAAGGTCCGAGATCGCGCCTGCGGAGTGGCCAAGACAGAAAACCGGTCGCAAGGCACCTAGAGGCGGAAGGAACGGCTTCAGGCAAAAAAAGAGCCGGCACTGTCGGGGGGAAACGTGCCGGCTCTTTGACGACCTGAGCCTGGGTGAGGTGACGTTTTTCGGCCGTCAAAGGTGATAACTGGTGAAAAGCGAAAAGGTTCCGCCTTGCAGAGCCGGACGACATGTTCGCTCGTGCAGGTTCAATTGAGAGCATCGAGATAAGCGGCAACCGCGTCGAGCTCCTCGGAAGAAAACTGGCGATACGGCGGCATGAGATTTTCCGGCTTGATGTGCTGGTTGTCCTTGATCCAGCGGGCAAAACTCTGCGCGTCGTTCGGCAGCGTCGCCGCGCCGAGTGACCGGCGGCTGCCGACGTGAGTCAGGTCTGGCCCGATAATGCCGCGCGCCGGCGTTCCCCTGATCGCATGACAGGCCCCGCAGCCGTTGGTCAAAAAGAGCTCAAGTCCGCGCTCCTCGACGGCATTGCTCGGCGCCTGCGCGGGACCAGCTTCGCGTTCCAGCCAAGCGTCATATTGATCTTCCGGCAAGGCGACGACGTGGAACGCCATTAGCGCATGAGCCCCCCCGCAATACTCGGCGCATTGTCCGCGGCTGATTCCCGGTTCTGTCGCCTCGATGGTAATCACGTTGGTGCGGCCGGGAATCATGTCGAGCTTCCCGCCCAGCCGAGGCACCCAGAAGCTGTGAATTACGTCGTCACTCTTGAGGCGTACGGCAATCGGTCGGCCGACGGGCAGACGCAGTTCATTCGCGCTGGTGATTTCCCGGCCGTCGGGCGCCTGGTAGACGACACGCCACCACCACAGCTTTCCCGTGACTGTGATCGTGGCCTCTGCTTCCCTCGATCGCCCAGCACCTGCCTGTTGCAGCACCAGGCCGTAGATGAACAGACCCGACAGTACGACAGCGGGCAGGACGATGCCGCCGCCGGTGATGACGGCGGTTCGAGCCAATCGCCCCCGCCAGGGCTGCGGACCCCACAGCGCCACCACTGAGATGACGATCATCAGCAGGGTAATGGCCGCAGCCACGGCGGTTACGGTCCAGAACAGGGCCCGGATCTCAAGCGCTTCCCTGCCGCCAGGCAACAGGGCCGATTGCACTCCGTCACAGCCGGTGAGTGCCAGCGTCGGTATCAGGACGAGCCACGTCACGTCAACGCGCGGCCTCATTGTGTCGCCTCACGGTTGCTGCGCGCCTCATCGGCAATTTCGGCGGCGGATGGTCGAGAGGCGAAGAAAGCGGCGACATCCGCTGCCTGCTGTTCGGTAAGGCGGCGTGCGATCGGCGCCATGATCGCTCCATAGGTCGATTGTTGCCGCAGTCCGCCCCGCCACAGCGACAACTGGCGCTCAATGTAGTCCTTCGACAAGCCGGCCAGGGTCGGGAAGCGGTCCGACGCACTGCCCGAGTGGCAGGCCAGGCAAGGCGGGACCGCCGTGGCTTCGATGCCATCTTTGGCAATGTCGCGGCCGCGTCCGACGGCTTCCGGATCGATATCACGGTCGGTGTGGCGGGGAGGTGCTGCGGTCGGACTCTGTTCCGCATAGTGGCGTGCGACGCGCTGGATCTGTTCCGGCGTCAATGCCTCTGCGATCACGCTCATCATGCCGCTGAGGCGTCGGCCATCGGCGAACTCCTCCATGGCCCGAACCAGGTAGGCGGCCGATTGGCCGCGCAAGTCCGGCACCAGACCATGCGCCGGCGGAGTGGTCGCGTCGCCGTGGCAGGGAGCACAGTCCCTCGGGCTGAAAGTCGGTCTCGACAGGGACGTAAGACCTGGGGCTGACGTTTGGGACGGTCGTCCTGCCGGAACGGACCGGTTCGTCAGCGAGCGAAACGCGTCGCCGTCGATGTTTGGAATCTGTGTCAGAAAAGCGACCAACGCCCAGACTTCGTCGCCGCGGCCGCGCACGGGCCAAGCCGGCATGCCGGTGAATTTGAAGCCGTTGTCGACGATCCAGAACAACTCATTGGCCGACCAATTGCTTGACGCATGTCGCAACGGCGGCGGAGGCGGATACATGCTTTTCGTCACCGAATTCCGGTCCTCGCCCGGCGCACCGTGACATGGGGCGCAGCCGACAAGGAAGTGGTTGGCACCGACGCGGATCAGGCCTTTGTCAGCGAGATTAGGCGGAGGTCCGACGTCCAAGCTGTGGAAGGCAACCGACCTGCCCAGGGTAAGCTTCAGGAGCCAGTCGGTGATCTTGTAGTGATGCTTCGCGGCTCCGACATTGTAGACGCCGCTCAGGACGACGCTGAACCCGATCACGGCCAGCAGCAGCACCGCACCCGAGAAGCCGGCAACCAGGATCAGCCAGGTCGGGAAGCGCCGTCTCCACATGTTCAGCGGCGCTCCGGCCGCGCAAAGTGCGGGAGCTGAACCGCCTCACCATCCGTAGACGGCACTGAGGCGGTGTTTCTCGTGATCGGAAAATTCATTCGCAGTGCCCGGTGCCGGCCGAAAACGTCCTGTCCTGCAAACGGCACGACGCCGGGGATTGTTCCTGCTGCGGCTGGGAGACCGGCCTATTTCCACGGCTCCGAGACCCATCGCTCCATGGCCGGTCCTCCGCCTTCCTTTGGCAGGTCGGAGGGGCAGACGCCGACTTCTGGCGCCAGCAGTCGCCGTCCCAGCCCGGCATAAGCGATGTCGTGGCTGACCGCGTCTTCGGGAACGAGCAGGTTCCGATAGTCGAACAGGATACGTCCGCGCATTTCCTCAGCGAGCCTTGCAAGGTCGAGCCGCCGATAGCAGTCCCATTCGGTCAGAATAACAACAGCATCTGCGTTTCGCGCGGCGGCGTAGGGCGACGCGGCAAGCTCGATGCCGGGTAGGTGGCGCAGGGCATTTGCTCCCGCTTCGGGATCGTGCGCGGATACCGTTACCCCGTTGGCCTGCAAGATCGGGATGATCGTCAGCGCGGGTGCCTCTCGTATGTCGTCGGTATTGGCCTTGAACGCCAGGCCGAGCACGCCAACCCTGTTGCCGGCGCCGAGCTTTGCCTGCTTCAGGATGCGGTCCGCCAGTAGGGCTTTGTAGTTCTCGTTCCGCGCAATCAGCGTCTCGATCAGGTGCTGAGGTGCGCCGTGATTGCGGCCGATGGCGGCGAAGGACCGGGTGTCTTTGGGAAAGCACGAACCGCCATAGCCGGGACCGGGAGCCAAAAACGACCGACCAATACGTCGATCGAGACCGATACCTTCGGCCACATCGCTCACGTCCCCGCCAGCTGCCTCGCAAAGCTGGGCGACATCGTTGATGAAACCGATCTTGAGTGCGAGAAAGGCGTTCGAGGCGTGCTTGATCATTTCGGCATTGGTTGTGCTGGTGAGCAGGACGGGCACGCCGCGCTGCTCCAACGGCCTATAGATCTCGCGCAGGATCGCGGCTGCCGCCTCATCGTCGGCGCCGATGACGACCCGGTCCGGCCGCATGAAGTCTTCGATCGCCGACCCTTCCCGCAGGAATTCCGGATTGGAAGCGACCGAGAAATCGAGAGACTGCCGCTCGCCGGCGATCGCCTCTCGAATACGGCGGCACGTCCCAGCTGCCACTGTCGACTTAATCACCACCACTGCGCCGCTCTGAATAAAAGGAGCAATTCGCCGGGCTGCTGAGGTCACTTGAGAAAGGTCGATGTCGCCATCGGCGGCACTCGGCGTGCCGACCGTCAGAAACACCACCTCGGCGCTGGCGACGCATTGATCCGGGTCGAAGGGAAAGCGCAACCGTTCGGCCGCCGTCATGCGTCGGATTAAGGAAATGAGACCTGGTTCATGGATCGGAATGCTGCCGTTTGAAAGCTGCGCGATCCGCCCGGCGTCAACGTCGTGGCACGCTACCTCATGGCCGAGCTCCGCCAGGCAGCCAGCCGTTGTCAATCCTACATATCCAGCGCCTATGATCGCGATGCGCATGGGCTTTTCCTCTGCCTGAAACGCTGCGCTCTAACCCTGCCCCGTTCAGGTTGTTCCGGTAGATGAAGTCACTGGATCGATGGATTGTGTCGATGCGGGGGCCTCGCCCTTGACTGCAAATGTGCCGAGGTGGAACCGGAGCTGGTTCCGGTCGTTACGCAGTTGGCACCGCGCCGCGTGGGCCGCAGCAGGTCCAAAATCCCACGTCGATCAAAGGGGGGCAGGCGCCCGATGTTGGTTCCGGGGCAAATCACGGCCAAGAGAGCATCGGCAGGCGATCGAGCGGATAATGCTGCGGCTGCACCTCGGTTGACCATGACACCCACGCCGCGCGTGTTTGGCGCCAGGCCACAGGGAAATCGGGCGACCTGCTCCTTCGTGTGTTCCGCCAGGCGTCGCGCCAAAACGGCGATTGAGGCGCGCTCTGCGATACGAGCAGCAGGACTACAAGGGTACGAGGCATGCGGCCCGCGGCTGGGGCGACCCCGTGACAGACTACGGCTGGCTGATTACGATCCACTTGAGGGGAAGCATCCTGGCATTGTTCCATCCAGACCGGATCGAGAGCCTGCGTAATGGCTTTCTCGCAGTTCCCGGTGTGGCTCAACATTGTCATATTCTTGGCTTCGGCGTGCGTCGTCTGGGTCGCCGGAACTCGCCTTTCCCGCTATGCGGACGAGATCGCCCAGAGGACCGGCATCGGTCATGCCGCCATCGGTGTTCTGCTCCTCGGCGGCATCACATCCCTTCCGGAGATAGCTGTCGTCGGTACGGCATCTGTCAGCGGCAATGCCGCCCTTGCCGTCAACAACCTCCTCGGCGGCTTTGCCATGCAGGTGGCGATCCTGGTCGTGGCAGACATCAAGCTGCGCACCGGACCCTTGACCGCGCAGGTGCCGGACCCGACCGTCCTGCTGCAGGGAACGCTCGGCATCCTCTTGATGGGGTTGGTTGCTGCCGGAGCGACCGCCGGGGATCTCGCTTTTCTTGGTGCGGGCCTTTGGACATGGGGCCTTTTCGCCTGCTTCATCTACGCCGTCACCATGGTGACCCAAACGACGGGCGAAAGGGGCTGGGAGGTGACAGAGGAGGTGTCTGAAAACGCTACGGCGGAAGAGGAAACCGACCTCAGGCATTCGCCCGGCCGCTTGGCCGTGGCCACCGTGACCGTGGGTGTCGCAATCCTCGTGATGGGGGCGTTGCTTTCGATGAGCGGAGAGGCGATCGCCGAGCAGACGGGCCTCGGAAACAGCTTCTTCGGCGCCGTGTTCGTCGCGATATCCACGTCGCTCCCCGAAATCAGCACGGTTTTGGCTGCGATCCGTCTCGGCCGTGTCGTCATGGCCGTGTCCGACATCTTCGGCACGAACCTATTTGACGCCGCCCTCGTCTTTCTTGTCGACCTCCTCTACACGGGCGGTCCCGTGCTCAACGAGGCAGGCAGCTTTTCAGTAATGGCAGCGCTTATCGGAATGCTGGTGACAGCGGTTTATGTGGCAGGACTCATCGAACGGCGGGATAAGGCGGTTCTTGGCATCGGCTACGACTCCGTCGTCGTGGCGGTCGTCTACCTCGGCGGCATCGGCTTGCTCTACACCATGCGGTAATCTTCCACGTGCCTCATCCACATCATTGGCTGAACGGACTGCAACACCCTGCGCCCGGTGGGTGGCAGGGTGTTGCAGAATCGAAGTATCCGTCGCGCCGCTGCGCGAAGGATTTAGTTGATGGCGTGCTGGTTCACGCGGTTCTCGGCCACCGAGGTCAGAACCTTGTCGGCCGCGTACTCCTCATCCAGGTTCTGCTGCAGGACAGCGGCGCAGTCCTGGCGGCCGAGTTCGCTAGCCCAGGCAATCAGGGAGCCGTACCGGGTGATTTCGTAATGCTCCACCGCCTGCGCGGCAGCGACGATCGCCGCGTCGAGCACTTCCGGATTGTCGGCCTCGCCAGTGACGTCGTTCGCCTCCTCGATGATACCGTCGATCGCCGGACAATTGACTCCCTTTGCTTCGACGCCGTGCATCTGAAAAACCTGCTCGACGCGGTCAACGTGTCGCTCAGATTCCGCCAGGTGCTTCTTCAGACCTTGCTGCAGTTGAGGATCGGTGGCCTTGTCGATCATTTTCGGCAAAGCCTTCAGGATTTGCTGTTCGGCGTAATAAACGTCCCGCAGCGTATGGACAAAAAGGTCGTCCAGCGTCTTGATGTCCCTTGTGAACAGTCCCATGGTGCATTCCTCGGTTGGTGGGCTTCTATCCGTGGACGGTGCCCGAACACGAGCATGACGTCGCACGGACTCTTAACCTTCTGGACTGCGCCCGGTTCCTTGTCCGTCGTCCAAGGGACGATTTGTTTCAGGTTCGTCTTGCGGGTAGGACGGTCGCAGCATAGCGCTTGCGCTCGATTTGGGGTGGAGAAGGGGTGCCACCCCCTGCCTTTTAGAAAATTTTCGTGGGGGGAAGAGATTTTTCTTTTGATTCTTTTGGTTTATTTAGAATTGTATGGTCTATTAAAAAGAAGAAAATGCGAGGCGTTAGAAAATTATAAATGTAAAAATCCAGGTCATACTTGCGCTTCAATTATGAACGAAAATTTATTCCTTATTGCCGGTTGGTGGCCAACTTCCCCTGTCGAAGCGTTGATGCTGAGGCAAGTCATCCATCTTGCAAGCGGCGCCAGCGGCATAGCGGTCTGGACGGAAGTTCAGCGTCCATTCGGCCTTTCACCGTCTTGGCATTACACGATAGGATATGACCATGTTTACGGTGGGAGAGAACCCCGTGGGAGCGCCGGAGGCCCTGTTGGCCGCGGTGATCGAGAGCTCTGACGACGCGATCATCAGCAAAAATCTGGACGGAATTGTCACGAGCTGGAATCCCGGCGCCGAACGGCTGTTTGGCTTTATGGCAGAGGAAGTGCTCGGTCGCCCGGTGACCATCCTCGCCCCTCCGGGCCGAGAGGAAGAAATGCCGCGTATTCTCCGCCGAATCCGGAACGGCGAGAAGGTCCAGCACTACGAGACCGAGCGGCGCCACAAGTCCGGGCGTATCATCCCTATTTCATTGACTGTGTCGCCGATCCGGGATCGTGACGGCCGAATTGTCGGTGCATCCAAAATTGCACGCGACATCAGCGAGCGCCGTCGAAGTGAAGAGCGTCAGAACCTGCTACTGCACGAACTCAATCACCGGATGAAGAACACTCTGGCCATGGTGAGCGCGATTGCCAGTCGCACCATCGCCGGTTCGCAGTCGCTCGAAGAGTTCGAAACAGCCTTCTCGGCCCGCATTCAGGCCGTTGCCCGGGCGCACGAACTGCTTTCCAGCGGCTTTTGGCAAACGGTTGATCTGCAGGATATCCTGGAAGGTGCGGTGAGCCCGTTCGGGGGCGAAGACCGCGTGCTGTTTTCCGGACCTTCGATAAAACTAAAGGCCAAGCCGGCGCTGACGCTCGCGCTCGTCCTGCACGAGCTGACGGTCAATGCAACGAAGTACGGGGCGCTCTCCAGCGCGTCTGGCCAAGTGGCGGTGGAGGTTGCCATTGCGTCCGATCATACCTCCGGCGACCGCATCGAGTTGCGCTGGGCGGAGTCCGGCGGGCCGGCGGTCGTGCCGCCAACGCGCCGGAGCTTTGGCTGTCACTGGATCGAACGTGGCGTCAGGGCAGGTCTGAACGGCAACGCCTCGCTTCGCTTCGATCCCGATGGGGTCGCCTGCACGATCACCTTTCCCTACACCTCCGAGATTGGCGTCCCTTGATCTGAGGATGGGTTTCGGGCGCGGCTCGACGGACGCGCTCTCGGCCATTGAAGAAATGTCGCGGCGACTCGATCGGCCTGTTGCGGGCCGGTGCGGGTGACGAACGAGTATGTTGCGTCAATTGCTGCGCCACGCGAGCAGTCGTCGCTCCAAGAGGCCTATCAGCCAGGCGATGACAAGACCGAGGACCGACAGGATCGCCACGCCGGCGACGAGTTGGTCCAGCGCAAATAGCGCTCCTGCCATGAGAATATAGGCGCCGATGCCATATTCGGCACCGATCATCTCGGCCGCCACCAGCAGGACAATCGCTATTGAGGCCGAAATCCGGAACCCTGACAGGATCGCAGGCATCGCCCCGGGAAGGATGATCTTCCGTACGATCGAAAGCCAGGTCAGCCCGAAGGACTGGCCCATCCGGATCAACCCGCGGTCGACGTTGTCGACGCCGCCGTAGGTCGCAATCACCGTCGGAAAAAAGGTGCCGAACAGGATTGTCGCCACCTTCGAGCCCTCGCCGATGCCGAACCAGATGATGAAGAGCGGCAGCAACGCGATCTTCGGGATCGGGAACAGAGCCGAAACGAGAGGTAGGAGGCCGGCTCTGGCCAGCGAGAACAGGCCGATCATCAAGCCCACGACGATACCGAGCAAGCTTCCGAGCGTCCACCCGACGACAAGGCGATACAGACTTGCACCAAGATGCTTCCACAGCATCCCGGAGGTGAAGAGGTCGCCGAGCGCTGCCAGCGCTGCCGAGGGCGCCGGCAGGGCAATCGGACTGATCGCCCCGGCCCGGGAGCCAACCTCCCAAAGCAGCAGGATTATCAGGAAAACGATAGGGGCCACCGGCCCAAGCGGTCTGTGGGTGAAGCCGCCGCCGCGGAACGGCACCGGGCGTGGCCCTGTGGTCGAAGGTGCAGCTTTGGTGTCGTGGTCGAGGCCTTCACGCAGCGCGTCATACGACATTGGCGATCTCCCTGTCGGCCTCACGTGCCTCCTCGCGCATGATGTGCCAGACTCGCCGTTGCAGCGCCTCGAGTTCCACCATTCGCTCGGCCCGCTGGTCGATAGGCATATCGATCTCGACGACTTCCCGGATGCGACCCGGCCGGCGCGACAGCACGACGATGCGGCTGCCGAGTCGCACGGCTTCGCCGAGATTGTGAGTGACGTAGCAGGCCGAGAACCGTTCCCGACTCCATAGTGAGACCAGGTCGTCCATCAGGAGTTCCCGCGTCTGGCTGTCGAGCGCCGACAGCGGCTCGTCCATCAGCATGACCGCTGGCCTGACTGCAAGTGCCCGGGCGATCGCCACGCGCTGCTTCATGCCGCCGGAAAGCTGGCGGGGCAGGGCCTTGGCAAAGTCGGACAAATTGGTGCGGGCAAGCACGTCGTCGATGATGGCGCGAGCCGCGGCGCCCTTGATGCCGTGATCTTCCAGCACCAGGCTGATATTGCCCGCCACGGTGCGCCACGGCAGCAGGGCGAAGTCCTGGAAGACGTAGGTCAGCGGATTGAGCGAGCCCGCGGGTACGTCGCCCGCCATCAGCATTTCGCCGCCTTCGGGTTTCTCAAGACCTCCGGCAATGCGCAGAAAGGTCGACTTGCCGCAGCCCGACGGACCAACCACGCAGACGATTTCGCCCTCGCCGATGGTGAAGGAAATGTCTTCTAGAACGGGCGTGCCGCTGTAATGGTGGCGAATGTTTTGGGCGATGAGCTGCATGGGCAAAAGACCGCCCCGTTTGGCCGGGGCGGCTGCGGGTCAGCGCGTTTCGACGAAGCTGGTGTCGACCAGCTTCTCCATCGTCACGGTTTCGGGCACGAGCCCTTCCGACTTGAACCACTCAAGCTGATCCTCGACGCTGGCCAGGCTCAACGCAGCGCCTTCATTCATGCGCATGGCGCCGGCGCGAATAAGTGGGTCGGCCTTTTCGAGCGGCTGATCGTTGTAGATGTACTGGTGGATCGCCTTGACGATCTCTGCCGTCTCCTCCTCGCCCAGGGTCTTGTCGACGAAGGCGGCGTTGTAGTCGGCAATGCCCTTGGAAAGGCCAGTCAGGAAACGCTTCACCAGGTCCGGCTTGCCGGTGACGTTGCTCGTGGAGGTGAAGACGGTCGTCACCTGATAATTATCGATGTAGTCGGCTACCTTGCCGATCTCGACGACTTCAGGCCCCTTGGTCAGGGCGTCGGCGATGTTGGGCACGATCGACCAAGCATCGATCTGGCCACTTTTCAGGGCGGCAATGACAGCCGGCACCTTCTGCAGCGGCTTCAATGAGATCTCGGAGCGCGCGAAGCCTTCCTTGTCGGCGACCTTGTGTGCCATGTAATGGAAAGACGAGCCGGTGGTGGTGATGCCGAAGCTGTGACCCTTGAGGTCGGCAGGTGTCTTTAGACCGGCGTCATAGGCCGTCTTTGAAGCGAGGATCTTCTGGCCCTCGACATCGGGCGTCTCTTGGAGGGCGCCGCCGATGACCTTGATGACGTCCTTGTCGGCAAGGCTGATGAGACCACCAGAGATCGCAGTCATCCCGAAATCAACGTCGCCCGAGGCGATGGCGACCGCCATCGGCTGCGCGGCCTGGAACGAGACGAACTCGACCTCGAGCTCCTGCTCGGCGAAATAGCCCTTGGCTTCGGCGATGATGCTCGGGGAGTGCGAGGTAAGCGACAGCAGGCCAATGTTGATCTTGTCTGCGGCCGCCGCCGGCAGCGCGAGGCCAATGGCAGCGCCGAGGGTCAGCGCGCTGGCAAGCTTGCGTGAAAGGCTGAGCATGTCGTTTCCCCGCATCAGTTGATTTTCACCGGACTTCGCACAGCGATGACAGCGGGGCAAGGAGAAAAGGCTGGTAGGAAACCCCTACTTGGCGTGGGCGCTGATCAGTCCGAGACTTGGTTGTGCGGCTGCGAGCGGAGCCGGGCGAAGCTCATCGCAACGTGCGAGCGGCGCAGGTGGCCAACCGCCTCGAGATCGCCGATCTCGATCGCGGTGAGGATGTCAGCGACCTCGCGCGAGAAGATGAAGACCTCTCGTGCGAGATAGTCGTCCCGGCCGACCTGCAGCTGTGAAAGCGACTTCAGCCAGATCCGCGATGTCTGGTAGTAGAGCCGTTCCGAAATCGCCTGCAGCGGCTCGTTGGCCGTAAGCCGCATCAGGGCGTGGAAGAACTCCATGTTGATCGTAGCGAATTCCCTCGGCTCCGGTCGGGCGATGAGTTCCTGTGTGCGCTGGCACAGGTCGCGGAACAGCGCGAGTGTCTCCTCCGATGGTGGAACGGGCGAGAGCTTGCCGATCTGGGTATCCAGTTCCAGGCGAAGCTGATAGACCTGCGTCAGCGCCTCGATATCGACATCGGTGACGATCGTGCCGACGCCGTGAACCGAGGTGAGCAGACCCTCTGTCTCCAGCCTGCCGAGAACCCGGCGCAGCGGGGTCCGGCTCACGCCGAATTCGGTTGCGAGCACTTCCTCGCTGAGGCGGGTGCCGGGTGGGTAGTCCAACAGGCAGATCCGGCTTCTCAGGATGTGATAGAGGCGCTGAAACCGCTCCCGGGCACCGCCCGCAAGCCCGCCGTCCGGCCGCAGTATGACGGCGGGAGCGGCCGGGCTCGTCGCGGTTTCGGCATCGCTCATCGGTCTGCTTCCAGCTTGGTCTTCAGGCCATTAAGCATATCGAGGCACCGTATCAACTCGTCGATCTCGATGTATTCGTCCGGCTTGTGCGCCTGGGCGATCGAACCCGGTCCGCAGACGACGGCCGACATTCCAAGCGACTGAAACAGTCCCGCCTCGGTGCCGAACGAGACCACGTCGGCGGTGCTCTCGCCGGTCAGCTCATAGATGATGTCCCGAGCCTCGTTGTCGGCGACGGGTTCGAGCCCCTCAACCTCGCCAATCACCTCGGTGACGATTTCGGCCTCGGGCGCAGTGCGTCGCATTGCCGGCAACAGCACGTGGTCGCAGTAGTGCAGGAGGCCGGATTTGATGTGTTGCGCATCCTGGCGGTTGATCGGCCGGATCTCCCACTCGACCTCGCACTGGCCGGCGATCGTGTTACGGGCGTTGCCGCCGGCGATGCGTCCGACCTGAACCGTCGTCCATGGCGGATCGAAGCGGTTGCCCCTTGGAACTGTGGCCTTGACTTCGTCGGCAAGGTCCATCATCCGGCCAATGTAACGCGCGGCGGCCTCCACGGCGTTGGCCCCCCTGTCGGGCACCGAGCCGTGCCCCTCGCGCCCCTTGAACCGGGTGGTGTACTCGTAACAGCCTTTGTGGCCCTCGATTACCTTCATCATGGTCGGCTCACCGATGATGGCGACGGCGGGCCGGACCCGGCTCGCGGCAAGTTCTGCAACGAGATGGCGAGCGCCAAAGCAACCGACCTCCTCGTCGTAGGTGAAGGCGAAGTGGATCGGCCTGGCGAGTTCGGCTGCAGCGAAACTCGGTGCGGCAGCAAGTGCGGCCGCGATGAAGCCCTTCATGTCGCAAGTTCCGCGGCCATAGAGCCGGTCACCGTCCTCGCGCAGTGTGAAGGGGTCCGAGGTCCAGTCCTGCCCGTCAACAGGCACAACGTCGGTATGGCCCGACAGCACGATACCGCGACCGCTGTCCGGGCCAATGGAGGCGAAAAGGTTGGACTTCCGGCCGCTTTCGTCGTGCATCAGGCTGATGCGGGCATCGCACGCGCGCAATCGTTCGGCCGCATAGGCAATGAGGTCCTGGTTGCTGTCCGACGAAACGGTCGGAAAGGCGACGAGATCGGCCAGGATGGCTTTGGTTTCGTCGAGGAGGGTAGGGGAGGTCATGCTGGATTCGAGCCACTCGTCAGCCAAACCTTTGGACGGAATGGTCCCAAGGCGGAGAAGCCGGTGAAGTCCGATGTGCTGGAGAGGGTTGATCTTATGGCGACGTGGTTCGCGGATCCCTCTCTCCCGTCTTGGGAGAGAGGGGCTCCGCGCGTAGCGACCACGAGTCCGTCACGGACAATGCACCCGCGATAGCCCCTCATCGCGCCTATGCCTTCACGAACAGTTTCCGCGGCCGATTGCAGAAGCATTCGGCCGGGCCGCTTTCGCGGATGAGAATGCTCTCGGTGATTTCAAGTCCCCAATCGTCCATCCACAAACCCGGCATGAAATGGAAGGTCATCCCGGGCTCGAGAACGGTTTCATCTTCGGCCCGCAGAGAAATCGTCCGCTCGCCCCAATCGGGCGGATACGACATGCCGATTGGATAGCCGCAGCGGGCGCCGCGCTTGATCCCGGCGCGCTCCAGCGGCGCTGCCAGCGCATTGGCGATGTCGCAGGCGCGGTTTCCTGCGACTGCCTTCTCCAGACCGGCCTCCAGACCCTCGACGAGCGCCTTCTCCGCCTCCAGAAGAAATTTCGGCGGCGTGCCGAGGAAGACGGTGCGACAGAACGGCGTATGATAACGGCGATAACAGCCGGCAATCTCGAAAAAGGTTGCCTCCCCGGTCTTAAACGGACGACCGTCCCAGGTGAGGTGGGGTGCGGCGGCGTCAGGCCCGCTGGGCAGCAGTGGCACAATGGCCGGATAGTCGCCCCAGTCCTCGCCGACTCCACGCACGGCGTCGCCATAGATCTCGGCAACAAGCTCGTTCTTCGGCAATCCCGGCTCGATCCTCTCCAGAATGCCGTCAACCACCTTCTCGGCGATCCGCGCCGCCTTGCGCATGAAGGCGACCTCCTCGTCCGACTTGACGCCGCGCGCCCGGTTCACAAGCGCTGTCGCGTCGACGAAAGAGGCCTGAGGCAGCTCTTCGCGCAAAGTCAGGTAAGCCTTTGCCGAAAAATAATAATTCTCTAACTCCACACCAATGCGGGCACGCTCGGCGCCGTTGTCCCGCAACAATGCCGCCAGTGCCTGCATCGGATGGCGCACCGTCGACTGAACGTAGTGGTCCGCGTAGGGTACGATACGGTCCTCGGCCATCCAGACGGTGCGGCGCGCACCGTTGGCATCTTGCGATCGTCCCCACCAGATCGGGTCGGCGTCCGGCAGCACGATCACACCCTGGTGCACATAGAAGGACCATCCGTCATAGCCGGTGAGCCAGGCCATGTTGGAGGGATCCTCGACGAACAGGATGTCGAGTCCGGCGTCGGCCATGGACCGCCGAACCTTGGCAAGGCGGCGGTCATATTCTTGTTGGGAGAAGGGCAGTTGCAATGCGGGCATGAAGTCCTCCCGGTGGGCGCAGTAGGCGGCACCCTCATATTGTACACAACATAACTGCCAATGACATCATTCAC
This sequence comes from uncultured Hyphomicrobiales bacterium, assembly GCA_964462985.1. Taxonomy (GTDB): domain Bacteria; phylum Pseudomonadota; class Alphaproteobacteria; order Rhizobiales; family Stappiaceae; genus CAYXAA01. The sequence continues at coordinate 179,895 of CAYXAA010000003.1, read as the reverse complement.
GGGAAAAAGCGAGGGAAAGTTGTTGACATGACGCCAAAGCTGGTGAAGCTTGTACACAACAGAAAAATAATCCAACAGATAGGGGATAGCGCGATGAAATCGACGACCATTAAGGGACTTTTGGCTGGCTGCCTGATCGCGGCCGCATCCGGCATTTCTGCGGCCGGCGCGGGGCCGCTGATGGACCGCATCGAGGCCGGTGAGCCGATCCGAATCGGCTTCGCCAATGAAGTGCCCTTCGCCTATCCGGGCGACGACGGTAGCCCGAAGGGCTTCGTGAACGTCTACACGATCGGTGTGCTCAAGACGATGGGCTACGAGAACATCGAACCGGTGCAGACCGAGTGGGGTGGGCTCATTCCCGGCCTCAACGCCAACCGGTTCGACATTGTGACCGGCGGCATGAACATTCTGGCAAGCCGCTGCGAGAACATCGCCTTCTCAGAGCCGATGGCGAAGGTCGGCGACGGCTTCATCGTCGCGCCAGGCAATCCGAAGAACATCAGTGACTATGCTTCCCTCGTCGAGAACAACGCCGTGATGGTCACCGGTGCCGGCTACTCCAACATCGAGGCCGCCAAGGCTGCCGGGGTGCCGGAATCCAACATCATGCAGGTGCCCGGACCGACCGAGATCCTGGCTGCCGTGCGCGCCGGACGTGCCGACGCCGGTGCCGGTACCTACTTCACGATGAAGCAGTTGGCCGACAGCTCGAACGGCGCCGTCGAGGTCACCGACCCGAATGCGATGCCGGAAGACTCGTTCAACTGGGCCGGAATCGGTTTCCGCAAGGCGGATCAGGACTTCCTCGACAAGTTCAACGAGGCCCAAACCAAGTATCTCGGCTCCGACGAGATGCTCGCTTCCGTTGCTGAATACGGCTACGACGAGGGCTCGCTGCCCGGCGACAGGACCACTGAGTGGGTCTGCGCCAACCGCTGACATGACGATGACGGTGAGTGGCGGGCGGGCAGTGCCAGCCTGCCGCCCCGTCTCCCCCATCCGGGCGGGGTCTGCTGCCCGGGCTTTCCGCCTTGAACAGGGTCCGAGAGCAAGGGCTGGGCGGCATGTCCTACTTTGAATTTCTAAGTCAGTATGGCGACCGGATCGCCAGCGGCACGCTCGTCACGATTGCGTTGACGGTTCTCTCGGCGCTGCTGGCGGTGGCGATCGCCCTGGCCGCCGGCTTGATGCGTCTGGCGCCCAACGTGTTGGTGCGCGGACTTGCCGTCGTCTATATCGAGATCTTTCGCGGCACCTCGCTGCTTGTCCAGCTGTATTGGATCTTCTTCGTGCTGCCGCTCTTCGGCATCACGCTGGAAAAGTTCACCGCAGGCTTCGTGGCGGTTGGTATGAATCTCGGCGCCTATGGCGCTGAGTTGGTGCGCGGGGCCATTCTCTCGGTACCCAAGGGGCAGTGGGAAGCGGCGCTGGCGCTCAACATGTCGCCTGCCAAGCGAATGATTCGGATCATCCTGCCGCAGGCGGTTCTGATCATGTTGCCGTCCTGGGGCAATCTGCTGATCGAGCTTCTGAAGGGCACGGCTCTCGTCGCACTTATCGCGGTTGCTGACCTGATGTTCCAGGTCAAGCAGATCAATGGTACGACCTTCCTCTCGGCTCAGGCCTTCGGCACAGCGCTCATCATCTACTACGTGCTCGCCCGCTTCATGCTGACGCCGTTTATGCGCTGGCTCGAACGGAGCATGGCGCGACGCATAGGCGCGAGGGCGTGACATGCTTGGCTTCGATTGGCGCTGGGATTTTACCGTCGACATCCTGCCACGCCTGGTGGTGGCGACCGGCAACACGCTGCTTGCCGCCGGAATCGGCTACGCCATCGCCGTAGTGCTCGGCCTTGTATTGGCGCTGGCGCAGCGAACGCCAATTCGCCCGCTGACCTGGGTGGTGCGAGAGGCTGTGGAGTTCGTGCGTTCGACGCCGCTGGTGCTGCAGATCTTTTTCGTGTTCTACGTCGGACCTCAGTTCGGTGTCCGGCTGTCGCCCTGGGTCGCCGGCATGATCGCGATCGGCCTGCATTACGCGGCCTATCTGTCCGAGGTCTATCGCGGTGGGATCGAGAGCGTGCCGCGGGGTCAGTGGGAGGCTTGCACGGCCCTCAGCCTCAGCCCGGCGCGGACCTACTTCCGGGTGATCATCCCGCAGGCGCTGCCGCCGGCGCTTTCGGGCATGGGCAACTACCTGGTAGGCATCTTCAAGGACACGCCGATGCTTTCCGTCATCGGTGTCGCGGAGCTCATGCACACCGCCAATGCCATAGGCTCGGAAAGCTACCGCTTTCTGGAGCCTTATACGCTGGTCGGTTTGATCTTCCTGATGATCTCTCTGCCGACCGCCTTCTTCATCCGGGTGTTCGAGGCCGCGGTGAGGCGCAAACTGGGAATGACCTGATGAGCGAAGATCTGTCCGCATATCCGCTGCGGCTGACCGGCGATGACGTGCCTATGGTGCGTTTCATGAACGTCACCAAGCGCTACGGCAGTCTTGTCGTGCTGGACGCCCTCAACCTTGATGTCGCCGCCGGCGAGATGGTGACGGTTATCGGGCCATCGGGCTCGGGAAAGACGACCGTCCTCAGAATGCTGATGACGCTGGAGACGATCAACGGCGGCGTTATCTATGTCGACGGCGAGCCGCTGACCCATATGGAGCGTGGCGGAAAGCTGGTCCCGGCCGATGCCAAGCACCTGAGAAAGATGCGGGCCAACATCGGTATGTGCTTCCAGCACTTCAACCTGTTCCCGCACATGACCGCCCTGGAAAACTGCATGGAGGCGCCGGTCCACGTGCTCGGTCTGTCGAAGAAGGAGGCGAAAGATCGGGCGGTGGAGCTGCTCGGGCTTGTCGGGCTTGCCGACAAGATTGACCAGCACCCGTCTCGGCTTTCCGGCGGCCAGCAGCAGCGCGTCGCGATCGCCCGCGCGCTTGCAATGCGGCCGAAGGTGCTTCTGTTCGACGAGGTAACTTCGGCGCTTGATCCGGAGGTCATCGGCGAGGTGACGAACGTCATCCGCAAGCTCGTGGCGGAACACAACCTCACCATGCTGATGGTCACCCACCAGATGGGCTTTGCGAAGGAAATCTCTCACCGCGTGTGCTTTTTCTTCCGCGGCAAAATCGAGGAGCAGGGGCCTCCGGACCAGATCTTCGGCAACCCGCAAAAGGAGCGGACCAAACAGTTCCTGAGCGCGGTGCAGGAGGCGGTGTGATGGGGGAAGCGTAAGGAAAGCTCGTCTTCAGCCCAAGCGGAGAGGGGCCGATAATGCCATACGACAGGATCCCCTTCTCCCTTAGCGAGAAGGTGGCCCGAAGGGTCGGATGAGGGCTGCCTCTCCGGGTCCGGCCAATCCCGGCCTTAGTCCAGTGAAGTAGCCGTGCCATGACCGTCACCCTCGCCGACGTCCTTGCCGCCCGTAAAGCCATTGCCGGGACGGCGGTTCGCACGCCTCTGGTGCCATCAGCCGCGATGACGGAGCGCGCCGGGCAGGCGTTCCTGATGAAGCTGGAGACGACGCAGCCGGTCGGCGCCTTCAAGCTGCGCGGAGCGGTCAACGCGGTGAACCGGCTCCCGGCGGAGACGACGGGAGTGACATGCTGCTCGACTGGCAACCACGGCCGCGGTGTCGCCTATGCTGCCAGGGCCCGGGGCTTTCGTGCGGTGGTCTGCATGTCGTCGCTGGTGCCGGAGGCGAAGGTCCAAGGTATCCGTGCGCTCGGGGCCGATATCCGAATTACCGGCAAGTCGCAGGACGAGGCCCACGCTGAGAGCATCCGGCTCTGCGAGGCCGAAGGCCTCATTGAGGTCTCGCCGTTCGACGATCCGCATGTGATCGCCGGCCAGGGAACGATCGGCCTCGAGATCCTGGAGGACTGTCCCGAGGTCGGGATGGTTCTGGTGCCGCTGTCGGGCGGCGGGCTCGCCGGCGGCGTGGCGCTGGCGGCAAAGAGCATCAATCCGGCCATCAAGGTCGTCGGCGTCACGATGGACCGCGGCGCGGCAATGCATGCCTCGCTCAAGGCCGGGCGCCCGGTCGAGGTCGAGGAAGTGCCGAGCCTCGCCGATAGTCTCGGCGGTGGTATCGGGCTCAAGAACAAGCTCACCTTCGAGCTTTGCCGTCGGTATCTCGACGATGTCGTGCTCGTCACGGAGGAGGAAATCTATCGGGCGATGCAGGCGGTTTACTACGAGGAGCGCATGGTGGCGGAAGGGGCGAGTTGCGTCGGTCACGCCGCACTGCTTGCCGGCAAGCTGCCGGCTTGCGACGGGCCGATCGCGACGATCGTCACCGGCCGCAACGTCGATATGGAAGTGTTCACCCGCGTTGTGACCGGTGAGGACCTCATGCTCGGTGATCGGACGCTGAAAGGAGCGCGCTATGGCGCATGACATCGCCGTCGTCACGGAGGCCGAGCTGCGCAAGGTGGTCGGTCTCGATGTCGCCGCGGTCGACGTGGTTGAGGGCGCGTTCAAGGCGCTGGCAACCGGCAAGGTGGTGATGCCCCCGATCCTCTCCATGGCGATCCCGGAGGCGAACGGGGAGGTCGACGTCAAGACGGCGTGGCTGCCGGGCTTTTCCGGTTTCGCCATCAAGGTGAGCCCGGGCTTCTTCGACAATCCCAAGCTTGGGCTGCCGAGTCTCAACGGACTGATGATCCTGTTTTCTGCCAGGACCGGCCTGGTCGAGGCGCTTTTCCTCGACAATGGGTACCTGACGGACGTGCGAACGGCGGCGGCTGGTGCCGTCGCGGCACGGCACATGGCTCCGAGCCGGATAACGACTGCCGGCGTCATGGGCACGGGCGTGCAGGCGCGGCTGCAGATCGAGGCGGCGCATCTGGTGCGACCGTTCGAGGAGGTGCTGGTCTGGGGGCGCGATTCGGCCAAGGCGAAAGCCTGCGCTGCGGATATTTCCGCTCGACTCAAGGTCAAGGCGCGGGCCGAGACGGATCCGGCGCGGCTGGTGGCACAAAGCCAGCTCGTCGTGACGACAACGCCGGCACGCGAGCCGATCCTCAAGGCGGAGTGGCTGCATCCCGGACTGCACGTCACGGCGATGGGATCCGACCAGCACGACAAAAACGAAATCGATCCGGCGGCGCTTGCGGCGGCAACGGCATACATCTGCGATCGGGTGAGCCAGTGCGAGAAGCTCGGAGAACTCAGGGCGGCGCTTGCGGCGGGTGCTTGGACCGGGGCGGCCCCGGCTGAACTCGGGGCCGTGGTAACGGGCGACGTGATGGCACGACGCTCGGACGACGACGTTACGATCTGCGACCTCACGGGGACCGGCGCTCAGGACACGGCGATCGCGACCTATGCCGCAGAGCGCTGCCGCACAGCCGGTGTCGGATCGCTGATCAAGACTTAGGGGGTCCCGGGAACGGCGGGGCAGGAAGGCCGGGCGGCAATGCTCAAGCTCGACGACCGCGACATCAAGATCCTTTCGGTACTCGCCCGCGAGGGGCGGATCTCCAAGGTGGATCTTGCGGCACGCGTGAATCTGACGGCAACGCCTTGCTGGGAACGGCTGAGGCGGCTGGAGGCGGCCGGCGTCATTCGCGGCTATCACGCGGACATTGCGCTTAACCTCATCGGTCCGTCGGTCACGGTGTTCGTGACGGTCGAACTCGGCCAGCATCGGACGGAGGATTTCCAGGCATTCGAGCGCACGGTGGCCGGTTTCGAGGAAATCACTGCCTGCTGGGCTCTCGGCGGCGGGTTCGACTACCTGATGCAGGTCACAACGCGCGACATCGACCTCTACCAGCGGCTGATCGACGAGCTTCTGGCACGGCGGATCGGCGTGACACGCTACTACAGCTACATCGTGACCAAGGCGGTTAAGACCAACGGTCCGCCGCCCTTTGCCGCCCTCCTCGGCGAACCGTCTGCGACGGCGACCAAGTCCGGATGATCTTTCCGCCGGCTGGCTGAGTTTGGAGATTATCTCTGCCGGACTGACGGCACGATCGTCGCAGATCATTCGGGTGGAGAACTGTCATGGTCCAGGCGGTAGAACGCATGCGGTCGGAGCCGTTGGGGTTTGCCGACATTTCCGACGTTGGCCTCGTCAAATCCTTTGCCTATGTCGGCGGGCGCTGGACAGCGGCGGCGGGCGGTGCCAGCTTTGCCGTGACCGATCCGGCGACCGGCGCAGAACTCGGCCACGTGGCGCAGCTTTCGGCGGAGGAGAGCGTGAAGGCGGTCGATGCGGCCGCGGCGGCGTTTGCAGCCTGGGCGGGACTGTTGCCGCAGGAACGCTCGAAGCTGCTTCGGCGCTGGTTCGAGCTGATGGCCGCGTCGCGCGAGGACCTGGCGCAGATCATGACCCAGGAGCAGGGCAAGCCGCTCTCCGAGGCCCGCGGCGAGATCGACTATGCCGCCTCGTTCGTCGAGTTCTACGCCGAGGAGGCGAAGCGGCCGAACATCGAGAGCGTAACCTCGCATCTGCCGGACGCGGAGATGGAGGTATGGCGCGAGCCGCTCGGTGTGGCGGCGCTGGTGACACCATGGAACTTTCCCTCCGCCATGATCACCCGCAAGGCCGCCGCGGCCCTCGCCGCCGGTTGTACTGTCGTGGTCCATCCATCCGCGGAGACGCCTTATTCGGCCCTGGCGCTTGCCGAACTCGCCGAGCGAGCCGGCATTCCGGCCGGCGTCTTCAACGTCGTGACCGGCAGTGCTCCGGAAGTGGTCGGGCCATGGACAAAGGACACGCGGGTGCGGGCGCTGTCCTTCACCGGGTCAACCGAGGTCGGCCGGCTACTCTACGGCCAGTGCGCCCAAACCATGAAGCGGCTCGTCATGGAGCTTGGCGGCCATGCGCCGTTCCTGGTCTTTTCCGACGCCGACCTGGATCAGGCGGTCGAAGAGGCGATAAAGGCGAAATTCGCCACCTCCGGACAGGATTGCCTCGGCGCCAACCGCTTCTTTATCGAACGTCCAGTTTATCAGGCCTTTGCCACCAAGTTCGCCGCGGCAACCGCCGCGCTCCGAGTCGGCCCGGGGCGCGAGGACCGCGACATCGGCCCGTTGATGAACGAAAAGGCGGTGCAAAAGCAGGAAGCTCATGTCGCCGACGCGCTGGCGAAGGGCGCGACGCTGCTGACCGGCGGCAAGCGCCACGGAGCCGGGCCGCTGTTCTACGAGCCAACGGTGCTCGCCGATGTGCCGGCCGATGCCCTCATCATGCACGAAGAGACGTTCGGCCCTGTCGCGGCGCTGACGTCCTTCGACACGGAGGAGGAGGCGCTGGCGCGGGCGAATGCGACGGAATACGGGCTGGTCGCCTATCTCCACACCCAGGATCCTCGCCGCATCTACCGCGCGAGCCGGGCGCTCCAATTCGGCATGGTGGCGGTTAATCGCACCAAGGTCACCGGCGCGCCGATTCCGTTCGGCGGCTTCAAACAGTCCGGCATAGGCCGGGAGGGGGCCCGGCTCGGCATGGAGGCGTTCATGGAAGTCAAATACGTCTGCCGCGACTGGGCCTGAGGAGATGTTCTGCAATCCGTTCGATGACGACGAACTTGCAGCGCGCACCAGTGCGCTTCGAGTGCTACTCGGTTCTCGCGGGCTCGACGCGGCGCTGATCTCGTCTCCTGAGAACATCTTCTATCTGACCGGGCTGGATCATTGGGGCTACTTCGCCCCGCATTTCCTGATCGTTCCGTCCGACGGCGAGCCAGTGCTGGTGACGCGGGCGATGGAACGGGTGACGATTGAACGATTTGTGCGCAATGCCGCCTTCCGCGGCCATTCCGACAGCGAGACGGCGGCCGATCTCGCAGCGCGTCTCCTCCACGAGATGAAGCTGCGTCATGTCGGTCTTGAGAACTGGTCTTCAGGGCTGTCGCATGGTTCAGCCGAGCGCCTCAAGGCGGGCGCTCCCAACGTCAGCTGGCAAGACGTCACCGGCGCGGTCGAGCGGCTAAGGCTGGTCAAGTCGCCGGCGGAGCAGGCGCTTTTGCGCCGCGCAGCGAAGGTCACTGACGCCGCGGTGGGGGCGGCGATCGAAGCGATTGACGAAGGCGTGCCCGAACGGGAGGTCGCGGCTGTCTGTCTCGCGGCGATGACCCGGGCGGGCGGGCATCCGCCAGGCTTCGGCCCCTTCATTCGTCCGGCCTCGCGCCTCGGCGAAGAGCACGCCACCTGGGGCGAGGGCACGTACCGAAGGGGAGAGCCGGTTTTCCTCGAACTATCCGGCTGCGTCTTTCGCTATCACGCGCCAATCGGTCGGCTGGTGCACCCCGGGGGCATCCGTCCCGAGGATGCCAGGATGGCCGAGGTTGCCAAGACTGCGTTCGATGCGGTTGTGGCCGCCCTCCGGCCCGGGACGACCGCCGATTCGGTCTATCGTGCCTGGCAGAACGTCGTCGACGCAGCGGGCCTTGACCACTACAGCCGCCACCATTGCGGCTATGTTGTCGGCATCGGTCAGCCGCCGTCCTGGACGGGCGGCCCTACCGTCACCGGGCTTCGCGCTGGTAGCGACCTCACGCTCGAGGCCGGCATGAGCTTTCACGTGCTGTCCTGGCTGATGGGAACCGGACAGGGAGATTACTTCCTGTCAAACCCGGTGCTGCTTACGGAAGGCGGGGCCGAGGTTCTTACCGAAACGGGGTTCGGCCCAATCGTCAAAGCGGGTGATTGCACATTGACGCAGCCGGCCGTTTGAACGGCCGGGATATGAGCGGCGCGTTCGGATGCTTTCATGGTCGCGCCTAAAATAAGGAGTTTCAGATGCTTACCAACGACCAGCTTGCAAAGTGGGATCGCGAGGCCTTCTTCCATCCCTCGACGCATCTTGCTCAGCACGCCCGCGGCGAAACACCGAGCCGGATTATCACCGGCGGCTCGGGCGTTCATATCGAGGATCGGGATGGCAACCGGTTGCTCGATGCCTTTGCCGGGCTTTATTGCGTCAACGTCGGCTACGGCCGGCCGGAGATTGCCGAGGCGATCGCAGCGCAGGCCAAGGAGCTAGCCTACTACCACGCCTATGTCGGCCACGGCACGGAAGCATCGATCACGCTCGCCAGGATGATCCTCGACCGGGCGCCGAAAAACATGTCGAAGGTCTACTTCGGACTTTCGGGCTCGGACGCCAACGAGACCAACATCAAGCTGGTCTGGTACTACAACAACATCCTCGGCCGGCCGCAGAAGAAGAAGATCATCTCGCGCTGGCGTGGATATCACGGCTCGGGTCTGATGACCGGATCCCTTACCGGACTCGAGCTGTTCCACAAGAAGTTCGATCTGCCGCTTTCCCAGGTGCTGCACACCGAGGCACCGATCTATTTCCGTCGTCCCGATCTCGCCATGAGCGAGGCCGACTTCGTCGCCCATTGCGTGGCCGAACTGGAAAGCCTGATCGATCGAGAAGGTGCCGAAACCATCGCCGCCTTCATCGGTGAGCCGGTGCTCGGTACCGGCGGTATCGTGCCGCCGCCGAATGGCTACTGGGAAGCAATCGGTGCGGTCCTGAAGAAGCACGACATCCTGATGATCGCCGACGAGGTCGTCACCGGCTTTGGTCGTCTCGGATCGATGTTCGGCTCCGATCACTATGGCATCGAGGCCGACATCATCACCATCGCCAAGGGCCTGACCTCGGCCTATGCGCCGCTGTCCGGCTCGATCATCTCCGAAAAGGTGTGGAAGGTGCTGGAGCAGGGCACCGACACGTACGGCGCGATCGGCCACGGCTGGACGTATTCGGCCCATCCGATCGGCGCGGCCGCGGGTGTCGCCAACCTGAAGCTGATCGACACGCTCGGCCTCGTGGAAAACGCCGGCACGGTCGGTGCCTATTTCAATGCTGGCCTGAAGGCGGCGCTCGGCGATCACGCAAATGTCGGCGACGTGCGTGGCGAGGGCATGCTGGCGGCGGTCGAGTTCGTCGAAGACAAGTCGGGCCGCGTCTTCTTCGACCCGGCGCGGAAGGTCGGGCCGCAGATCGCCGCCGCGCTTTCGAAGCGCGGCGTGATCGCCCGGGCCATGCCGCAGGGTGATATCCTCGGGTTTGCGCCCCCGCTCTGCCTGTCGAAGGCCGAGGCCGACGAGGTCGTCGGCAAGACTGCTGAAGCGGTGAAGGAAGTTCTCGGCTAGACCATTATGCTATGCCGGCCCTTGCCAGGGCCCTTGAGAACACATTCGAGACAGGCGTCATCCTGGGTTGTGATAAGCATTTGTGGTGCACGTGATCCGGGATGATGCTCCCGATATCTGCCGGGGAAGTGTTCGGCGCGGGCGAAGGGGGACAGTGCGTCTCTCGCTGATGCCCGCGCCAAATTTATGCCAGATTTGACTTAGCTGTAGAACGGAGAACGGCTACCAGTGGTTGAATTCGCATGGGTAATCGAGAGTGTTCCCCTTTAAAGATGCCGGATTTTTCAGGGGAAGCGCACTCATGATGCCCGCAGTCGACCATAATTTGCACTTTCCCTTGATCTAACCTGCAGGTGGCTGGGCGGCGCGAGAGGGCCGTCATGAGAGGTTTTGTCGTCAGCATCGTTGCCGGCGTGTTCGCTATGCTCGCGGTGGTGGTGGTTGCTGCCGTCCCCCACAGTGTCTCCAGCCGCATGGCAGCGAGCATGCTCACGCAGAAACTTAGCGCCTGGAGCGGCGCAGCCGTGACGATACACGGTGAACCGCGAGCGACCATGCTGCCCTGGCCGGAGATCACGGTAACGGATGTCGAGATCTCTCCGGATGTCGACGGTCAACAGTCTCAGCTCCGAATTCCGTCCCTCACGGCTTCCTTGAAACTCCTTCCGCTCTTTTCCGGACGTCTCGAGGTCGGCGCGCTGACGCTTACCGGTCCGGAAATTCTCCTTGCCCGCGGCGATGCCGATTCGAGCTGCGTTCCCGGCTGGGTCAGGCACGTATTCGCCAGTTTGCTCACCGAAGGGAGCGGTACGGCCCTAACCCAGGTCGTGCTGAGCGATGGTGCAATCCGACTTGCGGATTGTCCGTTCGGGCATCAGGAGGCGCTCCAGTCCGTCGACCTGAACTTAAGCTGGGATCGCGTAGCGGGTATCGCCGCGGCATTTGGCTCGTTCGAATGGCGCGGGCAGACGGTGGATGTGGACGTCGCGTTCGACGAGCCGGGAGAGGACGGCATCCCGCCGCTGGATCGTGGCCATCTGACACTCTCGATGCGGCCGTCACCGCCCCACTTGCAAGACCGGGGCACTCAGGGGCAGGTGATCAGCGATCCCGAAGCGGTCGCGGATAACGATGCTCTGCCACAGCGTCTCGTCGAAGACATCACCGCGCCGGTGATCGACAGGACGCCTTTCAACGCGCTTGAAATACGCGGACAGTTCGATCTTGACGAGGACGGGCTGCGGCTATCGCGCGTGAAATTGGATCTCAACGGCAGCAAGGCGGAGGGAGCGCTCGCCTTTGAGCTCGACGGTCGGGAAGCCCTGCTGCGTGGAAGCCTGTCGATCGGCGATCTGGACGTTGTGCCCTACCTGTGGGCGCTTGCCGCTGCGAGGTCCGGCCAAATCGAGGATATCCCTGTCTCGGCCGATTTGCTGCCCCGTATCGGTATCGACCTGCGCGCCGCAATCGACGAGGTCTCGATTGGCGGCGTCGATCTGCTGGACGCGAATATGAGCCTGCTCGTTCGTGCCGGTCATGCCGTCTTCGCGCTGAACGAGGCTGAAATCGCCGGCGGCACCGTTGCCGGAAAAGTGACGGCGGCTCCGGCCGGTTCCGGCCTCAGGGTTCGGCTTTCCGGCCGGCTTGATGCTGTATCGATGGAAGAGTTCAATCCATCGTTCTGGTCTCGCGGGCGAAGTGCGCTCATCGGCAGCACCCAGCCGCCCGAGGGCATCGTCACGGCACAGCTCGACCTTGCCGGGGAGGGCGATACGGTCTCCGCCATCGTCGGCTCGCTTGAAGGCGCTTTCGCCGCTGACATCCGCAACGGCAGCATCGGCGGGGCCGACATCGTTTCGACGCTGGAGCGAGTCGCTCAGGGAACGCTGCTGATTGCCGATGGCAAGCCGTTCATTCCGATGGCGGGAAGAACCCATTTCGACCGAACCGCCGCATCCGCTGATGTTCGTGCCGGCGTCGTCCGTGTCAGGGACGTGCAGATCATCGGCGAACGGTTCGAAATCAGCCTCTCGGGCAAGGGTGGTCTTAGTCGTGGCGAACTGGAAGCGGAGGGCGTGGCCTCACTGTTCTCGGACGAGTCTGATGATGACCGCTTGCGTCCGAAGGTTGAACTTCCCTTCGGTGTCGGCGGCACGGTGTTTGCACCGATGATTGCACCAGGTATTCCGCGCTTTGGCGAGGCCGGAGGTGGTACAGCGGCCAGGGAAGCCAGGCCGGGTTCCGCGCGACCGGTGATCGAGAACTGCCGGCCGAGACACATCGATGGCGAACCGGTCTGTTCGGAGACCGCACCGTCGCCCGAAGAGGGGACCAGCGCCGCCGCCGCACCCTCCAATGCCGACATCGTTCCCCATGCGGATCTGACGCCGTAGGAGGGCGCGACGGATGCACCAATCCACGATCTATCACGGTTCAGAAAGGCTGATTGATGCTCAGCCTACCGGCTTGGCGCAGCGGTTCCGCCAGAAGCTCAAACGGTCGCTTCATATGTCCGGCAGTAGCGTTGCGGTCGGCGGCCGAAGCGGGCTGTCTGGCCTGATTGCGAACCTGCCGACTGACACCAGGCTGCAGAAGCAGCATCGTCTGGCGCTGACGGCGGCGGGCATATTCCTTGTGTCGGCCGTCTACTATGGCCTCTGCCTCTTCCCAGGCCTTGGCGGCGAGCTCAATGCCGGCGATTCGGCCAAGATCCAGATCCTCGGCCACACGTCGATCCTCCTGCACGGACCGGGATATCCGATCGTACTGATGCTCGGCGCCCTCGTCCGATGGCTGGCGTTGCCGTTCCCGGACTGGTGGACGATGACTTTCGCGCTGTCCGCGATTCCCGGTGCATTTGCCAATGCCATGGCCTTCCTGATTGCGCAGCGATTGACAGGAAGCACGGCAACCGGGCTTGCCGCGGCCTTTCTGCTCGGCACCGCCGGGCTGATGACCATTCAGTCGACCGAAGCGGAAGTCTACGCGCTGGCGCTCGCCTTTATCCTCAGCAGCATCTTTCTGCTGGCGCTCTTCGTCGAGACCAAAAGAGTCGGCTATTTCCTCGCGGCCTGCGCCGTTTATGCGATGTCTTTCGGCAATCATCTCATGATGATCATGCTCGTGCCGGTGTTCCTATGGGTGACGATTGCCCATCATCGCGTCGTGCTGCGCCCGCGTCCGATCGCAGCGGTTCTTGCTTTCATTCTCGTTGGGGCGAGCCAGTATCTCTATCTTGCCTACATTGCCTACAGCCCGGACACGGCCTATTCCGAGTACATGCCGCTGCCGCCGACGCTACGGGAGCTCATCGACTACATTCGCGGCACCTACTTCAGCGACCTTTATGGCTCCGGCCTGACCTCGACACGGACGCTGGAGGCCCTGATCGGGACATTTCGTGCGGCCCATCCCTGGCTGTCGCTTCCGCTGGTCCTCATAGGCCTTGTGCTGTTCTGGGCAGGGTGGCAGTGGCGCGATGCCGGCTGGTACGGCCTTGCCGTGGTATTCGGCGCTGCGCTCGCGTTCGTGCCGTTCATGCTGTGGTATGGCGCTTACGACATCCATGCCTTCCACCTCCCGGTGCTTGGCCCCTCCATTGTTGCGGCGGTCACCGCAATAGGCTGGTCGCTGCGGTCGCGTCCGGTCCTGCTCAAGACCGTCGCTGTCGCCCTGCTAATGGCGGCGCTGGTGCGCGCCGGACACACGGCCCTGATCCTCGGAAGCCGCCAGCCGATGTTTGCTGGCGTGGCGCCGGCGATCGAGCAGATCGTGGCACAGGCACCGGGGGAGCGGCCGCTGGTCGCCATGGATTACGGCCTTCGCATGGCGACCCTTTATCACACGCTCCGCGGCGAGTTGCCGGAAACGCCAGTGTACCGGGTGTGGTGGCGGGCGGTGCCGGAGATCCGGACCAAGACGGAAGTCGCCGGAGTGGTCGTGCCGACCGATGGCTATCAGTTCGTCCGCTGGATCGAGCATCAGCGCCCCGACCTGCAGTGCCGCACCAGGGAAATTCCCCTCATCAAGGAGACGAGGTGGCCGGCCTATGCCTACCAGTGCCAGCACCGCCCGAGGGGTTCCTGGCCGCCTGATATTCTCCGCGCATCGGTGCCGGCCGATCGCTGATAAAGCACTGGCTGCGCCAATCATTTCGACCGACAATTCAAGTCATTTTGGGCCGTGATTCAACCAATCACGACCGAGACGCAACGTGTGCGTGCGTAAGAATACGACCTTTTTACGGCAAAATTCGGTTTTCCCTTGCCACGAATCATTCCATGCCTTACCCGGCGGTTAACATCATCAATCCTGCGTAAGGTCTTCGGCTCTGATCGGTGCCACGGACGGTAGTCCGTGCACTGAAAGACCCCCCTTGCGCGCAAGGGGAGTTGCCGAATGGCGCGCCACCTGATGACGGCCGGACTTCTAATTGCCTCAATCGCCGTCGCACCCATGTCTCTTGCTGGAACAGACACCGGCGTTCCCGTTCCGGCTCCTGCGACGGCGTTGCCGACCCAGGCCGCGACGGTGACAGAGGTTGTTGGAACACCCGTCGAGATGCCTGTCATGCCAAGGATCGGCACAACCGAGCAAATCACGCAGATCACCGGCGCTGCATCGCCGAACGATACGGCCTCGCGGTGGGATATCCATGGGACCGACCTCGGCCACATGTTCTGGCACGAAGGATCGCTCTACATGGTGTTCGGCGACACCTTCGGAGCGAAGGGCCTGTTCGGCCGGAAGAACTGGCGCAGCAATACCATGGCCCGGATCGCGGATCCCGACCCGCGCAATGGGCTGCCGATCGAGGCGATGATCGCCGGCAAGGATGGCAGGGCCAAGGAACTGCTTGTCTCCCGCAAGATCGACGGGCTCGAGATGACCGTAATCCCCACTTACGGGGTTTCCGTCGGGTCCCGGATGTTCCTTCACTACATGTCCGTGAAGCACTGGGGCGAACCGGGCAAATGGGAGGTGCGCCATTCGGGCATCGCCTATTCCGACGACCACGGCCAGAACTGGACGATGCCGCGGGAGTCCGTCGAGCAGAGGGCGATCGGGTTCGAGCAGGTGGCCTTCGTGTCCGACAAGGATATGCTTTATTCGTTCGGCATCCCGGAGGGCCGGTTCGGCGGCGTTAAGCTGCGCCGAGTCGTGCCAGAGAGGCTCCTGGTGCGGGACGACCACGAATATTGGAACGGCAGCGAGTGGGTGGCCGATCCGGCGGCGGCCGAGACGATCGTTCCCGGCCCGGTCGGCGAACTGTCGGTGGCCTGGAGCCAGACGCACCAGTCATGGCTGATGATGTATCTGGAGCCGGAGAAGGGCGCGATCATGCTGCGTACCGCACGCCAGCTCACCGGCCCCTGGAGCGAGGCCCAGGTCGTGGTGACGCGCAATGAATTTCCCGGGCTCTATGGGCCGTACATCGTTCCGGGAAGCGAGATCGACGGCGAGGTCTATTACACGCTTTCGCAGTGGGATCCTTACAACGTCTATCTGATGAAGACAGCACTGACCTGGGATGGCATCGCCACCGTGGCTGCGCCCGCCACTCCGATCGGCGAAGGTACAGTGGAGGCACAGGTTACCACTCCGAATTGACACCTCATTTTCTGGGCCCGGCGATTCCGTCGCAGCCCGGGGCGGTGCATCTACGAAACAGGGCGGCCCGATCGAGGCCGCCTTTTCTTGTCCGGCACTATTCGTTCGCTGGCGCTCTCCTACGCTGCCGGTGCAGGCAAGGCGCATTCTCGCCGCGTTTGACAGGACCTCTCCGCTTGGAAGCGGAAACCCGCAGAAAAATGCGATTCCGCCCGGTCTGGCGCGGAACTTCTTTTCGCCACTACTTGTTTCTAGCGTCAAGGCCGTACGCGCTCAGGGCCGGAGGTGTGCACGTCCGCCGATAGGTGCGCTTGTGCAGCCCCATTTGATTTCTGGCCGCAGTTGGTTCCGGTACCCCGGAGGTCGGCATGGAAGCCGCAAATCCCTTGATGACGCGGGTAAGCGAAGCCGAAGCGCAGGGTCATAGCGATGCGATGTGGTGGATTTGGTACATCGCGCTGGCCCTGCTCGCGATCCTTCTCACCACCTTTCACTATCTCTCGACAACGTCGTGGTGGCTCGCCAGTCCGGAACGAATGGCCGATTTCGGTGCGGCAGCTCCTTTCCAATATCGGGTGTTGCTGCCCGTTGTCGTGGCCGGTGTGACGAACCTTGCCCCCTGGGTTGACGTGGAGCTTTTGTTCGCCTTCATCGAGGTCGGCGCATGGATGTTGCTGGTTGTTATCGCCCACCGCACGCTCGTCCATTTTCAGGTCGGCGGCTCCGATCTTGTGCGCCGGCTGCTGGCGATGACGATCGTGGTTCCCATGGCGATGCACCTGATCGTCCCGGACATGTATTTTCATTCCGTGTTCACGATAAGGGGCGGCGTCGTCGAGCTTGGCAAATGGCAGCTGGTTGCGCTGTTCCGTTATGTCTACGATCTGCCGGCGGCGGTGTTGACGTTAACGCTCGTGCTCCTGCTTGCGCGGTTCGTTGAGAGCCCTGATCGGCGCAGCTTTGCCGCTTACCTTGGCATCTTTGCGATTGCGACGTTGAACCGCGAGACGACGGTGTTCATGATCCCGGCGTTTCTGGCGGCGTGCTGGGGAGCGGTCGGTCGCCGCAACCTGGCGATGGCCATTGTGGCGCAGGTGATCGTCTTTGCCGCGATCCATGGCGCTGTGAAGTGGTTCTTCCCGGGCATCCCCAATCCCCACGCCAACGTAATGGGAACGGCGTACGAGAACCACCTCCTCTACAATCTTGGGCTCTTCGCCAGTCCCCTCTATCTGCTCACTTATCTCGCAAGGTTCGGCGCCGGGCTCTACCTGCCGGTGATGCTGCTTCGTCGCCATCTGGATCCAACCCTTGGCCGGACCTTGATCTGTTTCGGACTGCCGTTTCTTGCCACAGCGGTCTACTTCGGACGGCTTCCGGAGCAGCGCGTCGTAGCCGAGATCGTCCCCATTCTGTGGCTCGGCGCGGTCCAGGCGATCGCTGCCTGGAGCAGGACACAGCGTGTGTCGGAAGCAGAGCCGGCCGCCGTGCATCGGCTGGCAGATGCTGCGGCGCGCCAGTCAGTCGCCCCGAAGAGAACCATGGCGGGCATTCATTGATGCTGGACCGTGTTCAAGCTGGTGGCGGGGGCAATGATTTTCCCGGTGGAAAGGGACGGCCGGCGGGAGGAGACATGCGCAGTCAGCGCTCCGACAGACAGGATCGCGCGGAAGGACCTTCGATCGTCGACAGGATCGGCACCGGCATATTCATCCTGATGATCGTGTTCCTGGCCTTCGTCGCCGGAGCGATGATGATGGCAATGCGGATCTATCCGTACGAATTCTTCCGTGATGCGTACCGGGCCTGGGAGGCGCTCAAGATCCAGGAAGAGATCATCGCCAATCCCGTGCGAGCGAATCTCTACCAGCCGGCCAGAACGGATGGTCGGGGCGTCACCATCCATGACCCGGCGAGAGTTTTCCCCGGGTATACGCTCTACACCTCGGGCGATGATCAGGTCGCCCGTCTTATGACCATGGACGGCCGTATCACTCACGAATGGCGCCTGCCGTTCAGCCAAATCTGGAACGAGGGGGCCGCGGTCAGGAAACCCCAGCCAGATTCCGTGATCTACATGGACCGAGCAAAGGTCTATCCCAACGGAGACCTGCTCGCGATCTACATCTCGTCGGCCGACACGCCCTGGGGCTACGGCATGGTGAAGATGGACAAGGACTCGCGACCGATCTGGAGCTATCTCGCCCATGTTCATCACGACATGTCGATCGCTCCGGATGGCCGGATCTACGCCCTCACGCACGAGTTCAACTATGAGCGGCCGCCGCAGGCCCAGCAGCTCGACAAGCCCTATCTTGAAGATTTCGTCGTCGTGTTGTCACCGGACGGCAAGGAGCTCAAGAAGATATCACTGACGCAGGCGTTGCTGCATTCGCGCTACGGCATGCTGTTCGAGATCCTGCCCTACTTCACGCTGAACGACCCGATCCATTCGAACTCCGTCGAGTACATCGACGCCGAGGCGGCAAGGAACTTTCCGTTCGGCGAGGAGGGGGATCTGCTGCTCTCCTTTCGCGAGCAGTCGCTTGTCGTCGTCCTGTCCGCCGAGACAGGGGAGACCAAATGGGCGGCGCGCGGCGCATGGTTGCGTCAGCATCATCCGACCATTCTGGCCAACGGCAACATTCTGCTGTTCGACAATCTTGGCGTCTTGAGGCGCAACAACAGTTCCCGCGTGCTGGAGATCGATCCGCGGACACTTGACGTGAAATGGTCCTTTACCGGTACAGAAGACCGCCCACTGCACAGCACTTTGCGCTCCAATGCGCAGCGCCTTCCAAACGGCAATACGCTGCTGACGGAGTCTGATGGCGGGCGCCTCATCGAAGTCACCAGATCGGGCGATGTTGCCTGGGAGTATGTCAACCCGATCCGGCTTGGGGCTCAAAATCAACTCATTCCTGTACTGAACGGCGCACAAAGGATTGATCCCGCCATGTTCGATCCCGCGTTCCGGCTCAGCCTGGAGCCTGCCGTCGAGGAAGCGCCCCCCGCGGCCGATTGACGGTTTCGGCACTACCGACGAGTCAAGCTCGTCAAAGCGTGATCTTCTTGAAGATCCACCGTGGCATCAGGCGTATGATCAGCATGATACCGCGCCAGAAGGGTGGGACATAGGCAATGTCGGCGCCCTTGATGATGGCGCGATGAATCCGCCGAGCGGCCGCTTCCGGCTTGGCCCAAAGCAGGCCCTTCTTAAAATCGGCCGTCATGGGCGTATCGACGAACCCTGGCCGGATCGTCGTAACACCAACCCCCACCTTGTGGAGTCGTTGTCTGAGACCCTCGAGGAAGGTGTCGACGGCTGCCTTGGCCGCTCCATAGACGTAATTGCTCTGCCGCCCGCGATCCGCCGCGACCGAGGTGATGACGGCGATACGGCCGTGCCGCGCCTTTTCCATCATCTCCGCAATCCGGGTCAGCAGCGCCATGGTGCTAATGGCATTGGTGCGGAACTCCTGGACCATCATCTCGGCCGAAGCCTGGCAGCGCGCCTGGTCCGGCAACGTGCCATGGGCGATCAGCACGATGTCGAACCCGCCGAGGGCCTGCTCGGCCTGTGTCAGCACGTTGTCGTGACGGTCGAGAGCATTGACGTCCAGCACCTGCCAGCCGGTAAAGGTCGCGCCTCGTACGGCAAGATCGTCTGCCGTCGCCTGCAACCGACTCTCGTTCCGTCCAATGAGAAAGATCCGATCGCCGTCGCCGGCGAACAGGCGGGCGGTCGCCGAAGCGATGGCGGAGGTCGCGCCGATGACGAGAACTCTACGCAAGGGCGACCTCCGGAACGCTGACCGCGACCCGACGCCAGAAGTCGGACTGGATGCCTGGGTCACGATATGCCTCGAACTGCCGCCATGCGGGAAATCCCGCCGCGAAGGTCGCCGCCGACATGCGGGCGTCCTTGGCCGGATAAACCGCGCCGCCGGCGGCGAGCGTGATTTCATCGAGACTGTCGAGCAGGGCGCGCGTCGACACCCCCCGGTTGGGGAAATCCAGCGCCAGGGTGACGCCCGGACGGGGGAAGGACAGCAACCCGCACGGCTTGTGGCTGCCGAAGACCTTGAGCACGGACAGGAACGAGCCCTCCCTGGCATGGGCGACGCGAGCCATCATCTCGCCGATGGCAGCGCGCGCCTGGTCGAAGGGAACGACACACTGATACTGAAAGAAACCGGGGCGGCCGAACAGCCGGTTCCAGTTTGGCACCGCATCAAGCGGATAGAAGAACGGCTCGTAGTGGACAACACCATGCCGTCTGCGCGGCCAGCGATAGGTGGCCGAGTTGAAAGCGGCGACAGCAGGCTTGGGCAGCAGAGACCAGGGCGGCGTGATCGGCAGTCCGGGTTTGGTTCGAGGGGGCTTGATCCCGGCATGCCCCGCAACGTGATTGCCGCGGAAGAAGATCCCGCGTGCACCGTCATCCCCAAGGTTGAGCGAGTCGATCCAGGCGACGGTGTATTCATAATCGTTGTGCGAGCTTCGGCTCAGATCGAGGAACTCGTCAATTCCAGAGAAACTGATGCTTTCGGTTTCGATGGCGGGTCCGGGGATCCGCCTCAGGCTGATTTGCGCTGACAGAATGATGCCCGTCAGGCCGCAGCCGCCGATGGTCGCCGCCAACCAGTCAGCGTTCTCGCGTGGGGAGCAGGTTCGGCGCGTTCCGTCCGTGCGCAGCAACTCGAGCGCGCGAACATAATGGCCAAAGCTGCCGGCCTGATGGTGGTTCTTCCCGTGAACGTCGTTGGCGATTGCGCCGCCAACAGTGACAAATCGCGTTCCGGGCGTCACCGGAAGGAACCAGCCTTTCGGCACGAAACAGGCGAGGATGTCCGCAAGCAGCACGCCGGCTTCGCAGTGCAGGATCCCAGTCTCCTCGTCGAAAGCGATGAACCGGTCGAGGCCGCGCAGATCGACGAGGGTTCCTTCGCTGTTGAGGCAACTGTCGCCATAGCTGCGGCCGTTGCCGTAGGGAAGGAGGGGCCTCCCGTCCGCTGGCAGCTTGTCGTCCCGCCACTGCATGTGGCTGACACGCCGCGCGGCTGGCGTGTTTGATAGCCCCCAGGATCGATATGCGAGGCTGACCTCCATCGCACCGCCTGTCACAAGGCAAACACGATTGCGCCACCACAGAGCGCGGCCATGACGAGGCTGACGCGGTCCCGTGCGGCAAAGACAAGCGGATCGTCGTGCATCTCGCCGCGGCCGGTTTTCAGCCAGACCCGCGTGACCCAGTAGACCAGCACAGGCACGCAGAGCCAAAGCATGTCCGAGTGCTCATAGGCAAGGGCCACCTGCGGCGAATTCAGGTAAAGGGCGAGGACGACCGCGGCGACATAGCCCGATCCGACCCCCATGCTGCGCAGCATGGGCAGATCGGCGAGCACATAGCCGCGGCCGGAGCTCTTCGACTTGCCGTGCTTGCGCAACAACTGCAGTTCGGCGCAGCGCTTGGCGAGCGCTAGGCTGAGGAAGATGAAAACCGAGAAGGTCAAGAGCCAGACCGACAGCGGGATGCCGGCCGCCGCGCCGCCGGCGAAGATCCGCGTGGTATAGAGCATCGCCAGCGTCACCACATCCACGGCCTCCATGCGCTTCAGGAAGAACGTATAGGCGAGTGTGGTGGCATAATAGGCCATCAGGACGAGGCTGAACTTCAACGGAAGCAACGCACTGAGTGCTGCGGCGGACACCAGAAGAACGGGAATGAGGACAAGCCCGTGGCTAATCGGCAGACGACCGGAGGCAAACGGCCGGTGCTTCTTGTTGGGATGGAGCCGGTCATCCTCAAGGTCGATGATGTCGTTGAGCAAATAGACGCTCGAGGCGCAGCAGCCGAAGGCGAGAAAGCCGATCCCGAGCTGCATCAAGGCGTCGACGTCGGTGAACTTCAACGCCGCGATCAGAGGCGCGAACAGCAGCAGGTTCTTCAGCCATTGGTGCAGGCGCAAGGCGCGGACGTAAAGCCCGAGCGTCGGCTTTTCGCGCGGGAATACGCCGTCAACCGTTGCATTTACCGTTGCCCAGTTGAGCAGGCGCGGCGAGGCGTTGACCACGGTGGCGCGGCGCGCGGCGCTCCAGATCGGACAGTCGTCGACCGCATTGCCGGCATAGTCGAAGCCCGTGGCGCCGAAGCGGGCACGCAGGGCGGCAAGCTTGTTATGACAGGTCAGGTTGATCGTGCCGTTGGTGGCAAGGACCTCCTCGAACAGCCCGAGGCGGTCGGCGATGCGCCGCGCGAGCGTCTCATAGGCACCCGTTGCCAGGACGAGCCGCCGGCCGCGGGCCTTCTCCCGCTTCAGATGTTCGAGCAGGGGTCTGTTCAGAGGGAGGACAGAGAGGTCGAGCGTGGTCCGCCGCGTCACCTCAGCCTTGAATGTGGCCTTGCCCCGCATCAGCCATAGCGGCAGCAGGAACACCGAAAAAAGCGACCGCTTCAGCAGTGCGATCACCGACTCCACCAGCAGGTTGCTATTGATCAGCGTGCCGTCGAGATCGACGACGAGTGGAACCGAGGGCTCCTTGGCCTGATCGCTTGCCACCTTGGACTTGTCAGCCTTCAAGGTTGCGTCGAGTTGGGGCATGACGGCTTATTCTCCCTGGCATGCCCCCCGGACCCGCCCGTCCGAAGCCGTTCGCGGCTTCCAGACCGAACCAGGCGCCCAAACCGAGTGCGACAGCGAACCACAGCGTGGCGAGGCGGACGATCATCGTCGCGGCGATTGCGACCGGTACCGTCGCCCCTGCGTAGACCAGCAGCGATGTCATCACCACTTCGGTTCCGCCCAAACCTCCCGGCAGGAAAGAAAACGCGCCAGCCAGCATTGCGGTTGCATAGATTCCGACAGCGAGCCACACATCGATTTCGAGTCCGAGCGCACGACACACCAGATAGGCGCCAATGCCCTCGGCCCCCCAGGCGAGCAAACCGAGCACGGAGCCGGACATTACAATCCGTGCGCTCATCATCGAACGCACCTCGGTCAGGAAGGCTGCTGCCGCGCCAATGGCCACGGCAGCACGCCATTCCCGGAAGCGTGCAGCAATGCGATTGAGGCCTCTCGCGACTGCAGGATGCTGAACAGCGAGGAGCACCGCTGTGACGGCGGCGCCGGCAAGGCCGAGCGTGCGGGCGACGACGCCTGAATGCATGATCAGCAGGAAAGCCAGCATGCTGACGACGCACAGGTCGAACAGCCGCTCCGCATAAAGCGCAGCAAGGCTCTCCCGCGTGCTGATGCCGTGGGGGAGAAGATAGTAGCTGCGCATCGCCTCGCCGGCCTTTCCAGGCGTCGTGGTGAGCGCAAAACCTGCGATGTAGATGACCAGATGCCGAAACACCGGAACAGCCGCCGCACGCTGGCCGAGCAAAATCGCCCAACGCCAGAACCGAAGCACATAGTTAACCAGCGAAAGAACGAGCACGACGGATAGGGTGCCGTAGTCGATCGTAGCGATCGACCTCAGGGTTCTTTGGGTGTCGACTGGCGAGAGGAGAAGAATGAAAAGAAAGGTGAGTAGGATTGCCAATGGCAGCAGAAAGCTGCCGATGCGAACAAACGTTTCTCGGTCCCTGCCCACCTGATTAATCCGCCCTGCCTGTCCAATTGCAAGTATACGAATAATAAAGTCACAAAATAATGTGTTTGCTCTATAGCGGAACCATGACTAATTTTTGCACCTCATAGAGAGAACGGGGAATTTTTATGGCGCGACGCTGGCGAAGACCGTTTTTGGCGGCTTCAGCAGATTTCAATCACTCGGACGGCCGCATTGTTCCGACTGCTTTGCGGATAAAGCGGCATATTTCCCTTGAAGGCCATTGGCAGCGGGCGCCGGCCGGTGCCAATCGGCAAGCGCAGCAGCTGCGGCGCCCTGAAGTTTGAAGCGCGCACGGACGTCGGAACGAAGCGGAAACGAGGTCGGCGGAGTGGTTGTTCTCGAGCGCGGAATACGCTTACCGCCCGTCCGAAGTGAGCCCGCCGACAAATGCAGCCAACGCACCCTGGGCTTCCGCGTCGAGCAGGCTCTGCCGTTCCTCGGTACCCCGTAGGTCCGTCGGCGCCTGCCAGCCCGGCTCAATGCCGGACATGTCAGGCAGTTCGTGGGCGATTCCCTTGTGACAGTCGATGCAGGTGCGCTCGTTGCTCAGAAGATAGCGGGAGTGGATTTCAGCCGCCCGTGGTGCCTGGCGGGTGAGATCCATCGCAACGGCGGAATGACAGTTTCGGCATTCGAGCGAGTCGTTTGCCGCGAGCCTTGCCCACTCGTGCTTGGCGAGCTCGAGCCGGTGATCGAGGAACTTGCGGCGGGTGTTGATCGTGCCGAAGATCTTGCCCCAGACCTCCTTGGACGCCTGCATCTTGCGTGCGATTTTGTCTGTCCACTCGTGCGGTACATGACAGTCCGGGCAGGAGGCGCGCACGCCCGAGCGGTTGGTGAAATGAACCGTGCGTGTCAGCTCCTGATAGACGTTGTCCCGCATCTCATGACAGGAAATGCAGAAGGTCTCTGTGTTCGTCAGCTCCAGCGCCGTGTTGAAGCCGCCCCAGAAGATGACGCCGCAAATGAAGCCGCCGAGTGTCAGGAAGCCGAGGCTCAGATAGGAACTCGGCCGGCTGATGACCTGCCAGAAGCGGCGGAGAATGCGCCAGAGCCGTGCCATGGCCACCTACTCCGCCCTGATCTTGCTCATGTCGACGAAGTCGTTTTCGACCAGCGGCTCGGCGTCCGTCTGCGGCACATGGCACTGCAGGCAGAAATAGCGTCGTGGTGCCACGTCCGCGAGTACCTGGAAGTCGCGGTCCATGAAATGGGTGGTGCTGATCATCGGAGCCCCCGAGCTCTCGGTGAACTGGCGGCGGTGGCACTCAAGGCACCGATTGGCGTTGAGCGACAGCTGATAGCCCTCGATCGAATGAGGAATGACCGGTGGCTGCTCGGGATAGTTGCGCATGACGCGGCGGTCGTCCGTTATCGGCCGGGCGAGCTGCGGCGCCGGGATCGGTTCCATCGCCGGCGTGGGGCCGACCAGCCGCGGGCTCTCCCGCGAGAAGTCCTGCGCAAATGTTGCTGTCGCCAACAGGAGCGCGCCTGCCGTCGCCGCGCCGGCCGTTGCCCGAACGATGGCCCTTACGCCGCTACGATCTTCACAGCGCATTTCTTGAAATCCGTCTGCTTGGAAATCGGGTCAGTGGCGTCGAGCGTCACCTTGTTGATCAGCTGGCTGGCATCGAACCACGGCACGAAGACAACACCCCGCGGCATGCGGTTGCGGCCGCGGGTCTCGACCCGGGTGCGGATCTCGCCGCGTCGTGAGATCAGACGGATCTCGGCGCCACGGTTGAGATTGCGGTCGCGGGCGTCGTCGGCGTGCATGAAGCAGAGCGCACCGGGAAAGGCCTTGTAGAGCTCCGGAACCCGCATCGTCATCGAGCCGGAATGCCAGTGCTCGAGCACACGGCCGGTTACGAGCCAGAGGTCGTATTCCTCGTCCGGCGGCTCCGCCGGAGGCTCGTAGGGCACGGCAAGAATGACGGCGCGCCCGTCGGGCCGGCCGTAGAACTCGACGCCCTTGCCCGGCTTGACGTATGGGTCGTAGCCCTCGCGGAAGCGCCAGCGTGTTTCCTTGCCGTCCACGACCGGCCAGCGCAAGCCGCGGGCCTCGTGATAGGCCTCGAACGGCGCTAGGTCATGGCCATGACCGCGGCCGAAGCTGGCGTATTCCTCGAACAGGCCCTTCTGAACGTAGAAGCCGAAATGCTCAGCCTCCCGGTTGGCGTAGTCGCCGTCCGTCTCTTCTAGCGGGAAGCGGTCGACAGACCCATTCTTGTAGAGGACCTCAAACAGGGTCTTTCCCTTGTAGTCTGGATGGGCATCGAGGATCTCCCTGGGCCAGACCTCGTCCGTGGTAAAACGCTTGGAGAACTCCATAATCTGCCAGAGGTCCGAGCGTGCCTCGCCCGGCGCATCGACGAGTTGGTGCCAGAAATGGGTCCGCCGTTCGGCGTTGCCGTAGGCCCCCTCCTTCTCCACCCACATCGCCGCTGGCAGGATCAGGTCGGCGGCCATCGCCGTCACCGTGGGGTAGGCGTCGGAGACGACGATGAAGTTGTCCGGATTGCGGTAGCCGGGATAGGTCTCCTGCGAGGAATTCGGTGCCGCCTGGAGATTGTTGTTGACCTGGATCCAGTAAAAGTTGAGCTTGCCATCGCGCAGCATCCGGTCCTGCAGCACGGCGTGGTAGCCCGGCTGATCGGGCAGCAGCCCTTCAGGAAGCTTCCAGATCTCCTCCGCACGCCGCCGATGTTCGGGATTGGTCACCACCATGTCGGCCGGGAGCCTATGAGAGAAGGTTCCGACCTCCCGCGCGGTTCCACAGGCCGAGGGCTGGCCCGTCAGCGAGAACGGCGAGTTGCCCGGCTCGGAGATCTTTCCGGTCAGGAGATGGAGGTTATAGACGAGCTGGTTGGCCCAAACGCCGCGGACGTGCTGGTTGAAGCCCATCGTCCAAAGCGACATCACCTTGCGGTGCGGATCGGCATAGAGCTCGGCGAGCGCTTCGAGCATTGAAGGCTCGACGCCCGTCAACTCGGCGACCTTGTCGAGCGTGTACTCTGCGACCAAGGCCTTGTAGGTCTCGAAATCGCTCGGCTCCATCACGTCGGCTCTGCCGGCGTTGACGCCCGCAACCTCCCGCGGATCCTCCGGCCGGAGGCCATAGCCGATGTTGGTCGTCCCCGTCATGAAGGTCGTGTGATTGTCGACGAAGGCCTGGTTCACGCGCCCGGTCGAAATGATGTGGTTGGCGATGTAGTTCATGATCGCGAGGTCCGTCCCGGGCCGGAACACGATCGGGATATCCGCAAGGTCGGAGCTGCGGTTGGTGAAGGTCGACAGCACCGCCACCTTGCACTCCGGGTGGCCGAGGCGGCGGTCGGTGATGCGGGTCCAAAGGATCGGATGCATCTCCGCCATATTGGAGCCCCACAGCACGAAGGTGTCGGCGGCCTCGAAGTCGTCGTAGCAGCCCATCGGCTCGTCGATGCCGAAAGTGCGCATGAAGGCTACGGCCGCCGACGCCATGCAGTGGCGGGCATTCGGGTCGAGGTTGTTCGATCGTAAGCCGGCTCGCATGAACTTTGACGCGGCATAGCCCTCCCAGATCGTCCACTGGCCCGAGCCGAACATGCCGACGGCCGTCGGCCCCTTGTCTGCCAGCACGCGCTTGCATTCGCGTGCCATGACATCGAAAGCCTCGTCCCAAGAAACCGGTTCGAACTCTCCATCCTTGGCGTAGCTTCCGTTTTTCTTGCGCAGAAGTGGTGTCGTCAGCCGGTCTTTGCCGTACATGATCTTCGACAGGAAGTAGCCCTTGACGCAGTTGAGGCCGCGGTTGACTTCGGCCTTGACGTCGCCGTGGGTGGCGACAACGCGCCCCTCCTTGACCCCGACCATGACACCGCAGCCGGTGCCGCAGAACCGACAGGGTGCCTTCGACCATTTCAGCGACAGGGTTTCGACGCCGCCCGGGATCGGCTGGGCGGCCGCCGACGCCGGAATGCCTGCCGCTGCGGCAGCAATCGCCGCCGCCTGGCTCTTCAGCATGTCACGTCGGGTCAACGACATAAGCGGCCTCCCTTTTGTCTGTTCAATCAGCGTCGATGGCCTCGAACACGAGGTTCGCCGACAGGACGCCGTCCATCAGCGCGATTCCGGCCAGGCGGCCGCCGATCGCATCCTGATCCGGGCCTTCCATGACGATGACAATCTTGCCGCCGTAAGCATGGTGGACTTCGGTATCCGGCAGGCCATTGAGCCGGGCGGCGACGTCGGCCATGTCCTCCGGCTTGGTGCTCACGACCGCGCTCGAGATATGAAGGCGGGTGGCGCCATCCGGATTTCCCCTATCCATGGCACGCGTCTTCGCCGGCGAATGCCTGAATCGCCACGGCGTTGACTGGGCATGCGGCAATGCAGGCGCCACAGCCGGTACAGCGCTCGGCAATCAGCTCCGGTTGGGGCGGCCCCCCACGTCTGGGAAGGAAACGGATGGCGGTTTCGGGACAGGCATCGCCGCAACTTTGGCAGTAGACGTTCTGACTTGCGAGACAGGTCTCCCCAAGCGCCGCAACATGGGAGAACGCCGTTTCGTGCCGCGGTACGAACACCGGTTCGGCGCAGGCTTCGGCACAGGCACCGCAAAAGGTGCACTCGCCGCGACTGAAATCGACGACCGGCCGGCCTTCGGCATCGCTGAGAAGGATGTCTTCCGGACAGGCGGTGACGCAGATGCCGCAACCGGAGCAGGCGGACGTGATCCTCTCTTCCACCGACCACGGCGGACGAATCGGGAGCGGCTCCGACCGTAGCCTTCCGGTAAGCAGGCGGCGTCGGGTCAGGAGCGGCTCGGTCGACATCGACAAGTCCCTAGTTCGGCGGTCCTGGCGGGCCGTAAATCAGCTGCAGCATCCATACGGCGAAGCCGTAGGCACCAACCACCCCGACAGCGATCACCGGCCAGATGAGCACTGCCAGGATCAGGAACGCCATGATCTCCTCCCGCCGGGAGACGGGTTCCATGGTGGCGGCAGTGTCAGACTGATCGGCCATCGTCGATCCCCGGTGTCTGGTGGCGCCGGTCCGGACCGGCTGCACAAATTCGAGGCTAGCCCAGGTCGCCGGCGTTGCCAACCACAGGAACTTCGAGGAGAACGGTGGAGACCGGGTGGGACACGCAACCCCTTTTTCAGAAGGGGCCGCGCTTTGTGACGCCTCTTTGACGGATCGTCAGGCGCGTGGTGTGTCGGAGCAGGTCAGGATCGGCAGATAGATCGCGGAGAAGCAGGCGAAGCCGGCAAGCCACAGCACACCGGAGCTGAAGATCACGGTGTAGTACCAATCTGGAGCAATTTCGGTGCCGAAGCCGCGGATTGCGGCGGCGAGCGCGATGGCGAGATAGGCGAGGGCGATCGGACGGGGGACCCTAAGCGGGCGGCCCGTGTGTCCGAGAGCGGCGCGGCTCATGACCGCCAGGGTCATGCCGCCGGCGGCACCGATGCCGATCACATGAAGCGCGCCGATCTCCGTCGGGGCGCCGAAAAGATGCGCGCCCGCCAGCGCGGCATAGCCAGCCACCAGAGCCAGGAAGAACAGGTGAAGGCTCCACAGGATCGGCTGTTTCAGCGTGGCCCTGCCGCGCCAGCCGGCAAGCCGCCAGCCGTTTGCCACCGCAGCCACGCCAGCGATCGAGCCGACTACCACCGACGGAGCGCCGGCGGCGATTGTTACGGCGAGCAGCAGCGCCGACAGGATGCCGACCTTGTCGGCAAGCGGGTGGGTGATGGGCATGGTGCCGCGGTATCCAGCGCGCTCGAGCGCATTGCGGGTGAAGGCAGGCACGATGCGGCCGCCGATGATCGCGATCATTGCCGCGGAGACCAGCAGGCCGAGCCGGACGCCGGCTGCCGCATCGCCGCCGCGCACGCCGATCCAGTCGAAGTGCATGCACAGATTGCCGAGGAAGAACAGCGTCAGCAGGCCGATGAACACCAAGTTGCGCGCCTGCGGTCGGGCAAAGAGGCTGCCCGCAACACGCATCGCGAGAAGCGGCACGAAGGCAAGGTCAATCACTGCGACCAGCACAGGGTCGAGAAAGGCGGAGCCCCAGACTGCCAGCCGCCCGGCCAGCCAGATCAGGCCGGTGCCGCCGACATAGAGCGCGCCGGCCGGTGGCGTGCCCGTCCAGTTGGGAACGGCGGTCAGGAAGAAGCCGGCCATCACCGCCGCGGTGTAGCCATAGACCATCTCGTGAGCATGCCAGAGCTGCGGCGCTACGGAGACTGTCGGCGAGACGACCGCCCCACCGGCGGCATGAAGTCCAAGCCAGATGAGCCAGGCGGCGATCGAGACGACAGCGAACCCGCCGGCGGCGAGGAAATAGAAGCGGAACCCGGCGGTAAGCACGGTGGGCGCGCTGAAACGGGTCGGGAGTTCGGTTGTCGTCATCGTCTTCTCGTTTTCGTGGCAGAGCAGCGGTTTGGGCGCATGGCAACCTGTTCGCGCCGACTCCTCAGCCGATCCGGCCGATCCAATACACGGTGCCGTCCGGCGCGATGCAGCGTGCGGCGACGTCGCCAAATGACGTTAGCGCCGCCGTCAGGCCGTCCTGGCCGGTGATGACCGCCGCAGTCGATAGAGCGTCGGCCAGCGCGGCCGATGGGGCAATCACGCTGACACCGACCACGTCAGAGGCACCAGGCCGGCCGCTGCGTGGATCAAGGATGTGGCCGGCAAGCGGAGCGCCGCCGAAGGCCGTTCCCGTTGCCGCCGAGCTTGCAACCGCCCGGTCGCGCAACATGACGAGTTCACCCCTGCCAGAGTGGGCCGGATCCAGCCGGATCCGCCATCCCTCCTGTGTGGGCACCTCGATTCCGATGGCGCTGATCTCGCCGAGATCGACAAGCACGTCGGTCATGCCGTGGATACGCAACAGCGCCGCAACCCGATCGGTGACAAAGCCCTGCGCGACGCCGTTCAGCGTCAGGGCCATGCCCGGTACGGTGAAACGGATCTCGTCGGGAGAGGCGGCGAGCTTGTCCCAGCCCGTGCGGCAAAGCGTTTCGGCAATCGCTGCGTCCGACGGACCCCGGTTGGCCTTGGGATCGGCCGTATAATGCGCGGCATGAAGTGCCCAAAGGGGTTGGATAGTCGGGTCGAACGCGCCGGCGGTTGCCGCGTTGATCCGGCCGGCAAGGGCAAGCAGTTCGACGAGGTCGAGCGGCGGGGCGGCGAGCCGGCCATCACGGTTCAGCTGCGACAGGGAACTGTCGGGCCGGTACAGGCTGAAGATCGCCTCCAGCCGCCGAACCTCCGCCACTGCCTTGCGAAGGAGATCATTGGCCAACTCGGCGTTGAAATGAAACAGGCGGATTTCTGCGGCGGCGCCGAGAGCGATGCCGCGCCAACGGTGCAGCGACGGGCCCGCCGCGGCGAGAGCGATGCCCGGAGCGAGGCCGGCGCCCGCTGCAGCGGCGGAGATGCTCAGGAACCGCCGGCGGCTCACTTGCGGTGTGGCGCGGGCGATCATTGCAGCGCCTCCGGCCCGTGTTTCGGTTCGGCCAAGGCCTCGGTGTCGTCAACCGCCGCTAGCACGTAGTCCGTCGGAATCTCGTCGAAACGCAACACGGAGCCACCTTCCCGGGCGGTGAAGGCCAGCGCCTCTGCCCTGGTGCCGAACGGTATCGCCTCGGGTGCGCCCATGCCGCCGGCCTGACGGCTGCCGACAACAAAGAAGGCCTCGCGCGCTTCGATCCAGTTGTCCGCTCCCGGCTCCTGCCAACTCGGTGCCCTGGCCATGTCGTTGACGTAGATTGCTGTCCAGTCCTTCGGTTCCTCCGGCAGCCGGGTGAAGGCGACGGCGTCGCGCACCTGCGTGAACCAGATCGGCGCTTGCTGGCCGGCACGGTGGATTTGTGCCTTGGGCCCGGGATGCTCCAGCACGTTCATCTGACAGTAGTGGCCGGCAGCCTCTGGCGTCAGCGTCATGGCGGCGGGCCGTTCGGCCACTTCGGCCGGGCTGCATGCGGCGAGAACGGTGATCGACAGGGCGGCCATTAGGCTGCTGCAGCCGAGCGGAGAAAGGCTCATGGTTCGATCCTCCTGAGCAGGCCGGCCGCGGCAAGAAACGCGGTCACTGTGACGACCGCGATTGCGGCGAGTGCGGCCGCCGGCGGATAGGGAAGGCTCTCCGTCACCCCGGCCATGCCGCCGACGAGATCCGAGGCCCCGAGGGCAGCGAGGTTGAAGAGACGGAAGGCATCCGCTGGATTGGCGAGCAGCGCCAGCGGAAAGATGGTGGTGGAGAACACGCCGCCATCGTCGGCGACAAGCGCACCGAGCAGGGCAAGGTCGTAGAGCACGACTGCAACCAGCCAAATGCCGATAGCGAGCGCCGCGGCTGTGCCTGGCGCGCGGGTGGCGCTGCTGGCGACGTAGCCGATAGCAAGGAAAGCGAGCCCGAGCAGGGCGGAGGTCGCCACCAGTCGGGCGAAGTCCGGCAATCCCGCGGCCGAGCCGCCGCCGGTCGCCACGAGCACGCCGGCCGTCAGGCCATAGCCGATGATCAGTGCGATGAGAAGCACCACGAACTGTCCGAGCGACTTACCGGCCAGAAATTCGAGCCGGGCGATCGGGGTTGAGAAGATCAGCAGTGCAGTGCCGCGGTCGATCTCGCCCGCAACGGCGTCGAAGGCCAGCAGCAGCGCGAGCAGCGGCACCAGGTAGACCGAGAGGCTGGCGAGCGAAGCGACGGTGATGACCATTCGATCGACACCCAGAGTGCCGGCCGGCGCCGAGCCAAGCAGCGCAAGAACAAGCGAGAACGCGGCGAGGATCAAGGTGGCAAGCAAAAGCCAGCGGTTGCGCAGGCCGATGCGCAGCTCGAGATCGGCGATGGCGAGGGTGCGAGAAAACATGGATCAGGCCCCCCGCTGAGAAAGGCCGGTGAAGTGGCGATAGATCTCCTCGAGGCTCGGCGTCGTGACCTCGATATCCTCGACGGCGTCGAAGGTGGCGATCGACGACAGCAGTTTGAGCTTGTCGTCGGCCGAGCAGAACATCTCCACCGCGCGGCCGTTGATCCGACGCCCGCCAAGATGGGCGACGATCGCATCGGCGCTATCGGCTCGCGCCGCGTGGACGTTAACGCGGATCGGAAGGCCGGCGGTGCGGCGCAGGCGCTGGAGCGTGTCGTCGGCAACGAGCCGCCCGTGCGCCATGATCAGCACCCGGTCCGTCTTGGCTTCGACCTCGGTCAGCGCGTGTGACGACAGCAGAACGGCTGCTCCGCGCGCTGCAATCTCCTCGATCAACGCGTAAAAATCGTGCCGCGAGACCGGGTCGAGCCCGCTGGTCGGCTCGTCGAGCAGGACCAGCGACGGCGTGCCAACCAAGGCCTGCGCCAATCCGAGGCGCTGACGCATTCCCTTGGAATAGGTGCCGACGCGGCGCCGTCCGGCTTCGGCCAGGCCGACCTTCTCCAGCAGTGCCGGCACCGCCCGGACGTCCTCGCCCTTGAGACGGCAGTAGAAGGTCAGCACTTCGATCCCGGTCAGTGCCTTGTGAAAAGCGACGGCCTCGGGCAGATAAGCGAGCACCTGCCGGGCGCCCGTGCTGCCCGGCCGGTGGCCGGCAACCGACAGCGTGCCGCCGTCCGGCGCGAGGAAGCCGAGAATCGTCTTGAACAGTGTGGTCTTGCCGGCGCCGTTGTGGCCGATAAGCGCAGCGCGCTCACCCGGTGCCAGGCGGAAGGAGACCTGATCGACCGCCTTGACCCGGCCAAATGCCTTGACGAGCCCGTCAACGACGAGAGCGGTATCGGTCATCGCTTGTCTCCCGAAATCCGGATGTCGCCCGCTGCAGGATCGAGGTCGGGTGCGTGCATCAGGGGCGCACTGTCGACGACGCCACCCGGCAGCAGGGCTGGAAACTGAGACTGCGTGAACCGCAGAAGCTGCACCGCTGGACTGCCGAGCAGCAGCTTTGCCGAGGGTTGGGTCCACAGGATCTGGTCGACCATGTCGTTCGGCCGGTACGCCGCTTCGGCGATGCCGTCGCCGTTCGTGTCGAAGGCGGCATGGTCGCTCCAGTAGTTGCCGCGCCCTTCCGTGCTCCAATCGAGGTGGCGGGTGCCGACGTATTTCACCTGGGTACGGTTGCCGATGAAAGCGTTGCCGGAGAACGCGTTTCTCTCCGAGCCTGCGGTGAAGTGGACACCGATCTGGCAGTCCTCGAACCGGTTGTCACGAACCGTGTTCTTGTTGGCGTTGTAGAAGAACAGGCATTTTTCGCCACCGCGCACCCGGTTGCCTGCAATCGTCGCGCTGTTGGCGTAGTTCAGCATCAGCCCGTGCTGGGCATCGTCGACCGAGAGGTTGCCGGTGATCATCAGCCGATTGGAGAACATCAGGGCATATCCGACATCGTTGCCGATCGAGACATTGCCGCTGACGACGCCGTCATTGCCGTACATGTAGTGCACGGCGAAGCGCACTTCCTCGAAGGTGTTGCCGCGAAAGGTGTCTCCGTGGCTGGTGTTGACGAAGATGCCGTCGCGGCCGTAGCGGATCGTGTTGTCCTCGGCCAAGAGATTTGGCGCGTTCCACACGTAGATGCCGTTGCCGCGCTCGTTGACGCGCAGGTCCCGCCTTCCCTCGATCAGGTTGCCGGCAACGATGGCATCGGGTGCGCCGCGGACGTCGACGCCGACGAGATTGTCGAGGATGCGGTTGTTGCGCACCACCGCTCCCCTGGCGGACTGCAGCAGTTTGACCCCGGCGTCGATCGTGTCGTGCGACAGGCCTGAGCCGGTTATCACAAGCCCCGAAACGGTCACGGCGGGGGCCGCGACGGTGACGACGCTGCCGATCCCCGATCCGGCGATCTCCGCATCACCGCCGCCGTCGAGAGTGACGGACCGATCGAGGACGATCGGCCCGTCGTGGCGGCCGGGGGCAAGCCGAAGGACATCTCCGGCTTGCGCCACGGCAAGAGCGGCCGCAAGTGCACCCGGCCGGGCCGCGACCGCAAGCTCCGCGGCCTGCGCCGCAGGCAAGGTGGCGCTCGCAAGCAGCAGCAGCGCGGCAATAGGCCGAGCATGTCTCATGTCAGGCTGCCCGCGGCTCGACCAGCATTCGGCCGCGCATCTCCATGTGGAGCGCGTGGCAGAACCACTGGCAATAGTACCAGTGCACCCCCGGCCGCTCCGCGGTGAACGTGACCGAGGCCGTCGCCTGCGGTGCCACTTCCATGGCAATGCCGTAGTTCGAGAGGCAGAAGCCGTGGGTCAGGTCGTCGATGTCGTCCATGTTCGTGACGTAGACGGTGACTTCGTCGCCCTGCTTGACCGTGAAGCTCTCCAGCGAGAAGGCCGGTGCCACGGAATGCATGTAGACGCGCACCTTGTTGCCGTCGCGGATGACATCGGCGGCGTACTCAAGCTCGACACCGTCGGCCTTGGCCTGTCTCACCGCATCGGCGAAGAACGGGTCGTTTCGGTCCCACACCGTCTTCGGATTCACTTTGGATCGGTGGACGAGAATCGAGTCATGCGGTTCGGCGAAGGTCGGGCCGTCGTGGACGATCTTCATCTTGTCGCCCGAGATGTCGATGAGTTGCTCGTTCTCCGGCTTGAGCGGACCGACGTTGAGGAACCGGTCCTTGGAGAACTTGTTCATCGAGATCAGCCACTTGCTGTCGGCTTCGGCGGTCTCTCCCATGGTCGTGGAGTTGTGGCCGGGCTGGTAGTGGACATCGATCTTGTCGACGATCGGATCAACGTTCTCGCCGGCATAGGCGCGGATTGCCTTGGCGATGTCCCACTTCACCACCTGGCTGTCGAGGAACAGCGTCGTGTAGGCAAATCCCCTGCCGTCGAAGGCGGTGTGGAGCGGCCCGAGGCCGAGCTGCGGTTCGGCCACAATCGCCGAGCGCGGATCGACGTCGCCGTCGAACAACGCGTCGAGCTTGGTGACGTCGATCACCGAGACTGTCGGAGACAGCTTACCATTGACGACGACGTGGCGCTTGTCGGGCGCCGAGTTGATGCCGTGCGGGCTGTTGGGGATTGGAATGTAGCGGGTGTAGTTCTTGTTTCTGCCCTTGCGACCGTCGATGACCTTGGCACCGTTCAGCTCCTGGTAATCGCCCTCGGCGATCCCTTTCTCGATCTCCTTGAGGTTGAAGACCACGACGTGGTCGAGCTCGTTCGCCGTCATTTCGGCGAGGTTCACCCCCATTTCCGAGTTGTAGCTGGTGGAGAAGGCGTACTTGCCCTGGTAGTCGCAGTCGACGTTGTCGAGGTTGCCGTTGACGATCACTTGCCAGGCCACCTTCATCTCGTCGCCATCGATCGCCGTGAAGATGGTCACGTACTGTGAGGGATCGTCCAGGATCCTGCCGTCGTTGACGAGTGGCGCCTCGTGCTCGCCGTTGGCGAAGATATAGCCCGTCCGCGGATATTTCTGCGGCCGCATGCCGTGGATGTCATTGGCGTTGGGAATTTCGATGATCTTGTCGCATCGCATGACGTCGCAGCGGATGCGCGCGACGCGCGTGTTGGCCTTGTCCTGCATGAACAGGTAACGGCCGTCGTAGGTGCCGTCGGTGAAGGACATGTGAGGGTGGTGCAGGTCACCGTTGTCGTAGGTCTTCTTGCCCTGCGTGGCGAGGAAGGCCTTGGTTTCCGGCAACAATCCTTCTGTCAGGATCTTCAGCGACTCGTTGGTCTGGCCCCAACCGGTGGCCGAGCAGCGGTTGAACACCGGAATGCGCATCAGCTCGCGCATGGAGGGAATGCCGAGAATGCGCAATTCGCCGGTCTGGCCCGAGGACCAGAAGCCGTAATATTCATCGAGTTCACCCGGTGCCAGCTCAAACTTCTGGCCGCCTTCCGCCCGGGCGAAGGTGGGCGCAAGCGTCGTGGCCGCTCCGCCGCCGGCTGCCGCCGCCATGCCGGCAACCAGCGCCGTCTTGGCGGTGCCGCCAAGCAGGGCGCGGCGGCTCAGATCGTGGTGTTCAGTAGTGTCCGACATGGGATATTCCTTGTCCTTCTGCGTTTCGCTTACTCGACAGGCTGGGCGCGCTTTACGTTGATGACGGTCTGCGGCCCTTCGATGCCGTTCTGCACCTCGAAGCGCTTGCGCTTGGCGAGCGCCTTGATGCAGACGGGGCATTTCTGGTCGTCCTGGTAGAGCACCTGGCAGTGCAGGCAGGTCAGGCACTCGTTCGGATTGATGTGCCCTTCGGGGTGGATCGCCTGGACCATGCATTCCTTGGCGCAGCGCTGGCACGGGTTTCCGCACTCGCGATAGCGCTTCAGCCAGTCGAACATCCGGATCCGGGCCGGGATTGCGAGCGCCGCGCCGAGCGGGCACAGGTACCGGCAGTAGAAGCGCTCGACGAAGAGCCCGATTCCAAGCAGGGCAAGGGCGAATGCGACGAACGGCCAGGCACGCTGGAACTTCAGGATGATTGCCGTCTTGAACGGCTCGACCTCGGCGTAATGTTCGGCGACTTCAAGCGAGTAAAGCGACAGGCCGAACAGGGCGAGGAAGATCATGTATTTCACCGGCCACAGCCGCTCGTGCAGGCCCCAGGGCAAAGTGATCTGCGGAATGCGGCAGAGCTTGGCGATGCGGTTGGTGAGCTCCTGCAATGCCCCGAAGGGGCACAGCCAGCCGCAATAGGCACCGCGCCCCCAGAAGATCAAAGCGGCGGCCACCGAAAACCACAGCAGGAACACCAGCGGGTCCATCAGGAAAGCTTCCCAAGAGAACTCCGTCGTCAGCGCCGAGAAGAAGGCGAGCACATTGACCACCGAGAGCTGGGCGTTCTGGATCCAGCCGAGCCAGACCAGCGTGAAGGTGAGGAAACCGATGCGGAACCAGAAGGTGAAACGCTCCGACCTCGTCACCTGCATCTGAAAGAAGAAGACGGCGGTCAGCACGGTGAGGGCGGCGGCGAGGATGCCGATGTCGACCTTGCGGTCGCGCCAAATTCGCTGCCACAGCGCGTCCGCGTCCGGATGGGAAGCCTGCGCATCGCCGGCGGTGACCGCAGCACCGCCCCCGACGGGGTCAGCGGACGGGGCTGTTGTGACGTAGCGGTCCGGGAGGCGGTAACCGAGGTCGAAGGTGAGAAACGCCTTCTCGACCGGCCCGGTCGCACGGTTGACCAGGAGCTGCAAGCGGAAGTCCTCGGCCGGATCGAAGCCGGAGCCGGCCGGGATGATGAAGAAATCGATTTCGGTGAGGGCCGGCGCCCCGGCCGCGGCAATCGCACCGACACGGGCATGCTGGCGATCGCGGAAGCGGACCGAGATGTCGTCCTGGATCAGCTGGATGCGGTCGAAGATGCCTCCGCGGACATAGCCGGATCCTTTGAACGAGTAGCGCCCACGGCCGGCGACCAGAATGGCGTGGTCGCCTTCCTTCAGTCTCCTGCGCAGATTGTCGTATTCGACCTCGCCGAGCAGGGACCGGCCGATGGATGGCACGTCGGCGAGCGCGAGATAGAGGTCGACGAAGGTGTCGGTGTCCGGCCCCTGCTCGGGGCGCGCCGCTGCCTTCTGGTCGCCGCTTGCGCGAAACGCCGCGTTGACCTGGCCGACCTCGAGCGACAGTCGACGCACCGAACCGTCGCCTGTCAGGGTCTGCCAGTCGAGAACCTCGTCGATCGCCGGGTCGATGATCTTTGCCGGCCCCGCGGTGGTCGCCTCTTCCGCAAGCCCGCCGAGTCCGAGCGCGCGAGCGACCTTGAGGCCAGCCCGCACGATAGAATCGTCGATCACCATGATGGTAACCGTCGCGCCGGAGATGATGTCGAGGTCGTGTGCCGAGCCGCCGACGGCCGCCTCCCGCTTCAGGTCGAGACCGGTGTATCTCTCGGTTACAGCCTTGATCCGGGCCTCGGGGATGCCGATTAGCACGATCGGCTCGGAATGTTTGACGAGCTGTACCCCGGTCAGAACAGCGTCGTTGGAGATGCCGACGATGACGTGGATCGGCTTGCCGGAATAGCCGGTGGTCGAGACGAAATCGGAGGTGAGAAAGACATGGCCGACGGTTTGGCCGCCCTTCAGCGCCGGCACGATGGGAGTATCGCTTCGTGGCGTGCCGTAAGCGTCAGCGCCTGGCACGATCGCCCCGGCCGGCACCTCCTTCAGGAAAGCGGACAGCAGCGAGTCGGCGGCTAGCCCCTGGCGCACTGGCAGCGCTGCAGCGAGCAGCGCCGCCAGAAACGCGGCAATGATGGCTGTAAATTTTCCAGATTTCGACATCTGCCCCGCAGTCCGCGTCGTAAGCGTCTGGGGCGAGAGTTCGTGATTTGGCGAGCTGCGTCGTTGACCGTCATCAAACTCGCGACAGTTAGCACGGTGCCGTCCGGGTCGGTCCGCCCGTTCGGATCGCACCATTGTTCTGGCGGCGTGGAATGCGCGACAGATTGCATCAGGCGCACGCGCGGCCGCCCGTCACGGCCGAAGCGCAGGCTTTAGACATCGTGGACGACTGTGGAGTGCCACCGGCACCGGACTGCGCAAGCGTCCGTGGACGTCAGGCCGCACCTGCGCTACGGATCACGCCGCCATGAGCGTTGGCCCATTCCGCGCTGGCCTTGATGCCGCCGAGCGGGAAGAAGTGCACCTGCTCAATGAGGCTTTCCGGATCGCTCGCCTGATGGGCTGCAAGGGCACTGAGCACCCCCGTCGGCTCATAGGGAATCATCAGTTTGGTGACGTCCATCGCTCGCTTCTGGAGCACCTTGAGCGACGGGCCGACGCCGCAGGCGAGCGCAAACTTGATCAGCGTCTGTAGCTTGGCAGGTCCGGCCACACCGATATGGACCGGCAGCGTTACACCCATCTCACGCAGTCGTCCTACCCACGTGATCACGGGTTCGGCATCGAAGACGAACTGCGTCACGATCGCCATCTCAGCGTCGGTGCGGCTGGAGAAGGCCTGCTTCCACCGGAGTGCCGCGTCGACCTGCCGATTGGTACCGTCGGCATCGATGTCACGGTTGCCTTCGGGATGACCGGCGACATGCAGGCGGCGGAACCCGTGCTTGTCGAACAGACCGGTCTCCAAAAGCGCCATCGAGCTGTCGAACGCACCGATCGGCGCGGTGCGGCCGCCGGCGAGCACGAGCGCCTGAGTCACACCGGCCTCGTCGTGATAACGTTTGATCCAGTCCTCCAACATTGCGGAGTTTTCGATGATCCGGGCCGGGAAGTGCGGCATGGCGGCGTAGCCCTCGTCGGCGAGCCGTCTTGCGGTCGCGACCATCTGCTCAATCGGCGTGCCCTCGATATGCGCGATGTACACACGAGTGCCGTCCGGCAGCAGCTCGGCAAAGCTCTCCACCTTGGCGGCCGTGCGCGGCACGACTTCGATGGAATAGCCGGATACAAGGTCGGAAAGGCCGGGCGCAAAGGCTTCGTTATTGCTGACCGCTTTCCGATTGAGAAATTTCAGCACCCCACGACCTCCCTGCTCGTGCATTCATGAATGTATACATTAAGAATGCGAAGATGGGAACTACCCTGCGCTTGGTAAAGAGAGGCGGGCGAGGAAAAAGGGCGCAAAAGGTAGCAAAGGGCCAGCGGTGATCTTTTGCTTACCGCATCCCGTGAAGCGACGACCGTCGTGCGTATGAATACAAACTGAAGGCGGCTGGCAGGACGTTGGTGCCCAGAGCCGAAAAGCCGGGGGCTGGAATGCGCGCGGGCCGGTTGCAGCGTCCCGCCGTACCGAATGCCCGCTGATGGGCAGACGTTATAACGCCGGCCGCTCTTGTGTGCGCTGACCTGCCAGACTCTGCCTCGCACAGTTCAGCGGGCGCTTGAGGTCCTGCTCTACCTCTGTGACCGATAGGTTCGCCGCGACGCCTCATGGATCGGCCAGGGGTGCACCGTTGCTCCGACCTCGACTTGGCGGTGGCGCTCAACCATGGGCTTGGCGGTACCGCCGTCAGCCTCACCCCAGACAATGGTGACGTGGTTGCCCGACTGGGCATGGCTCTGTTCGAGCATCGCGAGCGAGATCCAGGCGCGTTCGTTCGCCGTGTAGACGGGATAGGTGGAGAAGCCGACGATGCGCCCCCCGGCGACGACCATGTCATAGGGATGCGCGGCGTAATGGGCCGCGGGCATCTCCATCAGCTTCGGCATGTCGCCCTCTTCCATCAGTCCGGCATAGACCTTGAGGACGTCCGCCTTGTCCCAGACCAGCGTCACCTTCCGTCGGTGCGGCTTGTCCGCCATCTTCTCCAACGCCGCACGGCCGACGAAGTCGTGGTCGAAGCGGATCATCCGACCGTAATCCAGGTCCCAGGGCGTCAGGTAGTAGTCCTCGACGTTGTCGGATTGGAAGCTGCCGCCGATGGAACTGACCGCCTCGAAGCTTTTGCCCGACAGCCATTCACGGTAGGGCTTCATCTTCTCGCCGGTGTAGATCGCCGGCAACGGCGAGGGGATCCACCCCGATTCCATGGCAACCGTCGAATAGGCGCGCGCGCCGGCCTGCTTCAGCCCGAATTCCTTGCCGGCTTCGATCAAGGCCGCCTTGACCTTAGGCCCATCCTCGGCCGGTCCCCAGAGCTCCAGCCCGGGCGCCCCACCCATGCCATGGGCGAGCGTGCGCGCGGCGCAGCCGGCGATCGTGATCTCGCCCATCTTGAAGAACCTCGTGGTCAGCGGCCCGCCTTCGTTGACTTTTTCGAGGATTTTCATGGCGCTGGGGCCCTGGACCTCATAGCGGTAGGTCTTGCGCGGCTTGTCGGGATTGTCGGCCTTGCGCTCGTCACGCTCGACGGTGACGTCATAGCCGCCGGTCTCGGCGTTGAACTCAACCCAGTTCGGCACCGGCGGCCGGCCGACGAGGTTGACGAAATCGTCCTCGAGCCCGAACAGGATGACGTCGCCGATGACATAGCCGTCGTGATTGCAGCAGACGAACTGCTTGGCCTTGTTGCGGCCAAACCCCTTGAAGCTGTTGATGCCGAGATCGGAAAGCAGGCGCACCACGTCCGGGCCCTTCACGTAGAGATCCGTCATGTGAAAGGACTGGTCGAACAGCACCGCCGTCTCGCGCCAGGCGCGTTGTTCCTCGATCCAGTTCGTGAACTCGGGCGGGATCGGGTAGACGTAACGACCGGCGGTGGCATTCTGCATCATGAGGGCCGGGTTGCCGACCGCCCGGAGCTTGTCCTCCAGGGACGTGTAGGACATCGGTTTCCTCCTCGCGTAGTTCAGAAGTCCGTCAGACTGTGATCAGCGTGCGAACACCACCGTCTTGCGCCCGTTGATCAGCACCCGGTCCTCCAGATGCCAGGCCACCGCCCGGGCCAGGACGCGGCGCTCGATGTCGCGGCCCTTGCGCACCAGGTCCTCGGGCGTGTCGAGATGGCTGATGTGCTCGACATCCTGCGAGATGATCGGCCCTTCATCGAGGTCCTTCGTGACATAATGCGCCGTGGCGCCGATCATCTTCACCCCGCGCTCGTGCGCCTGATGATAGGGGCGAGCACCCTTGAAGCCGGGAAGGAACGAGTGATGGATGTTGATGCAGCGGCCCGAAAGGTAGGCCGAAAAATCGTCGGAGAGCACCTGCATGTACCGGGCGAGCACCACCAGTTCGGCTCCCGTCTCCTCGATCACCCCCCTGATCTGTGCCTCCTGCTGAGGCTTCGTCTCCCTGGTGATCGGGAAGTGGTGGTAAGGAATGTCGGGATGCAGCGTCAGGTTCAACGCGTTGGCCGGGTGGTTGGAGACGATGCCCACCGCGTCCATGTTGAGCTCACCGATGCGCATTCGGTAGAGGAGATCACCAAGGCAGTGGTCGAAGCGTGAGACCAGAAGCAGCACGCGTCGACGCTGCTTCGCATCCCGCAGGGTCCAGTCCATACCCAGGCGCTCAGCTTCGGGCTGCAAGGCGGCCTCGAAGGCCTCGACTGGCGCCTCCATCGTGAATGCGACCCGCATGAAGAAATTGCCGGTCTGACTGTCGTCGAACTGCTGCGCCTCGGTGATGTCGCCGCCGTTTTCCGCAAGGCGGGTTGCAACGGCAGCGACAATGCCCGGACGGTTCCGGCAACGCAGCGTGAGAACGTAATGGGTCATCGATCCGATACCTGCTGTCTTGCAAAGGGGATCAGGGGAAAGGAATCAGGTCTTGCCTGTCTTCGCCGCGTCGACCGGCGGCGTGCCATGCGTATGGAAGCTCTCGATGGTCTTGAGGCCCCAGGCCTGACCCTTCTTGCGTTCGGCTTCCGTCCAGGTGATTGGCTGCCAGTCGGGACGCAGGATCAGGCGTGCACCGGCATTGGCGACCTCGACGCGGTTGCCCGCGGGCTCGTAGACGTAGAGGAAGAACGTGCCCTGAATCGCGTGTTTGTGCGGCCCGGTCTCGATGAAGACGCCGTTCTCGAGAAAGATGTCCGCAGCCCGCAGAACGTCCTCCCTCTGATCGACCGCATAGGTGACGTGATGAAAGCGGCCATGTCCGCCGGAGTGGTCTTCCGTGTAGGCGATGTCGTAGCTCTTGTTGTTGACCGTGAACCAGCAACCCCCGAGCCGGCCGTTGTCGAGCTGGATCTGCTCGGTGACGCGGCTCCCCAGTGCCTCGGTCATAAAATCGCGGATGGCGCCGACGTCGGCGGCAAGCAGATTGAGGTGGTCCAGCCTGCGCACGGTGACGCCGCGGCCGTGGTAGCGCTGGGCGATGTTTTTCAGTGCGGGACGCTCCTGGGGCGGCGCGACATAAAGCCTGGTGTCGTAATAGAGTTCGAAATTATGTCCGTCCGGGTCGCGAAAGCGGTAGGCCCGGCCATGGCCGAGGTCGCCGTCGACCCAACCAATGCCGCAGCCCATCTTCTCGATCACGGAGACGCGGCGCTCAAGCGCGGCCTCGGAGGAGGTCCGGTATGCAATGTGGCCCACGCCGGTGGTGTCGGACCGCGTCAGCTTCAACGTGTGGAACTCATAGTCGTCGAACGCACGCAGATAGGCTGAGGTGTCGTCGCGGCCGCTTTCGGTGAGGCCGTAGATGTTGACGAAGAAGTCGAGGCTTTCTTCGAACTTGTTCGTCAGCACTTCGACATGAGCAAGATGTGCGACGTCGAAACAGGGCTCGGTCACAGCGGTTCTCCTTTGCAGAATGGCGTTTGCTTCACCGGATCATGGTGTTGGGCAGGTAAAGCGCGATATCCGGAAACGCGACGAGCAGCGCCAGTGCCGCCAGCATTGCGCACCAGAACGGCAGCACGCCGACGAAGATGTCGCCGAGTGGAACGTCGCGCGCGACGGACTTCACGATGAAGACGTTGACCCCGACCGGAGGCGAGATCAGTCCCATCTCCAGCGTTACCACCACCAGCACGCCGAACCAGATCGGATCGAAGCCCAGCTGGGTTATGACCGGGAAGAAGATCGGCATGGTCAGCACCAGCATGGCGAAGCCCTCGATGAAACAGCCGAGGACCAGGTAGCAGGCCAGGATCAGCGACAGCACCATCAGGTCGGAAAGATCGAGCCCGTTGAGGAAGGCGCCGAGCGCCTGCGGGATGTGACTGAGTGCAAGGAACGGGTTGAGCAGATGGGCCGAGATCAGGATCAGCATCACCGTCGCCGTCGTCACCACCGAGTCCCGCGCCGCCTGCCACAAAGTGGCAAGCGTCAGCTTGCGCACCAGTGCGCCGAGCACGATCATCAGAGCCGCGCCAACAGCCGCGGCTTCCACCGGGGAGAAGATGCCGGTGTAGATGCCGCCGATCGTCAGCAGGATGACGCCGAGAATGGGGATTGCCCCGGCAAAGGCCCTTGTCTTTTCCTGCAAGGTGGTGTCCGGTCCGGCCGGACCAAGAGCGGGCCGAAGCCAGCACAGCACGGTGATGAGAAGGACGAAAAAGCTAAGCAGCAGCAATCCCGGCAGAACGCCGGCAAGGAACAGCCGCCCGATCGACTGCTGCGTCAGGATGGCGTAGATCACGAAACCGGTGGACGGCGGAATGAGAATGCCGAGCGTGCCGCCGGCGGCAACCGCGCCGGTCGACAGGCGCGGGTCGTAGTTGAAGCGCGCCATCTCGGCAAGCGAGACCTTGCCCATCGTCAACGCCGAGGCGACCGAAGAACCCGATAGCGCAGCGAATCCGCCGCAGCCGATGATGGTTGCCGAGGCGAGCCCTCCCTTGACCGAGCCGATGATCGCGTAGGCGGCGTCGTAGAGCCGGCCGCTCATGCCCGTCGCCGAGGCGACGTTGCCCATCAGGATGAAGAGCGGCACGACGACAAGTTCGGCCGAGGAGGCGAGGGTGAAGGTTTCCGACGCAAGCAGGCTCATCGCCGACGGCAGGCCATTGAGAACGGCAATGCCGACGAAGCCGACGGCGAACATGGCGAAGGCGACGGGAATGCGCAGGATGAGGAGGGCCAGCAGCACGCCCATGCCAAGGGCGCCGACTGCCATGGAGCTCATGTCGAC
Source organism: uncultured Hyphomicrobiales bacterium (assembly GCA_964462985.1). Lineage (GTDB taxonomy): Bacteria > Pseudomonadota > Alphaproteobacteria > Rhizobiales > Stappiaceae > CAYXAA01. The sequence goes on along the minus strand of CAYXAA010000003.1, from coordinate 135,093 downwards.
TCACTCCTGATGTCCCGTCCCGACAGCGCGAGTTCGGCGGCGCGCAGGAGCATGCCAACTCCGGCAATCATGGCAAAGGCGCAAAGCGCCCACTGGAAATACACTTTGGGCAGCCGGATGACATTGGTCGAAAGATTGAGCATCTGCGAGAGCTTGGACGACTCATAAACCGTCCAGGCGATCAGCAGGAAGATCACGGCGCCGAGAAGGGCGCTTGCCACGTCGCCGAGCCGATTGAGCCAGGGCGGAAAGCGCGGCTCGAAGACATCCACCGCGATATGGCCGCCGAGCCGGTCACAAAGGGCCATCCCGCCGAACACCAGGATCACCATCGCCATCTGCGTCAGATCCTGTGCTCCCAGCAGCGGCCGACCGAAGTAGCGGCCGGTGACGTCGACGACGATCACCAGCACCTCGAACATGAGCCCGAGCGCTCCGATGGTGGCGGACAGGCTGATCAGCCCGTCCGCATACCGTCTCAAAATGGGCATGGACGCCTACTTGCCCTGCATGGCAGCAAGCACGTCTGCAGCTCCCATCTCGGCCACCAGCTTCTCCGTCACCGGCAGCGTCAGCTTGGCGAAGGCCTCGATTTCCTCCGGCGACAGATCGATCACCGTGTTGTCGCCGGCGTCGCGCAGCTTCTGAACCGTTTCGTCGGCGCGGGCGTTCCAGGCTTCCTCACCCTTTTGCGACAAAGAGCGGCCGCTGTGGGCGTCCACCGCAGCCTTGAAGGCGTCGGAGAGACCGTCGTAGCGGTCCTGGTTCATCACCAGGTAAAAGCTGATTTGGCCGAGTGGTGCGCCCAGCGAGTAGCTGTCGGCGACTTCGTCCAGCTTGAAGTCCGCAACCGCACTGGCACCGGTGATGACGCCGTCGATCAGACCGGTCTGCAAGGCGTTGTAGATCTCGCCCGCCGGCATCTGCACGGGCGTTGCGCCGAGCGCTTCCACCACCGCTGCGGCGATGGAGCCCGACACGCGGATCTTCAGTCCCTTCACGTCGTCCGGCGTGCGGATCTGGTGACCCTTCATGATGAAGATGTTCGGCTCGGAGACATAGAGCGCCAGCGGCCTCGTGCCGGGATACTCCTCGGTGAGAAGCCCCTTGTCATAGGCGTTCCACAGCATGTCGTAGCCGGTCATGCCGTCGGGGATCACGCCGGGCATTTCGACGATCATGGTCTTGGGAAACTGCGAAGACGTGTAGCCCTGCAGGCCCCAGGTGATGTCGGCGACGCCCTGCAGCGCGCGAACATATTGCTCCATCGGTCCAGCGCCAAGTTCGCCGCCGGGATAGACCTGGATGGTCAACTCACCGCCCGTGTCGGCGGCCACGCCCTCGACCAGCGGCTCGATGATGGAACCGGTGACGACATGCGCCGGCGCGACGAAATGCGCCAGTTTCAGCGTCTCGGCCGCCGACGCCGGCATGGCGACAAGTGCGCCGGCAAGACAGACGGTCGCCGCACGGGCGACGCCACCGAGAGTCTTCAGTGTGAACATCATGATCCTCCCCAGGTACGAGGTCCCTCCGTCTCCAGCGGATTGGGACCGAATGGCACGACTTTATGGCACCACAGGCGATAGGCAGAAGCCGGTTCCACGACCCTCCTCATTAGATCTGGTTACAGGGCACCCTCATCGTTTCGTCGTCGGGTTTCGCGGTCGCGTGCACTTGCCCGTGACAGATGGCAGCGCCCCGCCCCCGGTTCTGGCGCTGCCCCAAGTCCTCTAGGGCCCAGTTCCTGCTGACCGGGGACAGCCACCCCGGAGGTGGGGCCGGAAAGCCGGGACCGGAGTGCGGGTAGACGGGGGCGGCCGTCCATTGCAGCCGGCCCCGCACGCTGTGGCCCCGATACGATTGCCGGCCGGTCTCAAGCCCCCCGTTTGGTGCGCCAGCTGTCCTCGGCGTAGCTCTCCCGCGCCTCGCGGCTGTAGGGCGTCGGCGACACGCGGACGCGGATCTCGGCCTGCTTGTGCTTTTCGGTCGAGGTCTTTTCCGTGCCGCCATCGGGCTCGCCCCAGACCAGGGTGAGGATGTCCCCTTCCTGGATGTCGGGATCGACGATGCCGAGCGACAGCATGCAGCGCTCGTTGTAGCTGTAGCCGTTGAACATCGACATGCCGACCATCTTGCCGTCCTTAAGCACCATATCGGCGCTGGTCGAGGCATAGTTCGGCTGCGGGAAGTCGATCCACTTGTAGTGGTCTTCGCCCGGGCGGAATGCCGAGGCGATGACGTTGATGACGTCGTCGGCGTTCCACTCGAAGGTGACCTTCTTGCGGTTCCTCTGGCCCTTCATCTTTTCGAGCGCCGCCTTGCCGACGAAGTCGGCCTTCTTCCAGCCGATGTAGAAGTCATAACCGAGCTCGAACGGATTGACGTAATAGTCCTCAATATTATCGGATACGAAGGAGCCGCCGATCGCGCCGGTCGCCTCATATGAATCGGCGCCGAGCCACTTGCGGTATTCGGCCAGCATGCCGTCGCCCGTATAAATCGCCGGCAGCGGAGAGGGGATCCATCCGGATTCCAGTGTATTTGTCGAATAGGCACGGCTGCCGCAGCGCACGAGATCGACGCCGGCGTCCCTGGCCGCTTCCATGATGACGGACAGGATATAGGCCTTGTCCTCGTAGGGCCCCCAGATCTCGAGGCCCGGCGCGCCCGACATGCCGTGGCGCAGCGCCTGTACCTTCTTGGAACCAACGTTGATCCAGTCGACGTGGAAGAACTTGATCTCGGGGATCGGGCCACCGTTCATCTTCTCGATGACCTTCGGCGCGTCGGGACCCTGGATCTGATAGCGGTAGTGCGTGCGAAGCACCCGCTCGCCCTCCGGTCGTGACGGCGAGCGCGGGTCGTGCTTGATGCGCACGTTCCACTTGCCGTATGCGGCGCAAAATTGCAGCCAGTTCGAGGTCGGCGCGCGTCCGACCAGGATGAACTTGTCCTGACGCTCGCGGAAGATGATGTGGTCGCCGATAACATGGCCGTTCGGAGTTACCGGTACGAAGTGCTTGGCGCGATTGAGGTTGAAATTCGCGAAGGAGTTGATGCCGTGATAAGCGAGAAACTCCTCGGCCTGCGGTCCTTCGACAATGAGCTCGTCCATGTGGTGCGACTGGTCGAACAACACAGCCGACTGGCGCCACGCCCGTTGCTCGTCACGCCAGTTGGTGAATTCCGGCGTGACAACCGGGTATACATACATGCCGATTCTGGAGTTGCGCAGCATCGAAACGACACTGTCGTGAGCCTCGATCTTGGCCTGCAGGCTGGTGATGGCTGACATTTAATCCTCCCAATGAACACCGTATGTATACATTTGTTGATCAGTTTCGAACTAGATGCAAGGGTGAACCACGCGCCCCCGCCATCAAACTCGGCGGCCGCGGCGGTGTAGTGGACTCGCGGTGCCGCCCATGACAGGCAGCATGCCGCACGGCTGTGACGGTCGCGTGGTGACCTGGACTGGAATGATCAAGGTCGGTGGCGCCCTTGATGGGATTCCGGGTGCGTCTCGGTGCGGACCATCCGGCCAGATTGTCGAGTAGCACCATAGGTCTATTCAGCAGACAGCCCGGCTCATCGATACTGAGGGCCGCGCGGGGCTGGCAATGGCCTTGAGCCGGCGGTGCATCCGATCGATGCTATCGGCGACGCCCGGGGAGGTGCCGTTACCAGCCACGGATCAATGGAATCAGGGAGGACAACTCGTGAAGCACCTTGCATTTATTCTTGCGGCTCTCATCGCCGGACCGGCCGCCGCGGCCCCGCTGTGCGACAAGCTCGGCTTTGCCGGTCTTCTTGCAGCGTGCAACCGGGGCGAGCCGATCGACCTCACCCTTGCCTCCGGCAAGCCGCTCTACGATGGCGAAGGACCCGTGATGCTTCAGTCCGGCGCCTATTACGAGATCAACTTTACCGCCGACGGCTCGGCGGAGCTGGCGATAGCCGGGCCCGAGTTCTTCCGTGCGATCTGGATGAACGAAATCGTCATCAACGACATCGAGGTGCGGCCGATGGCGATCGACAGCCTCGAGTTCGACGCCGAAGGCACCGCGCGATTGTCCTTCGTCGCGATCAAGCCCGGCACCTACACGCTGAGCATCCCCGGTTCGACCGGCGAAACGCAGCGTGTGACTTTTGCAATTCAGTGATGGGAGGAAACCACAGATGCTTCGTATGAGCCTAGTCGCAGCCTTCTTTGTCGCCTCGTTCGCTGCCCATGCGCAGGATTCCGCCGTTCCCGCGGACGTTCAGGAAAAGATCCTCACCTTGCTCGGCGAAATGCAGTGCGAAATGGACCCAAGGAATATCGAAGCCGATGATGGCGGCTACGAGCTTGACGATGTCTTCTGCGCGGACGGTCAGTATGACATCGACCTCGATGCAGACCTGAAGGTGACGAACAAGCGGAAAGAGTGACCTCAGCGGCCAACGGGCCGATACGCCAGCTGGGCGCGGAAGCAACGCGGCGCCGGGCAGTTGCCCTGTCCCAAGTCACGCCGGGATAAAAGACGGTGTGCGCCTGTGGCCGTTACGTCATCACGAGAGCAAGCCCTGGAACCTGGCCGATCAGGCTCCCCTGCTCGGCCATGACATACTCGAGGTTGGTGCGAGCGGCCCGAGCGTGCTCGCGTGCGAGCGCCTCGGCCCGCGCGCCCTCGCGTCCCTCGATCGCCGAGACGATGGCCCGGTGCTGTTCCTGCTGGGCGGCGAGCGATAAGCGGAAGTTGGCGCTGTAGGCCCGTGCCGGCAGGAACGCCGAAGGCGAAGCGAACGGCAGACGGTTGACCCGATCGAGTTCGCGCTGGACGACTTCGCTGCCGGCGAGACCGGAGAGTTCGACATGGAACCGGGCGTTGAGCTCGGTATAGCCGTCAATGTCGACGGTGCCGGGCTCCGGTCCGAAGCAGCGGTCGAGGCTTTCCACTGTCTTACGGATACGTGAGAGCGCCATCGGCGCGACGCCCCGCTCGGCGGCCAGTCGCGCCGCGGTGCCTTCCAGCACGCCGCGCAGTTCGATCGCATCGATCACGTCGGCGAAGCGGAAGCTCCTGACAATGAAGCCGCCGCCCTTGGCGCGATCGAGCAGGCCTTCCTCAGCCAGCCGCGACATCGCTTCGCGCACCGGCGTGCGCGAGATGCCGAGCTCTTCGGCGAGCGCCACTTCGAACAACCGCGTGCCGCCGGTGAGGGTGCCGCTCAGGATGCGCTGCCTAAGTTCGATCATCGCCCGCATTGCATGGGTATTGCTCGAAGGCTGTTCCACGCCGGCGATCTCCTGCTGTTGAGTCTGCCTTCATGTATACATGGCATGCTCGGCCTTGGCCACTTCGCCGACAAGGTGGCGCCGCGCGCGATTCCTGACGGACCCAGCGTGGTGAAGTGAACGGGCAGCAGGTTCCGACGCGCCGGCGAATTAGAGCAGGAAGCTGTCTTCCGTCAGCGTCTCCGTCACGTCGGTCAGGTGAAGCTCGAAGTCGGCCAAGCCGTCGCCAATCGTATCGATCTGGACGTAGGTTGCGGCGCTGTCCTGAACGAGCCGCAGCTCTCCGGCCGTGCCGGTGAAGTCATTATATCCGATGTAGGTGAGGTCGAGCGCCTCGGCGTCGTCGCGATCGGCGTAGAACGCGCTGAGGTCGATGCGATCGCCCTCGGACGGCGAGAAGTCGTCTATGACGTCAGCACCAAAGCGTATGACGCTGTCTGCCGTATAGTTGTAAAGGAAACTGTCGGCGCCGGGGCCACCGGTGAGCCTGTCGCCCCCGACGTCACCGCGGAGAACGTCGTTGCCAGCGCCCCCCGACAGGGTATCGTTGCCGTCGTTGCCCGACAGGAAGTTGTCGCCATCGTCGCCGGTGATGATGTCGTCCTGAAATCCTCCGACGATGTTCTCGATATTGACGAGCGTGTCTCCTTCGGCGTCACCGCCGGAGGCCGTGCCAGCGCCGAGATCGATCGTTATGCTTCCCTGAATGTCGCTGTAGGTGTCGTCGTAGCGTGCCGTGTCCGTTCCCGCGCCGCCGTCGATAAAGTCCCCGCCTTCCGACCCCCAGATCTGATTGTCGTTGGCATCACCGATCAGGACGTCCTGATTACGTGTGCCTTCGACATTCTCGAAGTTGCGGATGACATCGCCTTCCGCGTCGCCGTCCGAGGCGGTTTGGGTTGCGAGATTGATCGTGACACCGCCGGTGACAGAGTAGTGGTAGGCGACCGTGTCCGATCCATCGCCGCCGTCGAGGACGTCCGCCCCGCGTCCACCATAGAGGTAATCATTGCCGTCGCCGCCGATGAGGACATCGTCGCCGGTTTCCCAAATGTAATCGTCATCGCCATAGAGCACGTCGTCGCCGGCACCGCCTTCGATGGCGTCGTCGCCGCCCCGGCCAAGAATGATGTTGTCGGCATCGGAGCCGACGATCACGTCGTCGAAACCGCTTCCGCTCGCATCTTCGATGCTGCGCAGGATGTCGCCCTCGGCATAGCCTCCTTGCGCCGTCCCGGTTTGCAGGTTGATGTCAATGCCAGCGTCGGATGCCGAATAGACCACATGGTCGGCGCCGGCCCCACCGTCCATCAAGTCGGAGCCGGGACCGGCGTAAAGGATATCGCTCTCATCGCCGCCGATGAGGATGTCGTTGCCCTCGCCCCCGTCGAGACCGTTGAAGCCGTCGCCTCCGATCAGGACGTCGTCGCCGCCATCGCCGCGGAGCTGGAAACGGCCTTCGCCGCCGATCAGAATGTCGTCACCGTCGCCGCCGCTGGCTTCGTCGCGACCGTTCCCCGTCAGGATCACATCGTCGCCGCCATGGCCGTGGATCGTGTCGTCCCCGTCGGTGCCAACGAGGATATCGTCCTCTTCCGTGCCGTCGATCACGACGACCGGTGCCATCTCACCGATCAGCAATGCGAGCCTGTTCGTTGGGTAAGCCATGGTCGGGTGCTCCCTGACAAGCCCCCATCCGTTAGTTGCACAGAAGTATGACGGCAATTCGAGGTCGGGCCAGAACGGTTCCTGACAGGCGCTCTTCCTGCCGGTCGCCGGCGCCAGTCCGGGCGGGTCTGCTGCTCACATCCCTGGTGATGCTCTCAGCCTTTGCCTACTTCCGCCCGCATGATCGCGGCTCCTTCGGCCATCGCCTTCATCTTGCCGAACGCCACCTCCCGCGGCAGGTATTTCAGCCCGCAGTCCGGCGCGACGACGATGCGGTCGGCGGAGACATAGGGCAGCGCCCGGCGGATGCGGTCGGCGACGGTCTCAGGAGACTCGACTTCTTGGGTCGAGAGGTCGAGCACGCCGAGGATGATGGTCTTGTCGGGCAGCTTGGCCAGGACGGAGCAGTCGAGGCCGGACTGCGCGGTTTCGATTGAGACCGCCTTGGCCGCGGAGCCGGCGAGCTCCGGCAGAAAGGAATAGCCCGACGGCCGCTCGTGGATGATTGCGGCGTAGCCGAAGCAGATATGGACGGCAGTCTCCCCGGAAATGCCGTCCAGCGCCCGGTTCAGGGCCTTCAAGCCGTAGGTGCGGGCCTTTTCCGGGCGGGCCTGCATGTAGGGCTCGTCGATCTGGACGATATCGGCCCCGGCGGCGAAGAGGTCGCGAATCTCCTCGTTGACGGCGGCGGCATAGTCGAGCGCCAGTTCCTCCTCGCTGTCGTAGAAATCGTTCTGCGCCTGCTGCGACATCGTGAAGGGGCCGGGCACCGTGATCTTGATCCGGCGGTCGGTGTTCCGGCGCAGGAACTCGACGTCGCGAACCTCGACGGCATGCTTGCGCCGCACTTTGCCGACAATCCGCGGCACCGGATTGGGATGACCGCTGCGGTCGAGTGCGGTACCAGGATTGTCGATATCGACGCCTTCAAGGGCAGTGGCAAAGCGGTTGGAATAGCTCTCGCGGCGCATCTCGCCGTCGGTGATGATGTCGAGCCCGGCGCGCTCCTGGTCGCGGATCGCCAGCAGCGTCGCATCGTCCTGCGCCTCCTCCAGCCACTCCGGCGCAATGCGCCATAGCTCCCTTGCCCGCACCCTCGGCGGAAATCGTCCGGCGAGCTTCTTGCGGTCGATCAGCCAGTCGGGTTGGGCGTAGGAACCGACGAGGGAGGTGGGAAACAAGGGCAGGGTCGACATGCGGGTTCCTCCGGCTTATCAGGCGGGCACAATTTCGGCCGTCATCCCGGACGAGATCCGGGACCCAGCGTTAAACTCGTGGGCAAAGCCCACAATTTATCCGCGACTAGCGGCAAAAAGGCCCTGGTCGGGCAGAAGGACGCGCGGTCCAGGATGACGGCCGAGGAGCGTCTTGACCTCAGCAACAGTCGCGCGGGTCTCACAGGTGCACGACAAACCGACCTCACCCCCGAAACAAATCCCGCTCCACCCCTGCCGCCTCGAACAGGTAGTCCCGGCTGCGCTCCAACTCGCCGCGCAGCTTGTGAAGGTCTGCGTCAAGCAGTTCGCCGCGCCATTTCCGAATCTGCCCTGCGACCATTACTGTGTCGACGTTGCATCGGTCCATCAGGGTGACGACGGCGCCGGGCACGTGGTTAAGCGGAGCGACATTGAGGGCGGTTGCGTCTAGCAGGACGATGTCGGCCTCCTTGCCCGGCGTCAGACTGCCGCATTTCCGGTCGAGCCGAAGACCCTTGGCGCCCTCCAGGGTGGCGAAGCGAATGACGTCGCGTGCCGTCAGCAGCGCCGGCAGGTCGTCCTCACCGGCAAGTGCCCGCTCGTTGACGAAGGCGCGCTGCAGGGTGAGGGCAGCCCGCATCTGCGTGAACGGGTCGGCCGTCATGGTGCATTCGACATCGCTCGACAGCGACGGCTGCAGGCCCAGGTCAAGTGCCTTCTGGATCGGTGGCATGCCGTGGCGCATCGTCATCTCGATCGGCACCGAGAGCGAGATATGCGCGCCAGCGTCGGCCGCCGTCTTCCAGCCAAGCTCGGACATGCCGGTCATGTGAATGAAGATGTTGTCCGGTCCGATCTTGCCGGTGTTCGCCAGTTCATCAAAGATGGGCGCCATGCCGAAGGTGCCGACGACGTGAAGCGCGATCGGCAGCTCCAAGTCGCGGCCGATGCGCCAGGCGTTGTCGTAGCCGGGAATATAGATCTCCCCGCCCATGACCATCGTCAGAAGCTGGTCGTCAGAGGCGAAATGCTCGGCCCTCACCCGGCGCGCGTCGTCCGGATATTTCGTCGCCTCACCCCAGCCCTCGAAATAGCCGAGGACGGCTCGGCGGCCGGCCGCCTGCAGTGCCGCCACCGCTGCATCGGTGTGGGCAGGTGAGTGGTGGATCTGGGAAACGTCCATCGCGGTGGTTACCCCCGCGTCGAGCTGGGCAAGCGCGCCATAGAGCTCGTTGATGAAGACGTCTTCCGGTCGGTAGACCAGCGAGAACTTCTGCAGGATGTGCTCGTAGTAGTTCACGGCGCCGTGCGGTTTGCCGTCGTTGATCAGGATCCCGTCGGCAAGAAAGCTGCGCAGCGCGGTCTCGAACTGGTGGTGGTGGGTGTCGATGAAGCCCGGCATGACGATCATGCCGGCGGCGTCGATCATCTCGGCGCCGTCCGCCTCGAGCTGCGCGCCCACAGCCTCAATCCGGTTTCCGGAGATCAGCACGTCGCCATGGACGAAGTCGCCGACGGCCGGGTCCATGCTGAGCACATGCCCCCCGCGGATCAGCAACCTCCGGCCTGGCCTGCCGGAGTCCGTCGGCATGCGGTCGGCCTTGCTCCGCCCCGACGCCTGCCCGGGTGCGCCGGCGGCGGCAAAGCCGGACGACACCGTTGCGGTGAGAGGATCATGCGATCGTTCGGAGCCCGCCGGAAACCGGCCCTCGTCGCAAAGGCTGCACATCGTCTGCGTCCTCCCCAGATCACCGGCGGTCTGCACGTGAGACAAAGGCGGAACCAGATCGGACACTTATGACCGATCCCCGCCGGCATGACTGTCATCTTCTACATCAAAATTTTCGCATGCCGAAAATTATTTCGTTGTTATTACACGCCTAGCGGCATCGCCTTGTCAATGAAAAGGCTCGGGGCGAGGAGATTGCTGTCTACCCGCGGTCCAGCAAAATCCGGGCGAGAACAGTGCTTTCGTACAGTGGAACGAGACAGCTTGCGCAGGAGGAGGGCCGCGCATTTGCCAAGGCGGCTCATCATGGCAGGCTTGGCGTTCAGAGACAGCGGACGCCTGAAGCGCGGCTATATCAGGGTGGGAACCCTCACCGCGTCCCGATGATCGACTCCAGCACCGGATAGCGCGACAGCGTCTGCGCGATGCGGGCGGCGGAGCTGCGCAACTCCTGTAGGCGGTTTTCAACCAGTTCCTCCGCCGTGACGAGACCGCTGTAACCGGAGGAGTTGAGCGCTGCGATCGCCCGGCCGGAGGCGCCGCGGATCGGGACGGCGAGGGCGGTGATGCCGTAGTCGAGCTGGTCGACCGTTGTGGCGTAGTTCTGCTCGCGGACCTGCTCGATGAGCGCCTTGAGTTCGCCTTTGTCGACGACTGTCTTCCTGGTCAGCGCCACCGGCTCGACCTCGCGCAGATAGCGGGCGAAGTCGGCATCCGGCAAACCGGCGAGCAGCACGCGGCCGAGCGAGGTCGCATGCGCCGGATAGCGAGCGCCGACCACCGCCGTCGGGCGCCGGGCGCGCTGCTCCGAATAATGTGCGATATAGAGCACGTCGTGGCCCTCGAGCGTCGCCACCGAGGAGGCGTCGCCGAAGCGGCCGACAAGGTGACGCAGCTCCGGCTGCAGCACCTCGTCGACCCGGGCCGAGAAGTAGAAGGCCGAGCCGAGGCTCATCACCTTGGGGCGCAGGTGGAAGCGCTTGTTGGTCTGGCCGACGTAGCCCATCGCCTGAAGCGTGATCAGGGCGCGGCGGGCGGCGGCCGGCGAAAGGCCGACCCGACGCGCGACGTCGCTCAGCGTCATCTCGGGATGCTCGGCGTCGAAGCTCTCGAGAATGGACAGGCCTTTGGCCAGCGCCTCAACGAATTCCGCAGGCCGGGTATCTGTCACGGTATCATCGAGCATTCCGACATCCCTTGATTGATCCCCCTTAGAGCCCGGAGTTCAGTCGCCCGGTGCGAGCACGAAATCGAACTTTAGCATCGCGTCCGGTTTGCGCTCCAGCGGCAGGTCCCCGGCCTTTTCGGCCTTGAATGGCTCTACCTTGGCGATCAGCGAGCGGCGAACGCCGAATACCGCATCGTTGTCGAGATACTCAGTGTTCTCGAAGAACACCTCGGTGACGATGCTTCGCATTCCGGTCGCCCGGATCATGTAGTGCAGGTGCGCGGCCCGCCAGGCGTGGCGGTTGCCGGCGCGCAGCAGATCCCCGACCGGGCCGTCGTAGGGCACCGTATAGGGCTTGGGCAGAACCGTGGTGTAGTAGTAGCGGCCGTCCTTGTCCGTCTCGAACAGCCCACGCAGGTCGTACTTGTCCTGGCCCTCCTCCTGGATCGGATAGGTGCCGGAACCGTCGGCCTGCCATGTGTCGACGATGGCGCCGGCGATCGGATGGCCCAGCGTGTCGCGGACGATTCCATGGCAAAGCACTGAGACGCCCTGCCGCGGTCCGGCAAGGTCGGCGCCAAGTGCCTTTTTCGGTGCATCCTCAAGATAGAACGGCCCGAGATTGCTGCCCTCGGTGGCTCCGCCGCGGGTGTTGATCATGTCGACCAAAGCAGAGAAGCCGAGGACGTCGGACAGCAGGATGAACTCCTGCCGATCCGGTGTGGAGATCTTGCCGCAGTCATAAAGGAAGGTCAGCACCCGCATCCATTCCTCGTGGGTGAGGTTGGTTTCTCGGGTGAAGTCGTGAAGGTGATCGATCAGCGATTCGAGCAGGAACTTGAACCGTGAGCCTTCCTCCGTGCGGAAGCTCTGCTTCACCGCCTCGGTAATCGTGAACTGATTAATGTCGCGCATCGCCGACGTCCTCCCTCGAATCTGACAACGACTGTCCGTGCCCCAACGCCTTCCGCGCATCCAATTTCCGCGCAGCCAGCCGCCGGCCCGGACTTGACATCAGGGTAATCTGGGTCATACTTTCCGACAAGAGAAAAAAGTTTCGCTATGCGAAAACAAGGATTTGGGGATGCGCATCGGCAAACAGGAAGGCGCCTTCACGGCAATCGCCACCTCGGACGCGGAATCGATCACCATCCGTGGTTACGATCTGTGCGGCGACCTGATCGGTAAGATTGATTTCACGGACTATTTCTGGCTGCTGGTCACAGGGGAGCGCCCGAACGACGCTCAGCGCCAGGTGACCAATGCCTGTCTGGTGGCGATCGCCGAGCATGGTCTGGTACCGAGCGTGCAGGCGGCACGCATGACGCTCGCCGCCGCCCCGGAAGCCTGGCAGGGTGCAATGGCCGCCGGCCTGCTCGGCATGGGCACCGTGGTTGCCGGAAGTTCCGAGGTGGCGGGGCGTTATCTTGCCGAGATCGTCGAGCAGGGCCGTGCGCCCGGCCGCGACCTCCGTTCGGCCGCCCGCGACAGCCTCGAGGCGCTGAAGGCGTCGCGGAAGAAGGTCCCGGGTCTCGGCCATCCCCAGCACAGTGCCGGCGATCCGCGCGCCAACACGCTTCTTGCACTTGCCGACGAGCTCGGCGTTTCCGGCGAGCATGTCGCCTGCCTGCGTCTTCTTGGGGACTTGGCACCGCAGATCATGAACCGGCCTTTGCCGATCAACGTCTCAGGTGCGATCCCCGCGCTGATGCTCGACGCCGGCTGGCCGCTGCAAGCGATGAAGGGCATTCCTCTGCTGGCGCGCGCGGCGGGTCTGGTCGCACATCTCTTCGAAGAGTCGCAACGCTCGATCGGATTCATCATGTCTCACAAGGCCGATCTGGCGATCGCCTATGACGGCCCGTCCTCCGGTGCCCGGAAAGGCGAGGGGTGAGGGCTGCGTCATGACCAAGATCCTGCGCGGCATCCGCGTCGTCGAAATGGGCACCTACATCACCGGGCCGGCCGCCGGCATGCATCTTGCCGACCTTGGCGCCGAGGTGATCAAGGTCGAGCGCCCCGGCACGGGAGACCCGTTCCGTGCCTTCAAGGGTGGCCTCTATTCGCCGCACTTCCAGACCTACAACCGCAACAAGCGCTCGATCGCGCTCAACACCACTGAGGCCGACGATCGGGCCGTGTTTCACGATCTGGTCCGGACGGCCGACGTTTTCATCCAGAACTTCCGCCCGGGCGTCGCCGAGCGGCTGGGTGCCGGGTCGGAAGAACTGCAGCGCCTCAATCCGGGTCTCGTCTATTGCGCCATCACCGGGTTCGGCCAGAGCGGTCCGTCGCGTGACAGGCCGGCCTATGACACCGTCGCACAGGCGGCGAGCGCCTATCTACGGCTGCTGACACCGCCGACAAATCCTCGGGTCATCGGTCCGGCGATCGCCGACGCGGTCACCGGCCAGTATGCCGCGCTCGGTATCGTTGCGGCGCTGCTTGAGCGGACCAAAACCGGGAAGGGGCGCCGCCTCGATATCTCCATGCTCGAGGCAATGTGCCACTTCAATCTCGACAGCTTCACCCACTATTTCAGCGTGGGTGAGGTGATGGGGCCGCTCAGTCGGCCGATGGTATCCCAATCCTACACCTTCGCCTGCGCGGATGGAAAATGGATCGCGATCCATCTGTCCTCGCCGCAGAAGTTCTGGGAGGGTCTCGTCGCCGCCGTAGAGGCGCCGGAACTCCTTACCGACGAGCGCTTCGCGGAGCGGCAGGGCCGCATCACGCACCAGCAGGAACTGATTGAATTCCTGACCCCAATCTTCGCAAGGCGCAGCCGCGACGAGTGGTGTGCCCGCCTTCTCGAACACGAGGTGCCGCACTCGCCTGCCTACGATTCCAACGAGGCGCTGGAAGATCCGCAGGCAAAGCACCTTTCGATCGCCGTCGAGGCGAATCATCCGACCATGGGGCCGTTCAAGACCGTCCGGCCGCCTTACAATTTCGACGGAGAGCCGGACCTCCAGGTCATCCCGCCGCCGACACTCGATGAACACGGGGCGGAGATCCGGGCGGAACTGAAGTCCGGGCAGGCAAGCTAGCGGACATACGGGAGGAGGGGCCATGTCGATTCCCGTCGGCGAAGTCATGAGCGCCAGCAGCGCAATGCTGCAAAAGCAGCTTTACGCGATCTTCACCGAGCCGGTGGAGGGTATCGGCCCGGTGCTGGAAAACCTTGAGGATCATCTCGCTTTTCAGGTCGGGCTCGAACGGGAAGGTGTCCTGTTCGCCGCCGGACCAATGTGGTCGGACGACGAGAAGACCTGGGAGGGCGACGGTCTTGTCGTCGTGCGTGCCGCCTCGCGCGCGGACGCCGTCGCTATCGCCCAGCGCGATCCGATGCACGTCCGGGGCGCCCGCCACTTTACTGTTCGGCCCTGGATGATCAACGAAGGCACCGTAACCATCCGGCTTAACGCGTCGAGCCAGACCTTCTCGGTGATCTAGAGAATAACAGATGGGAGGATCAGCAATGAAGACATTCGCGGCACTTCTGCTTGCAGGCGCAATGGCCCTGCCGACGGCGGCGCTCTCGCAAGAGACCATCAGCCTGACCGTGGCGTCGAGCCATCCCACCACCATTCCCTGGATCGGCATGATCCAGAGCCATTTCATGCCGGAGGTGGACCGTATCCTAGCCGAGAAGGGTGATTACAAGATCGAGTGGCAGGAAGCCTTCGGCGGCCAGCTCTACAAGGCCAATGCCACATTGACCTCGGTCGAGGAGGGCGTCACCGACATCGGCTGGGTGTTCTCCTATCTCGAGGCGGCCAAGATGCCGCTCAGCCAGGTTACCGCTTACACGCCGTTCTCGACGAACAACGTGCCGGTCCAGCTCGACACCATGTCCGAGCTGTTCGAGTCGTTCCCCGCCTTCAAGCAGGAATGGGAGCAGTACAATCTCGTGTTCCTCGGCGCCACCGGCTCCGACAGCTACGACCTTTACACCAAGACGCCGATCCAGTCGCTCAACGACCTGATCGGCCTCAAGATCTCGGCGCCTGGTGTGCTGGGCACCTGGCTGCGCGGCCTGGGCGCTAATCCCGTGGATGGGGCGCTGACGACATTCTACACCGATATCCAGACCGGCGTGTCCGATGGCGTGCTGTCGCTCGCGCTCGGCGTGTTACCAACCAAGCTCTACGAAGTGGCGCCGCACATCACCCGCGCTGATGCCGGCGTGGTGTTCTCAGGCGGCCTCGCCATCAATCGCGACACCTGGGACTCGCTGCCGAAGGAGGTTCAGGACGCGCTGTTGGCAGCCGGCAAGGTGTATTCGAAGGCCCATGCCCAAGACCTGATGGAACGGCATGAGACCGCCTTGACGAAGATTCAGGAACTCGGCGCATCGCAGGCCACGCCGGTCACGATGTTCGTGCTGCCGGAGGAGATGCGGCAGAAGTGGGTGAACCAGCTTCCAGACCTTGCCGGCGAATGGGCCGGAAACGCCGAGGCCCGCGGACTGCCTGGCCGTGAGTTCCTCGAGGCCTACATGGACGGCCTGCGTGCCCGTGGCGAAAAGCCGGTGCGCGACTGGGACAAGACCCAGTAGTCTGGTCGCGATCGGATCGCCCATGCCCTTCGACGACACGTCCTCCGGCGCCGCCCCGACGCGGCGCCGGGCCCATGGTGGAGCCGGCATTTGGAACCGGGCGGTGGATGGTCTCGCCGCGCTGGGCACGCTGATGATCGTGCTCCTGATGATCATGATCTGCTGCGACGTCGTAGCGCGCAATGTGCTCGGCAGCTCGTTGCCGTTGGTTTCCGAAGTTGGCGCGTTGACGCTCGTCATGATCGTGTTCCTGCAGCTCGGCACGACTGTCCGCAACGACCGGCTGGCCCGTGCCGACTTTTTTCTCGTGATGCTGACAACCAAATGGCCGCGGGGCGCCGTCCTGATGTCGGGGCTCTGGAGCCTGTTCGGCATGCTTGTCTGCGGCGCCATCGCATACTCCACGTTGGGCATCCTCCAGCGCGATTTCGCGCATCACGAATTCATCGGCGTGACGGGCGTCATGACAATGCCAACCTGGCCGTTCCGGGCGCTGATCCTGATCGGTGCTGTCGTTGCAACCGCTCAGTTTGCGGTTCAGGCCGCCCGCGTTTTCAGAAGTCCTTCGACCGATCGGGACAGCGCGCCATGACCGGAATCGAGATCGGCGCCGCCGCAATTGGCCTCCTGATCGTCTTGATTGGACTTGGCATGCCGATCGGAATCGGCATGATCGTGGTCTCCTTTGGTGCGGTCGCCCTGATCCGCAACGAAACGGTCGCCATGCGCATGATCGGCTCGGTCGCGAACGACAGCCTCGAGGAATATCTCTTCGCCGTCGTGCCCCTGTTCGTGCTGATGGGCCTGCTTGTCACCATCTCCGGCGTCGGCAAGGACACGTTCGACGTGTTCGAACGGTTGCTGCGACGCGTGCGCGCCGGCCTCGGCATTGCCACGGTGTTCGCCAATGCCGTGTTTGCCTCGATCACCGGCATTTCGATCGCCTCGGCTTCGGTGTTTTCACGGGTCGCTGTGCCTGAGATGACGCGCCATGGCTACAGCCGCCGGTTCTCGACCGGCGTCGTCGCCGGCAGCTCCGTGCTCGGCATGCTGATCCCGCCGTCGCTGCTGATGATCGTCTATGCCGTGCTGGCCGAGGAATCGGTGGGCCGCATGTTTCTTGCCGGGATCGGTCCCGGTATCCTGCTCGCGCTTATGTTCTCGGCCACCATCCTTTTGATGGCGACCCTGTCGCCGCGATCGGTGTTCGATCGAGACGACAGCCAGGTCGAGGACGTCGCCCCGCTGTCGGTGCTGTTCCTCCTGCGCAAGGCGGTGCCGATCGTTGTTCTCGTGCTGCTGGTGCTCGGTGGCATCTACGGCGGCTTTCTCAATCCGACCGAGGCGGGCGCGGTCGGCGCCCTCGGCGCTTTGGTGATCGCACTGTTGCGGCGGTCGCTCGATCTGCGCAAGTTCTGGTCGCTGCTGGTCGAGACCGGCCAGGTGACGGTTTCGGTGCTGTTCCTGATCCTGGCGGCGACCTTCTTCAGCCGCATGCTCGCCATGTCGGGCCTGCCAAGCGCGTTGGCGGAACTTCTGCTCGGCGGCGGCATCAGTCCCTACGGCTTCCTGTTCGCGTTCCTGCTGCTCGTCATCGTCATGGGCTTTCTGATCGATTCAATCTCGATCATGCTGATCCTGCTGCCGATTGCCCTGCCCGTGGCCAAGGGTGCCGGCTTCGACCTGATCTGGTTCGGCGTCCTGACGGTCGTCGCGGTGGAAATCGGCCTGCTGACGCCGCCGTTCGGCCTATCGGTCTATACGATCAAGTCGGCGATCGACGACAAAACCGTGACCGTCGGGGAGGTGTTTCGCGGCGCTGTGCCCTTCGTGCTGGCGATGATCCTCGGCCTTGCCGTTATCGTTGCCTTTCCTCCGATTGCTGTCTGGCTTGCGAGGTTGTAAAAATGAAATCGGTGTTGTGTCTTGCCGGAAGCCTCCGGGCGGAGGCCTCCTCCCGCGCGGTGGTTGACACCATTTGCGACAGGCTTTCCGGCGAAGCGCGATTCACCCGTTTCGACATCGGTACCCTGCCGCACTACAACGCCGATCTCGACCCACTGCCGGACACGGTGACCGCACTAAAGCAGGCGGTCGCCGAGGCCGATGGCGTGATCATCGTGACGCCCGAATACAACTACAGCGTCCCGGGCGTGCTCAAGAACGCAATCGATTGGGCCTCCCGGCCCGGCTACAATTCCGTATTCAAGGACAAGCCGGTCTTTGTCGCCTCCGTTTCAGGCGGAGCGCTCGGGGGCGTTCGGGCGCAGATGCATCTGAAGACCGTTCTCGGCGCCCTGCTGGCGAAGACCTTCGCCTGGCAGGAGGTGGTCATCACCAATGCCCCTTCAAAAGTGAAGGACGGCCGGCTGGCGGACGAGGCGACGGAGGCGTTCCTGTTCGAGGCGGTGCGGGCGTTCTTCAAATCGATCGGCTAGAAGACGCCGGGTCATTTGTCGGTGTCGGGACCAAGGAGGGGCATCACCTCCACCGCGTCACAAGGAAAGATTGTGAAGTGCGGATGGCCCTCGAACATCTGCGTGGCAGCTTCGTGTGACCGCGCACGGACGACCACGAAGACCGTCAGTTCGTTCGTCACATCCATCATGCCGTCGGGCGACATGCGCTTGGTATTGCCCAGCGGGCCGCCCTCATAAACGACCGCATCGCGATGCTTCTCGTCCCAGGCTTTCAGTGCGGCAAGCCCTTCCGCGTCCTTCGCCCGCCGCTCCTCTTCGGACATCGCGTACCATGCCCGCCAGCGCGGGCTCGTCTTGTTGCTTAGAAAAACTGCGAGATAGGTGTCCTTCGCACTCATGCCCGTACCTCCGCGGCGCTTCATCGATTGGAAAAAGGCAGGATGGTTGATCCGCTCCATCGGAGGACAGACACAATGCCGGCGGACGGGTATTCACGTCTTGACCAGCGACGAGGACGTGGCTCAACCGATGACGATCGGCTCGAATCCGCCGTAGACCCTGCGACGGTTGTCGCCATAGACCGTTTCCGGGTGCATGCGCGGGTCGGCGAAAATCTTCGGCCAGGCCTGATCGCGGACCGTCTTCGACGGCCATTCGATCCAGGAAAAGACCACGGCTTCGTCTCTGCCCGCCATAACGGCGCTCTTGTAATCGGTGACATCCCCGTCCGGTACGGCGTCGGCCCAGGCATCGACGATGCGCGTCGCGCCATACTCCTTGAATACCGCCGCCTGCGACGCCACCATGTCACGGTAGGCGTCTTTGCTCCCTAGCGGAACCGGCATCAGCGAGCCGTCGATATAGCCCGTTTCATCATCAAACCTCTCCTCGACGATTGACGCAAAGCCGCCGTAGATCATCCGCTTGCTTTCGAAGAGCGTCGATGCCGCGATCTCCTGCATGCGCGGATCATCCATGATTCTGGCCCCGGCAGCCTCGTGGGTCTCCTTGTCGGGATACTCGATCCACGCGAACACGATCACTTCGTCCTGCTTCGCCTTCACCGCGCGTCTGAAGTCGGTGAGTTCGCCGTTAGGAACGTCGTCGCCCCAGGCCTCCACCAGCCTGGTGGCGCCGGATTCCTTGAACAGGTCCACCGTCCCGGCAGCGAGCTGGCGATAGGCCTCCTTGTTCTCGGCCGGCACGGCAAGGACGATCCCTTCCACATAGGTCATGTGATTTCCTCTTGAGCTCGGGAGGTTTACGCCGCCGCGGAAGGGGCGTTCCTGGCAAAGGGGGCGAGCTGGGCCTCAAGGGCGCGCTGGAACGCCGGCCGCGCCTCGCAGCGCTGCTGATAGTGGGCGAGGTTCGGGAACTCGGAGACAAGGTCCGTGTGGCGCAGGATGCGCAGCACCGTCGTCATCATAAGGTCGCCGGCGGTGAACTGGCTCTCCAGATAGTCGCGCTGACCAAGCCAGGCAGACAGCCGGTCCAGCCGTGACCGCACGTTCCTTTCCGCCTCGGGACGGCGAAGTCGGGCCCAGTCCGCATCGGCATGAAAGAGATCGATTTCAGCCAGTTCGGAGATCGCTGGTTCGACGCTGTTCAGCGCCGCGAATACCCAGGTGCTCACGCGCGCGCGGCCGGCCGCGTCGCGCGGCATAAGATTTTCCGAGCGCTCGGCTATGTGAAGCACGATCGCACCGCTCTCGAACATGTGGATGCCGCCTTCGTTGAAAATCGGCACCTGCCCGAACGGCTGTTCACGGAAATAGTCCTGCGGCTTTTCCTCCGCCGGGTTGAGCAGCCGCTCGCGATAGGAAAGACCAGCCTCCTCGAGCGCCCAGCGGACGCGCAGGTCACGGACTAGGCCCTGGGCGAAGGGCGGTACCCAGGCGTAGGCGCCGATTTCAATCTCGGCACTGGCATCAACGGGCATTGCAATCCTCCTCTTCCACGTCGCGATAAAGAGTTGATATCAACATAATTGAGCCATGTCAAACTGCGACACCGAATTCGGATCGCGATTGCTACAGGTCGCTGAGCGGCATCTGAGACGGTGATGGAGGTGTCCGCGCTCGAAGTGCCAGACGGCAACCGCTCCAAATAGCGCTGGGGGACGGGCTGGGTGCCGCGGGCGATTACCTCGATGCGGCGATGGCCCAATTGCCGGAGACCTTGAGATGAATCTCGAGCGCCTTGCAGGCGTCGGCCGTCCGGCTGGCCTGGGCCTGATTTTCGGACGCTGACATTCGGCTCTTCGGTCCTTCGGGTGCGCGCGGGCCGGGCCGGTTCACCAGCACGTTCCACCCCGCACATCGCTCCTCATCGATCAGAGCGTTCCCGCAAGCGCCTCGAGCTGACGGCTGGTCTGTTTCCAGCCCTCATGGAAACCCATTGCCTCATGCTGCTTGCATGCCTCGTCCGACCAATGCAGAGCGCGCACGAGATAGCGGGTCCGGGCGGCCGCATCGGATATCTCGATGACCGTGGTCATGAAGGGAACGACGGCAGGCAGCCGGGCGGGGATCCAGCCCGCCGTAAACGCGTTGGTGAACACCAGCCTTCGATGCGGGTCCGCTTCGAGGAATACGCCGGAGCCGTCGGACACCTCCCCGTTCGGCCCGCGCATGACGATATGGGACGCACCGCCGGGCTGCTGATCGAGCGCCTTCACTTCGGTCGTCCATCCTGGCGGCCCGAACCATTGCTCCAACAGGTCGGGCTCCGTCCAGCAGCGCCACGTGGCCGCGCGCGGCGCATCAAGCAGGCGCTCCATCCGCAACTCGTATTCGTTGGTTTCGGGGGACATCGTGCTCGCTCGCTTTCTCCCCCAGACAGAACGTTACCCGGTGAAGGGCAATTGCGCGCAAGGCCCAATCCAATGCGCTCACATACGTTCCCCCGGCAGTCTGCTCGCCTGCTTCACCCACTCCTCGAACTGCGTTTCATCGAATCCGCCCTCGTAAATGTCGAGATAGCGCACCTCCGGGTGCTTGGACTTTCCGGGGGGGACTGGTTCGAGTGCGGCGCCGCGGAGGAAGGTGACCTTCACGTATTTCGTGAAGCAGTGGTAGCTGAGAAACCAGCCTTGATCCTCATTGTCCGCTCCGTAGAAGGGCGAATTCCATTTGACTGCCTTGCGGACGTTGGGCACGGCGCGCTCGATAATCGCGTCGAGGCGCCGGCCGAGGTCGCTCTTCCAGCCGGGCATGGCGGCGATATAGGCCTTGACGGGCGCGTCACCGTAGCCCTTGGCGATTTGCGGGTTGCCGCCCGAGAGAAGGACAATCTCGCCAGGGTCATTTTTGGGTGCCGATCTGACGGCGGCACGCCTTGGGGCCTTCTTCGTGGCCTTCGCCGGTTTTTTTGAGATCTCGCCGTTCATGGCGTCACTCCGTTGCTGTGTGGGGCCGATCGCTGTGTCGCCGGCCCACATAAGGCAGCGCGAACATGTAGAGGCCGGTGAACAAGAGCAGGAAAAGCGGAAGCAGGGGCGAGAACACCACCCATGAGGGCGGCTCGCCCAGTCCCATGGCGATGAAGTTGGCGACAACGGTCGCAGTGAAAAGGATCGACAGCCAGCGATGGGTTTGGCGAACCCATGCGTTCAAACGCATTGCGGACTTCCTTGTGAGTGGTGGCGATCACACGTTCGACGATCATGTGGACCAAACGCAACACGATCCCGGGATAAACGTTCCCCGAGCATTTCCGGTGATCATGCAGCAATAAGATGCCGGGACCGACGCAACCGCAGCCGAGAGACGAGGTCGTCGCCCCGAGACGAGATGCCATGGAGGGATTTGGCCACCCTCAGTCCAGCCGGGTCAGGACCTTCTCCATCGCGTCGAAGAACCGCGGCCAACCGGCCTTGGCGCCCTGGAAGTACGGCCGCTGGTCCGGCCGGAACCCGGTCTGCTCCATCCGCAGGAGAGTTCCCTTGCCCGTGGGGGTCAGTGTCCAGGTGACAATGCTGGTGAGATCCTTGGTGTCCCACGTGTAGGACAGGGTTCGGTTCGGCTCGGCCACGCGGACCTCGCCCTCGACGCTGCCCCAGTCGGCGGTCAGATTGAACCGGTGCTCCACGACGGGCTTAAAGTCGTTCTTCATGAGCCATTCTTCGATCAGGTGGGGCTGCGTGAGCGCGCGCCAAACTTTTTCCGGCGGAAACGCGAGCTCGCGCTCGACGACGACGGAAAGCGTTTCGGCCGTTGTTTCGTTCATTGATCCATCCTTTTAAGCAGGTCTTCGAGGGCGTCGAACCGGCTCTCCCAGAAACTGGTCACCTGGCTCGTCCAGTCGATCAGCGGGGCGAGCGCGCCAGGTTGTGCGCTGTAGTGTGTCTGACGACCTTGGGGGCGGTCGCGCACCAGCCCAGCTTGCTTCAGTATCCCGAGATGCTTCGACACGGCCGGCTGCGAAACGCCGGCGTATTTGGTGAGCGATCCGACCGTCTGCTCGCCATCGCGGCACAGCCTTTCGAAGATGGCTCGCCGGGTCGGGTCGGCGAGCGTCCTGAAAAGAACATCGTGGGGCTGTTGCGACATGATAATCGATAACCTGACAGCTATGAATAAACCAATAACTGCCGAGTTATATGTATGTCAAGGGAGCGACCAGCCCGAGCGATTCACATCGCGCTTTGGCCGAACTCGGGAATGAGGCTCCGCGCAGCGGCGGCAACTGCGGCGACCGCCTCATCGGGTGCGGAGGAGTAGGGCCAGAGCAGGCGCGGCGACACCGGCCCCCAGCCGCCGGCCGCGGCCATCAGCTTGTCGAGCGCGGCATCAGACAGGCCAAGGCTCTTGCGGTACGGCAGGATGTGCTCGGCCAGAAAGCGCTGGATGCGGCGCTCGAGATCGATTGCTGCGCTGCGGTCCGTCTCGATCAGGCGCCACCATGCGACGGCGCCGGCGGGGCTCAGGCAGGCCATGTTGGAATAGGACCCGTCCCCGCCGAGCGGACGGGCGGTCGCGACGGTGTGACCCGGGACGAAGACGGAAAACTCCGGCAGCAGCCGGCGACGTTGGGCGTACCACTCACCGTCTCCGCCAGGAAGCTTGGCACCAATCAGGCCGGGCGCCCGCTCACGCATCCGGGCGATCTCCGGCAGGCTGAGCCGTTTCTTTGCGTGCGGCGGATTGTAGAGAACGAGCGGCAGTTCGCCCGCAGCCTCCTGCATGCCCTCGATGAAGCGCTCGGCTTCGCTTAGGGTCGGCGGCCACCAGTCGGGCAGGGTGAACTGGGCGGCGGCAGCGCCGGTCGGTGCGAGTCGGGCGAGCCGTTCGCGGGCGATACGCGCATTCGAATGGCTGACGCCGATCTGGAACGGCTTGCCGGCCCTCCTCGCCCCTTCAGCGACAATCACAGTGATGCGATCGAACTCCGCGTCGGTCTGGCCATGGAATTCGCCAGCGGTGCCATTGGAGTAGAGTCCGTCGACAGGGCTGTCGCAGAGGATGTCGATCTCGTCGGCCAAGGCACCGTAATCGATCCGGCCCTGCGGCGAGATCGGCAGGAGTACGGCGGCCCAGATGCCGGTGGGGAGCGACGGAATGCTAGACAAGCCACTCATCGATGATGCCTGTGGCGAACCAATCGTCAAGGCGCTTCACCTCTTCGGCGGGGCCGAGGGAAAGTGGCGGGCGCGTGGTGCCGCAGTCGACACCGGCAAGCTGCAGCAGCCGCTTGGTGCCGGGCATGACACCGACGGCGATCACCCGCTCGACCAGATCCTGGGAAATGCGCTGCAAGTGGCGCAGGCGGGCGACGTCGCCGGCGGCGACGGCGGCACAGAGGTCAGTGTAGAGCCCGCCGATCACGTTGTAGGTTGTGCCGATTCCGCCGCTGACGCCAAGGGCGGCCGCCGCACCGAACATCTCGTCGACGCCGAAGAAAAAAAGCTTTTCCGGCGCGCGTACCTGCAGCCGCGACAGCAGGTATAGATCCGGGCTGGTATATTTCAGGCCAACGACGCCGTGGAGGCGGAGATATTCCTCCATCTGCGCCGGCGGCGTGACGCGGCCGGTGCGTTGAGGGATTTCATAGACAATGAGTGGCAGGCCGGACGCCTCGACGAGAGCACGGTAATAGGCCTTCACGTCCTCGGGCCGGTAGGGGAAGGCGTGCGGCGGCAGCGCGGACAGGGCGTCGTAGCCGAGCCTGGCGGCGTTTTCCGCGAGCCGGACGGAATCGCGCAATGCGGGCTGGCCGACGTGGGCGATCAGCGCCCGGACCTTGCCCCTGGCGCGGTCGGCCACGACGGCCTGCTGCTCCGCGAGCTCATCGGTCTGCATGATCGCCGACTCGCCGCTGCTGCCGCCAACATAAAGACCGTCGATCCGCTGTCGGACCGCATAATCGACGATCGCAGCCTGTCGCGTCGCGCTGAAGGCGCCGTCATCGGAAAAGCCCGACAGGAGGGCGACATGCACGCCCTGAAGATCGGTTGTCACCCCACCACCTCGCCTTTGCCAGGAAATTCATTTGGACTAACCAAAAGCTATATTTTGCCGCTTGGCGGATGTCAAACGATGGGATTTGCCGCGAATAGCGCCCTATTCTGCAATAGGTGGTACCAAGGTGTTGATCTTGGTAAGACCATATGATTAGTTTCGGTCAGCGAGCCGTGCCAGTCGACCCCGAAAGGCGTCAAGGCGTATGGAACGGGTTCGGCACAGACAGAGCGAGCGACTCTCAGGTGCCACTCGGGCTCAAAGGAGACGGTTCGCGGGAGGCGGCGTGACGTGAGTGACGATACGGCAGAACCTGGCGAGCAGCAGGCGGAGGGCAAGAGCCGGGCGGCCCTGGCGATCGCCGATGCGCTGATCGCGGAGATCAAGGCGGGTCGCATTGCCGTTGGCGAGGTGCTGCCGTCGGAGCGGGACATATGCGAGCGCTTCGACACCTCACGGCCAACCGTGCGCGAGGCGCTGGTCGTCATGCAGCAGCGCGGCTACGCAAACCTAAGCACGACGCGGCGGCCGCGTGCGGAAAAGCCGTCGTTCGAAAAGATCTTCCTCAATGCGGCGAGTCACATACGCGACCTGGTCGGCGACGCGGAAAGCGGCGCCTATCTGGAGCAGATCCGGCAGTTCATCGAGGTCGGCGCGGTACGTTCGGTGGCGCAGGGCGCCTCGGCGATCAAGCTTGCCCAGATCCACAGCGCGCTTGACGCCTGTTTCGAGGCGATTGGCGACCTGGAGCGTTTCAAGGAGGCCGACCATGCCTTCCACAGAGCGATCGTCTCGGTCGTCGAGAACCCGATCATCCTGACGCTGCACGACCTGTTCGTGCGGACGATGCTGCAGCAGCGCACCGCCGCGCCGGACCAGCGCCGGCACGACATGATGGTCTATGAGGAGCATCGGATGATCTATGAGGCGATCGTCAACGGCGATGCCGAGAAAGCCGTCGCGGTCATGGACGCGCATCTTGCGCGCTCATACCGCGACCGCGTGCCCAAGCCCAGGAAGCTCGATCTTGACGACACCGTAGCCTGACGCGTGCGCCGTCCGGGGCGAAGTCCCGGATGCAAAGAGACGGGCCGGACCGATGATCGACCCGGCCGAACACATAAGTGGAGGAACCATCAATGACACGCATATGGACATCGCTTCTGGCCGGCGTCGTGCTGGCCGCGGCCTCTGGAGCCGCCGCGGCGCAGGAACTGACCTTCGGGATGCAGAACACCGAGAACGACAACGTCTACAAGGGCGTGTCGGCGATGAACGACAAGCTCAAGGAGCTGTCGGGCGGCTCAATGAGCATCAAGATCTTCCCAGGCTCGCAGCTCGGCGACTTCAAGGCGATGACGGCGCAGGTGCAGGAAGGCGAGCTTGATTTCACGTCGAACGGGTATCCGGACATGAGCTACATCATTCCGGAACTGGCGCTGATCGGCGAGCCCTATGTCATCTCGGACTACGATCATCTGCTCAAGGTCGTCGACGGTCCCTACGGCCAGAAGATGAACGAAAAGTTCGAGGAGCAGGGCGTCAAGATGATTGACCTCTGGTACTTCGGCACGCGCCACACCACGGCCAACAAGGAGATCACGTCGATCGAGGACATGAAGGGATTGAGGCTGCGGACGCCGAACGTGCCGTTCCTGATCGACTATGCCCAGGCCGTCGGGGCGACGCCGGCGCCGGTGGCCTTCGCCGAGGTTTACCTTGCGTTGCAGACCAATCAGGTCGATGCGCAGGAGAACCCGCTGCCGACGATCCAGGCGATGAAGTTTTACGAGGTCCAGAAGTCGATCGCGCTGACCAGCCACTTCGTCGCGAGCCAGGCCATCATCGTGTCGAAGAAAACCTGGGACGGGCTTTCGGACGAGCAGCGCGGCTGGATCGTCGAAGCGGCCAAAGCTGGGGGCGAGGTCAACAACCAGCTGACGGTGGACGACGAAGCAAATCTGGTGAGCTTCTTCGAAAGCGAGGGGTTGGTGGTGACCAGGCCGGATTTGGCGCCATTCCGGGCGGCAATGCAGCCGTACTACGACAAGCTTGAGGAGAAGTTCGGCGAGGGATCGGTTGCCGACCTGATGAAGCAGTAGGTCGATGCCGCCGGAGCGGGAAATCTCGCTCCGGCGCTCACCGATCCACGCGAGCCGTCCCATCGCCATGGCCGGGCCTGCCCGGCAGTCCAGCTTGCGAGCCCGCCAACGCAACTTGGTTGCCGACGCCACGTCCAGGCAGGTGAAGAGGCGGCTTCAGAAGATCGCGGGCCCGTGCGTCAAGCTCGTTTCGCTCCAGGAGATCTGTCCGTGCCTCCCGCCCGATCCCGCTATTCCCTCGAAGGCAGTGTCGCCGCCGTCCTCTTCGCCGTGCTGGTCGCGGTCGTGTTGCTCCAGGTCGTCGGACGGCTCGGCATTTTCCTGCCGCCGATCTGGACGGAGGAACTGTCGCGCTGGCTGTGGGTGTGGATGGCTTTCATCGGCATCGCCGAGGTTGAACGCACCGACGGACATCTGCGGGTCGAGTTCGTGCCCGAAATGCTGCGCTGGAAGGCGCGGCTCGTCCTGTTTTCGTTGATCGATGTCCTCTACTTCGCCATCACCTGCCACCTGATCTGGATCGGCTATCGCGGCGTGTTGAGAAGCTGGAACAACACGGCCGTGTCGCTGCCGGTCACCGATGCCGTGCTCTACGCCTCCTATCCGGTCGCCGCGCTCTTCGTGCTGTGGCGGATCGGGCGGCGGCTCGCCGGATACCTTCAGGGCTTTAGACAGGAATCCGTCACTTGATCCTCTCGATACTCACCATCGTCTGGCTCGCGCTCACCTTCGTCGGGGTGCCGATCGGTGTTGCGATGATCTTCGTCTCGATGGGCTATTTCTACTACTCCGGTATCGGGCTGAGCTTCGCCGTACAGCGCATGGTCGACGGATTGAACAGCTTTCCGCTACTCGCCGTGCCGTTGTTCATCCTGGCCGCCACCATCCTCAACAGCGGCGGCGTTACCAATCATCTGTTCGGTTTCGCGAAATCCCTGATGGGCCACCTGCGTGGCGGCCTTGGTCATGTGAACGTGCTTGCCAGCCTGTTCTTTTCCGGAATGTCGGGGTCGGCGATCGCCGATGCGGCGGGTCTCGGCAAGATGGAGATCAAGGCCATGCGCGATGCCGGCTATGACGACGAGTTCTCCGGTTCCGTCACTGCGGCCTCGTCGATGATCGGGCCCCTCGTGCCACCTTCGATCACCATGGTCCTCTATGGCGTCGTCTCGAACACCAGCATCGGCAGCCTGTTTCTCGCCGGCGTGGTGCCGGGGTTCCTCTGCGCCGCTTCGCTTATGGTGATGGTCTATGTGCTGGCGCGCCGGCGCAACTACCCGATCGAGCCGCGGGCAACATTGCGGCAGATCACCAGTGGGTTCCTCAACTCATTCCCGGCACTGATGACCCCGATGGTGATCATTGGTGGCATCTTTTCGGGTTTGTTCTCGCCGACCGAGGCAGCGGCGGTCACCGTCGCCTATGCGATCCTGATCGACCTTGTGTTCTATCATCAACTGACCTGGCGACGGCTGTGGGACGCGCTCTACGAGACGGTCGCAACGTCGGCGTCGATTGCCGTCATCATCGCCGGAGTCTCGATGCTCGGCGTGATCCTCGCCCGTGAGCAGGCACCGCAGCAAATCGCCAGCGCCTTCCTGGCGGTGGCAAACGATCCGATCACCTTCCTGGTCGGCGTCAACCTACTGATCTTCGTGCTCGGGGCCTTCATCGAGTCGCTGGCGATACTGCTCATTGTCGTGCCGATGCTGGTGCAGGTAGCGAACGCTTATCACATCGATCCGGTGCATTTCGGCGTGATCGTGGTGTTCAACCTGATGATCAGCACTCTGACGCCGCCAATGGGGGTGGCCCTCTTCGTCGTCGCGAAGGTCGGCAACATTCCCTATCATCGATTGGCAATCGCAATCCTGCCGTGGCTGATCCCGCCTGTCGTTGTTCTCATCCTGCTCACCTTCATCCCGCAGCTTTCACTGATGCTGCCGGACCTGCTGAAGTGAGCAGGAAGCCGTCCAGGCTTGTCGTGACGCCGCTGCTTGTCTTCCTGCTGGCGGCCCTTGAGCGGCAGCCATAGTCAGACGTCAGCCGCGCACGGCCTTGCCGTTTGCGTCGAAAAAATGCAGCCGCTCCGGCGCGATTGTCAGACCGACTTCCGTGTCAGGGGCGGGCATTTCGCCGTCGTGGATCACAAGCAGGGTGTTTCCGCCGTCAATCGCGACGTGGAGGAGGGAAGAGGCGCCGGTGTATTCCCCAAGGACAACGCGGCCGCGCAGCAATCCGGCCGATGCCGGGGCTACCGTGAGGTGCTCCGGGCGCATGCCCACGCGGTCAGCGCCGTTGCTGTGGATTCTGATCGACTCGAGGCTCTGGGAGACCGTCGTCGCCGGCAGAACGTTCATCTTCGGACTGCCGATGAACTGGGCGACGAACAGGTTGTCCGGCTGCTCATAAAGTTCCCGCGGCGTGCCGACCTGCTCGATGCGGCCGTCGCGCAGAACGACGATGCGGTCGGCCAGCGTCATCGCCTCGATCTGGTCGTGGGTGACGTAGATCATCGTGTTGCCGAGCCGCTTGTGAAGGGCGGCGATCTCGGAGCGCATGTGGACGCGGAGTTCCGCGTCGAGATTCGAGAGCGGCTCGTCGAAAAGAAACACGTCCGGATTACCGACGATGGCGCGCCCGATCGCGACGCGCTGACGCTGACCGCCGGAGAGCTCGCGCGGATAGCGGTCGAGCAAATCCTCAAGTTTGAGGATCGCAGCAGCTTCCAGCACCCGGCGTTCGCGCTCGGCTGGCCGCACCTTCCGCACCTTGAGGCCGAAGCCCATGTTGTCGCGCACGGTGAGATGAGGGTAGAGCGCATAGGACTGGAATACCATCGCCACGCCGCGTTTGGCGGCCTGCACGTCGTTCATGAGGCGGTCGCCAATGTAGAGCGAACCCGACGTGATGTCCTCCAGACCCGATATCATGCGCAAAAGGGTGGATTTGCCGCAGCCGGACGGGCCGACGAAGACGACGAACTCGCCGTCCTTCACCTCGAGGTCGACCCCCTTGACGACCTCGACCTTGCCGAAGCGCTTTTGAACTTTCCTGAGTGCGAGACCGGTCATGTTTCGTTCCGTACTCGTATTGGGGCGGCGTTAGCCCTTGACGCCGGACAGGGCAAAGCTCTCGATGATCTGACGCTGGGCGATCAGATAGACCACCAGGATCGGCACCACCGCGAGGCTGGTGGCGGCCAGCTGAAGGTGCCAGAGCGGCAGGCCGTAGGAGTCTGTGAAGTTCGACAGCGCTAGCGGCAGGGTGAACTTGTCGAGCGAACTGATGAACACCAGCGGCTCAAGAAAGAGGTTCCAGGAGAACAGGAACGTGATGATGGCGACCGCTGCCAGCGCCGGGCGCGACATCGGCAAGGCGATCCGCCACCAGATGCCGAAGCGTGACAGTCCGTCCATCTTTCCGGCCTCCTCCAGCTCCTTGGGCAGCGCAAGGAAATACTGGCGCATCAGGAAGGTCGCCATGACGCCATGTGGACCGAACACCGGCAGCAGAATCAGAGGCCAGTGGGTGTCCATCAGGCCCATCCAGCGGATGAGGAAGAAATTCGGAATAATGGTAACTTCCTCAGGCACCATCAGCGCCGACATCAGGAACAGCATCAGCAGGCCGGCACCGGCGAAGCGCATGCGCGCAAGCGCATAGCCGGCCAGCGAGGCAATCACGAGCGTGAGGCCGGTGACCGCCACGGCGATGTAGAGCGAGTTTAAGTACTGGCGCGCGAAAGGCTGGTAGTGGAACACCTCCACGAAGTTCTGCCAGCGCCACATCCGCGGTACCAGGCTCGGCTGCCCGAAGATCTCGGTCGCGCTCTTGAAGCCGGAAGTCACCATCCACAGGAAGGGAAAGACGAACGGTATCGCGACCACCAAGAGGGCGATCGTCCAGCAGGCGCGGTTGACGATCCGGAGCTGGCGCGTCGTGAGCGTCATTGGCCCGCATCCTTTCGCCGGAGGGCGAGCTGGACGATGGTGAGGATCAGCACCGCCACGAACATGATCATCGCCAGCGCCGAGGCGTAGCCGATGTTAAAGAACTTGAAGCCCTGCTCGTAGATGTAGAAGGCGAGCACCATGGTCCCGTTTTCGGGACCGCCGCCGGTCATCAGGTAGATGTGGTCGAACACCTTGAACGAGCCAATGGTGGTGATCACCATGATGATCAGCGTGGTCGGGCCGAGCATCGGCCAGATGATCATGCGGAAGATCTGCCAGTTCGAGGCGCCCTCGAGACGTGCGGCCGCTTCGTAGTCGCGCGGGATCGCCTGCAGCGCGGCGATATAGAGGATCATGTTGAGGCCGACCATCTTGATGACCCGCGTGACGATGACGGCCGCCATGGCCCAATTCGGCTCTCGCAGCCAGTTCGGCCCATCGATTCCGACCACAGCGAGGAGTTGGTTGACCGCGCCGGCCTCGCCCTGGAGCAGGAATTTCCAGACAATCGCCCAGGCGACGGCGGAGGTGACAACGGGCGCAAAGAACACGGTGCGGAAGAACACCACTCCGGCGAATGGCCGCGACAGCGCAAGGGCAAGCGCCAACGCCAGAGACATGTTGAGCGGCACGAGACCAATGGCGAAGACCAGCGAATTGCGCATGACATGCCAGAAGTCGGGGTTCCGGGTCAGCGCGTCCACGTAATTCTCCATGCCCACGAAGGTCGCCTGCTGGGTCAGCAGGTTCCATTCCGTCATGCTGTAGAACACGACGGCGATCAGCGGGCCGAGGAAGAAAATCAGAAACCCTGCGAGGGTCGGGCTGATGAAGAGCCAGGCCTCCACCGCCTCCCGGTAGCGCAGGGTCAGCCACGGCGCGCGCGAGGTGCGCGCCGTGGCGTTGTGTGTGGCGACGGTGGTCATCTTGTCCCGGTCAGAGATGCGGTTCGATAGCGGCACAGACCGCGGCGAGCGCCTTCTCGACGTCGGCGTCCGCCTTCCACAGCGCGTCAACCTTCGGCGCCATGGCGGCGAGGATTTGCGGGCTCTTCTCGTGGCTGGGCAGGACCTTGCCCTTTTCGATCGCGGCGCTGACGTGCGCCATCTGATCAGCCGGGATCAGATCGTTGCTGCCGGTAAAGGCTTCGCTCTCGAGCACCGACTTACGAGCCGGCGGGAAGAACTGCGCCATAACAGCAACGTTCTCCTTGTTGGTCATATGGGCGACGAACTCGGCGGCGAGGTCCTTCTGCTTGCCGGCGGCGAAGACGACGATGGCGGCCTGGCCGATGACTGGCGATTCGCCACCGGGCCCGAAAGGCAGCGGCGCGATGCCCCACTGGAAGCCGGCCTCCGGCATCTTCGATGCCCGCGAGATCTGGTTGATCGTCATGGCCGAGGAGCCGGAGAAATAGTCGCCCTGCTCGCCCGGGGGCACGATCGACTTGTCCTTGAAGACCATGTCGTGGAGCTGCTTCACCGCCGCCACGGCCTCAGGGTCATCGAAGCCGCATTCGCCGTTCGCCCAGGCGTCGCCGCCATAGGCGCGGATCGGCGGCATCAGCGCGTGCATGATGCGGGAATCGTAACCCTGACCGTCCTTGAACTCGAAGCCCCACTTACCCGGATTGGCTTCTGTCAGCGCCTTGGCGACCCCCTGGAACTTGGCCATGTTCCATTCGCCCTTGGCGGCAAGCGCCAGCGGATCCTCAAGACCGGCTGCGTCGAACATGTCCTTGTTGTAGAAGATCACGAAAGGCGAGGTGGAGAAGGGCACGCCATAGACCTTGTCACCGTCGACCCACAGGCCCAGGGCCGGTTCGGAGAAGTCGGCGAAGTCATAGCCATCGGTGGCGCGCAGGGTCGGGCCAAGATCCGTAAGCACGCCGGCCGCCGCAAAAGTCGGGGCGGCGTCCTCCATCATCCAGCCGATGTCGGGTGGGTTGCCGCCGGCGAGCTGGAAGGTGAGCTTCTGGGTGTAGTCCGCTGCGGGGATGGTCTCGAACTTCACGGTGACGTCCGGATGTGTCTCACGGAAGCTCTCGGCGATGCCGTTCAGCATGTTCAGATGCGCTTCGCTGCCGGTCCATACCGTGAAGCGCAACTCGGCCGCCGATGCCTGCGCCGAAGTCAGGGCGATGGCAAGTGCCGTCGCCGCGGTTGTCGTCCAAAGCGGTCTCATCGGTTTCCTCCCAGGTGTTATCAGTCCGTATTCACTTCGTTGAACGGGCGGTCGTGGCCGTCGTCTGCTCAGTCTGATCTTTCAAGCCGTCACCTCCGGCAGCGAACCCGGCGCATCCCCAATGGTCCAGCCCCCGTCCACGGGGATATCGGCGCCGGTGACGTAAGCGGCCGCATCGCTGCACAAGAGAAGCACGGGACCAACGCAGTCCTCGGCACGACCAGGTCGGCCCGAGGGGATCTTGGCGACCACCGCACGGCGGAAGCCTTCATCGGCGTAACGGGCGGCGGTGCGCTCGGTCTCGATGGCGCCGGGTGAGATCACGTTCATCGTCACGCCCTTGCCCGCAACCTCGCGGGCGATCGCACGGATCGCGACGCGCTGGGCGGCCTTCAACCCGGCATAGACCACTGTCTCGGCCCGCGGCCGCTCCGCCATGACGCTGCCGATCGCGACGACCCGGCCCCAGCCGCGCTGCGCCATCGGCGGGACGAGGGCGCGGGTGAGGGCAATCAGCGCGGCGAAATTCACGGCGACATGGTCCTGCACATGGGCGTCGGTGACGTCCTGCCAAGGGCAACGCCGCTCGATCGCGGCATTTGCGATGAGGATGTCGATACGGCCTCCGAGCCGGACCGCGTCGTCGGCCAACGCCGATGCGGCGCCGGGTGCGGCGAAATCGGCTTCGATCACCACTGCTTTGCGGCCCAGGGCCGTGATCTCGCGACTGACGCTTGCGGCGCCGTCGGCATCATCTAAATGATGCAGCACGATGTCAGCGCCCTGACTCGCCAGCCCGCGCGCCAGGGCCCGACCGATGCCGGAGCCTGCTCCGGTGACGAGGGCCGTGCGGCCGTCGAGGGAGAAGAGGCCTGCGGTCATGCACCGTCACCCTGTTGCGGTGTCAAGCTTGCCCGCCACCTCGAGCGAGGCAATATCGGCGGCTTCGAAATGGGCGATGATCTTCTGCTCCGCCCGATCGGCGTCAGCGGCGGCGATTGCCTCGTAGATGGCCTGGTGGCGATCGATCGTCGCGTTCCAGTCGGCCGCCGAGCGGTTGGCGCGACGAGAGAACAGTTCCGAGACCTCACGCTGCACGGAGCGCAAGCCCTCCATCTGCACGCGGATCATCGAATTGTCGGTCGCAAGGGCCATTCCGAGGTGAAACAGGATGTCGGCTTCGGTGAAGGCGGCGGGATCGCCGAGCGCCGCCCGCATGTCTGCCACCGCGCGCTCCATCGCGTTCATCCCGGTCTTGCCGCGACGCTCCGCAGCGAGCCGGGCGATGCCGGTCTCGATGACGCGCCGCATCTCGTTGGCTTCGCGCAGCCGCTCCAGGCTGGAGCGCACCGCATAGCCGTAGATCCGGTCGAGCGGCTCGCCGTTGAAAGCCTTCGCGCGGGCGACCTTGCCCTGCTGCGTCGAGATCAATCCGGCGGACGTGAGCTGGCGCAGGGCCTCGCGCGCGATCGGTTTGCTGACACCGAATTCGCGGGCGATCTCGCCCTCCGGCGGCAGCGGCTCTCCCGGCGCAATGCGTCCGTCGAACAGCGCCGTCGCAATCGCGTCCGACACCGTATCGGCAAGGCGCGACGGCATCGCGGCCTTGACGGCGAAGAACGGCTTCCTGGGCGCGTTGGCTGCCATGGATCCCCCTGTGATCTTCTTTCGTTTACCAGCGCCTTGACAACTTAGCAACTAAGTTTGTTAGTTGCCAAGAAATCCCGTTCGGGTCTAGAACGGGGTGCGGCTCACAGGGCGACGGAGGAGATGGCATTGACCGAAGACGTGAGGGCGAAGGCCGATATCCGCATCACTGACGTGATTGCGCATCCGCTGACGCAGACGCTGCCGCGCCCGACCATCACCTCCTGGGGCAAGTATTCCGAGGTATCGATCGTCCTGGTCGAGGTGCGGACGGACGCCGGGATCGTCGGCGTCGGCGAGTCCCTCGCCCGCTTCGCGCCGAAAGCTTATGCCGAGCTGATCGAGACGTCTTTGAAGCCTCGCCTGGTCGGTCAGAACGCCACCGATATCACCGCACATTGGCGCACAATGCGCCGCGCGCTCTCCGGCCGCGCCGGCGGCATGCTGATCGAGGCAATCGCCGGTGTCGATATTGCGCTGTGGGACATTCTCGGCAAGGCCGCCGGCCTGCCGATCTACCGTCTGCTGGGCGGAGTCGGTCGGACCGAAGTGCCGTGCTACGCCGCATCGGTCAACTGGGGCAGCGATGCGTTCATGGACGAGGAACTCGACCGCTACCTGGAAAAGGGCTTTCCCCGCATCAAGGTCAAGATCGCCAACCCGGTCAAGGACGCCTGCCGGCGCATCGAGCGGCTGCGCCGGCGCGCCGGCGACGGCATCGTGCTCTGCGTTGACGCCAATTGGGCTTATACGCTGGAGGAGGCGGTGGAGGTCGGCCGGGCGCTTACCGCCAATGACTATTTTTGGTTCGAGGAGCCGCTGCGTCCGGAGGATGAACAGGGCTACGAGGAACTTCACCGGCGATGCGCAACGCCGCTCGCGGCCGGGGAAAGCAACTATTCGCTCGACCAGGTGATGCGGCTCGTCTCCAACCGTACCCTTTCGTTTCTGCAGCCGGATGTTGCCCGCTCAGGCGGTATATCCGAGACGCGGCGCATGGCGGAATTCGCGGCGGCCCACGACGTCGCCTACGCGCCGCATATCGGCATGTCCGGCATCGTCTGCGAGACAGCGAGCGTGCATCTGGCGGCAGCAATGCCGAACCTGTTCGCGATGGAGTGCGAGACTGATTCGAGCCCGTTCAAGACGGCGATCACGGGGGCAGCGCCCGGTGCCGACCGG
The DNA here is from genome assembly GCA_964462985.1 of uncultured Hyphomicrobiales bacterium. Lineage (GTDB taxonomy): Bacteria > Pseudomonadota > Alphaproteobacteria > Rhizobiales > Stappiaceae > CAYXAA01. The sequence goes on along the minus strand of CAYXAA010000003.1, from coordinate 99,541 downwards.
CAAAAGAACGGGCTGTTGCCCGTCCCGACCGGGCCGGGACTCGGCATCGAGGTCGACTGGGATGCCGTGGCACGGCTCCGGACGCCATGACGAGACCGAAGGGCCGGAGGGACGATGTGACCGACAGGGCAACCGCTGACATGACCGAGGCGCTGCGTCTGGCCATGCTGAGGGCAGACCCGGCGCTCAGCCGGTTCGACCCGTTGCCGCGCATCATCTGTCACGACGATTTCTCGCGCGGCCACTGCGGCTGGTCGCAACTCGTCGGCAACTACGAGGACGACCTCGACACCATGCTGGCGGGCTACGCCCAGCACACCAGCGCGATGCTGTCCACGCTCGGCCACTGGGACGCCGGCTCCCATGGTGGCTATGACAGTTCCTACGCGCTGAAGATTGCAACAAGGCCGCGCCCCGGCGCCCAGAACGTCGCCATCAAGCGGCTGACCTTCCGCGAGCGCGGGCCGATCCGTTTCGAGGTCTATTTCACCTTCAAGCCGGAGGCGACCGAGTTGAAACTCGGAGAGGCGGACGTGCGGTCGGTCGGCTTCCTGTTCGACCTGCAGGGCGGAGACCGCGATAACGGGGCGGAACGGGTGATGCCGCACCTGCGCTTCCTGAATGCCGAAAACGGCCAACACGTGCAAAAGTGGCAGTTCAAGGCGGAGACGACGCGATTCAAGCCGGTGGGATCGGGCGAAAAGATCCTGAGCCATTACCATCTCGCGCCGAGCGGCTGGCAGGATCTGCCCGGCGGCGAGCAGCGGCTCTGTTACAACGAGATCGCCACCAAGGTGAACTGGAGCTATCTCCGCTTCGATTTCGACCTGGCGACGATGCAGGCGCTGGCGTTGCGCTGCAACGACCGGGAGTTCGATGTTTCAGGTTTTGACTCGATCCGGATGCCGGCGATGAAGAACCTGTGGTGCATGCTGAACTTCTGCCTGTTCGCCGAGACCGACGTGGCAAAGCGCGCCTTCCTCTACATCGACTCTGTCTGCATCTCGGGGGACTTCTGATGCTGCCCGAAAACATCACCGCCATCGTCGCGCGCAACGAGCGCTGGAGCGGCGAGGCCGCGACCGAGCCCTATGAGGCCGGTTGGGCGCGTGAAGCGGTGATCTTCGTCCGGGCGCTGAAGCAGCCGGTCGGGCCGGCGCCGATGGCGTCGGTCGAGATCTCGCCCGACGGAATGCACTGGGTGGCCGAGGGGACGCGCCTGCAGATGCCGAGCGAGAAGGACGCGATTGCAGTCGCCCGGCTGACCGGTTTCGGCAACTGGCTGCGGCTCGCCGCCCGTTTCGAGCCCGGCGCCGAATGCACCGTTCTGGTCACGATCCATCTGAAGGCCTGACCCGCGTTGCCCTTTCGGCGCGGACTCAATGGGCAGACGCCTAGACCCGTTGGGTCCTGTATATTTCTATGCATATCTGATTGATGTATATTGCGAGTTGCGGCACCCAGGGTGCCTTGGGCTTTTCAGGGATTGTTGCGCATGTCTTGCCTTACCGTTCACGGCATCAAGGTGCCGTTGGACGCCGAAGACGTGTCTCCCGTGGTATGGCAGGCGCTGCTCGATGGCAGCTACGAGGCCAAGGAGGCGCGCGCGATCGTCAAGGCGGTGCGGCCCAACGACCGCGTGCTCGAACTGGGCTGTGGCATCGCGATCATAACCTCGGTCATGGCCGCGATCCCGGGCGTGACGATCTGGGGTTTCGAGGCCAATCCGTTGACGGTGCGTCTCGCCCAACGTGTGGTCGCGGCCAACGACGTGCGGAATGCAACCATCCGGCAGGGGATTCTGTCAGCCGACGACCCGCGCCCGCATACCTTCTACGTGCGCAAGGACCTCTGGATGTCATCAATGGTGGAAGCCCAGGGGCCTTACGAGGAGGTGTTGACGATCCGCTCGTCCAATATCGACGAGTTCATCCGGACCCACGACATCAACGTTCTCGTGATGGACATCGAAGGGGCGGAACGCGACCTGCTGCCCCGCGCCGCCTTGCCCGGGATCGAACGGATCTTCCTTGAGCTGCACGATCACCTCTACGGTCTCGAAGGCATACGCGAGATTACCCTTGCGCTGGCGGCCAGGGGCTTCGCCTACGACCCGCGCGGTTCGCGGGGACCGTGCGTGCTCTTCTCCAAGGACGACGGGCCGCGGGAGTTCGAACCCGAGGAAGAAGACGCCTGACGGCTGCTACCGCGTGTTCGCGGCGCAAGAAGGTCATTTGAAATGGCAGCTCACCGAGCCGTAGACGCCAAAGTCGGCGACGATGGTGTCGCCACTGCGGGCCTCGATGGGACGGATGAAGGAGCCCGACAGCACCGTCTGTCCGGCGGAGATACCATCGCCGTACTGCGCAAGTCGGTTTGCGAGCCAGGCGATCCCAAGCGCTGGATGGTTGAGCACGCCGGCGCCAAGGCCGGTCTCCTCAACCTCGGCATTGCGCGAGACGATCGCTCCGATCCAGCGCAAGTCGGCGTCCAGCGGCCGCAGTGGCCGGCCGCCGAGCACGATGCCGGCGTTGGCCGCATTATCGGCAATCGTGTCGACCACTGTCCGCGTCTTCTTTGTCGCCGGATCGACGCGGACGATCCTGGTGTCGAGGATCTCCAGCGATGGCGTGACATAGTCGGTCGCGTTGAGCACGTCGAAGATCGTCACGTCCGGACCATGGAGGTCCTGCTTCATTACGAAGGCGATCTCGGCTTCGATGCGCGGCTGGATGAAGCGGCCTTTCGGGATGCGGGCGCCGTCCTGAAAGAACATGTCGTCGAACAGCACGCCGGAGTCGGGAATGTCGATGTTGAGGGCATATTGCATCGCCTTGGAGGTGAGGCCGATCTTCCAGCCCTTCACGGTGCGGCCGGCAGCAATCTTTTTCCTGACCCACGCGGCCTGGACCGCATAGGCGTCGTCGAGCGTCATGCCGGGATGCTGCAGGCTAAGAAGACCGATCTGCGTGCGCGTGTGCTCGGCCTCGTCGAGCCGCTCGGCCGCCGCCGTGATCTCCTCGGGCGTCATGTCAATGCTCTCCTTCATCGACGACGGTGTTGCACAGCACTCCGATGCCTTCGGCCTCGACCGCGACGGTGTCGCCCGGCTTCAGCCAGACCGGTGGATCGAGCCGGGCACCGGCGCCGGTCGGCGTGCCGGTAACGATGATGTCGCCGGGGACAAGGGTAGTGAAGGTCGAGATATAGGCGAGGAGCTTGCGGAAGCCGAAGATCATCCGCCCGGTGCGATCCTGCTGCCGGACCTCGCCGTTGACACGGGTGGTCAGCCGGATGTCGGCGATCTGGCTTTCGTCCTCGAACGGCACCAGCCATGGTCCGAGCGCGCCGGTGGAATCGAAGTTCTTGCCCTGGGTAACGTTGAACTTGGCGTGGCGGACCCAGTCGCGGATCGTGCCCTCATTGCTCAGCGTCAGGGCGGCGATGTGGCCAAGCGCATCGGCCTCGGTGATGTGGCGGCCCGGCTTGCCGATGATGACGGCGATCTCGCCTTCGTAGTCGAGTTGGATGGACGCCCTCGGGCGCACGATTGGCCGCCCGTGGCCGACGAAGGAGCGCGGAAAGCGCACGAACAGTGACGGATTGGTCTGCGGCGCCTGGCCGTCCTTGTACTCATCGTTGCGGTCGGGATAGTTGACGCCGACACAGATGATCTTTTCCGGCGCCGGGATCGGGATCTCGAAGGCGACCTCGTCGTACGCATGAGTAGGCGCATCGGCACCGCTTTGCGCCAGTTCCGGCAAGGCGCCGGCGGCGACCGCCTCGCGCAGGGTTGCAAAACGGGCGCCGAAGCGCTCGGAGAGGTCGACGATTCCCCCGTCGGTGACGCGGCCGTAGCGGATTTGGCCGGCGACGGAGAAGGTCGCAAGCCGCGGTCGGGTCGTCATGGCTTCGTATCCCATTGATCTAGCGGCCGTCCTCTCAGGGGGCGATGATCGGTTGGGCCTTGAGTTCCGGCTCGCGCACCACGGCGTCCGGAAAGAGGCTGCCTTCCTCGAACCAGGAGCGGGGCGCCGGATTGCCCCAGAGGGTCTGGCGCTGCGGATCCTTTAGGTCCCACTTGATCGGCTCGAGATCCGGATCGACAGTCTGGTAGTCGGAACAGTAGATCTCGACGCGGTGGCCGTCGGGATCGCGGATGTAGAGGAAGAAGGCGTTGGAAATGCCGTGCCGGCCGGGACCGCGCTCGATATGGCGGACGTAACCCGTGGTGGCCATCAGATCGAGCAGGTCGATGATATTGAGCGGAGTCGGCACCCAGAAGGCGGTGTGGTGCAGGCGTGGGCCGCGGCCATTGGTGAAGGCGATGTCGTGGATGTTGCCCTTGCGGTGCATCCAGGTGGCCCAGAGCCGCTTTGAGTCCTCGTCCTCGGTGTATTCCGTCACGCGGAAGCCGATCTCGTTGTAGAAGGCGGTCGACGCATCGACGTCCGGCGAAAAGCAGTTGAAGTGGTCGATGCGAAGCGGCTTCACACCGCGGTAGAGCTTGTACTTCTGGTGGATCGGCGGCAGACGGTCCATCCTGGCGTAGAACTCGAGCGGCGTGCCGAACGGGTCCTGCGTCCTGAGCGTCCGGCCCTGATAGGGCCGCTCGACCCAGCTGGTCGGCAGGCCTTTGGAGGAGAAGAAGGTCTCGGCCTTGTCGAGATCCTCCTCGGCGAAGACCTTGAAGCCGAGGACGTTGGCGTAAGGATGCTCGCCCCGCTTGAGGACGACGCAGTGGTGGCCGCGCTCCTCCATGGCGCGCAGATAGATCCCTTCGTCGTCCTCATAGGTGACCTGGAGGCCGAGCGTATCGACGTAGAAGGCACGGCTGGCGGCGAGGTCGGTGACGACGAACTCGACGTGGCTCAGCCGGACGATGTTGAACGGCGGGTAGAGATTGGGCGCCGGAACCGGCATCTGGTGATCCTCCCTCGATCACGAAAACTGCGCTTGCGATCCTAAGCGGTACGCGTGCCCTGACGGGGCGTTTCAGAGCTTGCCGAGCTTCGGGACGGCGTGCGGCGCGGTCGCGAAGGCGGTGTTGACCGTCTCCATGTAGAAGTCGAACGACCAGTCGCCGCCGTCGCGGCCGATACCGGAATTTTTGACACCGCCGAAGGGCGTCGGCAGGTGGCGCACGTTCTCCGAATTCACCCAGATCATCCCGGCTTCGAGCTTGTCCGTCAGGCTGAGGGCCCTGGTGACGTCCGAAGTCCAAAGATAGGCGGTCAGACCATAGTCGACGGCATTGGCGAGCGACACCGCCTCGTCGTCGTCCTTAAACGGCATCGCGGTCAGCACCGGGCCGAAAATCTCCTCCCGGGCGATGCGCATGTCGGAGCGCGCGTCCGTGAACAGGGTCGGCTGGACATAGCAACCGCCGCCTGGACCGTCGGCCTTTCCGCCGCCGACGGCGATCGTTGCGCCCTCGGAGCGGGCGACGTCGAAATAGGACAGCACCTTTTTCTCGTGGACGGGGTGGATCAGCGGTCCGACTTCTGTCGCCGGGTCGAGCGGGTGTCCGACCTTGACCGCTCTGGCCCGCTCCGCAACCTTCGCCGTGAACTCATCGTAGATCGAGGCCTCGACCAGGAGGCGGCTCGACGAGGTGCAGCGCTCCCCGTTCAGGGAATAGATCATGAAGACGGCGGCATCGAGCGCCCGCTCCAGATCGGCATCGGCGAAGACGATCACAGGGTTCTTGCCGCCGAGCTCGAAATGCACCCGCTTCAGCGTCGGCGCGCCCTGAGCCATGATCATTGATCCGGTGCGGCCCTCGCCGACGAAGCCGATCGCCTTGATCGCCCGGTGTTCGGTCAGCGCGCGCCCGGCCTCCTCGCCGAGGCCGTTGACGACGTTCCACACGCCTTTCGGCAGTCCGGCCTCCTCGGCGATCTCGACCAAAAGCTTGGCCGTCAGTGGCGAGAACTCGGCCGGCTTGTGGACGACCGTGCAGCCGGCGGCGAGCGCCGGGGCGATCTTCCATGTCGACAGCATGAACGGCGTGTTCCACGGCGTGATGATACCGACCGGGCCGATCGGCCGGCGCGAGGTGATGTTGAGCTGGTTCGGGGCCCTCAGCGCCCGGCCATCCTGGGCCTCGGGCGCGCGGTCGGCGAAGAAGCGGAAGTTCTCTGCGCCGCGCAGGGCGGCTTTCGACATGAAGCGGATCGCCTGGCCGGTGTCGATGCTCTCGATGAGGGCGATCTCCTCGGCGCGGGCGACGATCGCGTCAGCAATCCTGTTGAGCAGCTTCTTGCGCTCCGCACCGGCCATTGCGCGCCAGGCAGGGAAGGCAGCCTCGGCCGCCTGCGCCGCCCGGTCGACGTCGGCGGCGTCGCTCTTGGCGATCTTGGCGATCGGCTTCAGGTCGACGGGCGAGATTGAATCGAACGTAGCGCCGGAGGCGGCCGGCACGGATGCGCCGTCGATGTGATTAAGCACGCCGGCGTCACGGAAGCGGGCGAGAAAGCCTTCAGCCTTCCTGAGATTGTCTTCGAACACGGACACGAGGAAACTCCGTCAGGTGTTGCGCAGCCGCGGATGGATCGAATTCTTCCGCCAACTCAGCTCCGGGTTGATCTCCCGGATTTCGAGCGACATGGCGAGATGCGGCGCTTCAAACTGGGCGGCGAGGCATTGAGCCGCCGCGTCGAACACGGTCTTGCCGATGGTCTTCTTCTCTTCGGCGCTGCGGCCGACACCGATCTTGACCCATATGTCCACAAAAGCATTATCAGGGTGGGCGTCTGCGACGGCGTAGCTGTCGCAGCGGATGGCGCGGACTCGGATGCCGCCCGTCTCAAAATGGCCCGTGGAAAGGGCGGCCTGTCGGATCGCCTCGCACAAGGACGGCACATCGGCACGTTCTTCAAGATTGGCCGAATAGTGAACTTCGAAGTGGGGCACGTCGTCCTCCCGCGCCAGAGGTTCTGTTAACAAGTTAACAAAGGAGCCGGCAAGTCAAGCCGTCCGCTCCTGACGGAGGGGCCGGAGCCATGGGTCGTTCGCCGGTCCCCCAGCACCTCCGATGTGACCCGCAACGTCGCGGCCGGTGTTGCCTATCGCGCCGACCGTGTCTTCCACGCCTTATAGGCTGCCGTGTTGTCCGCGCCGGGCTCGAGGTCATCACGGGCCGTCAGCCACTGGGCGCTCGTGGTGCGGACCAGCGGCAGATCCAGGCCGAGGCCGTCGGCGAGGTCGGCGGCGATCTTGACGTCCTTTGCGAGGAGCGCCAGGGCGAAGCCCGAGGCAAAGGCGCCATCGACGACATGCGGTTTCAGCGTCACGTCGGTCGAAAAATTGCGGCCGGTCGAAACATTCATGATGTCGACCATCGTAGCCGGATCGAGACCGAAGCGCTCGCCGGCGATGAGCGCTTCGGATGCGGCGGCGAAGCCGGCTGCGGCGACGTAATTGTTGAGGGCTTTCATTGCGTGGCCCGAACCGAGCGGGCCGGTGGCAAAGATCTTCTCGCCCATGCCCGCGAGCACGGGGCGGGCCCGTTCAACAAGAGCGGGATCGTCGCTGCCGACCATGATGGTGAGCGTGCCGGCGATCGCGCGCGGCACAGCCCCGGAGACCGGGGCATCGACGAGACCGATTCCCTTTTCCGAAAGCGCCTGCCCGAGCGCGCGCGTACCGATCGGGTCGGCTGAACTCATGTCGATCAGCAATGAGCCAGGCGTGAGGTAAGCAGCCAGTCCGTCGCCATTGTCGTCCAGCATCACCTTACGTACGACATCGCCGTCAGGAAGCATGGTGACGACAACGCTGCAGCGGGCGCCGAGCGACGCAAGATCCGGCGCGGCCGAGAGGCTGCTGCCTTCGGCGGCGAGTGCTTCCGCCTTGGCACGGTCGCTGTCATAGGCAACAACCGCAAAACCCGCCTTCGCAAGGTTGCGCGCCATCGGCGTGCCCATGTTGCCGATGCCGATGAAGCCTACCGTTTCCTGGTCAGCGCTCACGGTTCCAGCCCCAGATCTTTCAGCACTTCTGTCGCCGAGCGGAAACCGTCGACCGCCATCGGGATGCCGCAGTAGATGATCGAATGCATCAGCAGTTCGCGGATCTCATCCTTGGAGACCCCGTTGGCAATGGCTCCGCGGGTATGGATCTTGACCTCATGGCTGCGCCCCATGGCGACCAGCATCGCCAGCGTGATCAGACTGCGGGTCTTGCGGTCCAACACCGGCCGGTGCCAGGCCTCGCCGAAACACTGCTTGGTGACCCATTCCTGCATTGGGCGTGTGAAGTCGGTGGCCGCATCAAGCTGGTGTTCCGCACCTTCCGGGCCAAACATCGCCCGGCGCAACTCCAGGCCGCGGTCGAATTCCTCGGACATTGACGCCTCCCTTTCATGCGCTCCACCGAGCGGCGTTTCGCCATTTATTAATATGTTAAGATTGCACCATCAAGGCGGCTGTGTCGCAGTGCTCGCGGCTGCACGCCATGTCGTCGCAACGCTTGGCGTTCCGGCTACCCTTGCGGCCTGCTACTGATTGTTCAGCGTTCGCAGGGGAGAGATCAAGGTGCGTCGGGACCTGCTGAATGATGTCAATATCGCCGTGGTGGGGGCCGGCATGGCCGGTGCCTCCGTGGCGAGCGAGCTTGCCGGAACGTATCGCGTCGCTCTGATCGAGCGCGAGAGCCACCCCGGCTATCACACCACCGGCCGCTCCGCGGCGCTGTTTTCCAAAACCTACGGCCCTCCCGTTATTCGCGCATTATCGAGGGCATCGGTTCGTTTCTTCGATGCGCCGCCGGCCGGCTTCGCCGAGCATGCGCTGCTGACGCCGCGCGGGGTCCTCATGATCGGACGCGCCGATCAGCGTGCCTCGCTCGCCGCGCTGGAGAAGGCGGTATCCGGCGACGGCTCCGGGAAGTGGGTCGATGCGGCCGAGGCACTCCGCCTGTGTCCTTTGCTGCGCACAGACTATGTCGCCGGTGCGGTGTACGAGCCGGACGCACGGGATATCGACGTTCACGGCCTGCATCACGGCTATTTACGGCACTTACGGGCGGCGGGCGGACAGGTCATGACCGATTGCGAGATGCTCGCGATCGACCGTGCCAACGGACGCTGGCACATTGAAACCCGGTGCGGGACCGTACTCGCCGACGTGGTGATCAACGCTGCCGGCGCCTGGGCGGACGAGGTCGCCGCGAAGGCCGGGGCAAAGCCGGTCGGTCTGCAACCGAAGCGGCGCACGGCCGTCATGATTGCGGCGCCGGACGGGGTCGAGGTGGCCCCATGGCCGATGGTGGTTGATATTGACGAGGCGTTCTACCTCAAGCCCGATGCCGGGCGGCTGCTGCTGTCGCCGGCCGACGAGACGCCGTCGCCGCCTTGCGACGCCCAGCCGGAGGAACTTGACATCGCCATCGCCATCGATCGGATTGAGCGAGCGTTCGACCTGCAGGTCAGGGCGGTGGAGAACAAATGGGCCGGGCTGCGCAGCTTCGTGGCCGACAAGGTGCCGGTCGTCGGCTACGATCCCGGGGTCGCGGACTTCTTCTGGCTGGCGGGTCAGGGCGGCTATGGCATCCAGACCGCCCCGGCGCTCGCCCGGCTCGCCGCGTCGCTGGTGCGGGAGCAGGCCGTGCCCGCCGATATCACCGATGCCGGCGTCGACGCCGGCGTACTCACGCCGGCGCGGTTCGGGGCGGCTGTCTGAAGGAGCCGCCCGGGTGCGCCGTTCAGCCTAAATTCGTCCGCCGTCGCCGAGCGCCGCCTCGAGCAGGGTAAGATAGTCGGCTGCGGTGCAGGGTCGGGGATTGGTGGCAGAGGAGTGGTCCTTCACCGCCGCCTCGGCAACCGGTTCAAGGTCACTGCGCAGGACCCCGATCTCGGCCAGCGTTGCAGGCAATCCGAGGTCCGCATTCAGATCGGCGAAGAACCGCGACAGCCGCATGTCGGCCGGCACGTTCAGCCGCGCCCGGATGGCCGCGTATTTTTCTGCGCAGGCCGGCTCGTTCCAGTCGAGCACGAAAGGCAGCAAAATGGCATTCAGTGTGCCGTGGTGCAGCGATACCCGCTTCAGGCCGCCGAGCGGGTGCGAAAGGGCGTGGATGGCGCCGAGCCCTTTCTGAAAGGTCAAACCACCCTGGAGGGCGGCCATCATCATCTGCCAGCGGGCCGTCCGGTCGCTGCCGTCGGCGACGGCCTTGCGGATGTGACCGACGGCGCGCTCCAGGCCGTCGAGCGCGATCGCTTCGGCAACAGGATTGATGCGGGGGCTGAGATAGGTCTCGACGCAATGCGAGATCGCATCGAGGCCGGTTGCCGCCGTCAAACGGGACGGTAGCCCAAGCGTCAGATCGGGATCGCAGACCGCAATCCGCGGGATCAGGTTCGGCGAAATGAAGCCGAGCTTGCGCCCGTCCTCCAGCGTGATCAACGCGGCGCGACCGACCTCGCTGCCGGTCCCGGCCGTGGTCGGCACGGCGATCACCGGCGCGACCGTGCCGATCAGCGATACCCCCCCTTCGATCGCCGCATAGCGGGCGAGCGGGCCGTCATGTGTCGCCAGCAGCGCGACGGCCTTGGCAAGGTCGATCGGAGAGCCGCCGCCGACCGCGATGAGGCCGTCGCAGTTCGCCCGGCGAAACACATCGAGGGCGGCAAGCGCTGCGGCTTCGGTTGGATTGGAGGGCGTATCGTCGAACACGTCGAGATCGCCGAAGCCCTTTAGGGCGTCCTTTACAGCGTCAAGGAGACCGGCGGCAGCGATACCCTTGTCGGTGACGATGAGCGGAGCGGTGATGCCGAGCCCGCGCGCCAGCTTCTCCGTCTCGGCAAGGGCGCCGTGCTCGAACTCGATCTGCGTGAGGTAGGTGATGGTCGCCATGCTGTGTCTTTTTCCGGCTCTAAGTCCGGATCCTTCCATTTCGTGAGCGGTCCAGTGTGACGCCTTTGCGTGCGCACGTCTTCCCACCGAAGCGGGAAACCTTGCGGCCATCCACGGACGAATGGGCCGCACGGACGTGACGTCGGAACCATTTGTCGGCCACGTTCCGGCACCAGGCGGCGAGACCGCCGGCTGTGGCCGCGAATCGTTAACGCACCCGGTCGAAATTGCCGGAAAAGATTGCGAAATGCATCATGGAATCCGCAGAATTCTGCGCGTCTTCAGCCTTCGTGAACCATCGTTAACACCTTGTTTACCATCTCGCGGGCAAATTTTGCCTACCGACCGCTCGGGGGACTTTCGCCATCCCCTTTCCTCGGTCTCCTGGGCGGTCGGGGGGCGTGTGGGGCTTTGAACATCGGGGCGGCGAGCGGTCAAGCTCGGCAAGCCCGCTTGAACACTTGAAAGCCTTTTTGCGCGCCGTGGAACCGTCGTCAGGATCACCGGACGACACGAAGATGCGGTTGAACAGGCGGGCTGGTGTTCGTGAACGGCATTGCGGATCTCGTGAAGACCTTGGGGCCGGCGCGTCTTGCTGCAATGGGCGCGGTCGCGGCCGTCCTCGTCGGCATCTTCGCCTTCATCATTCTGCGCGTGACGGCGCCGCAGATGGTCCCGCTTTACACAGACCTGACCTTCGAAGATTCCACCGCGATCGTCTCTCAGCTCGAGAGCCTCGGCGTCGTCCACGAGATCCGTCACGATGGGGCGACGCTGCTCGTGCCCAAAGACGAGGTGTTCCGCACCAGAATGCGGCTCGCCGAGCAGGGCCTGCCTACCGGTGGTTCGATCGGCTATGAGATCTTCGACAAGACGGACACTCTCGGCGCCACCAGCTTCGTGCAGAACATCAACCATCTGCGCGCGCTGGAAGGCGAGCTTGCGCGCACCATCCGGGCCATCGAGCGTGTTCAAATGGCCCGGGTTCACCTCGTCATTCCCGAGCGCCAGCTGTTTCAGCGCGACCGCCAGCCAGCCACAGCCTCGATCGTGCTCAAGGTGCGCGGCGCACTGGACCAGGGCCAGGTGCGCGCCATCCAGCATCTCGTTGCCGCCGCGGTGGCAGGCATGACCCCCGATCACGTCTCGATTGTCGATGAAAGCGGTCGCCTGCTGGCCAGTGGCAACGGCGAGGATGGTGCGGGTTTTGTTGCCACGGCCCTGCAGGAACGGTCGGTCCAGATCGAGCAGCGCCTGCGCCGCCAGGTCGAGGAAATTGTCGACAGCGTGGTGGGCACCGGACGCTCGCGGGTGCGCGTCGCCATCGAACTCGATCACAACCGGATCACGGAGACGCTAGAAAGCTTCGATCCTGAAAGCCAGGTGGTGCGCTCGACCCAGACCCGGGAGGAGAACTCCTCCACGCTGTCGGGCGAGGCCGGGGTGACGGCAGGCAATCAGCTTCCTGAGGCCGAGGTCCAGAACGGCGCGGGCAACCGGGACGTTGCCAGCACGACCGAGGAAATCATCAACTACGAGATCTCCAAATCCACCAAGACGGAAATCATCGAAGCCGGGAGCATCGAGCGTATTTCCGTGGCGGTCCTGGTGGATGGGGTCTACGTCCCTGACGAGAACAACGAGTTGGTCTATCAGCCGAGGACGCCGGACGAGTTGGAGCGAATTGCCGTACTGGTACGCTCTGCCGTCGGTTTCGACCAAACTCGTGGCGACACTGTCGAGGTGGTGAACCTGCGCTTCGCCGAGGCCCCGCACACGACGCTGACGGAGCCCACACCCGACCTTTTCGCCTTTGACCGCGGCGATCTCATGCGCTTCATCGAGCTCGGCGTGCTGCTCCTCGTCGCACTGCTCTTGACGCTCTTCGCCGTCCGGCCGCTGGTCAAGCGCATCATCACTGTGGACGAACCGCAGCAGCCGCAGCTAATCGGCGCAGACGGCCAGCCGATCCCCGGAACTGTCCTGATCGAGGATTCCGCCTCCGAGGAAGGTGAGAAGGCGGAAGAGGAACCGCGGATCGGTTGGCTCGAAGAGGCACAGGCCGCCGGCGCTATCCAGGTCGCCACGGTCGCCAAGGTGGGCGAGATCATCGACGAATATCCTCACGAAGCCGTCAGCATCGTCCGCGGCTGGCTGAACGAGGCAGCATGACGATGGCGGGGCCGGATCTCAGCACACGGCAGCTGACCATCAGTCAGCACGAGAAGGAACGGGAGCTTCAGGGCGCAGAGCGGGCTGCGGTGCTCCTGCTCGCTCTCGGTGAGCGGTACGGTCGCAGGATCTGGGAGCAGCTCGACGAAGTGGAGGTTCGCCAGATCTCCGCCGCCATGGCCCGGCTCGGCCCCGTAACACCGACCATGCTGGAGGGGCTGTTCGTCGACTTCGTCAAGAAGATCTCGAGCAATGGTGCGCTAAACGGCAACGTCGATGTCACGGAAAGACTGCTGTCGAGCTTTCTGCCGGACGACCGTGTTGCCGTCATCATGGAAGAGATCCGCGGTCCGGCGGGGCGCAACATGTGGGAGAAGCTCTCCAACGTGCAGGAGAACATTCTCGCCAACTACCTGAAGAACGAATACCCGCAGACGGTCGCGGTGGTCCTGTCCAAGATCAAGCCCGATCATGCCGCCCGAGTGCTGTCGATCCTACCCGAAGAGCTGGCGCTCGAAGTCGTAAACCGGATGCTGAAGATGGAGGCGGTGCAGAAGGAGGTGTTGGAGAAGGTCGAGCAGACGCTGCGCATCGAGTTCATGTCGAACCTGACCAACACGAGCCGGCGCGACAGCCACGAGATGATGGCGGAAATCTTCAACAACTTCGACCGTCAGACGGAAGCACGGTTCCTCGCTGCGCTCGAGGAGGAGAGTCGCGAATCGGCCGAACGCATCAAGACGTTGATGTTCACCTTCGACGACTTGATGAAGCTCGATTCTGCAAGCGCCCAGACACTGCTGCGCAACGTGGAGAAGGACCGTCTTGCCATCGCTCTCAAGGGGGCGAGTGAAGCCGTGCGCGGGTTCTTCTTCTCCAATATGTCCGCCCGCGCAGCGAAGCTGCTCAAGGACGATATGGAGGCGCTCGGCCCGATCCGGCTGCGCGACGTCGACGAAGCGCAATCGGGCATGGTCGCGATCGCAAAAGATCTCGCGGCGAAAGGCGAGATCATGCTGACCAAGTCCAAGGGCGACGACGAGCTGATCTACTGACGCAATGATGACGACGAGATCAATGGGCCACAGGATGAAGCCGTCCCGCTTTCTGTTCAACACGGACTTCTCCGCGCCTGAGATTTCGCGCGAGGCGCCGTCGGCCGCGCCGGCCGAGCCGGAGGTCCCGATGCTGCCGCTGACCGAGCATGAGAAGCTCGTGCGGGCGGCGGAGGAGCGGGCGTTCGAGCGCGGGCTGGCGAAGGGACGAGCCGATGCAGCGGAGACGGCCGAAACCAGGCTCTCAACCGAGACCGCGAACCTTGCCCACGAAATTGCAACGCTGATCGACCGGCTCGACATCGAACAGGCGCGGCACGAGAAGAATGCCGTCGCCCTCAGCTTCTTGGCGGCACGCCGAATCTGTGCCCATCTGATCGCGCGTGAACCCCTCGGCGAGATCGTCGCCCTGATCTCCGATTGTCTCGGGCCGCTGCGCCGGGCCCCGCATCTCGTCATCCGGGTCAGAGAGACCGATGTCGAGGCGCTCAAGGCGCGGCTTGACCCGCTGGTGCACGAGAAAGGGTTTGAGGGACGCCTCGTTATTCTCGGCGAGCCCGATCTGGAGCGCGGTGATTGCAGGATCGAGTGGGCGGACGGGGGGCTCGTTCGCGACCGCAAGACGATCGAGCGTCAGATCGATCAGGCCGCCAAACGGTATTTCGAAGCAAAACGTGCGAGCGCCACCACGGCCGGCGCCGACGCGATTGCAAAGGATCAGCCATGAGCGCTTCCAAGGACCTGGACACCGGCATTCCGCTGGACGAACTCGAGACACTCGAAAAGGCTCGGGATCCCGACGAGGATCATGCGCAGGCCCGAGGGGCGGCCGATCTGGAGGCCGTCTTCGACGTGCCGGTGCAGATCTCGGCTGTGCTCGGCCACTCGCGCATGCACGTCTCCGACCTGCTCAAGCTTGCCTCGGGCACCGTTTTGGAACTCGACCGCAAAGTCGGCGAGGCCATCGACATCTACGTCAACGACCGCTTGGTGGCGCGCGGCGAGGTCGTGCTGGTCGAGGACAAGCTCGGTGTCACCATGACGGAAATCATCAAGTCCGATCGCTGATCGGGCAACGCGGGAGACGCCTCATGCGACTGCTCATCGTCGGAACGCTTGGCGGGCAACTCACCGCCGCGTCGAAAATGGCCATGGACCGTGGCGCCTCTGTCACCCATGCCGGCGATCTGGACGAAGCGCTCAAGGTGCTGCGCTCCGGACGCGGCGCCGATCTGCTCATGATCGACGTGGCCCTGGATATTTCCGACCTGATCGAACGGTTGAACCGGGAGCGGATCCACCTGCCGATCGTGGCTTGCGGCGTCAAGACCGACGCGGCGGCCGCCGTGAAGGCAATCCGCAGCGGTGCGAAGGAGTATATCCCACTGCCGCCCGATCCGGAGCTGATTGCAGCGGTGCTTGCGGCGGTGGCGCAGGAGCGCAGCGCCATCATCTACCGCGACGAGGCAATGGCGGCCGTGGTCCGGCTGGCCGAGCAGATCGCGCCATCGGACGCGTCGGTGCTGATCACAGGCGAGTCGGGATCGGGCAAGGAGGTGATCGCGCGCTACGTCCACAGCCGCTCGATGCGGGCGCAGAAGCCGTTCATATCGATCAACTGTGCCGCCATCCCGGAGCAGCTGCTGGAATCGGAGCTGTTCGGCCATGAGAAGGGGGCCTTCACCGGGGCCGTGGCGCGCCGCATCGGCAAGTTCGAGGAGGCCGACGGCGGCACGCTGCTGCTTGACGAGATCTCCGAGATGGATGTCCGGCTGCAGGCCAAGCTTCTGCGCGCGCTGCAGGAGCGGGTCATCGACAGGGTCGGAGGCACACGGCCCGTGCCCGTGGACATCCGCATCATCGCCACATCCAACCGCGATCTTGCCGAGGCGGTACGCTCCGGCAGCTTCCGCGAGGATCTGCTCTACCGGCTCAACGTCGTCAATCTCAAGCTGCCGCCGCTGCGCCAGCGCCCGGCCGACATCATCGCGTTGTCGGAGCATTTCGTGCAGCGCTATTCCGAGATTAACGGCTATCCCGTCCGGCCGATTTCCGCCGATGCGCGCCGCGCACTTGCCGCCAATCCCTGGCCTGGAAACGTGCGTGAGCTGGAGAACACCATGCATCGCGCCGTGCTCCTTGCCGAGGGAGCGGAAATCGGACTCGATGCGATCCGGATGCCCGATGGCAGCCCCCTGACCGGCCACGGCGGTCCGGCGGCCGTGGCCGCGGCGACCGCGGAAGCGGTGACGCGGGTGCTGGTCGGGCGGACGGTGGCCGATGTCGAGCGCGACCTCATCCTTGACACGCTCGATCATTGCCTCGGCAACCGGACCCACGCGGCCAGGATCCTTGGCATCTCTATCCGTACGCTGCGCAACAAGCTCAACCAGTATTCGGACGAAGGCATAGAAATCCCCGGCCCGGGGGAGGCCAGGGCGGCGAGCTTTTGACGTTGGCGCAGGCAGGTGATGGGGCGGGGTCATGAGTGAAGTGACGGCCGACGTGCCGGCAGTTGCGAGCAAGGCTGCGGTATCCGGAACGGCGGCGGCGAACGGCCCGGCGTTTCTGGCGAGCCTTCCGGGTCTTTCGGAGCTTTGGACCGTGGTTCGGCGCGGGGATCTTGGCCTCGCTGTCGCTGTCATGGTCATTCTTGTCCTGCTCATCCTGCCGATGCCGGCGGTGATGCTGGACATGTTCCTGGCGATCTCGCTGATCTTCTCGGTGCTGATCCTGATGACGGGGCTGTTCATTCAGCACCCGCTGGAGTTCTCGTCGTTCCCGACGGTGCTCCTGATCGCGACGATGCTGCGTCTGGCGCTTAACCTCGCGTCGACGCGCCTCATCCTCGCCAACGGGCACGAGGGAACCTCGGCGGCCGGCCACGTGATCGAAGCCTTCGGCAACTTCGTCATGGGCGGCAATTTCGTCATCGGCATCATCGTGTTCTCGATCCTGGTGATCGTGAACTTTGTGGTCATCACAAAAGGCTCCGGCCGCATCGCGGAAGTCGCTGCCCGCTTTACCCTCGACGCCATGCCGGGCAAGCAAATGGCGATCGACGCCGATCTCTCGGCCGGGCTGATCGACGAGGCGACCGCGCGGCAGCGGCGCAAGACCCTCGAGGACGAATCCTCCTTCTTCGGCGCAATGGACGGCGCATCGAAGTTCGTGCGCGGCGATGCGATCGCCGGCCTGCTGATCACGTTCATCAACATCGTCGGCGGCATCATCATCGGCGTCGCACAGATGGATCTTTCGTTTGCGGACGCGGCCCACACCTACACGCTGCTCACCATCGGCGACGGTCTGGTGTCGCAGATACCGGCGCTGATCGTGTCGACGGCCGCCGGACTCCTGGTGTCGAAGGCGGGGGTGCAGGGTGCTGCGGACAAGGCGCTCGCCTCGCAGCTCTCCGGCTATCCCAAAGCGCTGGGCATGTCTTCCTTCGTCATGGTCGTTCTGTCGCTGCTGCCGGGCATTCCGATGATGCCGTTCCTGGCGCTTGCCGGGCTCGCCGGCTGGCTGGCATTTCGGGTTACCCGCCAGCACGAGGTCCAGGAAATCGCCGAAGCCCAGAAGGTGGCAGAGGCCGCGGCGCCGAAGGCGCCGTCAGAGCCGCCGATTTCCGATGCGCTCAGGATGGATGAGCTGCGCATTGAACTAGGCTACGCCTTGCTGCCGCTGATCAACGGCGGCGCCGAAGGCGATCAACTGACGGAGCAGATCAAGGCGCTCCGGCGCCAGATTGCCAGCGACATGGGCGTGATCATGCCGCCGGTGCGGATCCTCGACAACATCCAGCTCGGCCCCAACGACTACGTCATCAAGGTCAAGGAAGTCGCGGCCGGCCAGGGCGTGCTCTATCCGCGACATTTCATGGTGATGGACCCGCAGGGCGGGCAGGTGAAGCTGCCCGGCACCCACACCACGGAGCCGACCTTCGGCCTGCCGGCGACCTGGGTCGAGCCGCAATATCGCGAGGATGCGGCGCTGAGCGGCTACACGGTCGTGGACCCGGCGACGGTGCTGGCGACGCACCTGACCGAGACGATCCGCGCCAATGTCGCCGAACTGTTGACCTACGCCGACGTGCAGAAGCTACTGAAGGAGATCCCCGGCGAGCAGGCCAAGCTGGTGGAGGACATCATCCCGTCGCAGATTACGGTTTCGGGTGTACAGCGGGTGCTGCAGGCACTGCTTGCCGAGCGGATCTCCGTGCGCGACCTCGGAACCATCCTGGAGGGCATTGCCGAGGCCACTGGCTTCACGCGCAATCCGCAGGCGATCGCCGAGCACGTACGCACACGCCTTGCGCGTCAGATCTGCGCCGCCAACCAGGCGCCTGGCGGCTACCTGCCGCTGATCGCGCTCTCGCCGCAGTGGGAGCAGGCATTCCTGGAATCGATTGTCGGTGATGGCGATGATCGCAGTCTGGCGATGGCTCCGTCGAAACTGCAGGAGTTTGTCCGGCTTGTCCGGGAGGCCTTCGAAAAAGCGGCGGAGATTGGTGAGGTACCCGTGTTGCTGACGTCAGCGCAGACCCGGCCGTTCGTGCGTTCGATCGTCGAGCGCTTCCGCGCCCACACCACCGTGATGAGCCAGAGCGAGGTCCACCCGAAGGTGCGGTTGAAGACCGTCGGATCGGTTTAGCAGCATCACCTCACGCTGCGGTCACGCGGTGACGTCGACGGAGCTGAGGGCCTGATTGATGGCATCGAGGGATTTGGTCTGCTCGTCAATCCTGGCCTTGGCCTCCGCCTGCAGACGCTGCATGGCCTGCTGAAACGCAAGTTGTGTCATGCCCTGTACGGAGCTTGTGTTCGTTACGAAGAGGGTCGCGGTCGTTGCGGCCCGGGAGAGGTACGATTCGTTGTGTTCGCGCTGCTTCATCCGCCAGGCATGGGTGCGATCGTATAGCGATGGCGCCGAGCCGAACGAGGAGCCGATCTTGGCCACGTCTGCATCTCCGTTGCCGCGCGCCGGCGGGAAAAGGAGGGTGATCACCCACCAAGCATGGCGATCTTCCGTTAACCTGTCGTAAAGATGGTCACGCTGTCGCCGGGGCGCCGTTCATCCGCACCGTGCGCGCGCCGGTCGCCGCCCGCAAGGCATCTGGCGTGATGTTGAACACCGCGTGGGGCGTTCCGGCGGCGGCCCAGACGTTTGCATAGCGGTCGAGATCGGGGTCCATGAGCGTTTCCATGGCGCAGGCATGGCCGAACGGCGGAATGCCACCGATTGCAAAACCGGTGAGCTCGCGGACCTGCCGCCCGTCCGGACGCACCAGCGATTCGCCGATTTCGGCGGCGATCGCCGTCTCATCGACGCGATTCGCACCCGAGACCAGCAGGAGATAGGGCCGGCCGCTGTCCTTACCCAGAAAGACGAGCGACTTGACGATCTGACCAACCTCACAACCGCATGCTGCGGCCGCGTCCATGGCGGTTCTTGTGGACGAGGGCATCTCCTGAGGAACGATTTCAAGTCCCGCACGTTGCGCCGCTGCGGTGACACGCTCGATACTTCTGCTTACAGCCATGGGCCCTCCGGTTCGTGTTAACCATGCTGCCGGATTTGTATGTCGAAAGCGGCCGCGGGGGGCCGCCATGCTCTTCCGTGAGACTCACAGTATGGTAATCATGTCCCTTAAGGCTTCGTTTACCTGAATCGATCGGAACTCGGAATGACCAGATCGCGCGACAATGTGGTCCCGCACGCCAAGGTGCGGAGCCTGAGGGAGGCCATTCGCAAGGTCCGTCTCGCCGAGGTGGAGCGCACCGATGTGGTGGTCGAACTGCAGGAGTCGGAGCGCGCACGACTCGAGATGCTGGCCGAAGAGCTGCAGGACGTCTTCCAGGAGGTTCCGGAGGACGACGACCAGTTCTCGTTCCAGATCGTTCCCGGATCCACACCGCGGCTTTGGATCGACGTCACCAGCCATGTCGTGATGGGACGCGACAAGCGGACCTACCGCTTTGTCAAGGACACCCGTCTCGGCCGCACCGTCATCCTGGAGACCGGCGAGATCGACGACATGGCGGATGCCATCACCGAGTACATCGCCGAACGGGTTCTCGAAAGAGAGCGGGCGGTCGAAGGCGACTGGCTCAGCAAGCACATTCGCGGACATGCGGCCGCAGAGCACGCTGCCCGGGTAAAGGCGGAAGCTGAAGCCACGGCGCCGCCGCCGGTGCCGAATCTGCGGGGAATCTGGCGGCCGTTCGCTGCTTTCGCGGTGGGGCTGCTTGTCGGCGTGATCGGACTGATCGGCTACGCTTGGTTCTTCAATCCGCTCAACTGATCGCCGGGAGCAGGTACCGCCCGGTCCGGGATCGACAGGAGCCGTTCGGCCAGAAGGTCTATGCGGCTGCCGTCCGGTGTATAGCCATGCTCTTCCATGACACAGCTCCAGTTGTCTGGTGCCGTGGCGATCCGGAACAGGTTGTAGCGCGCCGCCGGATGGCGGCCACCCGGCCCATTGGCTGCCGAGGGCACGCCGACGACGGGGACCAGTCCTCGCGGCCCTTCTATCGACTGCAGTGTTGCAAGATGGGTGTGGCCGTGGAGCACGAGTTCGCAGCCGGCGAGTTTGACGACGGCGCGAACGCGAGACGCGTCGGTCAGCCGCTTGTGCCAGCCGGTCGCCTTGCGGAAGGGTGGATGGTGGATCAGCAGGATGCGGAACAGGCCCTCGGCCTCGAGTGCCGAGAGAACGCCGACGAGCGCGCGAGTCTGGCGCGTGCCGATGCGGCCGGTGGCGAACCATGGCGCGCTCGCCCGCGCGCTCGATACCCCGACGATCGCAACCGGGCCGCGCCGACGAACATAGGGAAAGGCCGGCGTCGTTTCGCCATCGCCGGACATGTAGGGGGCCCAGGCTTCGATCGCCTTGCGGATCGCTCCCGGGACATAGGCATCGTGATTGCCCGGGACCAGAGAAACATCGCGGGGATGGCCGAGTTCGGTGAGCCAGTCTGCGGCCGCAATGATCTCGCGGTCGAGAGCGAGATTCACCAGGTCGCCGGTGAGTGCGATGTGGTCCGGCCCCATCTCGCGGATCGCCTCGGTCAGACCGAGAAGCCAGCCTCCGGTCATCAACCGGATCCTGTTGCTCTTCCAGTTGAGATAGCCGAGCACCCGCTTCGACAGAAGCTCGCGGAAATAGGGATTCGGCAGCGGGCCGAGATGAGGGTCTGACAAGTGGGCGAGGGCGAACATGGGCTCCATCATTGGTGCCCGGCCCCCAGGGTCAAGCCGAAATCGGCCACCGAAGCTCCACCGTCCCGTGTCGGGGGCTGCTCGGCCAGCATCCGTGGGCGCTTGCGCCGGAGCAAAAAGTGGCTAGCGACCTGTTCGCCATAAAACAACCGCCCGGATCGCACGATCCGAGCGGATATGCTCTGGTCTGGCCAGTCAGCTGCGCTTCCAGTAGGTCTGCCGTTACCGTCGGCAGGGCACTCGTGCGTCCAGTCTCAGTTGCTGGAGAAGGTCGACAGCGCGGCGGCAATGCGAGGATTGGTCAGATCCACCGCCGGCTTCCAATGGAAGCGACGCTTGCGGCGGGCAGTGAAGAACGCGGAGAACATGGAAGCCTCTTCTTGATTATCGACGCAGCCGCTCGAATGAACTAGCTGCTTAAAATCTGTGCATAGAGATATGTTTTTTTGCAGCGCAAACCAGAGCCGTGTCCGCAAGCCCGCCATGCGCGCCATGCATGGGGAAGGCCGCTTCTTAATCTGGGGCGTTCACGCTTTCGAAACAGTCGATAAGTCCACGCCCATCTGGAAGCATCCCACTCAAGTACTGGTGCGGGCAGAAAACCGATGGACCTTTGGAGGCGCCGCTTGTCGGGTGTCGGGGAATCGCGAGAAATGACCGGCCCGCAGCCGCGGAGACGGAAGGCACCTGCGTTCGCCACGCGGATGACGCGCTGGACGGTTCAGACGCTCGGGCTGTTTCACCGCGCCGTCACGCTCGGGGTTCGGGTCGCGGTGTTCGACGACGGCGGGCGCATTCTCATGGTGCGGCACAGCTATTTGCCGGGCTGGTATCTGCCTGGCGGTGGTGTCGATCCGGGGGAGACAGCCCCGCACGCTGCCGTTCGCGAGTTGAAGGAGGAGACCGGGCTCGTCGCACGGGCCGATCCGCTGCTGTTCGGCTTCTACTACAACCCGGGCGGCAGTGGCCGTGATCATGTGGTGCTCTATCGGATCGGCACATGGGAGGCGACGGCCATGGCCTTGCGGCCGACGCGGGAAATTAAGGCGGCCGCGTTCATTGATCCGCACAACTTGCCGGACGACGTGTCGCCGGCAACGCAGCGCCGGGTCGCCGAACTCATGGGATTGCGCCCAATCGATAGCGTCTGGTGAGCTATTGCGACGCCTTGAACCGGTCGCGGTCGTGGGGGGCGTCGAGGTTGACCTCCGGCCCGACGGGAATGATGCCGGTCGGGTTGATCGTGTGGTGCGAACCGTAGTAGTGCGCCTTGATCGTCGCCAGATCGACGGTGTCTGCCACGC
The DNA here is from genome assembly GCA_964462985.1 of uncultured Hyphomicrobiales bacterium. Taxonomy (GTDB): domain Bacteria; phylum Pseudomonadota; class Alphaproteobacteria; order Rhizobiales; family Stappiaceae; genus CAYXAA01. The sequence goes on along the minus strand of CAYXAA010000003.1, from coordinate 76,933 downwards.
CAGGAATCTGATAGAGCGCTCGCAGATAGTTCGACAGATTCGGATAGTCGGCGATGCGGCGTATGTTGCACTTGAAATGGCCGACGTAGACCGGATCGAAGCGCACCAGCGTGGTAAAGAGCCGCCAATCGGCCTCGGTCAGGCGGTTGCCGACCAGGTAGGGTTGCTGCCCCAGCCGGGCATCGAGCTCATCTAGCGTGGCGAACAGTGCCGTGACCGCCTCCTCGTACGCGTGCTGGGTTGTGGCAAAACCCGCCTTGTAGACGCCGTTGTTGACGCGATCGTAGACCACGGCGTTCACCGCATCGATCTCCGCCACAAGGTCGGGAGGACAGAAGTCGGGTGTCGGGCCGGTCAGGGCGGTGAAGGCGCTGTTGAACATGCGGATGATCTCCGCAGATTCATTGGAGACGATGGTCTCGGTCTTGCGATCCCACAGGACCGGAACGGTCGCGCGCCCGGTGTAGCTTGGATCGGCCTTAACGTAAGCCTTCCAGAGCGTATCGACTCCGACCACGGGATCGGGCGCGGCGAAGGTCCAGCCGTCCTCGAGCATGAGCGGCTCGACGCGCGACACGGTGATCAGTTCCTCCAGCTGCTTCAGCTTACGGAAGATCAGTGTGCGATGAGCCCAGGGGCAGGCCATCGACACGATCAGATGATAACGCCCGGGCTCGGCGGCAAAGCCGCCTCGACCGGTTGGGCCGGGCGCGCCGTCGGCGGTGATCCAGTTGCGGAACGAGGACTCTTGGCGCACAAACCGTCCTCCCGTCGATGCCGTGTCATACCAGTCCGTCGTCCATCGGCCTTCAATCAGGCGACCCATGAAGCTGCTCCTTCGTCGTTTATGGTGGTCGTGACCAGAAAGGTGGCGGGCTCGAAGGAACGATCAACCCGCTGAAAAGACTGTTTGCGTCTCGTGAACGCTGATGAAAGGGGCCGTGCGTCGCCAGAGCAGCCGCACCACCTGCGATGGGCCTTTACCGGCTCCGGACGGCATGGTATCGGCAAGGTCCGGCGGCTCCGCTGTGCGGCCGCATCGATTTGATGAAGCCGAGACGTTTGCGATGATCCGGTTCTGCGATTTGCGACGACGACGCGCGCGACGAGAAATGACCTCGCTCGCCGTTTGCGCTTTCGTCTGACCGCAGACTTCCGGACGTCATCTCAGCAATGTCCGCGTGGTCCGGCCGGAGGCGCGGCACTCTCCTGCCTTCGACCTGACGGATCACGATTCATGCTGCCGATCACCTGGCTTATCCGGCTCGAGGAGCCGGCGGACGACCCTGCCATCGAGAAATTGCACGCCGAGGCCTTCGGACCGGGACGGTTCGCCCGCACGGCCTTTCGCATCCGGGAAGGCATTGCTCACGACCCCAGGCTCAGCTTCGTCGGCCTGATCAATGGCGAAGTCGCCGGCGCCGTGCGACTGACGCCGATCATGATCGGCGAAAGCGGCGCCCAGCTGCTCGGCCCGCTTGCGGTCGCGCCGGCCTACAAAAACAAGGGGCTCGGGCGTGCCCTGGTGCGGACCTCCCTCGAAGCAGCGGCGGCGGCGGGCGAGACCATGGTGCTGCTCGTCGGCGATGAGCCCTATTACGGCCCGCTCGGATTCCGGCGCACGCCGTTGGGAACGGTGACGCTGCCCGGGCCTGTCGATCCTGCGCGCGTGCTCGTTGCGTGCCTGAACGGCGCAGCCATGCCGACGGGCGCGGTGCGGGGCGGGCGTCGGCGCGGCCCGGCGATGGCGTAACCGCGCACGCCTCCGTGGCGGCTGACCTGAGTGGAGGCGGCGTCGCTAACGGCCCTCGCGGTACCATAGCACCGACACCGCACCCAGCAGGAGGGCAAGACCGAGGAAACCGGCAAACAGGGGATAGCGGTCAATGCCCTTGAGCACGCTGGCTTCCGTGGTCTTGAAGCCGATCCAGCCGTTGCCGGCGAAGTCGGCGGCCCGGCGCAGCGGCACGACACGGGGGATCGACAGGTTGCCGCCAAGATCGCGCAGCCGTGTGGCGCTGCCACCGGTTTCGCCCGCGATCCCGGCCAGCTTCTCGGTCGTCGACAGGACGTCGGTAAACTCCCTCGGATTGGGCGGGCCGACATGCACCAGCGCCTTGTGGGTGCCATCGTCCGCCATATAGAGGCCGAGGTCGGGAGCCGGCGCCGTTGCCTGCCACAGGCCCGGCTCGGTCTCGGTCAGGGTCAGCTTGCGGGTTTCGCCGGAAGGCAGCGTGAGGTCGACCTCGGCGACGGCGTTCGAGATTGTCTGACGTTCCACGATGACTTCGGAGCCGCGCGTCCTCAGCCGAAGAGCCTCTTCCTCCAAGTCCGGTTCCTTCATCAGCCAATGTGCCAGGCGCCGCAGCAGCGGGACGTGCGGGCCGCCGTTTTCGTAGCCACGGGCCCAGAGCCAGACGTGGTCGGAGAGCAGTACTGCGACTCGGCCCTTTTCTTCGCGGTTGAGCACGAGCAAGGGCTTGTCCTCCGGCCCGGTCATGATGATGTCGCCCGCGCGCACATCGGTGTCGGCGAGCCGGAACCACCGGCTCCATCCGGGCGGGTCGTTCTGTCCGCCGGGCAGTCCGCGCGTGACCGGATGGCGATGGCCGGTTTCGGACACGAGTGCGCGGTAGGGTTCCTCGTAGATGCGCCCCGTCGGCTCCGCCGGCAGGATCGGCGCGAGCGGCGTGCGATAAAGGCTGCCGCCTTCGGCATAGTCCGGGCCGCCGGCGATCAGCACGGCGCCGCCGTTGCGGACGTAGCGGGCGATGTTGTCGAAATAGAGCAGCGGCAGCACGCCGCGACGCACATAGCGGTCGAAAATGATGAGGTCGAATTCGTCGATCTTTTCGGAAAACAGCTCGCGCGTCGGGAAGGCGATCAGCGAAAGCTGGTTGATCGGAGTACCGTCCTGCTTCTCCGGCGGGCGCAGGATGGTGAAATGCACGAGGTCGACCGAGGCGTCCGACTTCAGCAGGTTGCGCCAGGTGCGTTCTCCCGCGTGTGGACTGCCGGAGACGAGAAGGACGCGCAGATTCTCGCGAATTCCGTCGATGGTGGTGACGACCCTATTGTTGAGCTCGGTCAGTTCGCCCGGCAACGGGTCGGCGGCGAACTCGAAGATGTTGTCGCCGCCGTGGCCGATCTCGACGGGGATGTCGACGGTATCGCCAGGTGCAACCACGCGCTCCGTTACGACGTCGCCGTCCCGGCGCACCACGATGCGGACGCCGTCGGTGCTGTTCGTTGCGCCGTGGTCGAACACCTGCAGCCTCACCACCTGCTCAGAACCGACCAGGCCGAACCGCGGTGCGCGCACAACAGCGAGACGCCGGTCGCGCTCGTCGGCCGTGCCGGTGATGAGCCCGTGGACCGGCGCATCGAAACCGAGTTCGCTCGCCCTTGCCGGAATATCGTGCACCTGGCCATCGGTGATCAGCACGGCGCCGCCGATCCGGTCCGGCGGCACATCGGACAGGCCGGCACTGAGGGCCGAGAACAAGGCCGTACCATCCGCCGCGCCGCCATCGCTGCGGCCAGCCGGCAGCACGCGGACCTCGAAGCCGGGAAGGGCCTTGAGCCGCTCTTCCAGGGCGGCGCGCACCTGCTGCGTCGTCGCTGCGCGTTCGGCAAGATCCTGGCTCTGGCTCTCGTCGACGACGACGGCGACCACGCTCTCCAGGGGCTCGCGGTCCTCCCGCTCGATTGCGGGGCCGGCGAGGGCGATCAGGAGCAACAGCAGTGCGGCGGCGCGAAGCGGCCAAGCATGCAAGCGGAACACGATCGAAAGTACGGCGACGACCGCGGCGGCGGCCGCGGCAGCGACGAGGAGCCAGAACGGGACGACGGGAGCGAAGGAGAGCGACCAGGTCATATGCGCTCCTATTGTCCGAGCCGCTCGAGCAGCGCGGGCACGTGCACCTGATCGGCCTTGTAGTTGCCAGTCAGGGCATACATCACGATGTTGACACCGGCCCGATAGGCATATTCGCGCTGCATCGGATCGGCCGGCACGGTCGGATAGAGGAAGGTGTTGTCCTCGCCGATGGCCCACGCTCCGGCCAGATCGTTGCCGGTGATCATGATCGGCGACACGCCGTCACCGGCGAGAACGGGACGTTCTGCGGTGTCTTCTGCCGGCCGGACGATCGCCTCGACCCACAGCGGGCTGCTGGAGAACCGCCCCGGAAAGGTGTCGAGCAGGTAGAAGGCCTTGGTCAGCACATGCTCCGGCGGCACCGGTTCCAACGGCGGGATGTCGAGGCCCTCCAGGATCTCGCGCAGCTTTGCCGTGGCCGGTGAGGTGCCGAACCCGACCGCGCCCGAGGCGAGTTCGTCGCGCGTGTCGAACAGGATCGTGCCGCCGTTGCGCATGTAGGCATCGATCCGGCCCATCGTCTCGGCAGAGGGACTTGCCATCGCCGGTGACATCGGCCAGTACAGCAGCGGGAAAAAGGCGAGCTCATCGCTGTCGATGTCGACGCCGACCGGCGCTTCGGGCTCGAGCGCCGTTCGCTCTGTCAAGTAGCGCGACAGGCCAAGCAGACCGGCTCGGCTGGTGCTGTCGATTTCGGTATCGCCGGTGATCACATAAGCGAGCCGGGTATCGAGTGTGGCGTCGAGCGCAAACAGATCCTCCGAGCTCTCCTGGGCGCGGACCTCCCCCGGGCTGATGCCGAACGCAAGGCCCGCCGACAGAACGGCAATGGCACCGGCTCTCGCCGCTGCGCCCCTTCGCCATCCCGACACGTCGCCGCGTAGCACCATCATTGCCACGCCGTCCGCAAGCAGGAGGGCGAGGGCGGCGAGGAGCAGCGCGGGCGCCAGGTCCGTCGGCCCTTCGGTCGGATAGGTGAGCTCCACGGCCTCGGCGCCGAGCCCGCTGAGATCAAGCTCCCTCAGCGCGGCGTCGTCGCCGAATAGGTTGAGGGCCTGAAAGCCGTCCTCGGTGCCGTAAAGCCCCGGGGGATGGCGGCGCTCTGGGACGATCTTGCCGAAGTCGGCAACGGGGATCGGCAGCGCCTCGGCAGAGGGACTGACGAACCGGCCATAGCCGTCGAGCAGACGCAGCGGCGGGAGCAGTGTGGCCTCGGTGGTGTCGTCCGTGGTCGTGCCGTCTTCGGTGGTCGGCACCGCATCCGCGGAGGCGACGATCCGGCGCAGCATCTCGACGAAGACGCCGGAGAGCGGCAGGTTCGACCAGTTGGTGTTGGCGGTGACGTGGAACAGGACAATGCGGCCGCGGCCGCGCGGCGCGGCGGTAACAAGCGGCGTGCCGTCGCGCAGCACCGCCCAGGTCCGCTCGCCGAGCTCCGGACCGGGCTCCGCCAGCACCTGGCGGTTGACGGTAACGTCCTCTGGCACGGCCAGGCCGGAGAAGGGTGAGTTCGGCGAGAATCCGGCGAGCGGCTGTGGCTCGGCCCACGACAGGCTGCCGCCGAGAGACCGTCCGCCGGTGCGCAGCTGCGTCGGGATCAGATCGTCGGTGCCGCCGGCCATGCGCGGCCCGGCGAACCGGACCAGCACCCCGCCGTTCTCAACCCATTGCGTGAGCGTGCGCTCGGTGTTCTCGGCCAGTCGGCCAACGTCGGCGAGCATCATCACCGACAGGCCCTGCTCGATGAGCTCGGGTACGGCGGCGGCAAGATCGCCGCTCCGCGGCACGCGGAGTTCAGCAAACGGCGACAGCGCCCGTTCGAGGTAGAACACCGGCGACAACAGCGGCTGGGCAAGATCCGACGAAGCGCCCGAGAGCAGGCCAACGGTGCGGCGCTGCCAGCGGTCATCAAGGAGCTGGACCCCGGCTGCGCTCTCCTGGTCGGCAATCTCCAGGCGGGCGACGTCATTGCGCAATTCGACCGGCAGGTCGAAACGGACTTCGGTCTGCTCGGCGCCGGGGTCGAAACTCCCCGAAGACTCCGCAAGGACGATGCCCTTGGAATCGACGGCGCGCACGGAAACGGATGCCGCGCCGTCGGTATCCTTACGCAGCGCCGCGACGCTGAGAGCTTCGCTGTCGTTGCGGGCACCGGCCAGGGCCACAGGCACCGGCAGGCCGCGATAGATCTGGATCGGCGCGTCGCCGGCGATCACGGCGAGGTCGCGCACGAAACTGCTGCCTCCAGGCTCCTCGAGATCATCGGTGAGCCAGGCGACAGCGCCCGGGGGCTGCTCGGCGGCGGCATCTTGCAGAGCGGTCGTCAGGTCGGCCCGCCGCGTTGACCAGGAGCGGGGCGCCAGCGCGCGCAGCCGCTCGCGTGCCGCTTCGGATGTGCCGGGTACCAGCGATTGATTGGGGCCGTCGGCGGTCGCCGCAAACAGCACAGGCTGGCTCGAGCGGCTGGCTTCATCGAGCAGGCGCTCTGCCAGTTCCCTTCGCGTCGGCCAGCTGGCGGCCGCGCCCCAGCCATTGTCGACGATCAGCCAGAGCGGCCCGTCGCTCGCCGGCGCCGTTGCGACCGGACGCCAGATTGGGCCGGCCAGTGCAATGATCAGCGCGGTCGCCAGCAGAAGGCGCAGCAGCGTCAGCCACCACGGGCTTTTCTCGGGTGTCTCTTCGCGGCGCTCTATGTCGGCGAGCAGGCGGGTCGGCGGAAACGCGACCTGCTTGGGCCGCGGCGGCATCAGCCGCAGCAGCCACCAGATCAGCGGCAGTGTCAGCAGGGTGAACAGGACCAGCGGCGCGGTGAAGCCAAGCGGAAGTGCACCCATCAGCGGAAGCCTCCCCCCGCCGTGGCGGCGATGTCACCGCTGAGTCGCTGGTGCAGCGCCAGAAGAGGACCGGAGACTGGCCTGTCAGTACGATGCATCAGGAAGGACCAGCCTGCCTTGCGGGCGGTGTTCTGAAGCGCGTCGCGATGAGCCGCGAGACGGTCGACATAGGCCTGTCGCCAGTCTTCCGCCCGCCCTGTGGTCAATCTCATGCCGGATTCGGGATCATTGAACTCGGTGCGGCCGGTGAAGGGAAAGCTCTCCTCGATCGGATCGAGCACCATGATCAAATGGCCATGCGCACCGGTGGCGGCAACCCGGCGGATCCAGTCGGTGATTCCGTCGATAGGGTCGAGCAGGTCGGCGATGACGACAACCTCGGAGAACCGCCGTATCTGGTGGGTTTCCGGCAGGGCCTCCGGCGTCCTGGCGTGGAGCAGTGCGTCGGCGATCTTTTCCGCGGCATGGCGGTCCGACACCGCCCGGTGCAGGCCCGGAATGCCGATGCGCTCACCGGTCGCGGCAAGGAGATCGGCGAGGGCCAGCAGCAGGACGACCGCGCGGTCGCGCTTCGACACCGGGGCAAGGCGGGATCGATAGGCCATGGAGCGGGACAGGTCCGCCCACAGCCAGACGGTGTGAGCCGCCTCCCATTCGCGTTCCCGCACGTAGAGATGATCGTCACGGGCCGAGCGGCGCCAGTCGATTGCCCTAACCGGCTCGCCGGCGGTGAAGGGGCGGAATTGCCAGAAGCTTTCGCCCGGTCCCGAGCGCCGCCGCCCGTGCCAGCCCGAGACCACGGTGCTGGCCACTTGGCGTGCCTCCACAAGCAGGTCCGGCAGTGCCTCGGCGAGCGTCCGCGATTCTGCGATGATCTGCGGCCAGCTGTCCGGCGTAATCAGGTCCTTGGTGTGTGCCCTCGTGTCAATCGCCATAGGCGCGCCGGTCTCCTTCAGCCGATTCTGGCCTTAACGCGCCCGATCAGGTCGTGGATGGTGTGGCCATCGGCACGAGCAGCGAAGGTCAAGGCCATACGGTGCTGCAGGACAGGTTCGGCAAGGGCAAGCACATCGTCGACCGACGGTGCGAGGCGGCCGTCGACGAGTGCCCGGGCCCGCACGGTGAGCATGAGGGCCTGGCTGGCGCGCGGGCCGGGTCCCCATGCAATCAGATCTTCAGTGGACGTGTCGCCGGACCCCGGGCGGGCCGAGCGCACCAGTTCCAAAATCGCCTCGACGACGCTTTCGCCCACCGGCATGCGACGGACAAGCTGCTGGAAGGCCAGGAGATCCGGTCCAGAGAGCACCGCCTTAGCCCTGGTCTCCTCCGCTCCGGTCGTCTCCACCAGAATACGGCGTTCGGCATCGAGGTCGGGATAGTGCACGTCGATCTGCATGAGGAAACGATCGAGCTGGGCTTCCGGAAGCGGGTAGGTTCCTTCCTGCTCCAGCGGGTTCTGGGTGGCCAGCACGTGGAATGGACGGGGCAGATCATGCCGCTGGCCCGCTATGGTGACGTGGTATTCCTGCATCGACTGCAGCAGCGCGGACTGGGTCCGCGGGCTGGCGCGGTTGATCTCGTCGGCCATCAGCAGCTGCGAGAACACGGGACCCGGGATGAAGCGGAACGAGCGGCTGCCGTCCGGCGCCTGGTCCATCACTTCCGTACCGAGAATGTCGGAGGGCATCAGGTCGGGGGTGAACTGGATGCGGCGAGCCTCCAGGCCGAGCACGGTGCCGAGCGTATCGACGAGCTTGGTCTTGGCGAGACCGGGAACGCCGACGAGCAGGCCGTGGCCGCCGGACAGGATGGTGACCAGCGTGCGCTCGACGACGCTTTCTTGGCCGAAGATCACCCGGCCGATCTCGTCGCGCGCCGCGGCAATGCGACCGACCGCCGCCTCGGTTTCGCGCAAGATCGCATCCTGGTCGATGGTATTCGTCGACGTGACAGCGCTCATCGTCTCACTCATTCCCTTCGCTTCGTGTCGGGAGTGCAATTCGCTTAGTGTGACACCAACCGTGCCCGGGCATAAGCCGCCAATTCTTCCTAGCGAACGGCCATCCTGGGTGAGGACGGCTCGAGCCGCATTGCTCGTTCCAGCCGACCGCATTCTGCGTCTCGGGCAAGCCGAGGTCAGGCCATTCCAGCGCTTGACCCTTGTCCATGGCCACCCCAATACGATCTGATGACATGGTGCGGGCTAAATCAAGGCAACTTCGAGAGCTTGCGGCGACATGGTCGGTCAGACAGCGACAGGTGACGGACAGAACGGGATGGCGGACGGAAGCGACGGGGCCGGGGGCAGGACGCAAAGTCCGGCCGAATTGCCGCCGGGCCTTGCGGCGCTCGTCGCCCGCGCCGGCGGCAATGGCCGCGGGGCGCCGCCGGTAGAGCGCTGGAATCCGTCGTTTTGCGGCGATCTTGATATCAGGATCAGCGCCGATGGCCGCTGGCATTACCTCGGAACGCCGATCGGACGCGAACCACTGGTGCGGCTGTTCGCATCGGTCCTCAGGAAGGATGAGGACGGTCGTCACTATCTCGTGACCCCGGTCGAAAAGATCGGCATAACGGTCGAGGATGCCCCATTCATTGCGGTCGAAATGCATGCCGAAGGCACGGGCAAGAAGCGGCTCATCACGTTCCGGACCAACGTCGGCGACGTCGTCACAGCCGATGCGGACCACCCGCTGCGGTTCGTTGACGAGCCGCAAACCGGCGGGCTGAAGCCCTATCTGACCGTTCGCGGCCGCCTGGAAGCCCTGCTGTCGCGACCATTGCTCTATGAACTGGCTGACGCCTTCGAAGAGGCACCGGTCAATGGCCGGCCGATGCTGGGCGTGTGGAGCGGGGGACGCTTCTTCCCGGCGGTCGATGCCGCTACCCTCGAGCCCTTGAGATCGAACGGCAAGGGAGCGGCCCCGTGACGTTCCCACAGGACACGGCCGAGCGGTTGGCAGTCGATTACAGCGCCGATGGCTTCCGTCGTCGGGCGGCGCGGCGGCTCATTCCGCTCGAAAGTCCGGCGCCGGTGGTGGATCCGTTCGAGGCAGCGGGCGACCATAGGCTCAATCCGGGCACGAAACCCTTTCTCTATGCTCAGAGCGCCCCGAAGGATGCAGCTGTGCTAATCCCGGTGGTGGAGCGTCCGGCCGGCGCCACCGTTCTCCTGACGCGGCGCACCGATAACCTCACCGCGCATGCCGGCCAGATCGCCTTTCCCGGGGGGAAGATCGACGAAATCGACGATGGTCCGCTTGATGCGGCGCTGCGGGAGGCGTTCGAGGAAATCGGTCTCGATGCCCATCTTGTGACACCGCTGGGACGGCTTTCGGACTATCTGACCGGCTCGGGCTACCGCATCGCGCCGGTGGTCGGTATGGTCCGGCCGGAGATGCACCTCATTCCCAATCCCGGCGAGGTGGCGGAGGTGTTCGAGGTGCCACTTGCCTTCTTGATGGATCCTGCCAACCACCGCAGGGACAGCCGCGAGTTCCGCGGAAAGCAGCGCTACTTCTATGCCATGCCTCATGAGGGGCGCTACATCTGGGGCGTCACGGCGGGTATCCTGCGCCTGCTCAGCGACACGGTCTACGGCTGATGCTGCGGATCGTGCTCACGCATCTCGTTCTGTTCCTGCTGCCGTTCGTCGGATATGCGGTCTGGCTCGCCGCCAACCGGAAGGCGCAGACTTCGGAAAACTGGCGCAACGGCCCGATCATCTGGCTGATCATTGCCGGTGCGGTCATCGTCGCCGGCAGCCTGGTGGGACTGGCGTCGTTCGAAAGCAGGCCGGAAGGCAAGGTGTATGTCCCGGCCCAGATCAGGGACGGTCAGTTCATCCCAGGTCACTACGAGGACCGTGATGAGCCGTGACGAACCGGGTGCACGGATTACCGCCGATTGGTTGCAGGAACCGGCATTGCGGGCCGTATTCTCCGCGCTCGAGCGGGACGGCGATGCGGTCAGGGCGGTGGGCGGCGCGGTCCGCAACACCTTGCTGGGGCTCAAGGTCACCGATATCGATCTTGCCACAACCGCCTTGCCGGAGACGGTGATCGCGCGCGCGACCGGCGCTGGTCTGAAGGTGGTGCCGACCGGGTTCGATCACGGAACGGTGACGGTTGTGAGCGACGGCCGGGCCTACGAGGTGACGACGTTGCGCGAGGACGTCCAGACCCACGGCCGGCACGCCACGGTGCGGTTCGGGCGCGATTGGCGCAAGGACGCGGAGCGCCGCGACTTCACGATGAACGCACTTTACGCTGACCGCGATGGCCTGGTGTTCGACCCGGTCAACGGCCTTGAGGACCTGATGGCACGGCGCGTCCGGTTCATCGGGGATCCGGCTGCGCGTATCCGGGAGGATTACCTCAGGATCCTGCGGTTCTTCCGGTTTGAAGCGCAATACGGCACGGGATCGCCCGATGCGGCGGGGCTTCATGCCGCAATTGCCGCGAGGGACGGTCTGAGGCGGCTGTCGGCCGAGCGGGTCGGGCAGGAAATGCGCAAGCTCGTCGCGGCACCTCAGGCGGCGCCGGTGATTGCAATCATGGCCGATACCGGGCTCATTGAGATCGTTGTCGCCGGTGTGGTGCGCTCGATGGCTTTCGCTTCGCTCCGCCGCCTCGATCCGGTTGCGGTCGAGACGCGGGAGCCGGCGCTCGGCCTTGCGGCGCTTGCCGGCTTCGTCGAGGAGGATGCGGCGCGGATCGCCGAGCGGCTGCGGCTGTCGAACGCAGAAGCCCGACGCATGTCGCTGGCGATTCGGACGGCGGCCTTCCTCGAGCATCACTTGCCCCCGGCGCGCGCTGGCAAGGCTGATCCGCTGACGGACCAGGCCGAAAAGGTTGTGCAGGAAGCCCTCTATCGCTGGGGAAGGGCTCCGGTCGTCGACGGTCTTTTGATTGCCTGGGCGCGGGACGGCCGCGGTCCGGACGACGACTGCTGGACGGCGAGACTCACCTTCGCACGAAAGACGGAGGTACCCGTGTTCCCCCTTGCTGGGCGCGATCTGATCGCGGCAGGCATGCAGCCGGGGCCGGCGATCGGCGAAGCGCTCGCGCGGGTCGAGGCCGCCTGGATCGACCGTGGTTTCGCGCCGGACAAGGACGCGCTTCTTGCGCTTGCTCTGCGCTCCCACTGAGCGGTGTTCAATCCGTCCAGTCGCCGGTGATTTTCAGCCCGACAACGCCGGTCGCGCCGCCCTCTTCGGCGATTGCCGCGTCATAGGGCCGAGGGCGGGCGCCTGCAGCAGGGCAAGCGCGCGGTAGAGGTTGGCCTTGCCCGTGCCATTCCTGCTGACGCAGACGTTGAGGTCACCGGACGGCAGGTGGAGAGAGCGGATCGATGATAGTTTTCGATCGATGCGAAGGGTAAGGGGCGGGAGCGACATGACGGCTTGGGCTGACGGCGACTGATCCGGCACCATCCTGTCCGGTCGCGGCCAAAGAGCGGCGTTCTTTCGTTCTTTCATTGGCGGACATCAATGCCTAAATAGCAACCGTGTGCGCCATCGCGCGCCAGCGAATTTCGGGAGGTTCCGAGTTGTTGATGCGACGCCTTCGTCCGTTTCTTGCCCTTGCCATCCTCGGCCTTGTGATCGGCCTCGTCGCCGTTGACCAGGCTGAGGCGCGACGCGGCTTTTCCTTTGGCAGCCGTGGGGCGCGCACCTATGTCGCGCCGAAGCCGACCACGACGGCACCTGCACCCGCTGCACCGGTCGAACGGTCGATGACACCGCGGACGGCAACCGAGACGTCGCGCCCGGCGGCGGGGGCACCGGCAATGCAGGATCGGCGCGGTCTGTTCGGCGGTGGCTTCTTCGGCTCAATGCTTGGCGGTCTTGCGCTCGGCGGTCTGATCGGGATCCTGCTTGGCAACGGCATCGGCGGCTTCGCCGGAGTGCTTGGCTTCCTCTTGCAGGGCGCCCTGATTGTTGGCGCCGTCATGCTGGCAATGCGGTTCCTCCGTCGCCAGCCAGCGCCTGCGGCCGCAGGCATCGGCGCCATGGGGCGTGGCTTTGAGCGCCGGATGGCGGGAGATGACGATCACGCGAGCACCGGGCGGGCTGGAGGGCTGCGCGTTCCCAGCATCGGCGCTGCGACGCCGGCTGTCTCGCGGCCGGCCCCGAACGCCTTTTCGGAAGGCGATGAGATCGGCGTGACGCCTGCCGACCTCGACGCGTTCGAGCGGCTGCTGAGCGAAGTGCTGACAGCCTACGCCGCAGAAGATTTTGCCGCGATTCGCGCCCGAACGACGCCGGAGGTGATGGGGTTCCTGGCTGAGGAAATCGGGCGATCGGCGTCACAGGGACTGACCAACGAGATCCACGACATCAAGCTGCTGCAGGGCGATGTCGCCGAGGCCTGGCGTGAGGGTGAAACGGAATACGCCACAGTGGCGATGCGCTATTCCGCGATCGAGGTGACCCGGGAGCGCGCCAGCGGCCGGGTGGTCGAAGGCGATGCCGACCGGCACGAAGAAACCACCGAAATCTGGACCTTCGTCCGGCGTGGCGGCGAGGATTGGCTCCTGTCTGCGATCCAGCCGGCGAATTAGGGCAAAGATCCGCGGCTGTACGCAGATACGCCGCTCCACCGTTTGATTGTAAACAGCTTTCGGACGTCCAGTCGAATCGATTGGACGTCTTTTTCGCGTCTAGGTGGAGCTACGGGAAACTGCGTGTCCGCTGAAACGGCAGGTTTGTCGTATTGCGGCGCTAACGGGTGCTGCCGGGAGAGTCCACTGACCGAAGAGGGGCGGGCGGAAATCCAGCAACATCCAGTCTACAGCCGGGAGATCCTGCAACGACAACATCTCGATCCGGCGGTCGTCGCGGCAGTCGTGGGCCATCACGAGTTTCTTGACGGCTGCGGCTACCCGGACGGTCTCGCCGGCGACGACATCCCGGCACTGACGCGGATCATGACGATCTGCGACATCTCTTCGGCGTCGACGGAAGACCGCTCCTACAAGGAGGCGCAACCGCCGTGGATGGCTTTTTCACGATGGTCGCGATGGGCCGCAAGCTCGACACGGCCCCGTTTCAGCAGTTCCGCACCATCGTGCTGCCAGGGGATCACGGCGAATTCAGGCGCCGAACGCCAGCGCCGAAGACGCGGGCGGCTGACCCAACGGCCTGACAATCGGCGAGAGGTCCAAAACCGTTACGGCCATTTCACCACGGGCGGCAGCGACGACAGGATTGAATCGACGTTGCCGCCGGTCTTCAGGCCGAAGATGGTACCGCGGTCGTAGAGGAGGTTGTATTCGACGTAACGGCCGCGGCGGACGAGCTGCTCTTCGCGCTCCTCATCGCTCCACGGCTTGGTGAAGTTGGCCCTGACCAGGCGCGGATAGATGTCCAGGAAGGCCAGGCCGACCGAGCGTGTGAAGGCGAAGTCCGCCTCCCAGTCGCCGGAATTGAGATAGTCGTAGAAGATGCCGCCGATGCCGCGCGGCTCGCCGCGGTGCGGCAGGTAGAAGTACTCGTCACACCAGTCCTTGAAACGTGCGTAGTCCGCACCGGCGTGGCCACTGCAGGCGGCCTCCATCGCCGCGTGGAAGGCGATCGTGTCGGGGTCGTCCTGGGTCCGCCGGGCAGCGAGCACGGGGGTCAGGTCCGCACCGCCGCCGAACCACTGCCGGCTCGTCACCACCATTCGGGTGTTCATGTGAACGGCCGGGACATGCGGATTGTGCATATGGGCGATCAGCGAGATGCCGGATGCCCAGAACCGCGGATCTTCAGAGGCGCCCGGGATCTGGCCGCGGAACTCGGGCGAGAATTCGCCGTGGACCGTGGAGACGTGGACGCCGACCTTTTCGAACACCCGGCCGTGCATCATCGCCATGGTGCCGCCGCCGCCGTCGGCGCCGGTATGGTCGGTGCGTCGCCACGGCTTTCTCACGAAGCGGCCGGCCGGCCGGTCCGACAGGGGACCGTCCAGCGCCCCGATCTCGTCCTCGAGCGTCTCGAAGGCGGCGCAGATCCGGTCGCGCAGCGACGCGAACCAGGCTGATGCCGTTGCCTTCTTGTCCTCGATACCATCGGGGATGGGACCTCCACGCGGGTCGGGAGAGTGCGCTGCTGCAGCCATGGTCCGTCTCGGCAGTTTGCTTACGTTCGTGCTGCTTTACGGGAAAGATGTCGTCTGCCGCAAGGCTTCGCCGAGCACCATTCCGGCGGCGACGGCGACGTTGAGCGAGCGCAGGCCTTGAGCCAGCGGGATGATCAGTGCGGCATCCGCGGCCGCATGCACCTCGTCCGGAACCCCCGCGGACTCGCGGCCGAGCAACAGCAGGTCGTCGGGCCGGAACACGAAGTCAGTATAGCGGATGCACCCGCGGGTGGTCAGCAGAATCAGCCTGCGGCCGCATTGTGCCCGCCAGGCCTCGAACGCCGACCAGCCGATATGGCGCAGCATGGTCGCGCGCTCCAGGTAGTCCATTCCGGCCCGTTTCAGTGCATGGTCCGACAGGGGAAAGCCGGCGGGCTCGATCAGGTGTACCGAGACGCCGAGGCAGGCGGCAAGCCGCAGGATCGTCCCCGTATTCTGCGGAATGTCGGGTTGGTAGAGGGCAAGGTCCGGCATGCCGGGATCGTCTCTCCGCTCGCTCGAATAGATCGGCGCGCCGACCCCGGCGTTTGCTGTCGCCGGCGGACAACGGTCGAGTAACGCAAAGCTTGCCGTCCGTTCCGACTGCGGCCTGACGGACGTATCGACCAGGATGATATCTGGTATCAAGGCTTTTGATTTGTCCGCAACGGATCATGCCGGTAGCCTGCGGCCGGTATCGGCCTCGCAGCCTGGACTGCCGCGCCCGTAGTGCGACAGGGTTTCGCGTGTCGGTAAACGCATGGGATCGGGACCCGGATGTCATGAAAATCTCGCAGTCGCGACGGGTAGTCTCTGCCTCTCCGATCCTTGCGCCAAACCTCGCCATGCGGCTGGGAGAGGCGATTTAGCCCCCTGACGTTGCTGGGATTCAAGCCCGTGCGCCGACGCCTGCCCCGTGCCGGCCGCCGCGCAGCCGATCGCTTCTTGCCCGCCTTGCCGGAGCCGCATGATGTTCGCCCGTTTCCTGTCCTTGTTCGAGTCGCTGTCGACGCCGTTCCGGCCCTACGACGGCGCGCCGCCGCCCGCCACGCTCGGAGCCTTTTTTTGGCATTTCATCCGTCAGGTCTGGCCGCCGCTCGCCATGCTGGCCGTGGTCGGGCTGTTCGTCGCCCTGATTGAGGTCTCGATCTATCGCTACGTTGGCACTCTGGTCGACCTGCTCGGCCGGTCGTCTCCGGAGACGGTGCTTGCCGAGCACGGCTTCAGCCTATTCTGGATGCTGGCCGTCCTGGCGCTGTTCCGCTCGCTGTTCTTCGCGCTCCATGCCGTGCTGCGTTTCCAGGGCATCGAGCCGGCGCTGACGAATATCGTCCGCTGGCAATCGCATCTGTACGTGCTGAGGCAGTCGCTTGCCTTCTTCCACAACGATTTCGCCGGCCGCATTGCCAACAAGGTGCTGCAGACCGGCCAGTCCCTGCGCGCCGCCGTGGTCGATTTCCTCGATGCGATCTGGTTCGTCACGATCTATGTTGGCGCCACGCTGTTCCTGTTCGCGGACGTCGACGCGTGGCTGCTGGTCCCCCTCGGTCTGTGGATTGCAGCCTACATCTCGCTGATGCTGCGTTATGTCCCGCGCATCCGCCGCGGTTCGATGGAGATGTCGGAAGCACGGTCAATGCTGACCGGACGGATCGTCGACAGCTACACCAACATCCAGACAGTCAAGCTGTTCGCCTCCGGTAGCCGGGAAGAGGACTATGCCCGGGACGCGGTTGCCTATCACACGGGCAAGTATCGGGATTTTCTCCGGCCGCTCTCGACGATGGTCTGCCTGATGCAGCTCATCAATGGGCTGCTGATCGGCGCCACAGGTCTTGTTGCGGTGCTGTCCTGGCACCAGGGGCTGATGTCGGTCGGTGCCATTGCCGTAGCCCTCGGCCTGGTCGTCCGCCTGGTGACGATGTCCGGCTGGATCATGTGGACGGTCACGAACATCTTCGAGAACATTGGCACCGTGGAGGAGGGGCTCGAGACCATCGCCCGGCCCCTCGGCCTCACCGATGCTCCGGCCTCCGCCGACCTCGTCGTGCAGCAGGGCGCCATCAGCTTCGAGCGGATCCGCTTCCACTACGGCAAGGAGGGCGGGGTCATCAGCGACCTGACGCTCGACATCGCACCGGGTGAAAAGATCGGACTGGTCGGCCGTTCAGGCGCCGGCAAGTCGACGCTGGTGAGCCTGCTTCTGCGGTTCTACGACCTTGAGGGCGGCCGGATCCTGATCGACGGTCAGGACATCAGCAAGGTCACTCAGGAGTCGCTGCGCCGCCAGATCGGTGTCGTCACGCAGGACACCTCGCTGCTGCACCGCTCCGTCCGTGAAAACATCGCCTACGGCCGCCCGGACGCGGGGGAAGACGACATCATCCGTGCGGCGGAACGGGCCCATGCCATGGGCTTTATTCCCGAGCTTGCCGACATGAAGGGCCGACGCGGGCTCGATGCCCATGTCGGCGAGCGCGGCGTCAAGCTGTCCGGCGGCCAGCGCCAGCGCATCGCGATTGCCCGGGTGCTGCTCAAGGATGCCCCGATCCTTGTGCTCGACGAGGCCACGTCCGCGCTCGATTCCGAGGTCGAGGCGGTGATCCAGGAGAACCTGTTCCAGCTGATGCACGGCAAGACCGTGATCGCGATCGCACACCGATTGTCCACCATCGCGGCGATGGACCGGCTGGTCGTCATGGATCAGGGCGCTATCATCGAGATAGGGCGGCACGACGACCTGATCGCCCGGGGTGGTCTCTACGCCCAACTTTGGAACCGCCAGTCGGGTGGGTTCCTGGATGTGGCTGCGGCCGAATAGCGAGCCTTACGGGAGCAGATACTGCAGCGGCTGTTTCGCTTGTTCGAAGGATGGATCGATCCGTTCGCGCCGCCCCCGCACCGGGCAATGCCGGGCGGCGCGATGGCTTTCCTGTGGTTCTTCGTCTCCCAGGCGCGCTGGGTGTTTCTCGCGATGCTGGTGCTCGGCGGCGCCACGGCGCTTATCGAGGCGCTGTTGTTCGTCTTCGTCGGCGACCTGGTCGACATGATGCAAAGCGGCGCCAAGGCGGATTTCTTCGCCCGCGAGGCGCCGACGCTGCTCATGATGGCCGCGGTCGTTCTTGTGCTCAGAACCATGGTGACCCTGCTGACGGCCTTCGTCGAGGAGCAGACCGTGGTGCCGGGCTTCTTCAACATGGTCCGCCACCAGGCGCATGACCGGGTGATGCGGCAGTCCCTCGGCTATTTCCACGACGAGTTCGCCGGCCGAATATCCCAGAAAGTCTGGCAGGCGGGACAGGCGGCCGGCGACTTCATGGTGAGTCTGCTCCAAGTCACCTGGTACATTCTTGTCTTCGCTGGTTCGACCTTCGCGCTGCTCGCGGGGCTCGATCCGTTGTTCGGCCTGCTGATCGCTTTCTGGCTTATCCTGTTTTCGGTGATCGCGCGGATCTTCATTCCGCGCATTCGCGCCCGGGCCCGGGCAACCGCGCACACCGCTTCCGGCGTCACGGGACGGTTGGTCGACATCTACTCGAACATCCAGACGGTGAAGCTGTTCGGCGACGACGGCCGCGAGGGCCACGGGCTGCGGCTGACCTACCGCAATTTTCTCGATGCGCTGCGCAGCTTCACACGGGCGCTGACGATGGTTCGCGGGCTGATGAGCCTGCTGAGCGGTGTCATGATCGTGGCGATTGCGGCGGTGGCGATCCGCTCCTGGCAGGGCGGTTCGATCACCACGGGCGAGGTGGCGATCGTGCTCGGGCTGGTGCTGCGGCTCAATCAGCTGCTCGGCCGTTTGATGGGGCAGCTGAACGGGCTGTTCCGGTCGCTCGGCACGTTGCAGGACAGCGCGGACATGATCACGCGGCCGGTCGCGGTGACCGATCGACCGGATGCTGCGCCGCTCCAGATAACCGAAGGCCGCATCGTGTTCGACCATGTGCGCTTCCATTACGGCAAGCCGTCCGGCGTGATCGACGACCTTTCACTCACTGTCGAGCCGGGTGAGCGGGTCGGGCTGATCGGCCGTTCCGGTGCCGGCAAGTCGACGCTGGTCAACCTGCTTCTGCGCTTCTACGACGTCGAGGGCGGGCGCATCCTGATCGACGGCCAGAACGTATCAGACGTCAGCCAGGCCAGCTTGCGTGCGGCTGTCGGCGTGGTAACCCAGGACACGTCACTGCTGCACCGCTCGATCCGCGACAACATTGCCTACGGCATGACGGAGGCGAGCGATGCCGCCATCCGGGCCGCCGCGGCAAAGGCCCATGCCGCGGACTTCATCGCCGCACTCGTGGACCGGCGCGGACGCAGGGGTTTTGACGCCCATGTCGGCGAGCGCGGTGTCAAGCTTTCCGGTGGGCAGCGCCAGCGCATCGCCATCGCGCGCGTGCTTTTGAAAAATGCCCCGATCCTTGTGCTCGACGAGGCGACCTCCGCGCTCGACTCCGAGATTGAAGCGGCGATCCAGGAGAGCCTTGCCGATCTGATGAGTGGAAAGACCGTGCTCGCGATTGCCCACAGGCTGTCGACGATCGCGGCAATGGATCGCCTTGTGGTGATGGACGAGGGACGGATCGTCGAGGAGGGGACGCACCGGGAGCTGCTGGTCCGTGGCGGGCTCTACGCCGACCTGTGGAAGCGGCAATCCGGCGGTTTCCTGGCACCGGCATGGGAAAAGGTGGGGTAGGGTGCACTGCGACGCTGGAGCGCGTGTTTGTTGCAATTGCCTCGCACGATAACGTGATATCAGAAACTGGATATCAGTGATGCCGCTGTTCATTCGCGACGACGATGTCTCGGCGATGGCCGAGGAGCTGACCAGGCTCACCAGGGCCCGGAACAAGACCGAGGCCGTTCGAACCGCCCTCAAGCACGAACTGGAGCGGGCACGAGCGCTCGTGCCGCTGCGGGACCGCCTCGGCAAGATCCACGAGAAGGCGGCAAAGATCGGCCTGCCCAATCCCGGTTTCGACATGAAGGCTTATTCGGACAAGATGTGGGGCAACCGCTGATGTTCATCGACGCCTCCGCCCTTGTGGCCATCATCAATCAGGAACCCGGCTGGCAGGATCTCTCGACGCAGCTTTCGGACGTGCAGAACGAATGTTTCGTTTCACCGGTCGTCCGGTTCGAGGCCGCATTGGCCGTCGCCCAAGCGGCGGCGGCGGCCGGTGGCGCTGCCGTGAAACCGGGGCCGGAACTTGTTTCGGCCGCACGTGAGATCGTCGACGAACTTGTTGCCGAACTCGGGGCGGAGGAGATTCCCATCACCGAAGAGATCGGCGCGCTCGCCCTTGACGCCGCGACGGCCTATGGCAAGGCCGTGGGTCATCCAGCCAATCTCAACTTCGGCGATTGCATCGCCTACGCTTGCGCGAAAGCCCGGGGCGTGGGGCTGATCTACAAGGGAGCCGGCTTCACGCGAACCGATCTGGCGTGAGAGCATTTGTCCTTCCGCGACGTCTGGGATGATGAATCCCGTTGTTGCCGCCGTGCAACAACAACCCGGACGCTGTTGTTGTCGTCGCTTTACAGGGCGACGGGCGTTCGTGTTTGTACTATAGTGCGCGGCGTTCGGGGTGGCGCTACGCCGCCGCGCTTGCGGTCGCTCCCCCGCGATCGTCGTTTGTCAACGTTCGGCTCAGGCACATCAGGAGGGAACCGCATGATCGGCAAGCTCGCGCTTCAGATCCGCGTCGCGTCGGCGTTTCCCTTCGCTATGAGGACCCGCCGAAACTGACGCTCTCCGGCGCCTGACCTAGCGGTCCGCGCCGCCCACCTTTTTCCGTCTCACGTTCACTTCTCATCGCCGCGCGAGGGCAATCCGTCCTTCCTTTCGACGGATGCGGGTCGGCCGTCCGACCCGTTATCAAGCCGGCATCGTCGTTGGAGCGTTTGGCTGCCGGTCGGTCCCGGGGCCACCGCTCGATCTGTCCCTTTTGGGAGTGAGGTGTCATGTTGTCCCGCTATCCGCTGGACCCGTTTGATCTGCTGGAGTTGCCGGATGTTGCCGCGGATGTACACAGGCCGCGGCCTGAAGCCGACCCAAGGCAGGAACTGTTCGGCATCATGGTCGTGAGCGCCATCGCGGTCGCGTCGATCCTTCTGATCGCCGCTGCCCTGTTTACACCAATCTTGCTTGCGGAACTGGCGCGCATCGAATCCGTGCGCGTCGCCTCTGCCATGGAACCGGGCGAGGTATTCGTCGATCGGTTGCGAACCATCTTTCTCGGAGTCCTGGTCGTGGCCGCGGCAATCGTCTCGTTCGTGCTGGCGGTCGTCATGACGCCGCGCGGACCGAGGGTTTTGGAGCCGCTCGGCGCGTCCGATATCGAAGCCATCGGCAAGGAAAGGCCCCGACGAGGGCACGTGCCCGGGAGGCAGTATCATGTTCGCCCGCTTTGAACGGCTCGTTGATCCCTTCCGGGCCGATGCTCTGGAGCCGCCGCCGGACTCGCTGGTCCGGTTCTGCTGGTATTACACCAAGCCGGTCTGGCCGATCCTGGCCGCGATCTCTGTCCTTGGGGCGCTGATCGCGATCTTCGAGGTCGCCGTGTTCTCGTTTCTCGGCGACCTCGTCAACTGGCTTCAGAGCTCCGACCGCGCGACCTTCTTTGCCGACAAGGGCGGCATGCTCGCCTGGATGGGGCTGGTGATCCTCGTTATCCTGCCGCTGCTCACGCTCGCCTGGGAGACGCTGTTCCATCAGAGCCTGATGGGCAATTATCCCATGAGCGTGCGCTGGCGGGTGCACCGCTATCTGCTGCGCCAGAGCATCGGCTTCTATCAGAACGACTTTGCCGGCCGCATCGCCAACAAGGTGATGCAGACCGCGCTCTCCGTGCGCGAAGTGGTGACCCGGATCGTCGATATCCTGGTCTACGTCACGGTCTATTTCACCTCGGCGGTCTTCCTGGTGGCGGAGGCGAACCTGACGCTCGCGCTGCCGCTCGTCCTTTGGCTCGTGGCCTACGTCGCCGTGCTTTATGTCTTCGTGCCGCGGTTGAAGGTGATTTCGAAGGATCAGGCCGACGCGCGGTCGCTGATGACCGGCCATGTCGTCGACGCCTATACAAACATCGCCACGGTTAAGCTTTTCTCGCATGCCGAGCGCGAGGAGGACTATGCCCGCAACTCGATGACGGGCTTCCTCAAGACTGTTTATCGCCAGATGCGACTGGTGACCGTGCTCAATGTCACGCTGAGCGGCATCAACACCCTGCTTCTGGCAGGAACCGGAATGCTGTCGATCTGGCTTTGGCTCGGCGAGGCGGTGTCGACGGGTGATATCGCCGTAGCCGTCGCCCTGGTCCTTCGGCTTCAGGGCATGTCGCAGTGGATCCTTTGGGAAGTCTCGGGCCTGTTCGAAAACATCGGCACCGTTCAGGACGGCTTGACCACGATCGCCCGCGAGCGGGAGGTCGTCGACCGCGAAGACGCCCGGCCGCTGCAGGTGTCACGGGGCGAAATCCGATTCGACCGCGTGCGGTTCGACTATGGCGGACCCAAGGGTGTCATCGAGGACCTGACGCTGACGATCCGGCCGGGCGAGAAGGTCGGACTCGTCGGCCGGTCGGGCGCCGGTAAGTCGACCCTGGTCAGTCTGCTCCTGCGCTTCTATGACCTGGAAGACGGCCGAATCATGATCGACGGTCAGGACATCGCGCAGGTCACGCAGGAATCGCTGCGCCAGCAGATCGGCGTCGTCACCCAGGACACGTCGCTGCTACACCGTTCGGTGCTGGAAAACATCGTCTATGGCAAGCCGGGAGCAGGGGCTGCGGAGGCCTGGATCGCGGCGCGGCGCGCCCACGCGGATGGCTTCATCTCGCAACTGGAGGATCTCAGCGGTCGGCGGGGAATGGAGGCGCATGTCGGTGAACGCGGCGTGAAGCTGTCGGGCGGCCAGCGCCAGCGCATCGCCATCGCCCGGGTGCTGCTCAAGAACGCGCCGATCCTGGTCCTCGACGAGGCGACCTCGGCGCTCGATTCGGAAATCGAGGCCGCAATCCAGGAAAGCCTGTCCGAACTGATGGCCGGAAAAACCGTGATCGCGATCGCGCACCGGCTTTCGACGATCGCCGCGATGGACCGTCTCGTCGTCATGGACGGCGGCCGGATCGTCGAGGAAGGAACCCACGAGGCGCTGCTTTCCCGGGAAGGGCTCTACGCCGATCTGTGGAAGCGTCAGTCCGGCGGCTTTATCGACAGTCTTAAGGTTGCGTGACAAAAGATCCCGGGCTGCGGTCCGGGATCGCTTCGACAAACTTTCGTTTCAACGCGACAAACCGTCCCTGTGTCGTTCGGCGATCTGGACAAGTGCCGGGAACGATGCAAAAAGACCTCCCGCTTGGATGAGTGCGGCTGGCCCGCACAGGAAACCCTGCCGACCTGCCTGGAGCCTCCCGACACCATCTGGTTCGGGTGTGGTCCGGTAGCGTCGCCGCAGGGTCGTATCAGGTTGAAGAGGACGCGACCTTGGCACATCAGGATACGGTCGAACCCACACGCCGCGATTTCCTCTATATCGCGACCGGTGCCGTGGGGGCGGTTGGCGCGGCGGCGCTGGTTTGGCCCTTCATTGATCAGATGAACCCCGACGCCTCGGCGCTGGCGCTCGCCTCGATCGAGGTCGACGTCTCGGCGGTGGCCGAAGGGCAGTCGATCACCGTGAAGTGGCGCGGCAAGCCGGTGTTCATCCGTCACCGCACGCCAGCGGAGATCGAAGAAGCGAAGTCCGTTCCGGTTGCCAACCTGCCGGACCGCAACGCCCGCAATGCGAACCTGCCGGCCGATGCCGAGGCGACCGACGTCAACCGCGCTGCCGAGGGCAAGGAGCCCTGGCTCGTGATGGTCGGCATCTGCACCCATCTCGGATGCGTGCCGCTTGGCCAGCAGGGTGACTTCGGTGGCTGGTTCTGCCCCTGCCACGGCTCCCACTACGACACGGCGGGCCGCATCCGCAAAGGCCCGGCACCGGAGAATCTCCTGGTGCCGCCGTACGAATTCGTGTCCGACACGACGATCAAGATCGGCTGAGCCGCAATCCAGGTTTCGGGAGACAGCCATGGCTGTGCATTTCAACTACGTGCCGAAGAGCGCCGCAGCGAAGTGGCTCGAGAGCCGCCTGCCGGTGATCTCGCTGATCCGCGGCTCCTTCGTCGACTTTCCCACGCCGAAGAACCTCAACTACTGGTGGACCTTCGGCGGCATCCTGTTCTTCGTGCTGGTCGCGCAGATCCTGACCGGTGTCGTTTTGGTGATGCACTACACGCCGCATACCACGATGGCGTTCAATTCCGTCGAGCACATCATGCGCGACGTGAACTTCGGCTGGATGCTGCGCTACCTGCACTCCAACGGCGCTTCGATGTTCTTCATCGCCGTCTACATCCACATGTTCCGCGGAATGTACTACGGTTCCTACAAGGCGCCGCGCGAGGTGTCCTGGATTCTCGGAGTGATCATTTTCCTCATCATGATGGCCACGGCCTTCATGGGTTACGTGCTGCCGTGGGGACAGATGTCGTTCTGGGGCGCCACCGTGATCACCAACCTGTTCTCGGCGATCCCGCTGGTCGGCGAAGCCGTGCGGACGTGGCTGTGGGGTGGCTTCTCGGTCGATAACCCAACCCTGAACCGCTTCTTCTCACTGCACTACCTGTTGCCATTCATGATTTTCGGCGTTGCGCTGCTGCACGTCTGGGCATTCCACACCTCGGGCAACAACAATCCGACCGGCGTCGATCCGAAGACGAAGCAGGACACGGTGCCCTTCCATCCGTACTACACGGTGAAGGATCTGTTCGCGGTCGTGGTCTTCATGATCCTGTTCGCATGGTTCGTGTTCTACGTGCCGAACTACATGGGCCATCCGGACAACTACATCGAAGCCAATCCGCTGGTGACACCGGCCCATATCGTGCCCGAATGGTACTTCCTGCCGTTCTACGCGATCCTGCGCGCAATTCCGGACAAGCTTGGCGGCGTGGTGGCGATGTTCGGCTCGATTGCCATCCTGTTCGTTTTGCCCTGGCTTGACACGTCAAGGGTCCGTTCGGGCGCCTACCGGCCGCTGTTCCGGCAGTTCTTCTGGATCTTCGCGGCCGTCTGCGTGGCGCTCGGCTACCTCGGCGCGATGCCGGCCGAAGGCATCTACGTCATCCTCGCGCGGATCTTCACGGTCTATTACTTCGCGCATTTCCTGATCATTCTGCCGCTGCTTGGCTTCCTGGAGAAGCCGAAGCCGCTGCCGGCGTCGATTTCGGAGGCCGTGCTTGCGAAATCCGGCGGCTCGGGCCAGCCGGTCGGAGCGGTTTCCGCACCGCAGTCCAAGTGAGAAACGGGCGAGATCGGGAGTCTGAAAGAATGAACACGATGATCAACATCGCCCGGGTCGCCGCCGTTGCTGCCAGTCTCGCACTGGCGGTGCCGTCGGCCTTCGCCGCCGGAGAAACGCCGCATATCGAACGGCTGCAGTGGTCCTTCTCCGGGCCATTCGGCATGTACGACCGCGGCCAGCTGCAGCGTGGTTTCAAGGTCTATAAGGAGGTCTGCTCCTCCTGCCACTCGCTCAACCTGGTGGCGTTTCGGAACCTGGCTGAGGAGGGTGGACCGGAATTCTCCGAGGCGGAGGCGAGGGCGATTGCGTCCGAGTATACCGTCATGGACGGTCCGGATGACGCGGGCGACATGTTCGAGCGTCCCGCGACCCTCGCCGACCGGTTCCCGCCGCCGTTCCCCAACGAGCAGGCAGCCCGCGCCTCGAATGGCGGCGCCTTCCCGCCGGACTTTTCGGTGCTGGCCAAGGCCCGCGCCGCCCATGCCGGGTTTCCGTGGTTCATCTTCGATGCTTTCACCCAGTACCAAGAGCAGGGGCCGGACTACATCCACGCGCTGCTGACGAGCTACGAAGAGGATGTGCCGGAAGGCGTCACCATCCCCGAAGGCATGTACTACAACACGGCCTTCCTGTCGGGGAATGCGATTGCCATGGCGCCGCCGCTTTCCGACGACCTGGTCGAGTATACCGACGGCACGCCGCAGACCGTCGATCAGTATTCCAAGGATGTTGCCGCGTTCATGATGTGGGCCGCTGAGCCGCATCTGGAGGCGCGCAAGAAGATCGGCTTCCGCGTGATGGTCTTCCTGATCATCTTTGCCTCGCTGCTCTACTTCACCAAGCGCAAGCTCTGGAGCAACGTCGACCACTGACCGACGGCAAGGAATCGAGGTCTCGGGGCCACCGGAGCAATCCGGTGGCCCTTTTTCGTGTGCGTGTCGCAGATCGCATTTGGCCCAGCCAGAGAGACGGTGGCCGTCTTCGGCCGGCTGTGGCATTGAAGCGCAAGACGTAAGCAGCATGTCCTGAAGGAGAGGCGGATGACGAAGGCGGTGCTTGGCGTGATCGGCGGCTCGGGCGTCTATGACCTGCCGGGTCTGGAAGGTGCCGCGTGGCAGACGGTGGAAAGCCCGTGGGGTGAGCCTTCCGACCAGGTTCGGGTCGGGGAAATCGACGGTCTGACCGTCGTGTTCCTGCCGCGGCATGGCCGCGGTCACCGGTTCTCGCCCTCGGACATCAACTACCGCGCCAACATCGACGTCTTGAAGCGCTGCGGCGTGACGGATCTCGTCTCCGTCTCGGCCTGCGGGTCGCTCAAGGAAGAGTATGCGCCAGGCACCTTCGTGCTGGTCGAGCAATTCATCGATCGGACGTTCGCGCGGCCGAAGAGCTTCTTCGGCGCCGGCTGTGTCGCTCATGTGTCGATGGCCTATCCGGTCAGCCCGCGACTGGTCGACCATGTCGAGGCAGCGGCGCGGGCAGAGGCGCTGGTCTACCGGCGCGGCGGCACTTACCTGGCGATGGAGGGGCCGCAATTCTCCACCCTTGCCGAAAGCCATCTTTACCGGGCCTGGGGCTGCGACGTCATCGGCATGACCAACATGCCGGAAGCCAAGCTCGCCCGCGAGGCCGAGATTTGCTACGCGACCGTCGCGATGGTGACGGATTACGACAGCTGGCATCCGGAGCACGGCGAGGTCGACATCCAGTCGATCATCCAGGTGCTGCGCGACAATGCGCAGAATGCGCAGCGGCTTGTTGGACGCCTCGCCCGCATCCTGCCGCGCACGCATGAAGCCTGTCCGGTCGGATCGGACCGCGCCTTGGAAAATGCCATCATAACCGCGCCGGACGCGCGTGACCCGACATTGCTTGCCAAGCTCGATGCCGTCGCAGGGCGGGTCCTGCAAGGGTGAGCGGAGATCGTGTGGAACAAGTGCGCCCGTCGCTGACATGGTCTGGCGGACAGGGCGGTTCAGCGACTATCTTCAACCGCCGCGGTGACTCAAACCGCCCCCGGGAACGATTGGAGCCTGTTCCAGCATGAGCGTAGAGACCGTGTCGGATGAGCTGATCAAGGCGATCAGGACGATTCCCGATTATCCCAAGACGGGCATCCTGTTCCGGGACATCACGACGCTCTTGGGCGATGCCCGGGCCTTTCGCCGTGCCGTTGACGCTCTGGTGCAGCCCTGGGCCGGATCAAAGGTCGACAAGATCGCCGGTATCGAGGCGCGCGGCTTCATCCTTGGCGGCGCGGTGGCCCATCAGCTCTCGGCCGGGTTCGTGCCGATCCGCAAGAAGGGCAAGCTGCCGCACGAGACCGTGCGCATCGCCTATTCCCTGGAATACGGCATCGACGAGATGGAGATGCACAAGGATGCCATTTCCGCCGGCGAAAAGGTGATACTCGTCGATGACCTGATCGCCACGGGCGGAACCGCGGAAGCGGCCAGCAAGCTGCTCCAGCAGATGGGCGCGGAGGTGGTGGCGGCCTGCTTCATCGTCGATCTGCCCGACCTCGGCGGACGCGCCAGGATCGAGAGCCTTGGCGTTCCAGTGCGCACGCTGGTCGCCTTTCCCGGTCACTAGGCCCCTTTCTTGGCTGGTCTGACAAACACATCCTTGCCCGGATCAACCCCGGGGCAAGGGCTGGGCCCCGAAATCGATCCCCCTCGATGTGAGGGAGGGGGCGCAAACAGCAAGCGCGATTGGGTTTTCACTGGAGTGGGCTGGGCGTCACGCAGGATTGGGTTAAGGCGTCCGCATCGTGCGCAGCACCGATGTTACACGCAGGAGGCAGCATGACCGTACGAATTCGCAGCGTCGAGGACGGCGACCACGCCGCTGTCGCCGATCTTCTTACTCGACGATGGACCAGCCCTGAGATGCTGATCGAAGGTGAACTGGTCGACGCCTCGCGCCAGCCGGGCTACCTGGCGGAGGAGGATGGTGAGATCGTCGGGCTCGTTACCCTGATCAAGCGTGCCGATGAGTGGGAAATCCTGACGCTGGATTCCCTGCAGCCACGGGGCGGCACCGGAACGGCCCTGCTCAACACGGTGGTCGGCGCAGCCGTGGAGAATGGCGTCCGGCGGCTGATCGTGCGGACGTCAAACGACAATCTCGATGCTTTCCGCTTCTACCAGCGCCGCGGCTTTCGCCTGGATCGGATCGTCGCCGGAGCGATCGACGAGGAACGCAAGCGCAAGCCTGAAATTCCGGTCAGCGGCGCCTATGGCATTCCGATCCGCGATGAGGTCGTGTTCGCCCGGTCGATCTAGATCATCGACCTTGAACGGATGCTATTGGCCGGAACGTCGCTCGACGAAAACGCTGGAGCGGAAACGGAACACCACCTCGCCATTCTGGTTGGTGCCGGCGTTCTCGTTTTTCACAATCCCCCACTGCGGCCGAGTCCGGCTCTCGCGCTTGGCGACAACCTCTGACGTGTAGCTGATGCAGTCGCCGGCAAACACCGGCTTGACCCACTTCAGGGTCTCAAAGCCGGGAGAGGGACCAAGCCGGGCGACCGGCAGGCCGGCGTCGGCGGCGCGCTTCAGCTCGCGGTTGCGAAACTCGACCATCAGGCGCATCCACACCGAGGCGGTGTGCCAACCCGAGGCGCACAGGCGGCCAAAATGGGTCTTTGCGGCTGCCTCGTCGGACAGGTGGAAGCGCTGCGGATCATAGGCGGTGGCGAAGCGGATGATCTCTTCGGCGGTAAAAAGGTGGCTGCCGATCTCGATTCGGTCTCCGATCTCGATGTCCTCGTAGAACTTCACGCGGCCGTCTCCCGCAATCCGAACAGGATATCGTTGTCCATCGTCATCACCGTCACCCGATCCTGGTTGGCGACCTCGATGTCGAATCGGACAATGCCAAGGCCCGGCCGCGACCGGAGCGCCCGGGTGGCGACGACGCGCGCCCGCGCGCTGATGCGATCACCCGGCCTGACCGGCAGCAGCCAGGCGACCTTGTCGACGCCCGGAGATCCCATGCAGGACGAGGACAGCAGCAGTCCGTCGCACAACAGCCGCATCAGCATCGCGATGGTATGCCAGCCGGAGGCGGCCAGCCCGCCGAGCAGGGAGTCGGCCCCCGCCGCGTCGTCAAGATGGAAAGGCTGGGGATCGAACTCGGCCGCGAAGGCGACGATCTCTTCGCGTGTAACAAGCTTCTCGCCGAGCTCGATGACCTCGCCGGGCTGGAAATCCTCAAAGTAGCGTATGGTCATGCCGTCTACTTAGACCAATCGGCAGCAGCGCGCGAGACCGCCGCACGCGGCGGCTCAGGTGTTGAATTTGAACAGCATGACGTCGCCATCCTTGACGACGTATTCTTTGCCCTCGTCGCGCGCCTTGCCCGCTTCCTTGGCAGCGGACTCGCCGCCGAGGGCGATGAAATCCGCATAGGCGATGGTCTGGGCGCGGATAAAGCCACGCTCGAAGTCGGTATGGATCACGCCGGCCGCCTGCGGCGCCTTGGTGCCGCGCGTGATGGTCCAGGCGCGGGCCTCCTTTGGGCCGACGGTGAAGAAGGTGATGAGGCCGAGCAGCTCGTAGCCGGCGCGGATCAGGCGGTCGAGGCCGGGCTCCGCAAGCCCCATGCTTTCCATGTATTCGCGCTGCTCGTCATCGTCGAGCTGGGCGATCTCGGCCTCGATCGCGGCGGAGATGACAACGCAGGCCGCACCTTCCGCCCTGGCCTTCTCCTCCACCTGCTGCGAATAGGCATTTCCGGTCGCTGCCGCGGCTTCCTCAACGTTGCAGACATAGAGCACCGGCTTGGAAGTCAGGAGGTTCAGGCTTTCCAGGATCTTTCTCTCCTCCACGGAGCCCAGCTCAAGCTGTCTGACGGGCTTGCCGTCCGACAGCAGCCTCAGTGCTGCCTCCATGATTGGCACCACAGCCTTGGCTTCCTTGTCGCCGCCGGTCGCCTTCTTGCGCAGCGGTGCGATCCGGCGCTCGAGGCTTTCCATGTCGGCGACCATCAGTTCGGTCTCGACGGTGTCGGCATCGGCGATCGGGTCGACACGGCCCTCGACATGGGCGATGTCGCCGTCCTCGAAGCAGCGCAGCACATGGGCGATGGCATCGACCTCGCGGATGTTGGCGAGGAACTGGTTGCCGAGGCCTTCACCCTTGGAGGCCCCGCGGACGAGGCCGGCGATGTCGACGAAGGTAAGACGGGTGGGGACGATATTGGCCGAGCCGGCGATTTCGGCGAGCTTTGTCAGCCTTGGGTCCGGTACGGCGACCTCACCGGTGTTCGGCTCGATTGTGCAGAACGGGTAATTGGCCGCCTGGGCAGCCGCGGTCCTGGTGAGCGCGTTGAACAGCGTGGACTTGCCGACGTTCGGCAGCCCGACGATACCGCACTGGAACCCCATGGAATGTCGCTTTCAATCTGGTGGGCTTAGGGAAGTTGCGCGCTTCATGCCCGAGGAACGCCATCAAGGTCAACCGCCGGGGCGGGCCGCCGCACGACCATGGCGTCAGTCCTTGTCACCGGCGCCGAAGACCTTCTTCAGCAGTTCTGCCATCGGGCCCGATTTGGGCAGGGTGGGCGCCGGACTCCGGCGGGCCTGGCGAATGTGGCTCTGGCCGCCTGTCGGACGCGCCGCTGACGCTTCCGCTGCCCTGGGTTTGGCCGTCTGTCGTGCGGGCTTGTCCGGCGCGAGAGCCAGCGCAACCTTGTTGGCGAACTGGCTGTCCTTGCCTTCGGCCAGAAGGGCGGCGTTGTCTGCGACCGCATCGAGCAGCGGCTCCAGCCACTCGGCATCGGCTTTGGCGAAGTCGCCGAGAACGTGGCCGGTCACGCGCTCCTTGACGCCCGGATGTCCGATACCGAGGCGAACACGGCGGTAGTCGGCGCCGGCATGGGCGTCGATCGAGCGGATGCCGTTGTGGCCGCCGGCACCCCCTCCGACCTTCACCCGGACCTTGCCTGGCGGCAGGTCGAGTTCGTCGTAGAGGACGGTAACGTCGGAAAGCGGGATCTTATAGAACCGAATGGCCTCACCAACGGCCAGACCGGATTCGTTCATGTAGGTCATCGGCTTGAGAAGCAGCACCTTCTCGCCCCCGAGATGCCCCTCTGACACCTCTGCCTGGAACCGTTTACGCCAGGGCGAGAAGCCGGCATGGCGGCGATGGATCGCATCGACCGCCATGAAACCGATGTTGTGACGGTTGCGCTCGTATTTCGCGCCGGGATTGCCGAGGCCGACGATCAGTCGCATGGGCTTCTCCGGGACTGCACAACCGTGAGGCAGGACGGGATCAGGCCTCGTCCTCTTCCTCTTCTTCCGCCTCTTCGTCAGCTTCCTTCAGGCCGGCCGGGGCGGCGATCGTCGCGATGGTGAAATCGCGGTCGGTGATCGTCGGCTGGCAGCCGTCCGGCAGGGTGACGGCGGAGATGTGGATGCTGTCCCCGAGCTTGGCGTCGGCAAGGTCGACCTCGATCGCTTCCGGAATCGCGTTTGCCGGAACCGTCATCTCCACAGTGTGGCGGACGATGTTGAGGACGCCGCCGCGCTTGATGCCCGGGCAGGTTTCCTCGTTGAGGAAGCGGACGGGAATGTCAATCGTCAGCGTTGTGTTGGCCGAAACGCGCAGAAAGTCGACGTGGAGGACGTCGTCGCGGACCGGGTCGAGCTGGTAATCCTTGGCGATGACCTGGTGCTTCTTGCCGTCGACGTCGATGGTGCCGAGATGGGTCAGGAAACCACCCCTGTGCAGGTTGATCGTGGTTTCCTTCAAAGGAATCGCGATCGGCAGGGCGGGCTGCTTTCCACCGTAGATCACGGCGGGGATAAGGCCTTCACGACGCAGTGCACGAGCGGCCCCCTTGCCCACCCGCTCCCGCGGCGAAGCCTTGAGCTCATAGCTGGTAGCCATGGCAATGCTCCTTCGGATGCATGACGAAAAAAGCCGGCGATCTCCGCCCCGGTCAATCCGGAAGCGTCCGCCAGCCTGTCAGCGCGCCTCCTCCAGGGGTGCAGGCACGCGCGGGGTCGTATAACCGAAAGGCCGAACTCGGGCAAGGGCCGCGCATCCCGCTGCGGCGATGTAAACGCTTGCCGGTCGCTTTGGTCGTCCAGTGCTGTGAAACGGGTGCCGTGCCTAGTTGAACAGGCTCGATACCGACTTTTCCAGCGCCGTGCGCGAAATCGCCTCACCCATCAACGGCGCGATCGAGATGGTGCGGATGTTCGGAGCGGCGAGGACGGCGGCCGTCGGCTCGATGGAGTTGGTGATCACCAGCTCCTTGAGCTTGGAGGCGGTGACGCGGGCGACGGCGCCGCCCGAGAGGACGCCGTGGGTGATATAGGCGGTGACGGAGCTCGCGCCCTTGGCCAGCAGCGCGTCGGCGGCATTGCACAGCGTGCCGCCGGAATCGACGATGTCGTCGACCAGCACGCAGTCGCGGCCCTCGACATTGCCGATGATGTTCATGACCTCCGACTCGCCCGGTCGCTCGCGGCGTTTGTCCACGATAGCCAGCGGCGCATCGATCCGCTTGGCAAGGGCACGGGCCCGCACCACGCCGCCGACGTCCGGAGACACCACCATGACGTTGTCGGTGGCGTAACGCTCCTTGATGTCGCGGGTCATCACCGGCGCGGCGTAGAGATTGTCGGTCGGAATGTCGAAGAAGCCCTGGATCTGCCCGGCGTGAAGGTCGAGCGTCAGCACGCGGTCGGCGCCGGCATGCGTGATGATGTTGGCGACGAGCTTGGCCGAAATCGGAGTGCGCGGGCCCGGCTTGCGGTCCTGGCGGGCATAACCGAAATAGGGGATCACCGCGGTGATGCGCTTGGCGGACGAGCGGCGCAGCGCGTCGATCAGGATCAGCAGCTCCATCAGGTGATCGTTGGTCGGATAGCTGGTCGACTGGAGCACGAACACGTCCTCGCCGCGCACGTTCTCCTGGATCTCGATGAAGATTTCCTGGTCAGCAAAGCGTCGCACCAGGCACTTGGCGAGAGGAACCTCGAGATAGGTCGAAATCTCCTCCGCAAGGGCGCGGTTGGAGTTGCCCGCGACGATCTTCATGGCCCGCAGTCCTTGTTGTGAGGTCGAAGCCGCTTACCGCCGCAAGCTTCGATCCGACGGGATCAACCTGTTTGCTTTGTGGTCGCTCAGGACGACCCACCCTACCGGACGGTGAGTCGCGAGCCTGTCGCGCGGCCTGCAGCGCCGCGCAGGCGGCGGCGTTTTAGCAACGGCGCCGCGGCTGCACAACAGGGTCCCCGCATGGGCGGGAAAAGTTGGGGTCGGACCAGGCGTCATCGATAGAGCCAGGCGCGCAGCGATGCCACCGACCGCTTGGCGACAAGGCTAAGCGTATCACCTTCGATACCCGACCAGGGATCGCCACTCGTTCCCGGCGCGCTCTCCTGACCGATGATGCGGTGGACGCGCGAACCGGAGGCATCGACGACGTCGAAGACATAGAACAGCGTAACAGACGACTGGTTGCCCGTTGCGGCGAGATAGCCGTTGATCCGATAGCTCGCCGGTGCTCCGACGCGGCGCACGAGCGTCAGGCCCTGCTCGCGGGCCTCGTGCCCGATCAGCTCCGACAGCTGATCCGCGGTGTTGCCGGGGGCGCCGGTGAACGGCTCGAACGCAAAAGTCGCTTTCTCCGGGGCGACGGCCGGAGCGGATCGGGTCGCACGCGGCGTCTGTGTCGTTGTCGATGGCTGGGACGTGTTCTGACAGGCGGCGACGAAGACGGTCGCGGCGATGGCGACGGCGCGCAGGGTCAGGGTCGTCGGAGCGATTTGGCCGGTCATCTCGTCTCGCCAGCTGGGATTTTCGGGCGGACGCCCGACATCAGACTCGTCACAGAACCGTTTAGCCCGCCTTGATCGGCAGGTCGAGAGAAAGCCTGGACAGGCTTTCAGGCGCGGCATCGGTGGTCAGATAGGTCTGCCCGAGGGTCATGGCCGTTTCCGTCTCGGAGTCCATCAGGATCATGTGCATGAACAGCACCATGTTGGGCACGATCTTGGCCGAATTTCCGTGATAGGCCATCGGCCAGTCCATCCAGCTCGGCGAGAAGCGCGCGCCGAGGGAGTAGCCGCAGGCATTGAGGCGATGAGCAGTCATGCCATGCTGTTCCATCACCTTGGCGTGGGTGTCGAACACGTCACCGAGCGTGTTGCCGGGCCTCAGGCGCTCCTCGACCGCCAGCAGAGCGGCACGCGCGGCCGTGTGCATCTCGAGATGGCGCGGCCGCGGCTCGCCGACGACGACGGTGCGCATCAGCGCGACATGGTAGCGGCGGTAGACGCCGGCGAACTCCAGCGTGATCTGGTCATTGGCCGACAGCCGCCGCCGCCCCGACTTGTAGCGGCAAAGAAGTGCGTCGCGGCCCGAGCCGATGATGAACTCGTTGCCGGGGTAATCGCCGCCGCCTTCAAAAATCACGCCCTGCATCGCAGCGAGAATGCGGCCCTCGTCCGCACCCGGCGCAATCTCGGCCAATCCGGCCTCGTAGGCATCGTCGGCGAGACGCGCGGCCTCGCGGACATAGGCAATCTCGGCCGGACTCTTGACGGCGCGTAGCAGCGGAACCAGCAGCGAGGCGTCATCGAGGTTGGCAAAGGAACGCAGCGCCTCGTCGAGCTCGCGCCCGAGCTTCCCCGTCAGGCCGTGGGTGTCGTACTCGACGCCAAGTCGGCTACCGAGCAGATCCATCTCGAACAGGAGTTCGCGCAATTGTGTAACCGGCGAGGCGTCGCCGCTGTCGATCCAAACCCGGATGTCGCTGACGATCGAGGTGTGCTGCGCCTGGCGCAGGTCTGCCGAGCGGGTCAGGAGGACGATCCGCCCGTCGCGGGTGACGACCATGCACTGGAAGAAGCAGAAGCCGAAGGTATCGTAGCCCGTCAGCCAATACATGCTCTCCTGGGCAAAGAGCAGCATGGCATCGAGCCCCTCGTCGCCCATAAGCGCGCAGAGCGTGTCGAGGCGGGAATCATATTCGTCCCGGGAGAAATGCAGCGCCATCATCCCTCTCCAGCAAGCGCTATCGCCGAAAGCAGGCGGCCGTAGTCGGGTTCACCGCGGTGGGTGGCCCGGCGGTACGAGAAGAAACGACTCTCGTCGCCATAGGTGCACAGGCCAAGGTCGATCGCCTTGGCGACACCGCCGGCCCGAAGCCGGTCGACAATATAGGCCGGCAGATCAAATCGCGCATGGTCCTGTTTATCGGATGGCGTGAAATATCGTCGGTTGGCGGTGTCGACCTTCAGGAAGCGGTCGACGAACTCGGGGCCGACTTCGTAGGCGGCCGAGGAGATGGTCGGGCCGAGCACCGCAATGATGCGGCCACGGACGGCGCCGAGCCGCTCCATGGTCTCGATCGTCGCTTCGAGAATCCCTT
This sequence comes from uncultured Hyphomicrobiales bacterium, assembly GCA_964462985.1. Taxonomy (GTDB): domain Bacteria; phylum Pseudomonadota; class Alphaproteobacteria; order Rhizobiales; family Stappiaceae; genus CAYXAA01. The sequence continues at coordinate 41,365 of CAYXAA010000003.1, read as the reverse complement.
CGAGCGCTCCGCGCCAGCCGGCATGGGCGGCCGCGACCACACCTGCGGCGGGATCGGCGAACAGAACCGGCCCGCAGTCGGCGGTGGCGACAGCCACCGCAAGCCCGGGGCGTGCGGTGACCACGGCATCGGCCTTCTGCGGCACGCCGTCTGGCCACGGTGCCTCGACGACGACCGCGTCGGCGGAATGGTGCTGGTGCGGCAGCACGAGCCGGTCGTCCCCGACTCCGATCCGGCGCGCGGCCCGGACGCGATTGGCAAGGACGGCGTCGTGATCGTCGCGCGAGCCAAGCCCGATGTTGAAGCTGTCGTAGATCCCTCGCGAGACGCCGCCCTGGCGGGTGAAGAAACCATGCGCGATTCCTTCGATGGCGACGAGGTCTGGCGCGACGATCATACTCCGTGTCTCCCCAAGGCCGGCGATGGTGCCGGGCGACGTGTCAGCTGTCAAATGGCGGCGGCACGATGCCGGGTCGCGTGAGGGCGAGCACCTTGAAGAGCACGCCCATTGCTTCAGGCCCGGCAAGCCGCTCGACCTCACCGCGGATCCGGTCCTGGGTCGCAGCGTCCTTATCGGCACCGAGGGCGCCGGCGCGCTCCAGCAGCCCAAGTCCGATCAGGAAGTCGCCTTGCCCGATCGGCCCGTGCGCGGCCGCACCACCGGCGCCGGCGGCGCGGGCCAGCGCCTCGAAGTTCACATGTGCCGTCAGGTCGGCCCGTCCGGGTGCGGCCAGCACCTGCGCATAGGCATGGCCGCGTACGGCCTGGAGCGTATCGCCGATGGCGGTGCGCTCATAGCCGTAGTCGACAATGAGGGCAGCGCCGCCGGTCAGGGCCACCCCCCGCCCGATGTCCTCGGCGATCGCGTTGCCCAGCGGCTGGGTTTCGAGCACGGCCCCGACCTCTGCATCCCGGGCGACCGCGGGCACGGCAGCATCGGCGCCGAAGCCGGCAGGGCCAATGCCGAACGCCAGCGCGCCAGACTCGTCCAGCGTCACCATGCGCTCGCACCATCCCGAGGGGGTTCTGACATACTGGTGGATGGGCAAGGCGTCGAAGAATTCATTGGCGATGACGAGCAGCGCCCCGTCCTGAGGCACTTCGGCGAAGCGGTCGTGCCATCGGGGCGACAACGGTGCACCGGCGAGTGTCGCCGCCTGCAGGGACCGCAGCCTGGCACTGGTTTCGACGAGATGCAGCGAGGCGGCACCGAGGAAGGCGGGGCTCAACCGTGCGACGCGGAGGACGTCGGCCATCAGCGTGCCGCGACCAGGGCCAAGCTCGACAAGGCGGATCGGACTGGGCGTGCCGAGTTGCTGCCAGACGTGCAGCAGCCATCCGCCAACCATCTCGCCGAACAGCTGGCTCACCTCCGGCGCGGTCACGAAGTCGCCAGCGGCGCCGAACGGCTCTGCCGTGGTGTAGTAGCCGTGCTCAGGATCGGACAGGCAGGCCGCCATATAGTCGGCGACGGTGATCGGCCCCGTCCGGACGATCAGATCCTTGAGGCGGACCGAAAGCGGCGTGTCGGTCATCGTCCGGCCACGTCATCGTCAGCGGTTGCTGTCGCCTGCGCGACCGGCGCCCGGCGGACGGCCCAGACGACTGCGGCGAGCCCGGCCGCAATCATTGGCAGCGACAGGAGAATACCCATTGTCAACCCGCCGGCGAGAAAGCCGATATGAGCGTCGGGCATCCGGAACAGCTCGGCGATCGATCGGGCGATGCCGTAGCCGGTGGCAAAAATCCCCGCGGTCAGCCCGGGCCGGCGCAACGTGGCGAAGCGGTGGCTGAACAACCGGACGACCAGAAACAGGGCGATGCCCTCAAGTGCGGCTTCGTAAAGCTGGCTCGGGTGGCGCGGCTGCGGGCCGCCGCTCGGAAACACGACGGCCCAGGGAACATCCGTCACCCGCCCCCACAGCTCGCCATTGATGAAGTTGGCAAGGCGGCCGAAGAACAGGCCGATCGGAGCGGCCGTCCCGGCGAGATCGAACAGGGTCCAGATCGAAAGGCCGCGGCTTCGGGCGTAAAGCACCATGGCCAGCACGGTGCCGAGAAAGCCGCCATGGAACGACATGCCGCCGGTCCACAAGGCGAGGGCCTCGAGCGGGTGGTCGAGATAGTAGGCCGGATTGTAGAACAGCACATAGCCGAGCCGGCCGCCGAGCACGATGCCAAGCGTTGCCCAGACGACGAAATCGTCGATGTCGATGGGGGCGGGGTGCTGGGTGCCGTGCCAGAGCCTTTCGTTCTGCACGAGGCGGCGCATGTAGCGCCACGCCAGCACTATGCCGACAATGTAGGCGAGGGCGTACCAGCGGAGGGCGAAAGGCCCGATCTCGACGATCACGGGATCGATCGCAGGGAAGGGCAGGGCGAGGAGCGGCATCGTGCCTCCGGTTCCGGGTCGGCGCGCCGGGACGTTGCTGCGATTGATTGCGCCCGTCAAGGGGACCGGGGGTGATCTGCGAGCCGGTGCTTGCCTTTGCCGCCAACCGCGCCTACCTGATAGGGATGACTTCCGGCAAAAGCGATCTGCCGGACAGCCGAGGTAATGCGTACGCCGGCGAGGGGAGTTGCAGATGAATCAGGGTGCCAACCGTATTCTCGACGACCTCGCCAAACTGATGACCGATGCCGCCGGTGTCGCGCAGGGCGCGCGCCGGGAGGTCGAGACCGCGTTGCGCGCTCAGGCGGAGCGGTTTCTGGCCGAGATGGATTTGGTCAAGCGCGAGGACTACGACGCCCTCAAGGAGATGACGGTACGGGCGCTCGACGCCGTTGATGCGCTCGAGGCGCGTGTTGCGGCGCTTGAGGCCGAACGTGATGCGCGCAAGAGCGGTGGTGAAGGGGCCTGACGCAGCAGGTCGCCACGTTCGCCGCCGAACCTGCAGTTTGCGCTCGGCATGCAGCCCTGACTTCCGATGTTCATTGGGGCTGGAAAGCTCTCTGCGGCACGGTCGGGTGATTCTGCTGACGAAATCCGTCCCCAACTTTTGCACCCGTTAAGGAAAAGTGAATATTTCTCATCCGCACCATCTATCTATATACTGAAAGTCAACAAGGATTCGCGGCCTGTCGGCAACGAGACCGCCTGCGCATTGACGATTCGCCGTGTTTCGCTTGTGATGAGCATCAGTATCGCGGACCGAGTAGAGGTGGTCCGCCGTTGAAAAGCGGCCGACCCGACAGCCGAGAGGAGCTTCCATGAGCCTCATCGACTTTGAATACGAACGGCCCGCCAACCCCGTCGACACGATCGAGCATATCGCCGCAATCAACGATTGGGCGTTCGAGCGGTCGGGGGAAGACGAAATCACCATCTCGGTGTCGGGACATTGGTGCGATTACCATGTCTCCTTTTCCTGGATGGAGGAGCTTGAGGCGCTACATCTTGCCTGCGCCTTCGATCTCAAGGTTTCCGAGCCGCGCAAGACCGAGGTGATGCGTCTGCTCGCTCTGGTCAACGAACAGCTGTGGATGGGTCACTTCGACCTCTGGAACCGCGAAGGCGTGGTGATCTTCCGTCAGTCGCTGCTGCTTGCCGGCGGCGCCGAGGCGACATCCAAGCAGATCGAAGGCCTGCTCTCCAACGCGCTGGAGGCCTGCGAGCGCTACTACCAGGCATTCCAGTTCGTGGTTTGGGCCGGCAAGAGCGCGACGGAAGCGGTCGACACCGCACTGTTCGAGACTGCGGGCGAAGCATGATCCTGTCGCCGGAGCGTCCGCTCGCCCTCATCGGGGCGGGCAAGATGGGCGGCGCCATGCTGGCCGGCTGGATGGCCGAGGGTGTTGATCCGAAAGCCGTCTTCGTCGCCGATCCCGCCCCGTCGCAGGAGATCCTGGCCTTGCTCGCCGAGCACGGCATCGCCCGTGGTGCCGCCGTGCCGGAAGGCCTGACGCCGGGCGTGGTCCTGCTTGCGGTGAAGCCCCAGGTGATGGATGCAGTGCTGCCCGCGCTGACGTCCTTCGTCGCCGACGACACGCTCGTTCTGTCGATCGCTGCGGGTACGCCCGTGGCGCGGTTTACGGCGGCGTTCGGCCCGGCCGTGCCGGTGGTCCGGGTCATGCCGAACACGCCGGCTCTGGTCGGCCGCGGCATGAGTGTCGGCTTCGCCGGTGCCGCGGTCTCGGAGGCGATGCGGGCCGATGTCGCCAGGTTGTTCACAGCGGTCGGAAGCTTCACCTGGATCGAGGACGAGGCGCTGATGGACGCCGTCACGGCCGTCAGCGGTTCGGGGCCCGCCTATGTGTTCTATCTGACGGAGGCCCTGGCAGAGGCCGGGGTCAAGGCCGGGCTTTCGCCTGACCTTGCCCGGTTGCTCGCGCGTCAGACAGTGGTCGGCGCCGGCGAACTCATGCACAGGTCCGAGCTCGAGCCGGCCGACCTCCGGCGCAATGTCACCTCGCCGAATGGGACGACTGCGGCTGCGCTGGCGGTGCTGATGGGCGAAGACGGGCTTCAGCGGGTGCTGGAGGCGGCGGTTGCGGCGGCTGCACGTCGCTCGCGCCAGCTTGCGGGCTAGGAACCGGGCGAGGCATTTCGTCGCAGGCGCCGACGCGCAGAGCGCCGGTCACGGGTCCGATCCTGACCGGCAGGCCTCGACTCTGCGACGACCGGGCAACATCATAAGCTCGAGGTCATACGGGAGGGTGCAATGGCGACCCGAAAGACACGGGACAAGATCATCAGGGTCTTCCTCTCCTTGCTCGGAGAAAAGGGCTGGGAAGGGACGGCCATGACCGCAATCGCGGCGCAGGCCGGCGTGTCACTGGCGGCGCTGCGCGCAGAGTTCCCGACCAAGCTCTCCATCTATGAAGCCTTTCTCGCCGGTGTTGACAGCGCGGTGCTGGATGGTGTCGACGACTCCATGGCGGGAGAACCTGCGCGCGACCGACTGTTCGACGTGCTGATGATTCGTCTCGACCATCTGAAGCCATACAAGTCCGCGCTTCTGGCGCTCAGGACGGCGGCCCGCCGCGACCCGTTGCTGGCGATCGAGCTCGCCCATCGGTCCGCCGTCGCGCAGCGCTGGATGCTGACGGCCGCCGGCATCGAGGCCAGGGGCTTTCGGGGCCGGCTGATGGTGCAGGGCCTGGTGGTTGCCTTCGCGCGGGTGATCGGCGTCTGGCTCGAGGACGAAGACCCCGGACTTGCCCGTACAATGGCCGCGCTCGACCGGGAGCTCAGCCGCGGTGAATCCTGGCTCGGCCGTCTGGACAGGCTCGAACGCATGACCGAGTCGCTGCGCAGCTCGCGCAAACGACGTCGATCGAACGAAGAACCGATGCAGGAGCGCAACGACGACGGCGAAAACGCAGCCGTCGCCTGACCGGCGCCGCGCACCCGCCTTGCGTCCGGCCTCATCATTGCTCTTGATGCCGTTCCCTAACCTATCCCCGCTTCAACGGGACCGCATGACGACGGCGTCTCCGCGGGCCCGCGCGAGAGGCCGCCACAATGTCTGAAACCGCCCGTATCTCGTTCGACGACTTCCTCAAGGTCGACATCCGCGTCGGCCGCATCGTCGAGGCCGCGCCTTTTCCGGAGGCGCGCAAGCCGGCCATCAAGCTGAGGATCGACTTCGGCCCGGAGATCGGTGTGAAGAAGTCCTCTGCCCAGATCACCCGGCATTACCGGCCCGAGGATCTCGTCGGTCGACAGGTGTTGGCGGTCGTCAACTTCCCGCCGCGCCAGATCGGGCCGCTGATGTCGGAGGTGCTCACGCTTGGTGTACCCGACGGCGACGGCGAGGTGGTGCTGCTGCGGCCAGACATCGACGTGCCGGTCGGCGGGCGGCTCTACTAAGCCGTTACGGCGGCGGCCGGGCCGGGCCGTCAGGCCGGGATCCTGATGCGCACCCTGAGGCCCCCGAGCGGACTGTCGTCCAGCATGATGGAGCCGCCGTGGCCGCGCACGATGTCGCGCGCGATGGCAAGGCCGAGGCCGCTGCCGTGAGCGTCCAGGTTGCGCGCGGAGTCGAGTCTGTAGAACGGCCGGAACACGTTCTCACGTTCCTCCGGCTGTATGCCCGGGCCGTCATCATCGATCGTGATCGTGAGCCAGCCGTCGGCGTTGCGTCCTTCGATCCTCAGCTGGCTTCCGTGGCGCGCGGCGTTGGCGACGAGATTGGTGAGGCAGCGGCGGATCGCGATCTCCTTGAGCACGATCTCCGGATCGCCGGCGAAATGGGACGAGACCTCCGCGCCGGCGACTTCCGCCTGGGCTTCGAGATCCTCAAACAGCAGCGCCACGTCCGTCGGCTTCGCCTGTTCGTTGCCGTCGCCGCGAACGAAGGCGAGATAGTCCTCCAGCATGCTGTTCATTTCGTCGACGTCGGCCTGGAGGGCGTTGACCTCGGGGCCTTTCGGCAGCAACGCGAGCTGAAGTCGGAACCGCGTCAGCACGGTGCGGAGGTCATGGCTGATGCCGGCCAGCATCGCGGTGCGCTGTTCGATCTGGCGCTCAATGCGGCGCCGCATCTCGATGAAGGCCTGGGCGGCGCGGCGGACCTCCCGCGCGCCGCGCGGGCGGAAGCGTTCGATCGGCCGGCCCTTGCCGAAACCCTCCGCGGCGTCGGCGAGCTGCTCGATCGGGCGGATCTGGTTTCTGAGGAACACCAGGGCGATGGCGATGAGGATCGCGGAGGTCGACACCATCCAGACGATGAAAATGTGCGAGTTGGAGGCATAGGCCTGGCTGCGTCGGGCGATCACCCGGAGCACGTGGTCCTTTAACTGAATGCGCATCTCGACGAAGCGCGATCGCCCGATGGTATCGATCCAGAACGGCCGGCCGATGCGCACCCGAAGCTGTTCCGACAGGTAGCGGTCGACGAGGTCGAAGAAGGGCTTGGGCCGCGGCGGCGGAAGCGGCTCCGGCGGCAGCACCGAAATCGACAGTTCGAGCTTGTCCTCGGCGATCTCAATCAGGGTGCCGTAGTCCTCGTCGTGCGGGTAGCGCTCGAGGATTTCGACGATCGCCGCGATCTGGCCCACCATGGATTCGGACAGGCGCTGCGTCACCAGGTCGTAGTGCCGATCGAGGAAGACCCAGGCCAGCACCGACTGGAGCAGGACCATCGGAATCACGATGATCAGCAGAGCACGGCTGAACAGGCCGCGCGGCATCAGTCGGTGGAGCAGCGCTGCCACCGAATTATAGGGGAGGGCGACGAGCGTGAGCGCACGCCGCACATGCTCGCCTATCCGAAACCCGACATACCACCGCCCGGCCGCCCGCCGGATTTCGGAGACGACGCGCATCAATCGCAGACCAAGCGGTATCCGACGCCGCGCACGGTCTGCAGATAGATCGGATTGGCAGGATCGCCCTCGATTTTGCGGCGCAGCCGGTTGATCTGGACGTCGACCGTCCGCTCTGCGAGCCCGCTGTCGTCCCCGGCAATCTCGGTGCGGGGCACGGTTTCGCCGGGCTTTTCCGCGAACAGTGCGAGGATCTGCTTTTCGCGATCGGTCAGCCGTACGTGCTCGTCGCCGCGGCGCAGCTCTCCGCGGCTGCTGTCGAAAACGAAGGGGCCGAAGCGGATCTCGGGCAGCGGTCCGGTCTCGGTTGTTGCCCGCCGCCGCAGGATCGCGCCGATTCTGAGCAGCAGTTCGCGCGGCTCGAACGGTTTGGAAAGATAGTCATCGGCCCCGATTTCCAGCCCGGCGATGCGGTCTTCGGTGTCGGAGCGGGCCGTCAGCATCAGGATAGGGACATCCGAGGTTTCGCGCAGGTGACGGGCGAGCTCGAGCCCGCTCTCCCCCGGCATCATGATGTCGAGCACGAGAAGGTCGAAGGCGAGGCCCTCCAGACGCCGCCGCGCCTCCTGTGCATTGGAAGAGGTGGTGACGCGGTAGCCGTTTTCGGTGAGAAAGCGGCGGAGCAGGTCGCGGATTCGGCTGTCGTCGTCGACGATGAGAAGGTGTGGTGCGTTGTCTTCGGGATGCATCTCGGATGCTGATGTCCGGTAGGGCTACGATCGGCGCTCGATCAGGCGCATGACATCGGCGCGCTGGTCGGGATCGATCATCTCATAGAGAAACCGTCTTGCGATTTCTTGGCTTTTTTCCGGCAGGCGCTCGAGGGCCCGGGCGATGCGGCTGCTCTGCAGGGCCGTCAGCCGCTCGGCCAGTTCGCGTCCGCGCGGCGTCGCAAACAGCAGCCGCTCGCGCCGGTCGATCGGGCCGGGAGCCTGCTCGATGAAGCCTTCGTCGACCAGTTGTTTCAAGACCCGCCCGAGGCTCTGCTTGGTAATCTTGAGAATGGCGAGCAAGTCCGTCACCCGAAGGCCTGGATTGCGGTTGACGAAATGCAGCACGCGGTGGTGTGCGCGGCCAAAGCCGTATTCGGCAAGCGCGGCGTCGGGGTCGGAGGTGAAGTCGCGATAAGCGAAGAACAGCAGTTCGATCAGGTCGTAAGGAGGCGCGACCGGCGCCGCGCCCATAGTGTCGGCGCCCCGGCCTGGTGCTGCCTTGGCCCCGTTTACGGCGTGCTTGAAATTTACGTCAGCCATATTGACATATTTTCGTTCGATTGTTACTGCTAGGCTGCATTTGACGCAATGATCGAACCCTTTGCTGTCGATATGGGCAATGTTGGTTCGATCGCGCGCCAGACTCGCAGCCCACGCCGTTTTGAGGGCGTGTAAAGATACCGACAGTTTCGCCGGGGTGCAAAAGCCGAAGGCGTGATCGCCGGACACAACGACCGCCGGGGTCCTCGTTTGCGGCCCGTGGTCACCCCCAGGGCGGGAGACCGCCCACCCGAGCCAGTGGAGCATCAATCATGGCAAGCGTGCCGTTCGACAAACACGAAGGGGAAATCTGGTACGACGGCGTCTTCGTGCCCTGGGCGGAGGCGAAGGTCCATGTATTGACCCACGGGCTGCACTATGCAAGCAGCGTGTTCGAGGGCGAACGGGCCTACGGCGGCGAGGTTTTCAAGCTTGAGGAGCATACCGCTCGCCTGCATCGCTCTGCCGAACTGCTCGGCTTCGAAATTCCGTATTCGTCCGAAACGATCAATGCCGCCACGCGTGAACTGCTGTCGCGGATGAAGCTCGTTGACGCGTACGTCCGGCCCGTCGCCTGGCGCGGCAGCGAGATGATGGGCGTTTCGGCGCAACACAACACCATCCACCTCGCCATCGCTGCATGGGAATGGCCGAGCTATTTCAATCCGGAAGAGCGGCTGAAGGGCATCCGTCTTGATATTGCGACCTATCGGCGGCCCGACCCGCGAACCGCGCCCTCGGAGTCCAAGGCGGCCGGCCTCTACATGATCTGCACCATCTCCAAGCACGAGGCCGAGCGCAAGGGCTATGCCGACGCGCTGATGCTCGACTGGCGCGGACAGGTCGCCGAGGCAACCGGAGCGAATATCTTCTTCGTCAAGGACGGCGTGATCCATACCCCGAAGCCCGACTGCTTCCTCGACGGCATCACCCGTCGAACGGTGATCGGCCTTGCCAGGTCGCGCGGCATCGAGGTGATCGAGCGCGCGATCCAGCCGGAGGAGATGGAAGGATTCGAGCAGTGCTTCCTGACCGGCACCGCCGCGGAGGTCACGCCCGTTTCTGAGATCGGCCCCTATCGCTTCTCTGTCGGCGATATCACGCGCCAGCTGATGGCAGACTATTCGGCCGCAGTGCAACCGGTCGCGGCTCCGCTCGCCGCCGCCGGCTGACACGCAAGACGGTAGAGCAGAGCCTGACCATCAAGGGGCCCCGCGGGGCCCCTTGCCATTTCCCAGCGTCACTCGACGGGATCGGGTTCGTGCGGCCGGAACAGCCGGCGATCCTCAGCGAAGTAGACCACGATCAGCGCCAGCACGCCGAAGGCCGCGAAACCGACGGTGAGCGGCACGATCGAGCCGTCGAACAGCTGCCCGATCAGGTAGCCGAGGATGGCGCCGCCGAAGGTGGTGACAAACCCGATCATGGATGAGGCCGTGCCGGCAATCTGACCGAGAGGCTCCATCGCCATGGCGTTGAAGTTCGGGCCGAGGAAGCCAAACAGGAACATCATCAGGCACTGTGCGGCGATGAATTCGGTGAGCGTCTCGACGCCGGCGACGGCAAGGCCTGCATGGATCACCGCGACCACGACGAACCCGATCAGTGCGCCGTGCGAGAGGCGGCGCATGCCGAAGCGTTCGACCAGGCGGGAGTTGAGGAAGGATGCCGCTGCCAGTCCGAGCGCAATCGCGGCAAAGACCAGCGTGAAGCTCTGGCCGAGGCCGAAGATGTCGACGAAGACCTGCTGCGCCGAGTTGATGAAGCCGAACAGGCCGCCGAGCACCAGGGCGAACGCAACCATGTAGCCGAGCGAGATCCGATTGGCGACCGTCTGCCAGTAGGCGGAGGCGATCACCGCCGGCGCCAGGCTCGACCGTCTCTCGGGGGGGAGGGTCTCCGGGAGCCGCAGTGCGCACCAGGCCAGCATGATCACGCCGCCGATGATCAGCAGCGCGAAGATCCAGTGCCACGGCGCCGCGAGCAGGATTACCTGGCCGACCGACGGCGCCAGGATCGGAACGATCATGAAGACCATCATCACGAGCGACATCACCCGTCCCATGTGGCGGCCGGAATAGCAGTCGCGCACGATCGAGACCGCCACGACGCGCGGCGCGCCGCTGCCGATGCCCTGGACGAAGCGAGCGAGCAGAAGATGCTCGAAGCTGTCGGTGAGCACCGAAGCGACGCCGGCGGCGGTGTAGCAGGCGAGGCCGATAAGCAGGACGCCCTTGCGGCCGAACCGGTCCGACAGCGGACCGTAGAACAGCTGCGACGCGCCGAAGCCGACCAGGTAGGCCGTCAGGATCTTCTGGGGTTCGTTCGGATCAGTGATGGCAAAGGCATCGGCGATGTTGGGCAGCGCCGGAAGCATTACGTCGATCGCCAGTGCATTGAGCGCCATCAGTCCCGCGATCAGCAGGACGAATTCGGCAAAGGACATGCCGGGATGCGGCGTCGCCTCGACGCCGTCGCGGCGGGCGATGGTGCTATCCATATTGAAACCTTGGTTTGTGCCGGGGTCGGGGAGGCCGACGGCCGAAAGCAGCGTTGGCGGGCAATTTTGCCCCAACACTTGGTCATAACCGAGGGGACGTCAACCCGCTGGCGAATATTTTGAAGGGCGGCAGAACACGGTCGCTTGTGGAAAGTCGGGAACGACGATCCTAGGGGTGAGTGCGGCGGGTCGTCATTTCCCTCTGGTGAGCTGCCTGACCGGGGGCTCACTCCTGCGTCCAGCGGGCGGCATCGGCATCGTCTTCGGCCCGCGCCTCGACCCATCTTCCCCCGCTACCGTCGGCAAGATGCTCCTTCTTCCAGAAGGGGGCCCTGGTCTTGAGGAAATCCATCAGGTAGTCGGCGGCGGAGAAGGCAGCACGGCGGTGTTTGGCGGCGGCTACGACGAGGACGATGTTCTCGCCGGGAAGGATGCGGCCGAAGCGGTGGATCACGGTCAGGCCCGTCAACGCCCAGCGGGCGCAGGCGCCGGCGGCGATCCGTCCGATCTCCTCTTCGGCCATACCGGGATAATGCTCGAGCTCGAGCGCGGCCAGGCGGCCCTCCTCATCGCGGCACAGTCCGGTGAACGTCACGACCGCGCCAACATCGCGGCGGCCGTCCACCAGCCGGCGCACTTCCTCCGCAGCGTCGAAGTCGTCCGCCTGGATGCGTACCGACGGGACCGTGGCCATACCGATGTCGGTCACGGCGCCTGCCCCTCAGCCGCCGGTCATCGGCGGGAAGAAGGCGACCTCCTTCGCGCTGCCGAGAACAGCGTCCTGCTCGACATGCAGGTGGTCCAGGGCGGCGCGGATCACCTCCGGCTGCTCGAATGCAAGCGCATGGCGCTCGTCACGCTCGGCAAGAAAGGCGATCAGGTCGCCGACAGTGCCGACCTCCGCCGGAACGTCGACGTCCTCCTCCTCGATTCCCGTGCGCTCCCGGAGCCAGGCGAAGTATCGGATCTTCATCAGCGTCGGACCTCTCTACTCGGACATCAGATAGCCGATGCCGGCGCGAAAATAGTCGTATCCCGTATATAGCGTCAGCACCGCGGCGATCCACAAGGCGACAAGTCCCGCCAGGGTCGTGCCGGGCAAGACGGCTTCGCCGGCCGGGCCGGCAAGGAGCAGCGCGATCGCCACGAGCTGGACCGAGGTCTTCCACTTCGCGAGCTTGGTCACGGGCACGCTGACGCGCAGGTCGGCTAGGAATTCGCGCAGGCCGGAAACCAGGATCTCGCGGCACAGGATCACAATCGCCGCGATCATCGACCAGCCGCCGATCGTGCCGTCGCCGGCCATCATCAGCAGGCAGACGGCAACCAGAAGCTTGTCGGCGATGGGGTCGAGCATCTGTCCGAGGCGGGACTGCTGCTGCCATGCTCTGGCCAGATACCCGTCAAAGAAGTCGGTAACGGCGGCAACGATGAAGATGGCAAGTGCGGTCCAGCGCGCGGCGTATCCCGGGAAATAGAAGCAGGCCGCGACGGCCGGCACTGCCAAGATGCGCCCGTAGGTCAGGAGGTTGGGAAGGCTCCAGGCGACGGATCGGGACATCGAGACGGCGCTTTCGGGTCGTGCGTACGGATCATGAGGCTCGGAGCGAGTACAAGCACGGGCCGCGGGTCGGCGTCAATGCGACGTTAACGCCCGGAAAACGGCCTGTGAGCCACTTTCCATTCCCGCCGACCTCGATAAATTGGCCAGCGCCGCACTGCAGTCTACGACACGGACCATCATGCAGAAGACCCCATCACCCGACAGCACCTTCGAACAGCCGACCGGTACGCCGCTGCCCGACTGGCAGGGCGCCCGTCTGCCGCCGCGTACGGCCATGGTCGGCCGAAGCTGCCGGGTCGAGCCGCTCGATCCCGAGCGCCACGGCGCCGCGCTCTACCGGGCCTACGCCGAGGACACCGGCGACAGCATCTGGACCTACATGAGCTCCGGTCCGTTCGAGAACGAGCGCGCTTTCCGCGCCTGGGTGGAGCAGGTGTCCCCGGGCGCCGATCCGATGTTCCATGCCGTCGTTCCCGAAAGCAGCGGCGAGGCGCAGGGTATGGCGAGCTATATGCGCATCGACGCCGGCAATGGCGTGATCGAGGTTGGTCATATTGCCCTGGCGCCGGCGCTGCAGCGGACCCGGGCGGCGACGGAAGCGATGTACCTGATGATGCGCCGGGTGTTCGACGAACTCGGCTACCGGCGCTACGAATGGAAGTGCGATTCGCTCAACAAACCGTCCCGGGCCGCGGCCCGCCGGCTCGGCTTCAGCTATGAGGGCACCTTCCGCCAGGCGATCGTCTACAAGGGCCGCAACCGCGACACCGCCTGGTTTTCGGTGATCGACAGCGAGTGGCCGGCACTTAAGCAAGCGTTCGAAGCCTGGCTCGATCCGGCCAACTTCGACGCGGCCGGCCGGCAGAAGCGCAGGCTCGAATCCTTCCGAAGCGGCGATTAGGCGTCAGTCCGCCAGAAATCTCGCCCCGCGCTCGTCGATGATCTGCTTGGCCTTGCGGACGATCATCTCGACGGCCTCGTCGCGGCTCGTGCAGGTGTCGGCGCGAATGAAGGATTCCTCGCGCCGCTGGCCGTCGGCCATCTCGCGGATGATGACACCAGCAACCTGCCACTGGGTGCCGGTGTTCTTCGGCGTCGGCTGGATGGAAAAGCCCTTGTACTCGGTGGCCGGCGGGGTCTCGGCGACTTCCTCTTGACCACCCCCGAACAGCTTCGAAAACAGCTTGCCGATCATGTCTTAGATTCCTCGGTCTCGGAAGGGCTCGTGATCTCGGGCGGCGCCAGGTCGCCGAGGGCCGCGAACAGCGGGTCGAGCCGGTTGCGGTAGCGGCGCCAGCGTTCGACGGAGCTCTTGAAGATCGGCCTGCGGACCTGCGTTTCGGAGAAGGTCGTAACGGGCCGCTCGCCCTTGTAGAACTCCAGACAGCGGTCTTCCCAGGCAAGTCCAACGTGCCTGATGAGGGCGCGGCTTTCGGCCTCCTGATCAAACACGAGCCGCTCGTAACTCTGCACCCGCATCTCGACCGGGAGCACCTCGGCCCAATGTTCCATCAGAGCCGCATATTCGCGGTAGTAGCCGCCGAGCAGATCCTGGCGGCGGTTGTAGCTGTGGGTCGGGTTGAAGGGGTGGCACAGCAGCGAGACGCACGTGTCGGCCGGGCTGCGGGTGGTGTGAACGAAGGTGGCGTTGGGGAACAGGATCGCCAGCAGCCACAGGCTCTCGAAGTTGTGCGGCATCTTGTCGACAACCCGTTCCGCCCGGCCGTCGACCGCCTGCAGAACAGCAAGATAGCGGCGGGCATAGCGGCGAAGATCCTTCTCGCCGAGCGCGGTGATCCGCTTCACCATGTCCTCGGGCCGGCCGCCGACGAAGCCGAGTTCGCGGTTGATGTCGTGGAAGAAGGGCAGTTCGCCGGCGCCGGTCGCCTTCGAATGCCGGGCAATGATCTGTTCGACCAGCGTCGTGCCGGAGCGCGGCATGCCAAAGACGAACACCGGCCGCTGGCTGTCCGAGCCAAGCCCAGCGCGCTGACGGAAGAACTCGGGGCCGGTGAGCTCCTTGAGGGCCGCCATGCGGTCGTGGTGTTTTGCGGCATCGAACGGGGGATAGACCAGCTCGCGGGCCTTTTCATAATGGTCGAAGGCGCGGTCCGCCTCGCCGATGTCGTCGCGAATCTTGCCGGCAGCCCAGTGCAGGTCGGCGAGATCGCGCGGATGAAGCCCGCGGCCGTCCTCGATCAGGCGCTCGATGTCCGTGAGCTCGGCAGGTGCGGCTTCAAAGGTCCGGATCGTGGAGAGCCGGTAGTAGGCGGTCGGCAGTTCCTTGCCGAGGGCAATTGCGCGCCGGAAACAGTCTTCGGCAGCGTCGAAGCGGCCGAGCGACAGGTGAAGCTGACCCTGTCCAACCAGGGCGGCGCCATTCTCCGGGTCGAGCTTCAGGGCCTGGTCGTAGGCCTGCTCGGCCAGGACCGCGCGATGCTGCAGGCGGCGGACGTCGCCGAGGTAGGCGCGGCTTTCGGCATTCCATCGATCAAGGGTTGCCGCCTTCTGCAGGGCCTCGGCCGCGTCGTCATAGGCACCGCCCGTCAGCAGGGCCAGCCCGAGCTGCTGATGAACATTGGCGTCCTTCTTGGCGACGGCGGCCGCCTTGCGCAGATGGAAGATCGCCACGTCGAGATGGCCGGCCGCGCGGGCGGCGACACCGAGCGAGAAATGGGCCTGCGGATTTTTCGGGTCAATCCGCAGTGCTTCCTGAAACAGGGGCACGGCCTCGGCGAGATCCCCCTGATGCTGATGGGCGAGGGCGCGTCTGATCAATCCGTCGCTATAGGCCGTCATGGGGAGTCCTCCGGCGGACCGGCAGCCGTGGGCATAGCCAACGCCCGCGCCGGCCAGCATATGGAAAATCGCGCATAGATCGACCCCGATCGAGGTTGAAATGGGGCATTATTAAGGCAAAAATCGGGCGAAGCGACCGGGGCCGCCGCTGCGCAGCCCTCTGAGAGGCTGTCACGGCAGGGTGATATCGACCACCAGCGGCAGGTGGTCGGAGCCAATGTCCGGGCCAATCGCAACGGCGCCGAAAACGATTTCCGACGATGCCGCAACATGATCGACCACCGCTCCGAAGATCCGGCTGAGACGGTAGTCGAAAAAGAATCGCGTGGTCTGCGGAAAACTGTCGGGGAAGGCGGTCCTCAGGGCATGGCGGCCTAGGAACCTGGAAAAGTGAACGGACCAGGGCGACAGGTTCCAGTCACCTATGATGATCAGCGGAACCTCCCCGGGCTGTACAGACCACCCGAGCCTGGCATCGAGCGCCTTGAAATAGGCCTGACGTGCGCGCCAGCGTCCTGCGGAGCGGGGGCTCGCGGGATGAACGGCGATCAGGCGCAGCGGGCTGCCGTCGACGTCGAGCTCCAGGTCGAGGAATTCACGGATGCCAACGCGGCGGTGCGGCGCGGGGATAGCGGGCTCGACGGCGGCCATGGAGCGGATCGGGTAGCGCGAGAACACGACCACGTCGCCCAGCCCGCCGGTGGCGACGTGGGCCGGGTACGGGCCATTCCCGGCGATCTTGTCGACGCCGTGCCGCTGCTGCCATTCCTCGATCTGCCACGGCCAGGCGGTCTCCTGTAGCACCAGGACGTCCGGCTGGGTGTCTTCCAGCAGGGCGAGCAGACGTTCGCTGCCGAGAAAGAGGGTTTCCAGATTGATCGAGGCGATGCGCAGCGGCTTGCCGCCAGCGATGGCCCCGCCCGAGCCAGCGACCGAAGCCACCTTGCCAAAGGCCATCACCGTGCCAGTCGCCAGCAAGACCGCCAGAAGAATGATCGCCGTCCGGAAGCGCCAGGGACGCCGGTGCGGCCAACGTGCGGCGATGAGGGCGGTCACCAATGCCGCCGCTGCACAGGCGAGGAACTGGCGCGGAAAGAAGCTGAGATTGTCGACGATCCAGATACCGGGCGCGACGTAGGGGGCGAGGGACAGGGCGGCCGCCACGACGCCGCCGAGCACCGCGATCCAACCACCTAGCCACGGCAGGACCATGCGCAGCGCAAAGGTCCGGGTTGCCCCGCCCGGAAGTTCCGTCATGCGTGGCCGTTTGCTGTGGCCGGCTCGGCCAGGGTAAGAAGCTCAGGCGCAAGCAGGCGTTCGTAGCGCCGCCAGCGCTCGACCGCGGACTTGTAGATCGGACGGCGCACCTGCTCGTCGGAAAGCGTGGTGACTGGACGGCTGCCCTTGTAGAACTCCAGGCAGGCGTCATCCCACGCAAGGCCGACGTGCTCGATCAGCGCCCGGCTTTCGCCCTCCTGGTCTGCCACCACGGCCTCGTAGGACTGGTCGCGGATCAGCACAGGCAGCACGGCGTGCCAATGCGTCATCAGCTCTTCGTAAAGCCGATAATATGCGCCCAGTGTCGCCTGGTCCCGGCTGTAGGCGTGAGCCGTCGTCATCGGGTTGGTGAGGATCGAGACGCAGACATCGAGCGGATTGCGCCGGCAGTGGATCAGCGCCGCTTTCGGGAACAGCAGCGCAATCAGCCACAGCGCCTCGAAATTGTGCGGCATCTTGTCGACGATGCGCTTTGCTTTGCGGTCGATCGACTCGAGCAACCCAAGGTACCTGCGGCCGATGCGGCGCAGGTCCCTCTCGTCCAGTGACGTTATCCGGCGGATCAGGCCGGCCACGTCGTCCGAATAGAAGCCGAGGCTGCGACAGACATCGTTGAAATACGTCAGCTCGCCGGCGCCGACGGCCTGTGGATGGCGTCCGATGATCTGTTCGACCAGCGTTGTGCCGGACCGGGGCATGCCGACGACGAAGACCGGCCTGTCGGTCTCGAAGGCGATATCCGAGCGCTGCGCGAAGAACGTGGGCGTCAGCGTTTCGCGGAGCGCCGCGATGAGGGCGCGGCGCTGCTCCAGGTTATACGGCGGATAGAGCGCCAGCCGTGCCGCATCATAGTGCTGGAAGGCGCGCTCGAGGTCGCCGATGTCGTGGTAGATCTTGCCGGCGGCCCGGTGAAGGGCCGAGAGCTCCTTGTGGCTCTTCGGCTCCGGCTCGGCGATCAGCGCCTCGATCTCGTTGAGCTCGTCCGGCGCGGTTTCGAACTTGGTTGCCTTGGTCAGGCCGAGATAGGCAGGGGCGAAGTTCTTTCCGGTCGCGACGGCCTTGCGATAGTTTTCGGCTGAGCCGGCAAAGTCGCCGGTCGAGCGCTGCAATTCCGCAAGCCCGACCAGGGCCGCCGGATTGTCGGGATCAAGCTGGAGAGCCCTGCGGAAGGCCTGCTCGGCCAGCACCGGCCGGTGCATGCGGGTGTAGATCTCTCCGATCCGGGCGTGCGCCTGGGGATTCTTCGGCTCGAGCTTTGCGGCCTTGCGCCCGGCTTCCAACGCCTCGTCGAGGCGGCCGAGCGCGAGCAGCGTGCCGGCGAAGGCTTCGAACACGATTGCCTTTCCGGTTGCGACGGCGGCGGCAAGTTCAAAGTACCGTGCTGCAAGGGCGTCGTCGCCTTGGTCGGAGGCGATCAGGCCGAGGGCGAAATTGACGCGAGCGTTGTTCGGGTCGAGCGTCCGCAGGTCGAGCAACAGCGGCAGGGCTTCGTCGAAACGCTTCTGCTCCATCAGCGAAAGAGCTTTCTCGAAGTCGGCAATGCTCAAGGAAACCTCGCGAGGCTCGTCGTGGCGGCGGCCGGACATGGGCATGCGCGCCAGTTTCGTGGTCGGCGGAAACGGTCGACATCTCCGCGTACGTCGGACACTTACGCCCGGGTGCCCGGACAGGCAAGGGAGAACCCGCGCTCGCCCCCGCTATGTCTGACCGCCACGATCCTCAGGGTTGCCGAGCACCTCGATGAGCGGGCCGATATGTTTGCCGTAGCGGCGCCAGCGGGCGATGGCGGTGCGATAGATCGGCTGGCGGACCTGGACCTGGCTCAGGGTCGTCACCATGTCCCGGCCTTTGCTCGGGTCCAGACAGGCGTCGTTCCAAGGCAGGCCGACCTGCTCGATCAGCGCTGGGATCTCCTTGTCCGGACGTTCGACCAGGGCCTCGTAGGATTGCTCGCGAATCTCGATCGGGAGAACGCGCCGCCAATGTGCCATCAAGGTTTCGTATTGCCGATAATAGGCGCCGAGTGTCGGTTGGTCGCGGCTGTAGTCATGGTCGCGGCCAAGCGGGCTGGTGAGGATTGAGACGCAGGTGTCGAGCGGTTCGCGCCGGCAGTGGATGAACGTTGCCTTGGGAAACAGGATGGCGAGCAGCCACAGCGCCTCGAAATTGTGCGGCAGCTTGTCCACCACGCGCCGCGCCTTGCCGCCGATCGCTTCGAGTTGCGCAAGGTAGCGCCTCGAAAAGGTGCGCAGGTCCCCACTCGTCAGCGACTGAATCGCGGCGATATAGGCGTCTGGCGTACCGTGCTCGAATCCGACGCTCCGGTGCAGCGCGTGGAAGAAGGGCAGTTCGCCGGCACCGGCGGCCTGCGGGTGCCGGGCTATGATCTGTTCGACCAGGGTGGTTCCCGATCGGGGCATGCCGAAGACGAAGACAGGTCGCTCGGAGTCGACGCCAACGGAGCGATGCGACTCGAAATAGGCGGCGTCGAAGTGCCGGCTCATCGCCGCAACGAAGGCGCGGTAGCGATCGATGTCATAAGGCGGATGCGCCATCGCGCGTGAGGCGTCGAAATGCGGCATGGCACGATCGACCTCGCCGAGATCGTCGAGGATCTTTCCCGCGGCCCAGTGCAGGTCGGCGACGGCCTGGGACGGTCCCTCAGGCTCGAGCTTCGCAATCAGGGTCTCGATTTCCGCCAGCTCCGGCGGAACCGTGTTGTGACGCTGCAGGCCGGCCAGCTTGAAGTAGGCGGTGGGGAGCGCCTTCTTCAGCGCGATGGCACGGCGGAACGCGGTTTCCGCAGCGCTGCGATCGCCGAGTGCGAGCTCGACCTGGCCGAGGCCGACGAGGGCACCGCCGTTTTCGGGGTCAGCCTCGAGTGCCCGGCGGTAGGC
This sequence comes from uncultured Hyphomicrobiales bacterium, assembly GCA_964462985.1. Classification (GTDB taxonomy): domain Bacteria; phylum Pseudomonadota; class Alphaproteobacteria; order Rhizobiales; family Stappiaceae; genus CAYXAA01. The sequence continues at coordinate 21,805 of CAYXAA010000003.1, read as the reverse complement.
AGAGCGGGCTTTGGCCGGCTGGCGCAGCATCCTGTAGCCGTCTCCGAGATGGGCCAGCACCGGCGCGGCACCGCGCGTCAGCCGGACCGCCTTTTCCAGCACGGCGACGGCCTTCTTGGCTTGGCCGTTCATGAGCAGGGCGGATCCGTAGTGACCCTGGACAAATCCGTCCTTCGGTGCTGCTGCCGCGGCGCGCTGCAGGTGCTCGACGGCGCGGACATGGTCGCCGGCCAAAAGGGCTTCCATGCCGACGGCCTGGTTGGCGGGGGCGCTGCGCGGGTCGGCGACAAGAGCCTCGTGGTAGAGCGGCAGGGCCTCGGCGAATCGGCCGGACCTGTGCAGTGCGATCGCTCGTTCCAGCACTGCAGGGCTTGGGCGGTGAATCACGTTTCTCATGGGATGGTTTCCCGGCTGGTCAACCAACCCGACGCGACGCACGAAGCCATCGACCGGATGCCAGGAAACCTGCTGCTTCCCGCCTGGCGTGGCGGCTGCATGCCTCGAACCTTGATTGAACTCAAAGGTGGTGGGTCAGCATCGACAGAACCATTTCGAGCAGAAGATTTGCGCAGAAAATGGCCGGATCTCGGCGAAGCGCGCTCTGGTTACATTTCGATACACATTTTCGACCGCCAGCTCCGACCGGAGCGGCGCAGCGCCGTGAGGCGGCCGTTCCAGCTACTCGTGGAAGTGATCGTAGATCATCTTCGCGACGGCTTCGGAGATGCCGGGCACCGCAACGAGATCCTCGATGCCCGCCTTTGACACGGCCTTGGCCGTGCCGAAGTGGCGCAGGAGGGCGCGCTTGCGCGTCGGCCCGATGCCGGCGATCTCGTCGAGCGGGCTGCGGGCAATGTCCTTCTTGCGCCGGGCACGGTGTGAGCCGACGGCGAAACGGTGGGCCTCGTCGCGCAGGCGCTGGACGAAATAAAGCACCGGATCCCGTTCCGGCAGCATGAAGGAGGGCCGGCCGGCCATGAAGAATTTCTCGCGGCCTGCGTCACGATCCGGCCCCTTGGCGATGCCGACCAGAGGCACGTCGGCAATGCCAAGTGCCGCAAGGGTTTCCTGCGCCGCCGCCAGCTGCCCCTGGCCACCGTCGATGAACACAAGATCCGGCCACGCCGGCATTTCGCCCGCTGCGGCGGTGGCGTCCGCCGCCTCGTCGGGGTCGTGGTCAATGGCCTCGGCTGCGGCGTCGGCGAAGCCGGCCGCCGGCCTGGTCCGCGGACGCTCGTCGCCGTGCTCCTTGAGCAGGCGGGAGAAGCGCCGCGTCAGCACCTCGCGCATCATGCCGTAGTCGTCGCCGGGGGTGATCTCTTCCGACTTGATGTTGAACTTGCGGTATTGACCCTTTGCGAAGCCTTCAGGCCCGGCGACGATCATGCCGCCGACGGCATTGGTGCCCATGATGTGCGAGTTGTCGTAGACCTCGATGCGGCGCGGCGGGGCGGGAAGGCCGAAGACCTCGGCAACGCCCCTGAGCAGGCGGGCCTGGCTCGAAGTCTCCGCAAGGCGGCGGCCGAGGGCTTCGCGGGCGTTCTTGAGGGCGTGATCGACGAGGTCCTTCTTCTCGCCGCGACGCGGCACGGCAACCTCGACCTTGTGCCCGGACCGTTCCGACAGGGCCCGGGCGAGCAGGTCCTGCTCTTCGATCGGATGCGACAGCAGGACGAGCCGGGGACAGGGCTTGTCATCGTAGAACTGGGCAAGGAAGCTCTCCAGCACCTCGGCTTCCTCGACCGACTTGTCGGCCCTGGGGAAATGGGCGTGATTGCCCCAGTTCTGCCCGGTGCGGAAGAAGAACACCTGAATGCAGCTCTGGCCGCCTTCCTGATGGATGGCGAAGACGTCGGCCTCCTCGACGCTCTGAGGGTTGATGCCCTGGTGCGACTGCACGTGCGACAGCGCCGCCAGGCGATCGCGATAGACGGCGGCCTGCTCGAAGTCGAGCCGTTCCGACGCCGCTTCCATCTGCGCCGCCAGTTCGGTCTTGATCATCTGGCTCTTGCCGGAGAGGAAGGCCTTGGCTTCGGCGACGAGGCCGGCGTAGTCCTCCAGCGCGATCTCGCCGGTGCAGGGCGCGGAGCAGCGCTTGATCTGGTAGAGCAGGCAGGGCCGCGTCCGGTTGGCGTAGTAGCTGTCGGAGCATGTGCGGATCAGGAACGCCTTCTGCAGGGCGTTGATCGTGCGGCCGACGGCGCCGGCGGAGGCAAAGGGACCGAAATAGGCGCCCCGGCGCCGGCGTGCCCCCCGGTGCTTGACCAGCGCCGGGGCATCGTGGTCTCCCGTCACCAGAATATAGGGAAACGACTTGTCGTCGCGCAGCAGCACGTTGAAACGCGGCCGGAGGCGCTTGATCAGGTTGGCCTCCAGCAGCAGCGCCTCGGTTTCCGTACGGGTGGTGACGAACTCCATCGACGCCGTCGCCAGGATCATCCGCATCAACCGGTTGGACTGGCCCTGCAGCCGGGTGTAACTCGTCACCCGCTTCTTCAGCGACCGGGCCTTGCCGACGTAGAGAACATCGCCGTTCTCGTCGAGCATGCGATAGACGCCCGGACCGAGCGGCAGCCGCTTCACGGCATGAGCGATCACGTCGACGCCCCGCGCCTCCGGTGCGAGCGGCGCCGGATCGCTCTCGAAGGTGATCGCGGCCGACGCGTTGTCTGCCAGGGTCTCGATCACCTCCTCCGCCTGCTCCGGCATGTCGCCGGCTGCCTTGTGCTTCCTTGTACTCATTCCGTCATGCCGACAATATCGGGCGTTTCCCAGGCCAGATGCTGTCCGCCGTCGATCGTGATCAGCTGTCCCGTGATCGATGGCGTATCCCATAGATAGGCGATGGTGCGGCCGAAGTCGCCAAGGTCGGGCCCGCGTCCAAGCAGCACCGCTGCGGCCTGACGGGCAAAGTCGTCAGCCGTCTGGCGCTCGTTCGGCAGCGTTGGCCCGGGGCCGATCGCGTTCACGCGTATCCGGGGTGCAAGGCCCTGTGCCAGCATCCGGGTCGCCGACCAAAGCGCCGCCTTTGAGATCGCGTAGGACAGGAACTGCGGCGTCGGCTTCAGCACCCGCTGATCGACGATGTTGACGATGAGGCCGCCGGAGGTGCGCGGCAGGCGGTCGGCGAAGGCCTGGGCGAGAAACACCGGCGCCCGCACGTGCACGGCGTGGTTCTCGTCGAAACGCTCCACGGTGAGCGTGCCGATCCCGTCCGGCTGGAATACCGAGGCATTGTTGACGAGAAGCCGAACCGGGCCGAGGGTGGCAGCTGCCTCCGCGACCAGGCTTTCGAGCGCGGCCGGATCCCTCAGGTCGGCACGGAATGCGGCGGCGCGGCCGCCGGACTCGGCAATCGAGCGCGCCAGCGCCTCGGCCTGGGTGATCGACCGGTTGGCATGGATCGCGACCGCAAAACCCCGGGCGGCGAGATCGGTCGCGATGGCCGCGCCGATCCGGCGCGCCGCACCGGTCACGAGGGCGACCGCTCCGTGTGTGGCTCCTGTTCCGATGGTCATCGCTGCCGCCCCCTCCCGAATCCCGGTTACCCACGTCGCCCGGGCAAGCGTATCAGCCGAGATTGCCGAGCGCGAAAGTCACGTAGACGTAGAGCCCATAGAGTGCTGTCAGCGCAAGGCCGGACAACCGGAACAATGAGACCTGGTAGCGGGCGAAGGCGAGCACCAGCAGGGCGCAGGCGAACATCACCCAAACGTCGAAGCGCATGACTTCGGGCGGGATCGCGATCGGAGTGACCACCGCCGTGACACCGAGGATGGCGAGGATGTTGAAGATGTTCGATCCGACGATGTTGCCGAGCGCCACTGCGGACTGCTGGCGCACCGCGGCCATCAGCGTCGTCGCCAGTTCCGGCAGCGACGTGCCGAGCGCGACCACCGTCAGGCCGATCACGGTCTCCGTCACCCCCCAGGTCCGCGCCAGGGACGTCGCGCCGTCGATGGCGAAATGGGCGCCGAGCGGCAGTCCGATCAGGCCGAGAGCAATGTATACAGCAGCCACGATCGGCCGGTCCGGCACGCCTTCCACCTTCTCCAGAGCCTCGACGACGTCGCCGTCGTCTTCGGCCTCGTCGACGAGCGCTGCGCCGAGGTCGCCGGTCGTGCCGGCACAGGCGTTCTTGCGGCGATGCCGCTGGGTCGTCCGCACCATGTCCCAGAGGAATAGGGCGAGCAGGGCAAGGAGGAAGACGCCGCCGATCCGACTGATTACGCCGAGGGAGAGCATGGCGATGAAGATCACCGAAATGGCGACCATGATGAGGGAGTTGCGGGTTGCGCCTTCTTCCCGGCAGGAGATGGCGGCAACGAGCGCCGGCATGCCGAGTACGGCGAGCACATTGCAGATGTTGGAACCGATGACGTTACCGACGGCAATGCCCGGCGCGCCGTTGAGCGCGGCCTTCACCGAGATGACCATCTCCGGGGCGGAGGTGCCGAAGGCGACGATGGTCAGGCCGATCACAAGGGACGGGATGCCGAGCCTTTCGGCGATTCCAACCGCTCCTCGCACCAGCAGGTCACCTGCGACGATGAGGATGGCGAATCCGCCGATGAGGCTGACATAGTCGATGAGCATGAAGCAGGGCGGACGGGCAAACGGAGGAACACTGGCGCCGGCCGCCATCTTCGGGGAACGCTGGCGTTCTCCGAGGATCGGACCTGCGATCGGAGCATGAGCTTGGCCGGTATATATGTATTCACAGGGAACTGAAAACCCTTTCGATGTGCCACGAGGGCTTCTACGACCCCCGTGAAAGTCGGGGTAATTTTTCGATAACTTTGCCCGAAATTTCCCAGCTCTCGCCCCGAAATCTCCTTAATTCACGTAGTGTCTCGCCACAAACGACGCCCCATATGAGGGTTGACCGGGTGGCAGAGCGATGGCGCTCGCCTTGAGGACAGAAACCGAGGCCTTGATCGCGGGCCTCGTTTCGGCCCCCGGCTCACGCGATTGTAGCGGAGTATGTGACATGAAGCGTTTTGCCACCGCCGGCGTATCCATGGTCGCCGTAGCGTCCATGTGCGGTACGGCTTTTGCTGCGGATATCCCGCAGCCAGTGGAGCCGGCACCTTACGTCGAGCCTGCGGCCCCTTCCCGCTTCGACTGGAGCGGCTTCTACTTCGGTGGACAGCTTGGTTGGCAGTGGTCGGACTTCAACACCCGGAGCACGCCGACTGGCAGCTTCAACAGTGACGCGGATGGCGTCACCGGCGGCGTGCACGCTGGTTACAACTATCAGGTCATGCCCAACGTGGTGCTCGGCGGTGAGGTCGACTTCTCGTTGTCCGACATCAACCGCACGCGCACGCTCGGCGGCGTGTCCTATCGCACCCGCAATCACTGGAACTCAACGCTGCGGGCCCGGGCCGGCTGGACCTTCGACAGGTTCATGCTTTACGGCACGGGTGGTTTGGCCCTGGCGGACATCTCGGTTTCTGCCAACGGCGCCAAGGATGACGTCGCCAAGGTCGGCTGGACGGCCGGTGCCGGCGTCGAAGGTGCGATCACCGACAACATCACCGCCCGCCTGGAGTATCTCTACCAGGATTACGGCCGCGAGAGCTTCACGCTCGGCGGAACCCAGTACCGCACCGACCTGTCGAACAACATCGTTCGGTTCGGCGCCAGCTATAAATTCTAAGCGTCCTAAAGTTCCTCCCGACAATCAGGACGCAGCGAAGGGCCCGTGCAATGCGGGCCCTTCGTCGTATGATGCCCCGCTCGAGCCGCGGTCGACGGACGGTTCGGCATTTTTCGAACGCTGGGAGGAGGCAGCATGGTTGACGGCACGGGACTGATCGCCGTCCTGCCGATGTACGACTGGCCCGAAGTGCGGGGCGACACCGACCGGCTGTGGCAAAGCCTTAACGCCGCGCTTGCGGATGCCGGCGTCGCCTCGCCCGCGCGGCTCAACCGCAACGTCGCGCCCGAGGCGGCCTGGACCAGCCCGCAGCTCGTCCTCGGCCAGACTTGCGGACTTCCCTATGTGCAGACGCTGGCAGACAGGGTCGCGCTCGTCGGCACGCCGGCCTATGCGCTGGAGGGTCTTGAGGCCGGCTGGTATTGCAGCGTGCTCGTGGTGCGCGCCGGCGAGGAAGCCGGTGATCTTGCCGCTCTGCGCGGGCGGCGCGTCGCCTACAATGGTCCGGGCTCGCAGTCCGGAGACGCGGCGCTTCGCCATCTCGTCGCACCGCTGGCGGCAGGCGGCCGCTTCTTTGCCGAAGCCGTGAAGACCGGCTCGCACCGCGCTTCGCTTCGGGCTGTGGCGGCCGGCACGGCCGACATCGCGGCCATTGACGCGGTGAGTTTTGCGCTCGCCAGGCGCCACGAGCCGGCCGTCGAGACCCTCCGCGTCCTGGGGCTGACTCCGCCGACGCCCGGTTTGCCTTTCATCACGGCGATGCGGCCGGACGAGGAGGTCGCTCGCATCTCCGCTGCCGTGTCGGCGGGTATTGACGCGCTGGATGCGGCGGCGCGCGACCGGCTGCTTCTCACCGGCTTCGTGCGGACCTCGCGCCGCGACTACGACGTGATCGCAGAGCGGGCCGAGGCGGCGACAGCGCTGGGCTATGCAGCCTTTCCCTGAACGGTGCCGCCGGTCAGGACTTCATCCGGGTCGCCTCGAAGGCCGGGATCGCACGGTCGAAGGCGGCGAGCCAGGCGACGAGCTTGGGGTGGGCATCGCGCCAGCGGCCCCCAAAGCGCAGGTCGAGATAACCGAGAGCGCAGGCGAGGGCGATCTGTCCGATGGTCGGCGTCCCGCCGGCGACAACCTCGGCCGGGGGCGAGGCCTCGAGTGCCGCAAGGCCGCGCGTCACCTTCTCGGCCTGATAGGCGACCCAGTCGGCCGAGCGCAGCGTTTCCGGCCGGAAGCGGCTTTCGTAGACCTGCAGAAGCGCCGCGTCGGCAATGCCGTCGGCAAGTGCCTGCAGCGTGAGCACCGCAAAGCGGGTGTCGTCCTGCGGGATGATCCGGCCGCCGCCGGCGAGATGGTCGAGGTATTCCACGATGACGCGGCTGTCGAACAGCACCCTGCCGTTCTCGAGAATCAGCGCCGGGATCTTGCCGAGCGGATTCTGGCGCCGGATGCTGTCTTTCGGGTCGTTCGTGTCCGTCGCCTCGATTTCGACCCGGTCGGAAAGCCCAAGGACGGCGAGCGCAATCTTGACCTTGCGGCCGAAGGGCGAGGCCGGGGACGACCGAAGTGTGAGCATGAGAATCTCCGCGGGGTGTGGGCGTGCGGCGGAGGATCAACCCTCGCCGCGGTCGATGCAAGCGGCAGCCGTCCGTCATGCGATGGCGCCGCGAGTGGACCGAAGCGGATTGAAATACGGCCGCTTTGCAACGCTCCGGGGCCTTGAAGCGGTAGAAACTCAGGGAAACACCTGCTTCCAGCGTGCAGGGGCGTTTGCCGCGGCGCAATTTTCCGGCGCCAGAAAGCGCTCGAGGCGGAAGGCATAGTCGATCCAGCGCCAGGTCGCCTCGTAGCCGCATTGCCGGTCGGACGGGCCGGTCGACGTTGCCCGCAAGGTCGAGTCGGACGGATCGACGGTGATCTTTCCGAGAAGGTCGGTGCCGATCCAGCCATAGCGTGGGTCGTAGAGCGCGAAGTAGAGCGTCTCCAGCCCGCCGATCTCGCCGGAATCGCGCAAGTAGAGCCGGTACGTCACCCCGCCGGGGCCGACGGTGCAGGGCACCGCGTAGAGGGTTGCAACTTCGGACAGTGCAGCGACGATCGGCGGATGACCGGCAAGATGCTGGCCGGTGGGATCTTCGCAGGCGCTCTCGGCGGCGTGGCGGTAGAGCACGGGCTCAGGAACGCCGAACGCGGCGACCGCCTCCTGCTTCGTTGGTGTGGTGATGGTGGCCAGGTCTTCCGGCGGTGCGACCGCCCGCACCGCATCCCTGCCCTGCCGCGCGTCGAGTTCTGCGAGGGCGGCGCTGATGCCAAGCAGCGAAAAGTCGGCATCATGCGGCGCGCCGAGGGCATCGAGCCAGGAGATCCGCAGCCGCGACCCGGCAGAGAGACCGGCGAGCAGGTCCGTCCCGAGGGCGCCGTCGGTGATGTACCAGGACTCGGCCCGGCCGAACGGCGCGACCCGATCCGGGCGCAGGACGGTTGCGGCAGCGCCATCGACCCGCCACTGCAGTGCCCGCTTCGGGTCCGGCCCCGGGCCGGCGACGTCGAAGCCGAGAGCGAGAGTGCGATCCGGTTCGGCACCGCGCTCGAGCTTGAGGATATGGCCGCGTCGGCCGCCGCCGTCGGCGAGGCTCATCGTCGCGGCCGAGCAGTAACCGGCGCTGTCGCAGTCGACGATCCAGTCCTGAAATCTGGAAGGCTCGGCACCGGCGATGTGGCCCGTCAGCAGGAAAAGCGGGACGGCTAAGGCCGCGATGCGGGGCTTGACCATGGCTGGTTGTCCTCGTCAGTGCGGCGCAGGCAGGTTGATCCGGGATGCACGGCAGCCGCGGCGATCGATCGCCGGACAGGAGCGAAAGTCGAGATCTCGCGTGAAGCAGATCCTGACCTCGCTCAGACGGCCTGCCTGGCAGTCGACGGCGATCGCAGTGTCCCGCAAGCCGGGATTGGCGAGGCGGAATGCCTTTTCAACCGCGTCAGGCTCGACCGAGACGCTGCGTTCGAGGGTTCGAAAGGCGGGCGGGATCCGCACCTTGGCATAGGCTTCCCGCGTCAGGCGGAAATACTCGTCTGCATCGAGACCGGAGCACGAGCCGTGCTTGCGCCATTGATGTCGGATCAGGCTGCGGCTCGGCATGATGTCCATCATCTTTGCGATGACCTGGCGATCGGGCTCGGAGCCGCGTGGGATGGTGCAAAAGTCGGGATAGCCGCGCTCGTATTGCGGCCAGAGCCCATGGACGATGAAGCCGAAGGGCTTCGGCCCGCGGCACTGCGTCGGGTCGGCATCGCGGCCGGCACGGGCGCAATAGGACGGCGACCACGACAGCGACAGGACGTAAAAGTCGAACCGTCCGGCCCTGTCGGCCGCAACCGGATCGGCGGCGAGGGAAAGCGTCAGCCAGGCGAGCGCGAGGAGACCCTTGCGCAGCCGTGATGTCACGGGCGCACCGTGCGGCACCAGCCGTCGTAGACGTGCCATCTGTCGAGGCCGTCGAAGCATGCCTGCACATTCCAGCTGACGCCGACAAAGCCGCCGTGCTCTACGACGACATAATAGACCTGATGCTGGGAGCCGTCGCTGAGCGTCGCCCGACCCTGGCAATAGCGGCGGGCGAGGGGGCTTGGAGTTCCGACCTGATAGCTCGTCTCGATCACCCGGTCGACCAAGGCAACGCGGCGGCCACCGAAATAGCTCGGATCGGCCCGCGCCATGTTGGCTGCTACCTGGCCGAGCACCGAGGCGGTGTCGCAGGCCGGGAGGCGCGGTTCGCCGCCGAAGGAGAAGTAGACGCGATCCTCGCGGGGGTAGACGCGGTCACCGTTGGCAAGCGCCGGCGTGGCAAGCATCGCCGCAAGGCACAGTGTCGACAGAAGGCGGGTCGGGGCAAACATCGGCGGCGGCCTCCAGGCTCGGCTCTCGGATCGATGCGACGATGCGTCAGCCCTTGTGCCGGGTCAACCCGAATGAGCCGGCAGTGGATGGCGCCGGCGCGCGGAACGCCAGCGCCGATGCCGGCGGGCAACAGTGGGGAATGGACCACGGCAGGCCGACCGACCCCCGGTTCCTCCTCGATAGGGGAGCGGTCGTTCGCGGCCCGTCACGCCTCGCCGGCGAGCTCGGTCACCGACCACCCGGCCCCGGGACCCGTCGCCATCGTGTCGGCCAGCCAGGGCAGAATGCGTTCGAGTTGATCCTTCAACGGCCAGGGCGGGTTGATGATCATCAGGCCGCTGGCCTTCATCGGCGCATCGGGGGCGATGCGACCGGAGGCGAGCTCGGCCGCGAGCACCTTGCGGGTGCCACGCCCGACAATGCGTCGGTGCAGCCGCCCGACCGCCTTGCGGTCCTTGACCGGGTACCAGACGATGTAAGTTCCGCCCTGCCAGCGGGCGAGAGCCCTTGTCAGGCCGGCGTGGAGCCGGTCGAACTCGTCAACGGCCTCGTAGGCCGGATCGATCAGCACCAGGCCGCGCCGTTCCTTCGGCGGCACGAAGCTGCCAAGCGCGAGCCAGCCGTCGAGTTCGATGGTCTTGACCTGGATATCCCCGGCAAACAGCCCGGCCAGTGTGGTGAAATCGGCCGGGTGAAGCTCCGTCAGCGTCAGCCGGTCCTGTCGGCGCAACAGTTTGCGGGCGAGGAGGGGGGAGCCGGGATAGGTCGTGAGCGCGCCAGGGCCGTTGAGCTCGGCGACCACGTCGAGCCAGGGTGCCAGCACGGCGCGGACGTCGGCAGGAATCTCGGCGCCAAGAACGCGGCCGATGCCGTAGCGCCATTCACCGGTCTTTCCGGCCTGATCCGAAGTTAGATCGTAGCAGCCGATTCCGGCATGGGTGTCGATGACCCGGAATGGTGCCGGTTTGTTCTTGAGATAGGTGATGGCCGCGGCCAGCACAGCGTGCTTCAGCACGTCGCCGAGATTGCCGGCATGATAGAGATGCCGGTAGTTCACGTGCTGATCTTTCTGGTGGGCAGAACCAGAGGCCGCGCCAGGTAGATGACGGCCTTGTCGCCGAAGTCCTGACGCCCGACGTCGGTGAAGCCGAAGCGCTGGTGGAAGCGCAGGGATCCGGGGTTGGGCGGCCGCTCGTTGACCTCGCAGGTGAGCGGCACGGTGCCGTTGGCGCCCGCCTCGAGCAGTGTGGCAAGAAGCGAGCGATACAGGGCCTCGCCGCGGCCACGGCCCCGCGCCTCAGGGGCAAGCGCGATGCGGTCGACATAATAGAAACGCTCGAATTGCTGCTGCAGCCAGCGGAAATTGCGGCTGTCGTAATCGGCCGCCTGATCGAGGCAGACCACGAATCCCTCGTGGCGGCCGTCGCTGTCAAGCGCAACGAGGGTCGCGGCCGATCCGGCGATGATGGCACCAAGTTCCGGCGGCGTCAGGCTGTTGACCGCCGGCAGGCTCGCTTCGTTGATGGCCGTCAAAATGGACAGGTCGTCGGGCTGGTACGGGCGTACGATCATGGCTGCAACGGTCGAGTGAGGGCAGTGGGGAAGAAGCCGCAGACAAAAGCATCCTGGATTCCTTCGGGAGGAGGCAATCGTTCCGGCGTTTTTGGAGGTGATGTGCTTCCGATGCTGACAAACGCCTTGAGGCCGCTTATCCGGAAGCAATGCGGCGGCAGCCGGATGGTCCGGCCGCCGCCGATCATGACTGCTCACGCGGCAACCGCGCAGCGGCACCATCGCAGGGCGATCGTGCCGAACGCGTGCCGTCCGAGCTTATTCAGCGTCGCCGTAAGCGTCCGGCTCGTCGACGTCGTCGGCAGCGCCCGCCGCTGCGTCCTCCATCTGGAGGTTTACGGCTTTCGGGCCCTTGCCGCGACGGTCGGGCTCGGTCTCGAACGAGACCCGCTGACCACTGTCGAGCGTGGCCAAGCCCGAGCGCTCGACCGCGGAGATGTGGACGAAGACGTCTGCCTCGCCGGCATCGGGCGTGATGAAGCCAAAGCCCTTGTCGGCCTTGAAGAACTTCACCGTGCCGGATTGCCGTGGGCCGCGCTCCACCGGCTGGTACTCGCGACGCGGGCCACGCTGGCCGAAACCGCCCTCGTCGCCACTGCCGAAACCACCGCCGGATCGGCCGCCGCCATAGCCGCCGCTGCGGCCGCCGCCGTAGCCACCGCCGCCGGAACGGCCACCGTAGCCGCCGCCCCCGCTCCGGTCGCCGCCACCGTATCCGCCGCCGGACCGGCCGCCGCCATAGCCGCCGCCACCGCCGCCGAAGCGATCGCCGCCGCCATAGCCGCCACCCCGACCGCCGGAGCGGTCGCGATCACCGTAGTCCCGCGAGCCGTATTCTCGTTCGCCGCCAAAGCTGCCGCCGAACCCGCCGTATTCCCCACCGAAATCCTGCGGACCGCCGAATTCGCGCTTGCCGCCGCGCCGTCCGCGAGAGCGCCGGTCCGAGTTCCCGTCATCCATTTCCAGATCACCTTTTTCGAGCAAGTGTCTTCGACACGCTCCATGCCGCTCCGCCCCGATGTCGCGTGGTCACATCGCAACACCGAGCATCTTCCGGGCCCGAAGCCCATACGCCAACGTCGTGGAATGCGGGAAAGAGTTTGCGCGCCTCGCCTGATCGGTCGCCGCACCGACTGTCTCGCCCTCGTCCGTTCCGCCGCGCCAGCATAATAGGTGTTGACAGGGGGCTTCCGCAAGCGAAACCGCGCGTTCTACGACGGGTATTTCCCTTGAAAGGCAAGGAGAAGTGCGAGCCGAACAAGGGGATCGGCCTGTCGAAGCGGTTGTCAGCCTTCGCGTCGGCCGCTAATTCACGGTGATCGGGATCCGTATTCTGTGCAAGGATGGCAGCGGCACGCTGAACGCGAAAGCGCCGTCGTTGCACGCCGGGTACCGCGAGCGCTGCCTGACCGACGGGCCGCCGCAATGGTTCGGAGGCGATCAGCCCGCCGTCCGCGGGACGGCGGCTCACCTTGGGGATCCAGCATGAGCGAAGTCGATAACGACCAGGAGCCGCCGATCCAGATCGCCGTCATCCCGGTAACGCCGTTCCAGCAGAACTGCTCGCTGGTGTTCGATTCCAAGACCAGGTTCGGTGCCGTCGTTGATCCCGGCGGGGACATCGAGAAGATCCGTGCGGCGATTGCCAAGCACAACGTCACGGTCGAAAAGATCCTGCTGACCCACGGCCACATCGACCATGTGGGCGGCGCGGCCGACCTTGCCGCCGCGCTGGGTGTGCCGGTGATCGGTCCGCACGAAGCGGACCGGCCACTGATCGAGCGCGTCGCCGAACAGGCGCTGCAGTACGGGGTGACCGGGGTGAAACCGGTGGAGCCGGATCAATGGCTTCAGGAGGGTGATGTCGTCGAGGCTGCAGGCCGCCGCTTTGCGGTGCTGCACTGTCCGGGCCATGCCCCCGGCCACATCGTGTTCTACGATGCCGAACTGCAGTTCGCGCTGTCCGGGGACGTGCTGTTCGCCGGATCGGTCGGGCGCACCGATCTGCCGGGGGGCGACCACCCGACCCTGATCCGCTCGATTACCGAGAAGCTGCTGCCGCTCGGCGACGACGTCACCTTCCTGCCGGGGCACGGTCCGGCATCGACGTTCGGCGAGGAACGGCGCAACAATCCGTTCCTGCAGCGCGAACCGTGATGCGACCGAGCGTGATTTCCGTCACCCGACCCGCTGGAGCATGTTCCTAGATATGTCGCGAAGCGGGACGGGATGGTGACGCCTCCCGTTTGCGCCGTTTTAAGACAGGAGAGATCTTATGTTCAAAGGTTCGCGCCGTATTGTCCTTGCCGCTGCGGCGTTTGCCGTGGCCATCCCCAGCCTCGCCCAAGCCATGCAGGGCGACGACGTCTTTGACCGCATGGTGCTGATCCAGAAGCTGCGCGAGCAGGAGGCCCGGGGCGGGCCCTATATCGTCGGCGGTGCTTCGCCGTTCCAGGCCCGTATCAAGGTCTGCAACCGGATCCCGACCGAGGTCCGCGATCCCCGCACCGGCGGCGTGCGCACTGAGCTGCGCGAAGTCTGCTGGTGGGAGTGAGACGGGCCGATCCCATGACGCCCGTCTGCTAGCGGTCGATGTTTGCTCAGGTCGATGGCGTGGCGGGATCGGCCGCGGCGGCGCGCGCAGCCGCATGGCGGTCTGTGTCCGGCAATCAGTCCGACGTTCACGGGCGACCGACCCGTGGACGCGAGCCTTCTTGTTCTGCCTTTACAACAGGCTTTCCAGCGTATCGAGCCGGCTGTTGACCAGCCAGCCGTAATAGTTCTCGGACGGCCAGGTGACGGTGCCGGCCGCGCGCTCGCGGCGGTACCGCGCCGCGCGGTCCCAGGGGTTGCCGAGATTGTAGAGCGTGGCGGTGATCCCCGGGTTCCGGGAGATGTCGACCTTGGCGACCGAGCGATAGGCATCGATTGAGTCCCGGATCACGGCGGCCATGTAGTGCAGCGACTTGTTCGGATCCATCGTCGCCTTATACACCTCCGTGGCATTGCGGGCCGTCAGCTTGGGAAAGCCGCTGGTGCGGGCGACGCGGTCGCTCATCTTCAGCACGGTGAGCGGTGACAGCTGGCCGAGCCCGAAGCTCTGGCCCGAGAACAGCGGCTGGAAGAAGGTCTCGTTGAAGTTCTTGTTGGGGTAAGCCGTGCCGTCAACGCGCCGGCCACGGAACTGACGCTCCCAGACCCGCTCGTAGCAGGACCACAGCCGGTTGCTATCCTGGCGGCCCTGGCGGCAACTGTCGAACTGCGGCCTCTGGACGAAATCATCGACGTGCTCGCCCTTCAGGGCAAAGGACAGCGAAACGCCGGCATAGGCGAGCGCCTTGACGTAGTAGGACTGCGCGCTGTCGAGGCTGTCGTAGTTGTAGGTATGCTCGCCGACGATCGCTCCGAGCATATGGATCGGAGCGACGCCATATTTCGCCGAAACGCTCTTGATGTTGCGGATCAGGCGCGTGTCGCGGCGCAGCACACCGACCACGCGGTCGAACTTGCTGTCGTAGCTCGACCTTGATGCCGCGGTGCGGCGCGCAGAGGCGAAGGGAATGGCAGGCTGGACCGCATTCCGGTTGCCCGGTGGCACCATGACGACGGCTTCAGCGGCCGCCGGACCCGCGGCAACGAGGGTCGGCAACGCAGCCGGAGCGATCACTGTCAGCCCGAGGCAGCCGCGCAGCACCGTCCGCACCAGCAGGCCGCATCGCGCGCCGGGAGTGTGAGAAAGACGGGCTGGCGACAACATCGAGGGCTCCGACCAAGTTCGGCAGGCTCATACACAGGTGGTACGGCAGGGTTCAAGTGGCAGGCCGGACACACTGGCCCGAAAAATCGACCGTTGCCCCCCGATCCCGTTCTCCCCCGCCTGAAAGGGAGCGCCGCGATCGCACATTTCATTATCACGCACATCGCAAAGCGTTGCCGCTGCCCCGATGCGGAGCACGGCTGGCCTTGACGTTACGCCATTTTCTAGGATCTGTCCGCCGGCATAACTGTGATGCCGATCACGTATTTGTTGGCGCTCGCGCCGGGAAGTGGGACAAGATGTCCCGGCGCCAGCGCCGATCAACGGCTCGAAGCGGACTTTGGAGCCGGCCCCATGGCAAGGCGCACCGCCGCCGGAATAGCGAGTTCGCGCATCAGCCCGTCGTGGCGCCGCAGCCCGCAAAGCTCGCGCTGGATCACCACGTGCCACAGCGCCTCGCCAGCTTCGGCCACGAGCCGGCGACGCCGTTCGCCGTCCTCGGCGCGCTCGCCGGCGGCAACGCGGCGCTCGTAACCGTCCAGCCGCGCCATCTTCTGCTCGAGCACACGCATCAGGCGGGCGAGCGTGCCGGCCTTCTCGCTCATCACCTCCTGTTCGAGCGCGGCGGCGAGCGGGTCCTTCGGCTCGGGATTGCTGAAGAAGCTCGGGGGACGAACGGCCGACATGGCACTTACTCCGCTGCCGGGGCGTCGGCGCCGGAGCCGCGGTAGCGCCGGGCGATGCGGCCGCCGCTCATCGGCTCGGCCACCCCGGTGGTCCCGGGGAAGGAGATCGGCAGCCCGGTGAGCGCGCGCACGGCGAGAAAGGCGAAGCATTCGGCCTCGACCGCGTCGCCGCGCCAGCCGACCGCCTCGGCCGGCGTCACCTGCACTGCGGCACGGCGGCCGAGCGCCATCATCAACGCCGGGTTGCGGCGGCCGCCGCCGCAGACGACGAGCCGGCGCGGCCGCTCCGGCAGAAGGTCGAGGGCGCGGCCGACGGCGGCTGCGGCAAAGGCCGTCAGCGTCGCCGCGCCGTCCTCAACCGAGAGCCCGTCGACCATGGCTGCGGTAAAATCGTTGCGATCGAGCGACTTCGGCGGCGGCGCGGCAAAATAGGGATGCTCGAGCATCTGTGCGAGCCGGGTCTCGTCGACCGTGCCGGCGAGCGCGAGCTGGCCGTCCTCGTCGATGCGGCCGCGGCCGTGGCGGGACACCCAGTCGTTGATCGGGGCGTTGGCCGGACCGGTGTCGCAGGCAATGAGTCCGTCGGCGCCGTCCCACCAGGTGATGTTGCCGACGCCGCCGAGGTTGAGCACGGCCGTCTCCGGCCCGGCGCCGATGCGCTGCAGCAACGCGCGGTGATAGGCCGGCGCCAGCGGTGCGCCCTGGCCGCCGGCGGCGACGTCGGCGGAGCGGAAGTCGTAGACCGTGTCGATGTTGGTGAGGCGGGCCATCAGCGCGCCGTCGCCGAGCTGGCGGGTGGCGCCGGGACGGGTGGCCGCGCCGTCATCGCCCGGCTCGGGGCGACGGTGCAGCACCGTCTGGCCGTGAAAGCCGATCACCGCGATGTCGGCCGGCTTCAGACCGCGCGCAAGCAAGACGGCGTTGACGGCGTCGGCCTGGGCCCGGGTCAGCGCTGCCTCGGCGCGGGCGAAAATGTCCGGCTCGGGCCCGTCAAAGCCCCATTCGCGGGCGGCAGCCAGGGTCTCGACCAGTTCCTCGCGCAGCCCCGTTGGGTAGGGCGACAGCTCCCAGTGGCCGAAGCTGTCGATCGTCTCGCCGTCGGTGCGGATCGCGGCAACGTCGACGAAGCCGTCCAGCACGGTGCCGGTCATCAGGCCGATGGCCCAGACCGGCTTGCCCTTGCGAAGGCCGGGAGCGCTCGAGGAGATGGTTTCGGACATGCCGCTGTCACCGGGACGGGACCCGAGGTCCCGCGGTTGATGGAATGAAGGGCGCGCGCGCCGGCCGGAATGGCCCGGCCGGCGCGTTTGCCGCGCCGCCTGACGATCCGGCTGCCGCGGCACGCCGGCCCCCAAGCTTAAATCAAATCGGCGACCCGGATTCAACGATTTGCGGTGCCGGGGTCCGGCCTTACGCGCGTTTGAGGCTGACGGCGACGGCATGGCCGGCCCAGACTGCGGCGAGCCAGGCGGCGAGCGAAACCGCGACGTTGAGCACCGCCGTTCCATAGGCGCCGGCCGCGGCGAGGGAAACGGTTTCCAGGCTGAACATCGAAAAGGTGGTGAAGCCGCCGCAGAACCCGGTCATCACGAACTCGCGGGTGCGGGGGCTCGCAGCCAGGCGGCCGCCGGGGCCGGTCAGCGCCGCGAACAAGCCGATGAGGAAGGAGCCGCCGACATTCGCCAGCAGCGTTCCCCAGGGAAAGCCTGGCCCGGCGAGGCCAAGTGCCGCCAGCGACAGCGCCGCCCGCGCGGTGCCGCCGATGGCGGCGCCGGCGGCGACGGCAAGATAAAGCGCGAGCGCCTCGCGCGCCGCTCGCCGGGGACTGGCCTGCTCCTGCCTCATGCCGCCGCACCGTTAAGGGCGGCCCGCGCCAGCAGCAGGCCGGCGGCGGCGGCGGCGAGGCAGAGGCCGAGCGAGAGGACGACATTGCCGGCGGCCTTCCGGACATCGCCGGCCTGGGCCAGCGCCAAGGTCTGCAGGCTGAAGGCGGAGACTGTGGTGTAGCTGCCGAGGAAGCCGGTCACGACCAGTGCTGAGGCCTCGGGCCGCACCAGCAGGACCTCTGCCTCCGCCAGCGCGGCAAGGACGCCGATCGCGGCGGAGCCGGTGACGTTCACCACCAGGGTGCCCCAGGGCAAGGATTTGCCGAGCACGCGGGCGACGAAGCCGGAGACGAAAACCCGGGCGGCGCCGCCGACGGCGCTGCCAACGGCAACCCAGCCGAGCAGCACGGCGAACTGCGGCATCAGCGCCGCTCCGGGCGAGGGCGGTTCGCCTTCGGTCGGGCAGCGGATTTTCGGGCGCGGCGCCGGGCGGTCAAGGCGTGCTCCTTTGCAAAAAGGGCGATGGTAGGGTGATAAGCGAAGCATAGCCACGCCGACACGGTTCTGCCTAGCCGTGTCGAAGGCGGCCGAAACCAGCACCGAACCCTCCGCGCCCGGTTGGGCCGGAGGTTTCGGGGAGGCGGCGGGGTGTCCCGGCAGCGCCGGGCTTGAGCTCGTGAGCTCAGGTGAGCTCGAGTGGCACTGCAGGGAAGCACCCCGCCTCGCGACGTTCGACCGGATCCCGTCCCGTCCGGACTCCTTTCCGCCGGACCGCCCCGCAGCCGCCGTTGCCAGCGGCGGCTGCGCAGATCGGCGATCTTCGCTCGGAACCAATCGAAGAGGCCGACCGCCCTTTTCTCGGGCTGGGGTTCACATCCCGAAGGACGTGGCGCCCCAAGGCTGCCCGGTGGTCGTGAAGTCCCGCCTCATCCCGGAGGCGTCCCCTCGACCCGGTCAGCGCGGTGGGCGGGTCCGTTACCTCCGCCTCCCGCACCGTCACGTCCCCGGCTCACGCGAACGGTCGGTCCGATCACGGTCCCCTTGCGAGCCGGGCGATGGGGAAAGGATACGGGCGGTGGCGGGAGCGGGGATAAGTTTTTATTCCTAGGGCGGCGGCGTGCGGACCGGAGGAGTGCGGGGCGGGAATAGCTGGGTGCGTGGGGGGCACCGCGCCTCACGGGAAGCGGCGCAGTTCCGCGCAAACCTCTCCTCCCGTCATCCTGGACAGCGTGCGCCAAAGGCGCATCGCGTGATCCAGGACCCAGGAGAGACTCGCGGGCGGAGCCCGCACCTTATCCGCGACTAGCGGAATAAAGCGGTGCGCCGAGGTAGGGCGCTGGCCGCGCATAAGGACGCGCGTTCCGCGCGACTTGGTCGCTGGGTCCTGGATCTCGCCTGCCGCTTCGCGGCATGCGGTCCAGGATGACGGGAGGGGAGGTGGGGAGGAGATGGCAGGCGCGGAGCTTGGGGTGAGGCTGGTGCGCCAGACAGCCGGAGCGGGCGAGGCGGGCGGGAGGAAGGAGGGGCAATATAGAGCGCATTGAAGGGATGGCACGTTGAAGAGGTATTGCGCAGAGATGCATCCTGTGATTGCATTGTCCCCATGCGCGCCTTCGTCTACATCCTCGCCTCCGGCCGCAACGGCACGCTCTACATCGGCGTCACCATCGACCTGTCGCGACGTCTGTTCGAGCACAGCGAGGGCCTCGTCGCGGCTTCACGGCGCGCTATGGCGTCAAGCGGCTGGTCTATTGCGAGGAATTCGAGCGCATCGACGCGGCGATCGCGCGGGAGAAACACCTCAAGCGCTGGCGCCGGGCGTGGAAGATCGACCTCATCGAGGCCGCGAACCCGGAGTGGCGGGATCTGACGGAGTTTTGGGTGGCGTGAAGGGCATGCTTTGCGGCGGCGCCTCGCACGGGGCGCCTGCTGGAGCGCGCAGACCTCTCCTCCCCGTCATCCTGGACAGCGCACGGCGAAGCCGTGTCGCGTGATCCAGGACCCAGGAGGAAAGTGCGGGCGAAGCCCGCTCTCTATCCGCGACCAGCGGAAAATCTTCGTCGCGGGAACGCGCGTCCAAAGGCCCGACCAGGGCCATTGCCGTGCGGCTACCGCCTCAATGCCGCTGGTCGCGGGCAAGGCGCGGGCATGCGCCCGCGAGTCTCTCCTGGGTCCTGGATCTCGCGATGCAGCTCCGCTGCACGCGGTCCAGGATGACGGGAGTTTATCGCATATAAAAATCTCGAATTTCGAACTTGTTTTTCCGAAAAGTGCAACTTACGCGAGCTTCAGTCAATAGGTTGGAATCCTTGGGATTTCAGTTCGATGGCGACGCCGTTCAGCTTAAAAATTCGACTCTTTCTAATGCGTGGCGAAAGCTAAATCGAAGATCTCATGGATGGGCCAAGAGCGGAAGTCTCTACCGCCCCGCTCTTCCTGTCTTTCGCGGCCTCCCCCTCGGCCCCTTCGGCGCCTCGCTGCCATACGACCCAATCCCCGGCCGCCCCTTCGGCATCGGCACCTCGGTCCGCCCCACCGTCATCTCGTCCAGCGTGTTCTTGCGAACCTTTGAAGATTGTGCCGGCAAATTCGCGCTGGCGCCATATTTCTTGTCGCCGCGGTAGCCGCCGGTGCGGTCCTCGACCTGGGACTGCCGGGCCAGCGGATCGTCGGCGATGGCGAGTTCGGTTTCGCGCAGGCGCTTGATCTCGTCGCGCAGGCGCGCGGCGGTCTCGAAGTCGAGGTCGGCGGCGGCCGCGCGCATCTGTTTTTCCAGGTCCTCGATATGGGCGGTGAGGTTGTGGCCGATCAGCGGCGCCTCGGCGAAGCCGGTGTCGACGGTGACGTGGTCCTGCTCGTAGACCGACTGCAGAATGTCGCCGATCGAGCGGCGCACCGATTCCGGGGTGATGCCGTGCTCGGCGTTGTAGGCCATCTGCTTCTCGCGGCGGCGGTTGGTCTCGGCGATGGCGCGCTCCATCGAGCCGGTGATGTGGTCGGCGTAGAGGATCACCTTGCCGTCGACATTGCGCGCCGCGCGGCCGATGGTCTGGATCAGCGAGGTCTCGGAGCGGAGGAAACCCTCCTTGTCAGCGTCGAGGATGGCGACCAGGGCGCATTCGGGAATGTCGAGCCCCTCGCGCAAGAGGTTGATTCCGACCAGGACGTCGAAGGCGCCGAGGCGCAGGTCGCGGATGATCTCGATGCGCTCCAGCGTGTCGATGTCGGAGTGCATGTAGCGCACGCGCACGCCGTGCTCGTGCAGGTATTCGGTGAGGTCCTCGGCCATGCGCTTGGTCAGCACGGTGACGAGGCTGCGGTAGCCTTTCGCCGCGACGGCGCGGACCTCGCCGAGCAGGTCGTCGACCTGGGTCTTGGCCGGGCGGACGTCGACCGGCGGGTCGATCAGGCCGGTGGGGCGGATCACCTGCTCGGCGAAGACGCCGCCGGACTGCTCCATCTCCCAGGAGCCGGGCGTCGCCGAGACGCAGATGGTCTGCGGCCGCATCGCATCCCATTCCTCGAAGCGCAGCGGGCGGTTGTCCATGCAGGACGGCAGGCGGAAGCCGTATTCGGCCAGCGTCGCCTTGCGGCGGAAGTCGCCGCGGTACATGGCGCCGATCTGCGGGATCGAGACGTGGCTCTCGTCGGCGAAGACGATGGCGTTGTCGGGCAGGTACTCGAACAGGGTCGGCGGCGGCTCGCCAGGGGCGCGCCCGGTGAGGTAGCGCGAATAGTTCTCGATGCCGGCGCAGGAGCCGGTTGCCTCCAGCATCTCGAGGTCGAAGCGGGTGCGCTGCTCCAGGCGCTGCGCCTCGAGCAGGCGGCCGTGGGCGTTGAGCTCGTCGAGGCGCTGGCGCAGCTCTTCCTTGATCGACTTGATCGCCTGGGCGAGCGTCGGCTTCGGCGTGACGTAGTGCGAGTTGGCGTAGACCTTGACCGACTTCATCTCGTCGGTCTTCTGCCCCGTCAGCGGGTCGAACTCGGTGATCGCCTCGATCTCGTCGCCGAACAGCGAGACGCGCCAGGCTCGGTCCTCGTAGTGCGCCGGGAAGATCTCGACCGTGTCGCCGCGGACGCGGAAACTGCCGCGCTGGAACGCGGCATCATTGCGCTTGTACTGCAGCGCGACGAGGTCGGCGAGAAGCTGGCGCTGGTCGATTCGCTCGCCGACCTCGAGCGAGAAGGTCATGGCGGTGTAGGTCTCGACGGAACCGATGCCGTAGATGCAGGACACGGAGGCGACGATGATGACGTCGTCGCGCTCCAGCAGCGCGCGGGTCGCCGCATGGCGCATGCGGTCGATCTGCTCGTTGATCGAGCTTTCCTTCTCGATGTAGGTGTCGCTGCGCGGAACGTAGGCTTCCGGCTGGTAGTAGTCGTAGTAGGAGACGAAGTACTCGACCG